>CAYSPT010000024.1:13498-15812 GCA_964432985.1 uncultured bacterium
CGCTCAAGCTGCCCACAGCGCTCAAGCTGCCCACAGCGCTCAAGCTGCCCACAGCTCTCAAGCTGCCCACAGCTCTCAAGCTGCCTCCGGCTCTCAAGCTGCCTCCGGCTAGCCGGGAGATAGTTTTGGCGGTGATGGTCTGGCCGGTCCAGGCCCGGCGGAAGGCTGCCGCGGGCGGGAAGGCCTGGCGGCCGGTTTCGCCCGTTGCGCCGGCTCTCCGGTCCGGACAGGTTTCCTCCTTGCCTGCGCAGGTTTGGCAGCCGCAGGAGAAGCCTTTTTCGGCGCTACCGCGCCTTGGCGAGCCTCCTCGCCCTTATCAGTACTATTCAACTGTTTGAGCTGTTCTTCTCCCGCCGCCCGCTTGAGATCTCCAGCCGTCTTATTGTCCGCCGCCGCCGTCACATCGTACGCCTCGGCTGAATCCCCTTCAGTTTCAGGTGATGCTTCCTCTTCCAGGGCGCGTTTTATCTCGTCAAATTGAGATTCGACAGTCGCGTCTATGTTACCCAGTTCGGCTTCTATCATGCAGCCGCCTTTTCCCACGAAGGAGTCGGCCACTATGCTGATTTCGTCCACTCCCTTGATACAGGACAGAATTTCGTCCCGGTGGGATTCGATCAGGGTGTAGTCGTCTTCATTCACCAGCACCTTCACGGTCTTCTGAGCCGTGACTTTGCTTAGCGCTGCCCTGACATTACGCTGCACGATATCGGGATTAACGGATAGCTCCTGGTGAATGATCTTCCTGGCTATTGCGAAAGCGAGATCCAGTATTTCCTTCTCGGACGATTTGAGCAGCTGTTCGCGTTCCTTCTGGATACCGTTGAGAACTCCGGTGATGTTCTCAACCACGCCGTTAAACTTCTCAAGCCCCTGGCTTTCGCCTCGTTTAAGCCCTTCGGCAAACCCGTCAACCCGGCTTTGTTCTCCCAGGCGTTCGGCTTCTTCACGGGCACTTTTCAGTATCTGGGACGCTTCGGACCTGGCTGTTGAGGCGGCCTGTTCTGCCTCTTTTTTTGCGTTATTAATAATGGTTGTGGCTTGTGTGGAGAGCTCGGCGAGCTTTGTCTCGGTTTTTTTGGCCGCTTGTTTCAGACCGGCCACTTTCTGCTCGTACTTTATTTCTTCCGGGGTCTTTTGAACACCGGGCGCACTGCCGGCGCCATGCTTTACCAGTTTTTTGTCTTTATCTTTGTGGACCAGTGTTGATTTGATTATGCCGTACACCGGAAAAACGCCTCCTCGAAATGCCCAGGCCACCGGGGCAGCTTAGCGTACGAACTCCTCTTCGCCGCCACGGGAAAGAAATACCTCGCCCCGCTCTTCAAGGTCTCGTATGATATTAACAATACTCTGCTGCGATTCGTCAACATCCTTGACCCGGACAGGCCCCATATACTCCATTTCTTCCCTGAGCATGGTGGCCGCACGCTTGGACATATTCTTGAAGAACTTCTCCCTGAGTACCTCGGTAGTCCCTTTTAGCGCCACACTCAACGCTTTATTATCGACTTCTTTCAAAACGCGCTGCATACTCCGGTCATCGAGGGCGCCGATGTCTTCGAATACGAACATCTTGCGCTTGATTTCTTCTGCGAGTTCCGGATTCTGGATTTCCAGGTTTTCCATGATGGATTTTTCAGTACCACGGTCGACCAGGTTGAGGATGGCCACGATGGAATCGACACCGCCCACGGCCGTATAATCTTCGCTGGCCACCATGGACAGCTTCTTTTCCAGCACCCGCTCGACTTCGCGGATGACCTCGGGAGACGTCCTGTCCATCAACGCCAGGCGTTTGGCTACTTCGGCCTGGATCGATTCCGGAAGATTTCCTAAAATTGACGAGGCCTGGCCCGGCTGCAGGTGGGCCATGATCAAAGCAATCGTCTGGGGATGCTCGGTCTGGATAAAATTGAGCAGCTGCACCGGATCCGTGTTGCGGACCATGTCAAACGGCCTGACTTTAAAGGCGGCCGTGAGTTTGCTCAAGATGTTCATGGCTTTTTCACGTCCCAGGGCCCGCTCCAGTACCTCGTTGGCGTACTGTATGCCCCCGGTGGCCACGAACTCCCGCGCTTTGAGCATCTCATGAAACTCCGACACCACCCCGTCACGCATCTCCGGGGTGACGTTCTTGAGGCGGGCGATTTCCAGGGTGATCGCTTCGATCTCTTCCTCGGTCATGTGCTTAAAGACCTCGGCAGAGACCTCGGGCCCCAGAAATACCATGAGGACCGCCGCTTTCTGGCGGTTGGACATCGAAAACTTCTTATCTGCTGGCATGCAGTTTATCCTGCCTTCACTGTAGCTT
>CAYSPT010000024.1:15912-70723 GCA_964432985.1 uncultured bacterium
TCAGGTAATACTATATTTATTAATCTTCCATGAGCCACACCTTGAGAAGCTGGGCGAAATCTTCGGGATGCTCGAACGCCTGCTGCTTGACGTGTTCCTGCATCTGCTTTTTCTCCATCTCCTCCACGGAAAGAACCGGTTCGAATACTTTCTTGCGGGCTGCCAGCCTGCGCTGCTCCTCAATTTCACGGAGCTTCTCAAGATGCCGCTTACGCAGGGTGGTGATAACCTTGATGGTCACCGGCAGCCCCACCACAAGACCGAATATGAGCAAGAACCAGATGGTCACCTTGCGCATGTACTCGTAGCGGCTCTCCTTGCGGGCGTCCTCTATCTCTTCAAGGTACTTCTTGTCGAAGGTGTAATTCATCAGGTGAATGCTGTCCTTGCGCGACTCGTCGAGGCCGCACGCATGCGCCACCAGCTCCTGGAAGTTAAGTTTCTCTTCGTCGGTCATCTTCTCCCGGTCGATAACCACCGAGACAGTCAGCCGATTGAGGGTGCCGGGGGAAAGATAGTGGCTGACATTTTCCTCGTTGAACCCGTAATTGGTCATGTTTTCTGTCTTGGTGTACTCCGCCTTCTCGTGCCCGAGCTTGCTCTGGTAACCGGGGATATTGGAATCGGTCCCGGGAACGCCGCCGGGCGTAACACCCAGCCCGTTCCACTTCTCTTCGTTCTTCTGGTCGCTGATGGCAACTCCCGACTCTTCACCCTCCACCGGGGGTGTGATGGTGTGGGATTTCTTTTCCAACTTGTCGAAATTGAGATCCGCGGACACCCTGACCTCCGATTTCCCGGGACCGAGGACCTTGTCGAGCATCTTCTTGATCTTGGTCTCAAGATATTTTTCCAGGGTGCGCTGAAGCTCCATCTTACGGTCGGTGGACGGGCCCTCGTCTCCGACCTCGAAATCAAGCCGTTCCGTCAGATCGGTGCCCAGGCTGTTGACCACTGAGATATTACCCGGTTTGAGGCCCGGTACAGCGTGTGCCACCAGGCTGATAATGGCTTTCACCTGCTTTTTTTCCAATGATGCAAAGGGTTTCATCGATATGACGACCGATGCGGTTACTTCCTCCTGATCTTCCTGGAACAGCTTCTCCGGAGGGATGGCAAGCAGCACCTGGACATCATCGATAGATCCCATGGACCGGATGGCGTTTTCGAGTGATCCCTGCAGGGCCTCCTGCTTTTTCAATACCTGAACGAGCTGGGTTTCTCCCAGACCAGCCCCGGCTCCGAACAACTCACTGAAGGTCTTCGATTTCCCGGGGAGGATATCCGCCTGGGCCAGGATCATCATGATCTTGTCCTTGTCCCGGCCGCTGACCATTATCTTGGTACCGTCGAGTTGGAAGGTGAATCCATTATCGGTGAGAACGGCAGTGATGGCCGCCGCTTCCTCGTAGGAGAGCGTCGCTCCAGGGAACAGTGGTTTCTGACGGCCTTTACCTCCGAAGAGTGTCAGGGCAAGCACCAGGATAACGACCAGAACAATGCCCCCGCCAACGGCAATTTGCTGGCTTTTTCCCAGCTTTTTAAAAGTTTGAATTAGAAGATCCAGATATCTGCGCATACCATGTCCCCAACCGATTCAAGGCAAGGACACAGTTTTCCTTTCACTGCACCCTCGCCGTGACCGTCATCTATAGTATCTTACTTCCGCATATACACCAACACAGGATTAGAACCTATATTGGCATTCTCATTATTTCTTTATATGCGTTGATGATTTTGTTCCGTACTTCCAGAGCAAACTGAAACGCTACTTTGGCTTTTTCGGCGGCAATCATGACCTGGTGGACATCCTCGATTTCACCGGTGGCCAGCTTCTGAGTCAGTATGTTGGCCTCGGACTCCAGTTTGGAAAGATCACCGATGGCGCCATCCAGCATATCGCCGAATCTGGCGATGGGATCATTGCCCGCATTGCTTTGCTGCAGCGTTTTTCCCGAGAGCTCCTTGATGGAAGACGGTACCCCCTCATAGGGCGACATCACTCTCATAGTACCTACCTGCTTCCTCCTATTTCCAGCGCTCGATTCATCATACGGCTGGTATTGGTAATCACCGTTGTGTTTGCTTCATAGGCCCTGGTGGCGGTGATAAGATCCACCATTTCCTTGATTGGTTCGATGTTGGGAAACAGGACGTAGCCGAACTCGTCGGAATCGGGATGGGATGGATCGTACACCCGCTGAAAATTCGTTGTCATGTCTTCCTGGATGTTGGCAACCCTGACCCCGTTTCCTATCCGGTCCACCAGCGGCGTTCCGGGAACCTGGAACCGGCCCTTGGGCGGACGTTCGGAAAAAACCGCTACCTGCCGCCGGTACGGGCCGCCGTCGGCGGTACGAGTCGTGTGCGCATTGGCGATATTGTTGGCGATGAGATCCATCCTGACCCGCTCGGCAGTCAAACCCGAGCCACTGATGTCAATTGTCTGGAACAATCTCATGGTTTACGCTCCTCCTCCCTTGCTGATGATCGTGTTCAACATCTGGTACTGCTGCGTCAGGCGGCGGGCAATGACATTGTAATAAAGTGAGTTCTTGGTCATCTCCGCCACTTCCCGATCGATATCGACGCAGTTTTCATCGTTGCGGTAAATCAGATTGTTAAACTTGTTGACACTGGGTTCCAGTTCCTCGATGCGGGGAACTCCGAAATCCCAGTGACGGGAATTGCTCTTCTTGGCCCTGAAGCAGAATGTTCCTGTTTCAGTCATGCAAACCGAACTGCCGTGTATGCCCTTATCCCCACCCCACCCTGGAGAGCAGTCGAGAGCTTTGCGCAGTTCTTCCTGAAACACCATGTCAGTGCGCTTGTACCCGGGAGTATTCACGTTGGCAATGTTGTTAGCAATGAGCTTGTGCCGCAGGCTCGAAGCGTCCAGTGCCTTTTCCAGCACCAGGTTAGTGGTGGTGGTGGTCATGTCCCGCAAAATCATTAAAAATCCTCCACGTTACAATATGTACCGGCTGAGATCCCGGTCCTTGAATAGCTTGCCCACATGTTCGTCAACGTAGTTCTTGTTCACTAATACTTTCCCGGCCACGTTTTCCGGCGCCAGAAAAGCCACGTCCTCCAGCACTTTTTCCATAACCGTAAACAGCCTCCGGGCACCGATATTTTCGTGCCTCTTGTTGGCCGAGAACGCATACTCGGCCACCGAGGCAACACCGTCATCGGTAAACTGCAGGTCGATTCCCTCAGTGCCCATCAGCGCCGTGTACTGCTTGGTGAGCGCGTTCTTCGGACGGGACAGTATGGCTTCAAAATCTTCCATGCTCAGGGCTTCCAGCTCCACCCTGATGGGGAACCGGCCCTGGAGTTCCGGGATCAGATCTGAGGGGCTGGAGCCGTGGAAAGCGCCGGCTGCGATGAACAGAACGTGGTGCGTTCTCACCGGACCGTATTTGCTCAGAACCGTGGTCCCCTCGACCAGAGGAAGGAGGTCACGTTGAACTCCCTGCCGCGAAACGTGGGGACCCATTCTCTCGTCTCCCCCGGTGACCTTGTCTATCTCGTCCAGAAACACGATACCGTTCGTTTCCACCCGCGAAAGCGCTTCGTGGACTACTTCCTCCATATCCACCAGGTCCGCTGCGACCTGTTGGCGGACGATGGGGAGGGCCTCTTTCACCGACATTTTCTTGCTCCTGGTTTTGCGGGGGAAGAGGTTGCCGAACATGCTCTTGAAATTGAATCCCATCTCCTCCATGCCCGAATTGGAGAAAATTTCCACCATGGGAGTGTCTGAGACTTCCGAGTTGACTTCGATCAGCCGGTCGTCCGCTTTGCCTGCGCGCAGCAGCTCACGCCACTTCTCACGGGTAGACAGCGATATGCCGCCATCTTCGCTTCCGGCCTCCATCACGTTCCCTCCAGGAAGGAGCAAATCCAGGATACGTTCCTCCGACAGCAGGTCTATCTTGTCGGAAAGCGCAGCTTGTTTTTCCTCTTTGACCAGCCGTACGGATTCTTCCGTCAGGTCCCTGATGATAGAATCCACGTCGCGCCCCACATAGCCGACCTCGCTGAACTTGGTGACCTCCACTTTGATGAAGGGAGATTTGGCCAGGCGGGCCAGCCGGCGGGCGATCTCGGTCTTTCCCACACCGGTGGGGCCGATCATGATAATGTTTTTCGGCAGGACCTCTTCGCGGAAATCATCGGGAAGCAAGCGGCGGCGGTACCGGTTCCTGAGCGCCACAGCCACTGACCGTTTGGCGGCATCCTGCCCCACGATGTAACGGTTGAGCTCGGCCACGATCTGCTGCGGTGTCAGGTCATTCACGATTTGTTTTCCCTTCCCGGGTCTACTGTCCCCTCATTCCTATCGGCAAACATGAAGTTCAACTTTAACGTAATTCACATTTTTCTTTTGTACACTCGCATCGACACCGTCGCCCAACTGTGAACAGTCACTTCAATTGTTAATTTCAAGTGTTATTCTTTCTGCACTCCTCAACTGATGATTCATGAATTATTCTGGTTCACGGTGAGTACCATAATATTTTCGTTGGTGTGGACACATATCCCGGCAGCTATCCGGACCGATTCGCGGGCAATGGTCTCGGCGGCCAGTTCCGTGTGATCGACCAGGGCGCGGGCGGCGGCCAACGCCGCAGCGGCACCCGAACCGATGGCCGCTATCCCTTCATCGGGTTCAATCACATCACCGGCTCCGGACAGCATGAGCAGGTGGTCTTTGTCGGCCACCAGGAGGAGTGCTTCCAGGCGTCTCAGTACCCTGTCGGTCCGCCACTCTTTAACCAGCTCCACCGCGGCACGCGTGATGTCACCCCGTGTCTTTTCCAGATGTTTCTCGAATTTATCAAAAAGAGTTAGCGCATCGGAGGAAGATCCGGCGAAACCTGCCAGAATCTTGCCTTCGGCCATGGTGCGCAGCTTCCTGGCGCCGGCCTTGACAATCATGTCTCCCAGGCTGACCTGCCCGTCAGCGGCCATGGCGACCACGTCCCCTACTCTGACCGCTGTTACCGTAGTGGACCTGAACCTGTATCTGTTACCTTCCATGACCGTATCCTTTCTACTTGCCTTCTACGCTCGAGGATGTTTACTATGCTCGAGGATGCGCCTTTTTGTATACTGCTTTCAGGCGGTCGACCGACACGTGCGTGTACACCTGAGTAGTGGAGATGTTGGAGTGACCCAGCAATTCCTGAACGCTCCGCAGGTCCGCTCCAGCCTCCAGGAGATGCGTGGCAAACGTGTGCCTGAAGGTGTGAGGCGATACCCCTTTCTGGAGACTGAGCTGGCGCACATATTTCTCTATTCGCCTGCCCACGCTGCGGGCTGAAAGGCGGTTACCGTACCTGTTTCTGAACAGGGGTGCTTGAAGCCCGCTAACGGGCTTTAGCCCGCCTACGGGCTTTAGCCCGCCTACGGCAGCCGGCGGATCGGAGGAGGAAACATAACTCTCCAGTGCCTCCATCGCTTTGCCGCCGAGCGGAATAATCCGTTCTTTCCGTCCCTTTCCGAGCACCCTGATCTGCCTCATCTCCATATCAACGTGCTGAAGGTTGAGCCCCGTGAGCTCACTTACTCGAAGCCCGCACCCGTACAGGAACTCCAGGATACAGCGGTCCCGCCGTCCAATTTCCGTTGACAGGTCGGGCAGCTCCAGCAAATCCTCTACCTCTTTCAAAAAAAGAAACTTCGGCAGACGTTTTTCCACCCGGGGAGAGCTGACCATGACGGCGGGATTCCGTACCAGGTCACCCCTTCTCACCATGAAAGCAAACAGTGACCTCAATGATGCCAGCTTGCGGGCGATGGATTTGTGCTTCAGACCCTGCTGTTTCAACTCTGCCAGGAAACGACGGATGTGCGCTCTCTCGACCAAGTCAAACGATGACGTACCGGGAGGAAGCGAGGAAATGAACTGCAGTACGTCGGTCCTGTAACCACGCAGTGTATGGTCAGAGTAACGACGTTCCAGCTCGAGATGGGACAAAAAATCATTAAGGATATCTTTCATAGCAGGCACATTTTAGAAGTATCATGAGATCTCTTAGACATCAACACGTTGATTGCTATTATCTCTATAAAAGCGGACGTAGGTTCTCGATAGGCCATGGATGGCATATCGAGAAGCAGGACCTATAGCGGAGGCGTAGCCAGGATGGCGAAGCCGTGAGCGGTCCGCGTTATAGAGATAACAGCTCCAAGTGTTCGTCCAGAGCTTGCAGTGCTCGCTTGGCGGCGGCGGCGCGGCGCGCTTTTTTCTTGCTTACGCTTTTAGCGCTTACGCCTTTGACGCGCACGACCTTCATGGCAGGGAGCAGGCCGAAGTTGATACCCATGGGCTGGAAATTCTCCGCCGGGGACGACGATACGTAGTGCAGCAAAGCGCCGATACAGGTCTCTACGGGAAATTCGCGGTCCGGTTCTCCCCGGATGGCGCGGGCGGCATTCAATCCGGCCGCCAACCCGGTGGCAGCCGAAGGAATATACCCCTCGACACCGGTAATCTGTCCGGCAAAAAAGATGCCATGGTCGGACCGGAGCCTGAGCAGCGAGTCCAGATGAGCGGGAGAACGCAGAAAGCTGTTACGGTGCATTACACCCAGCCGGGCAAACCGGCTGCCGGCCAGGGCCGGTATCAGTCTGAAAACCCGCCGCTGCTCGGGAAAGGTGAGCCGGGTCTGGAACCCTACCAACCCCAGCAGCTGGCCCCGACAGTCTTCCTGGCGAAGCTGCACTACCGCAAAAGGACGTTTCCCCGTTACGGGACAGAACAACCCGACGGGTTTCATCGGTCCGAAGCGCAGTGTGTCACGCCCGCGGCGCCCGAGTTCCTCCACCGGCAGACAGCCTTCAAAAAGCTTTTTCGGCTCGAACGAGTGAAGCTCCGCCACCCGGGCTGTGATCAGCTCGTCACGAAACACGTCATACTCGCGCTCGTCCAGGGGACAGTTGAGATAATCGCCAGGGCCGTCACAGTACCGTGAGGCCCAGAAAGCCCTGGACATATCGATGGACTCCGCATACACCACTGGAGCGACGGCATCAAAGAAGTACAGCGATCCTTCGCCCAATCTCTGCTCCACAGCCCGGGCCAGCGGAGCGGACGTCAGGGGACCGGTAGCGATAACCAGAGGTCTGTCAGCGGGAATGGCAGTCACTTCCTCCCTGTGTACATCAATGAGAGGATGGGACATGACAGCGTTTGAAATTTCTTCGGCGAACCGTTCCCGATCCACGGCCAGTGCCCGCCCTGCGGGAACCCTGCCGGCCTCGGCGGCCCGTACAATCAATGATCCCAGGCGCCTTATTTCCTCCTTGAGAAGAGCGGAAGCGACAGGAAGTTCATTACTGCCCAGTGAATTAGAACAGACGAGTTCGGCCAGTGCACCGGTTTGGTGGGCCGGGGTACGCACCTCCGGCCGCATCTCGAAAAGGGCCACGCGTATACCCTGCCCGGCCGCAGCCCAGGCTGCTTCAACTCCCGCCAGTCCACCACCGATAACCGTTAATCCGATCATGTCTACCGAAGCACAGGATACTCAAACCTTATCTTCGTCAGCCTGCGTTTCCTTGCCTGAACCTTTCTTTTTGTGTCCGGTTTTCCGGCTGCTGGCGTATTTGCATTTGGGATACTTTTCACACCCGTAGAACCGTTTTCCACGGCGACTGTACTTCACCATCAGGCGGCCGCCACAGTCCGGACATTCACCCTCGACATACTGGATGATTTTCTTCGTTCCCTTGCACTTCGGGTAGTTGGAGCAGGACAGGAACGGCCCAAACCGCCCCTGGCGTTTGATCATGGTTCCCTGGCACTCGGGACACTGGGGCAGTTCGCCCGTTTCCTCGTCTGGGCCCGCTGGGGTGGAGGGATCTTCCAAATCTACCTTTCCCTTAATTGCGATGGCAAGCTTCTTGTCCTGTAGATTCTCGATGGAAAGGTGGTCAAGCAGGCTGAATCCGTCGGGAAGATTCATGGTCCCGTTGCATTTCGGATAGTTGGAGCAGGTAAGGAACTCCCCGTTACGTCCGAATTGCAGCAGCATGGTGTGCCCGCACGCCTGGCAGTCGACGTCGGTTTCGATACGCACCTTTTCCATGTTCTTCTCCGCTTCTTTAAGCTTCTTGGAAAAATTAGCATAGAAGTTGGACACGATATCCTGCCAGTGCGTGCTCCCGTCTTCGACACCGTCGAGATTTTCCTCCATGAGAGCGGTGAAATCGACATTTATCAGATCGGGGAAATGAACGGTCACTTTATCGTTGACCACCATGCCCAGGTCTGTCGGCTTGATCTTTTTCTTTTCAATTACTGCATATTTTCGATTTTTCAACGTACCGATGATGCTGGCGTAGGTGGACGGACGGCCGATACCCTGTTTTTCAAGTTCCTTAACCAGGGATCCCTCGGTGAAACGGGGAGGTGGCTGGGTAAAGCACTGCTCGGTGCCCACCGACTCCAGCTGCAGTGTCATCCCTTTTTCGAGCCTGGGCAGTGAAGGTCTTACCCCAAATTCTGAGTGACGGGATTTTGGTACGGCGGCCAGAAAACCGGGGAACAGCAGTTCGGTCCCCTGCGCGGTGAGCACCATCCCATCAGCCCCAACCTTGACTTCCTGACTGGCCATGCGGGACGGCTGCATCTGGCTGGCCACAAACCGGTCGAATATAAGCCGATACAATTTCAACTCGTCGGGTCTCAGGTAGGGAGCGGCCTCGTCGGGAGAAATGGCCAGGTTGGTCGGACGTATGGCTTCGTGAGCATCCTCTACCCGACCGGACTTGCCGCCCCGGGTTTTCACCTTGCGCGGATGTTTCAAGGCATATTCTTTACCATACTGACTGGTAATGTGGTCCTGTGCCTGTGCAAATGCCTCTTTTTCTATTCTGAACGAGTCGGTCCTGATATAGGTAACCAGACCCACGGTTCCGAAGTCCCCGATGGCGCGCCCCTCGTACAGTCCCTGTGCCAGGGACATGGTCTTCTTGACCGGGAACCCGTGTCTCCTGAACGAATCCTGCTGCATGGTACTGGTCACGAAGGGCAGCGGCGCATAACGGCTCGCTTTCTTGACCTTAAAAGCGTCAACGGTAAAAACGGCGTTTTCCAGGCGCTGCTTGATACCCATCGCCGTTTTCTCGTCGGTGATCTTGTTTTTGCCGTCATACTCGGTGAGTTTGACTTTGAAAGCCGCGGGAGGTTCGTCCCCGTTCAGGAGGTCGGCGGTGATGTTCCAGTATTCCTCCGTGATGAAGGTGAGACGGATCTTCTCTCGCTCGCACACCAGCAGCAAGGCAACCGACTGGACCCTCCCGGCTGACAGCCCCCGTTTGATCTTTTTCCACAGCAGCGGGCTGAGCTGGTACCCCATCAGCCGATCGAGAATCCGACGTGACTGCTGGGCGAACACCAGATCCATGTCAATGGGATGCGGTTTTTCCAGGGCCTTGAACACGGCGTCCCGGGTGATAGCGTTGAAGGTTATGCGACAGGGGGAAGCGGGATCGATCCCCAGAAGCTCTGCCAGGTGCCAGGATATCGCTTCTCCTTCCCGGTCGGGGTCGGGTGCGAGAAAAACCTTTTCCGCCTGGTCGACGGCCTTCTTGAGATCCTTGATTACCTTGCTCTTTCCCCTCACCTGGATATATTCAGGGGCGAACCCTTTTTTTATATCGATCCCGAGTTTCCGTTCGGGAAGGTCGCGAATATGACCCACAGATGCCTTTATGTTGTAATTCTTTCCCAGAAATTGCTTGATCGTTTTTATCTTGTTGGGAGACTCGACAATGATTAATGTCTTTTCGCCTTGCACGTGATATTTCCACCTTAATGTTTTAAGCTTAAAATAAGCAGTAGACTTTCTATTACAGTCAGGGAACAGATACTCCGGTGCGACCAATGCATCCGGCAGCGGTCTGATATAGTTCCGCCAATGTTAATACACATCATTGTCAGGTTGCAAGTTAGACCTGAATATTATTTTGTTGATAAGCCTTGATGAGCAAGCGAATTGCAGAGCAACGCCTTTTGCACAGCAAGGAGAATAGAAAGGGCTGAGATTAACCATCTACTCTGATTTTCTATAGAAAAGTCCCCGGTTAGTCTTACCAATAAAGCCCTTCAGTTCCAATATGACCAGGCTTCGCTGGATCTGGGCGGCAGACAGACCGCTTGAGCAGGTGATATCTTCGGAATTGCTTCCATCTTCCCCTATCGCTTCCAGAACGGCCCGCTCGTCCCCCTGTAGCGCGTCTGGCTGGATTTCCCGCGCCGCGGCGGCCGAACCGGGCACACCGAGATCTTCCAGGATGTCTTCGGGTCCGGTAATCAGTTTGGCACTTCCTTCTTTTATCAGGAGATTCGGCCCTTTGCTTCCACGGTCGCCGACACGACCCGGAACGGCGAAAACATCGCGCCCTTCCTCTAAAGCCATCCGGGCCGTAATGAGAGATCCGGATTTTTCTCCCCCTTCTACCACGATGCACCCGCGGGACATGCCGGAGATGATCCTGTTGCGCCGGGGGAAATGAGCGGGATACGGTCTGGTTCCCGGAGGGAATTCGCTGATGACCGCACCCTGTTTTTGTATTTTTTCAAACAGGTCCCGCTTCGAGGAAGGATAACACCTGTCCAGCCCGCAACCCAGTACCGCCACGGTGCGTCCGCCGTTCTTAAGCGCCGCCTCGTGCGCTTCGCAGTCTACTCCCAGGGCCATCCCGCTGACCACGCACCACCCGGCACGGGAAAGTGCGCCGGATAAGACAGCCGACCATTTGAGACCGTAGGGTGTCGGTTTCCTGGTGCCTACCACGGCCAGCGTATCCACCAGGTCGCTCTCCAGCGTGCCCAGAACAAACAGACCAAAGGGAGGATCGTGAATTTCTTCGAGAAGCGGCGGATAGTTCCTGTCACCGGGAACGGTAAATGTGATTCCCAGAGACCGGCACTCGTCAGTTATGCGGAAGGGATCGACAGCGTTTCTGATCTTCACGAACTGCTCTGCAAAACGAGGAGAAACACCGTTTTTTGCCAGGTCAACAGCCGTGCTCTTCCAGGCCTGCTCCGCACTGCCTGCGCGGGACAGCACCTGGGCCGCGCAACGATAACTCTTACATGATACAGCTACCATGGCCGCGCAATAATCACGTTCGGTCAGCGCAGGGGCAGCCATCTAGAAACCCAACCCGAACTCGCTGCCGGTTTGTATGGCCCGGATGATCTTGATAAGCCACATCCGGACGCTTTCATCAGGTTCGGCTTCCAGGGCGTCGTTAAGGCGTCCGGATATGATCTCGCCCATTTCAATCAGCTCTTTAGCCGCTTCTTGTGCTACTGCCGGGTCCAGGGAACGCAGCCTGGTCAAGGCCGGCTCGGCATCGACAATCCCCAGTTTTCGCAGTTCAACAGCTATTTCTTTCCTCAGGGCGGGGAGGGCGGATTCCTGCTTTTTCTTGAGCTCATCCAGGGCATTAAGCTTGATCAGTGATTCCATCGCCAGTTTCCGGACCCAATCGCTGCCGTCGTGGAGCGCCTGCAACAGCGGACCGACAGCCTGTGAATCATCCAGTTCCCCGAGAGCAAACGCGGTGAAAAACCGCATGTCTTCATTGCCGAGACGGAGTATTTCGAGCAGCCGCTCGATGATCTCACTTTTTAGTTTTTTCAGGACCCGCAGAACCCAGTACGAAATGTCCGGGTTCGCATTCTGAATATTCTGGATGAGCTCATCAAGGATACTTCCCCCGAGCTTCTCCAGGCTGGCTGCCGCGGCGAACCTTACCGACCACTGCTTGTCTCCCAGAGCCATGATCAACGGACCGGCCAGGTCCGCCATCCTCAGCTCACCCAGGGCGGTGGCAGCCCATTTGCGCTTCAGCGGGTTCTCGCTGTTCAACGCTTCAAGCAACGGTTCCCTGGCCTTTTCCCCCAGTCTTCCCAACGCCTTGGTGGCATGGAACGCCACCAACTGGTCTTTGTGCTTAAGGGCCTGCTCCAATGGCTCCACCACTTCGTCCCCAATTCTAAGCAGCGAGTTGACAGCCGCCGCCCTGACAGCCAGAGAAGCATCACCCAGACGTTCCATCAGCATCTCGATGTATTTGACTTCTTTCGAGGTAAGCGTGAGGTACTCGGTAGAAAACAGCCGTACCTCCCGGTTCTGGTGAGAGAGAAAACGGCAGAGGGTCTCGCTGCCGGACCCGGGAATTTCTCCCAGTGTTTTCAAACTCCAGTATCGTACATCGGGATTCGGATCTTCCACGCAATCCACCATACGCTGCAGAACAGAGTCACCCATCTTTACCAGGGACTCCGACGCCTGGCGGCGTACCGTCCACACCGGATCCTTGAATCCCTGTACCAGACACTCTATCACCTCAGGTCCCCGGTACTCTCCCAGGATGTCGGCGATAATCATTCTCTTGACCGGAGGGTCACCCGGAAACGCCTGGATCAGATCGTGGGGAGCAGGCAGTTTGAGTTTTTTCAGCACCACGTGGGTCCAGTACACCATGTCCTCGTTGTCCGACTTTAGTGATTCGATAAGGAACGGGATGGTGCTGGCCCCGATACCGGCCAGCCCCTCGGCGCTCTTTTTACGTATTTCGAAATCCGTACTGGAAAGGTTGGCAATGAGAAACCGTATACCCCCGTTGTCACCCAGGTGACCGAGGGCAACGGAAATACCCAGCTTAACGTCATCCGACTCCTCGGACTGCAGCTTCTGTGACAGCACGGCACCGGATTCCGGTAATCTGATTTTTCCAAGGGTTTGAACCACCCAGATCCTGACATCATCGTTGGGGTGATCGATGGAAGCGTGAAGTGCGGAGACGGCCGGGCCGCCAATGGTAACCAGAGCGTCCGAAGCAAGCCGTCGTACCAGCCAGTGATAATTTGAAAAACAAGAGATGAGAGCCGGAACAGAATCCTCTTTCACGGTCCGGGTGAGCTTTTTTATTGCTTCGATTGCTGTCAACCTGTCCGGAGATCTCAGCTGTATTTCCAGGGATTCGAGGGGTTCGGTCACGTCTGGTTCACCTCTTCATCAAACCATATTCAGCGCGCAACTCAGCGTGCACATTCCATATAATCTGAAGACATTTGCTATTCACGCTCAACATATTCCGGGGTTATCCCGACCGGCAGCGGTACCACGGTTATCTCCACCGTCTTGCCGGCACCTTCAAGCACTACCACTTCTTTGGGCAGCCGCCATCCAGCGACCACCCTGTACGTTCCTTCTTTGTTCGGGACTTCCGCTTCAGGAAACACATCATCCAGCTTCATCTGTTCCAGCTTCACCATGGGCCCCGTGAGAATCACCGACAGGTTCGGCGGAGATGATGTGACCGCAAAACCGTCCCCGGGTCCTTTGACCAGCACCTGGCGGTCCATCACTTCCCTGGTTGCCAACAACCGCTCGATATCGACACGGACATTGACCACCCGTGAACCGAGAAGTTCGTATTCACCTTCCGGGAGGATTATCTCCACCGGGATCGTCGTGCTGCGGACCAGCGACGATATGTTGACCGGACCGACGGTGATTTGTTCCAGCTTGTCCAATTCCAACGGGGGCGCTTCGACATTTATCAACTCGGGGCTGACGATAACCTCGGAAACACTGTGCCCCCGGGGTGACTCTCCTTCAAGTACTACTTCCAGGGGGACTGCCTTTCTTTTCCAGGGCTTTATTCCGACTCTTACCTCGACACTGTCCGGATCGGCAACGATATCGGTGATCTCCTCCAGATTCTCGTCAAGGAGCCGCACCCTTTGTTTCTTCTGGATGTCACCAGTAGCTTTCGTTACATCGATGGCCACAGACACATGAAGCAAGCGGCGAAGTTTTTCCATGGGGCCGTACACCTTGACGATATCGGGACTGATGACCGGTTCGTCCTGCACGTATTTCCTGGCGGGGCTGCCCAGGAGACTGAATTTGACAGGAAGTTCTCTCATCCCCATTTTTACAAGCCGGATCTTGACTGCAGAGGGGTTGACGCGAAGCACCCTGATATCGGTGTCCGTCAACCTGGTGTAATTGATTTTTTGGGTATGAAATCCGGCGCTCAATCCGTTCACATCCAGGGTGACCTCGAGAGGATTCAACGGGCCGTTGAAAGCTTTCAACACTTCCATACGCCGCCCCGAAACCGTGACTTTAATCCGCGAGGGAACGCCCTCTACCCGCATGATCTTTTCGGGAACGTTCATGACCCTGATCGTACGGTCAAATGTCCTCTCAACTGTCGGGTTTACCGCGATGTTCACGTAATACCACACCACGATGGCCAGCAGCAGGGAGAACAGTTTCAAGCCGAAATTCTTAACAAAAAAGTCTTTCAGGGCCATCAGGCGCTCTCCTCCTTCCCGCTGACCATTGCAGATCCGCTGACCGATGCAGATCCGCTGACTGATGCGGACTTTTCGCGGCGGTAATTCAACCGGTACATGCGGTACAGCAGCCGGGTGAGCGTTTCGATGTCGAGATCACGCGTCATCTTGCCGTTGAACATCAATGATATGCAGCCGGTCTCTTCGGAGACAACCACCGCCAGGGCATCGGAAATTTCCGTAATTCCCACAGCGGCCCGGTGCCGGGTTCCGAGTGTTTTTTCGAAGGTGGGATTCTCACTCAGGGGGAGGATGCAGCTGGTCGCTTCGATCAAATCCTCGCGGATGATGATGGCTCCATCGTGCAGCGGTGTGTTCGGATGGAAAATAGTTTCGATTAGCTCCGCCATCAAACGGCTGTGCACCTGCACGCCGGTTTGGATAAAATCCTCCAGTCCCGTTTCACGCTCCAGCACGATAATAGCCCCCACCCGGCGGCGGGACAGGGAGTTTACCGCCCGGCCGATCTGCTTTACCACCCGGCGTACATCTTCCTCTTTGAATCCCATCAAGTGGCGGCCGAAAACCCATCCCCGTCCGAATTCTTCAAGTGCCTTGCGAAGCTCCGGCTGCAGAATGACCACCAGAGCAATGATACCTACCGGCAGTATACTGCTGAGCAGCCAGCTTATAGCAGTGAGTTGAACCCAGGGAGCGATAAAGATGGGGGCGAACAACACACCGAGACCGATGATTATCCTGAGTGATCTGGTGCCCCGTATCAGCAGAGCCAGCTGGTAGAAAATAGCAGCCATGATGAAGACATCGATCCAGTCGGTCGGGGAATAGATCGCGTCTTTGACCAGCAGCTGGACCTCCACTGTTTTTTCCTTTCCCTACTACCTTTAACGATACTCCCGGGCCGATAGCTTTCGTCGATTTCAAAGCGACACCGGGACGGTGCTACAAATTATATATCATTTACCATCTCAATCGGACCAGAATTATTTCTTTGCATGATGCCGCAGTCCTCCAGGATGAAACGAAGCTTCCGTTTGTTGGCTTCCCCCATCGTCCACAAGGGCTGCCGGAACTCTTCTTCGATCATGCCCATGAATCCCAGGGCCGTTTTGACCGGAATGGGATTTGTTTCCAGGAACATAGCCCGGGATAGGGGGAGAAGCTGGTAATGCATCGACCTGGCTCCTTCGATTTCGCCCTCGGTGTACCAGGTGTACAACTTCGCCATTTTACCGGGAGCAACATTTGCCACCACCGAAATGACTCCCTCCCCGCCCACGGCCAGGGTGGGCAGGACCAGAAAATCATCACCGGAAAGCATGGTGAGAGCATCGCCGCATATTCTGATTATTTCGCTGATCTGCACCAGGTCGCCGCTGGCTTCCTTGAGCGCCACAATATTTTCGATTTCACTCAACCGGATGGCCGTGTCCGCTTCCAGGTTGATGGATGTGCGTCCAGGAACGTTGTACAGAATGATGGGAATGTCCACCGCTTCGGCCACAGTGCGGTAATGCTGGTACAGGCCCTCCTGGGTCGGCTTGTTGTAGTAAGGTGTGACTATCAGCGCCCCGTCGCACCCGATGTCTTTGGCCATCCTGGTCAACTCGACCGTCTGGGAGGTGCAGTTCTTGCCGGTCCCCAGTATCACCGGTATCTTTCCGTCGACTTCCGACATGACGATCTCACCAACAAGTTTTGTCTCCTCGAAACTCAAGGTGGCCCCTTCACCTGTCGTCCCGCAGGCGACGATACCATGCGTGCCCGCTTCCAGGTGAAAACGGACCAGTCCGCGAAGCGCTTCCCGGTGAATCCGGCCTTCTTTAAACGGTGTAACTATAGCTACATTGGAACCTCGAAACATGCGTAAATCACTCCCTGTAATTGTAAACCGGGTTACTAATCCTGAAAAT
Organism: uncultured bacterium; assembly: GCA_964432985.1. GTDB lineage: Bacteria > Muiribacteriota > CAYSPT01 > CAYSPT01 > CAYSPT01 > CAYSPT01. The sequence goes on from CAYSPT010000024.1 coordinate 32,185, forward strand.
GCAGTAAGCATCAACATTTTCCGGATTAACAGGAGCATGCAGAAACTTTGCGTCCTGCTTATGTATAGATCAATATACCGGAGGTCCTGAAACGTGTCAACCGCCGCCGTGGGGTCATACGTTTGTAGTAACCGGGAAGAAGTACGGTATAATTGTTCGGACGAATGTGAAGGATTGGACACCATGGAACCTGACAGCAGGCAGGATGGCGCTCACCGGGACCGCCAGCACTTGGTTACAGCGTGGACTGTCCGGCCAAGCCGGACAATGAAAATGAGCGTAATCCTGGGATTCGCGGCCATTACGGCCCTGGTTTTCTGGCCGGTGATTACGGACATTGCCGGTTCCCTGTGCGGGTACCAGGCCGGGGACAACACCCCGATTCTGTGCTTGAGCGAATGGATAGGCTCCGCGCTTACGGGCGGCGGCGCCCTGTTCTACTGCCCCCTGTTCAACTATCCTTTCGGGACCAACCTGGGATCGTACGATTCGTGGCTCATGCCGCTGGTCTTCGGGCCGTTCTGGCACAGCGAGCGCTTCGTGCTCTGCTACAACGTTTCCACCATTCTCTGTTTCATTTTTTCCCTGTGGGCATGCTGGCTTCTGGGACTGGCCGTCACTGGACAGAACCGCTGGGGAGGCTTTGTTTTCACCGCAGTCTGCAGCCTGAACTCTTTTGTGGGAAGCACCATCTATTTTGACAACAACGGGTATAACCTGCTTTTCGGCTGGATGGCCATGTGCGTGCTGGCCGCGCTCAAAGGCGTGCATGCAGAGAAATCATCACGCCGGGCCCTGTGGGCCGCGGCCTCGGGAATGTGCTGGTTTCTCTCTTTTCTGACCACCGCATATTTCGGCATGATACTCTTCATGGCCGGGTGCGTGATATTTCTGTACGCCCTGATTGCCCGGCCGGTACCGGTTAAAAAGCTCGTTCTCTTCTCGGTACAGGCAGCCGGGATTTCGATTCTGCTGGCCGGACTTTTCGCGATGATGGTCATCAACTCCCAGCAGGGGGAACTGCTGCTCAAATCAGGAACGAAAGCCCGCCAGGACGTCCGTGTTATCGTCAAAGATTTTTTCACAAACAATTCCTACTCGTTCTTCAAGGCGCGCTACCTTCCGTCTTTGAAAAAACAAACCAAGACCGGGAAACCAGCGCATACGTCGATCATCGAAGTTCTTGGTACCTCGTTTTTCAGCCTGGTTTCCCCCTGGGCACTGGCTAAAAGCAGGAATTACTACCTGGGTGTGTTTATCCTGCTGCTGCTCCTGCTGTCACTGAGACCCCGGAGTCCATCTAACACACCGGCCTGGATACTGGGAACATTCTTTTTCTTTCTGGGCATGGGACCAATGGTCATAGCCGGGAAAGTGCTGCCGTTCTCTCCCTGGGCCCTGGCCACGCTGCTTATCCCCGGTTTCACATTTTTCTCCATGCCTTACAAGTTTTTTCTACCTGCTTTCATGTGCTTCGGTGTTATCGGCGCCAGGGCGGCGGCCCAGGGTATTTCCTCACAGAACCGCCTGGTTCGCAGGCTGGCCATCGTTTTACCCCTACTCATAGTTCTGGACCTGCTTTTCTGGAACTTTTCCTTCCGGTGGAACTCTTACCGGGTAGTCATTCCCGACGCCTACCGGCAGCTTGGGCAGGAACCGGACCCCGGCGTGCTGTTTGACCTGTACCCATACACGGCGGAACTCGAACTGAAAGACAGGGCACTGCTTTACCGCAACATCCACCGGAAGGCCATTCTCGAGCCTATTTCAATCCACGGGCTGCTGTATCCCCATCTTCCCCGCCGCCTGATGATGGGGCTCCTCTCCGAGCGGCTGGCCGCGACGATACCCGGCAAGGAGTCATCATCGGTGTTGAACCCGGATGCTTACAGGAAAATATTAAAACAATTCGGAATCACTCATATCATGTTCCACCAGAAGCGGTTTCCGGGATACCTGAGACAGAAAATCGAAAATTTGCTGAGTACCGATTTCGGACCACCGATCCTGGCCACCGACGAACACATGCTGTTTCGGACCGGTGTGCATCTCAACGAAGCGCAATTCGCCGCCATGACCACCGGCAGGCAGTGGCAGTTGACACCGGAAGACATGGCCCGGCTGGTGCGCGCTGCCGGTAGTTATGCAGAATTCGCTGGGGCACTGCTTAAATCGCCATAGGGTGGCAACGCGCGAAATAAGCCGATTTCGAATCGTTGACACTTCTTTAGACGTTACATTAGTATATACTACTATCAGCTGCTACAGACTGGAGAGCAATCTGGTAAGTTCAACAGCTTCGCCGCGAGTTGCCTGTCGCCGGTCTGATATGAAAGCGTTTGTTAGCAGCAAGGCAAATGATTTTGAGAAAAAGGGCCTGATAATGAAGATACTGTCTCCCGTCAACTCACCGGAGGAAGTGCCTCCCCTGGTCGAAGCCGGCGCACGCGAAATCTATTGCGGACTCCTGCTTTCTAAATGGAAAAGCCGCGGGAGAAGCTATCTGTCGTTCAGCAGCGGTGAAGACAACCGAGCCAATATCGAATCGCTCAAAGACCTTAAATATCTCATCGATGCCTGCCACAGTCACGATGTTCCCCTGTTCCTGGCCATTAATGCCACCACCTACTCCGGCTGGCAGCTGGAGATCATCCGTGAAACCATGCTTCAGATCGACCAATGGGGAATGGACGCTTTCATTATCGCGGACCCGGCCCTGTTCGTTCTGGCACAGTCGATACAACTCGAAGCGGAGCTCCACGTGAGCCTCTTCGGAGCCGTGCTCAATCACCGTACGGCCGAGTTCTACAAGCAGCTCGGGGCATGCCGCTTCGTCTTTCCCACCCAGCTGACGGTCGGGGAGATTCGTGACATGGTAAGTGTCCTGGGAGACGATTTTATCTACGAGATCATCGGGCTCAACGACGCTTGCCGGTTCCTGGAAGGATTCTGTCAGTTTCACCACACCTTCGATGAGAACCTTCCTTTCAAGCAGTTTGTTAAGAATGCCAACATCAGGTTCCACGTCCTGGACCAGATGAAAAAGCTGCCGCTGAACTGGCAGCGCTCCATAGAGCACAAATCCATCTTCCAGAGCTACCTGTCTTCACCCTGTGATTTTTGTTACCAGATCCAGGGTTACGATGAGGAAGGACAGGAAGCAACTAATCCAGAGGCATTTACAAATGATTTTCTGGACACCTTCTCCTACTGCAATCTCTGCGGGTTATACGACTTCAAAAAGATGGGTGTACAAACGGTCAAGGTAGTCGGCCGGTTCAACCCCATCGGCAAGAAAGTCAAGGATGTGAAGATACTCCGGCGGGCCATCGACCGAACGGGCTTCGAAGGGATGACTCGCGAGCTGTACCAGATGCTGTGCAAAGAGGATTTTCGCGACACCTTCGGGTTCCCCTGCCGCGAGTTCTGCCTGTATTCAGTTTCCCGGACACTGACCACCCACGAGCACCGGAGCGGCCCTGATACCTGCCGGGAACCATGCGGACGGTGACCGCGTCACAGGTACCAGGTGAAAGCGTCTCCAGGAGTGCCCGAAACACCTCTGTATTACTGTCACGTACCGCAATCCTGGCAGCTGCGGCAGCTCTTATTTTCCTTCTGGTCGCGGCCCTGGCGCTCACCACGCCCGTCACCCTGGACCCGGCCACCCGGATAGTGGGAAACCTTTACACCACCACCACGGATGACCTGGCCGTCAGCCTCTGGCTCTTCTGGTACGTGAAATCCAACCTGGCCGACATCTTTACCCGGCCGGCGGAGGTCCGGACCACCAACCTGTTCTTCTTTCCGGTAGGATTCGACGCCTACCTGCACGGCGGGTTTATCAGCGTTTTGTTCGCCTTACCGTATATGCTGCTTACTGACAATCTCACCCTGGTCCGCAACCTCTACATGTGGAGTATCTTTGCCTTCAACGGTTTTGCTCTCTACCTGCTGCTGCGGGACATGAAAGCGGGCTTTTTTCCTTCGCTGATCGCAGGGGCGGTGTTCGCGTTCAATTCGTGGACCTTCGGTGAACTGGCCATGGGAAATTTAGGGCACACCATCATTGGTTTTTTCCCCCTGTTTCTGATATCAGTCCGCTCCATGCTGCAGAGGAGGTCAGTGAGGAAACAGGCGCTGGCCGGGGGTGCCTGGTTCGCGCTTCTGTTTCTGCCGTACGTTTTCTTCCCGTTTTTTGCAGTCCTGTTCGGAACCCCGCTGGTAATCACCGAGCTGATAAAGCAGAAGCGGGCGGTGAGAATCCGTTGTGTGCGGAACATAATGGCACTCTTCCTGGTCGGGATGAGCCTGTCCATGCCCCTGATGTACCCCCATTTTTCACGCCTGTTTTCCACGGGGCAGGTACACGGGCTGACCCTCGGTTCTCTCTTCACCCTGAAATCGGAACAGAAGCAGACCCTTGGAGAAGACGTGTTTCAGCACATGGGAGTCGGGACCGAACCGTCCCGTGAAACATGGCAGCAGCCGGGGATGATTCTCCTCCTGGTCCTGCTCGCAGCCATGCCGTTTCTCCCCGGGAAGAAACGCCGGTTCTGGATCATTTACACCGTGTTCTGGTATCTCCTGGCGATGGGTCCCTACCTCCACCTGTCGCCATCGATCAAGGTACCGCTTCCGTACCTGCTTCTTTACCGGGTAATCCCATTCTTTCCAAGGATCATATGGCCCAAGAGGTTCATGGCCCTGTTTTTCATATCGGCCTGCGTGGTTATCGGACTCGCCCTCGACTCGCTCTGTGTGAAACTTAGAACACGGGGCGCCGGCCGGCGAAAGACCGCCGTGCTGATGACAGGGCTGCTGCTGGTTGTTATCGCCGCCTCTTACCCTGCCCTGTGCAGGAGGCTTCCACTGATGCACACCACCGATGTGCCTGAGTTCTTCCGGGAACTGGGAAAAAAAGAAGAGGGAGCGGTCATCGACCTCCCATCAGACATACCGGCCACCGCCGCAATGGGGGCCTGGTATCAGACCATCCACGGAAAGCCCATGCTCACCGGGCCGGGAATGAATTTCCCCCAGCAGCTGCCTCAACAGTTCAGGTCGATGATGCAGGAAAACAGCTTCTTGACATTTATCAACATGCTGCCGGAAAAACCGCTCGATCCGGAAATCATCAATCCGGCAGACCTCCAGTGGGTAAAAGAGGCCGGATTCACGCACATTACGCTGCACTTGCCTTTTTTCGCCATGAAGAGCCACTCGCTCAACACTTATTATATGCGGGGGAACCCGAAAAGCATGGGGGTGCGCGGCCGGGGCAGTTTGCTGCGTTGTACCAACACGCTGACCGGGCTGTTCGGACCTCCGGTTTTCCGGGATGACCTGATTGTCGTTTTTGACATCACCGGAGAAAAGAAACCCTAGAATGCAATTTACTTTGCTAGCGTGCCTGTAGGACATGATCCAGTAACAGTGTCAAACAATCCCGCCCTCAAACAGGATGAGTAGAAAGGATGGACGATTGACAACCGGTATTGTTGCACTTTAAAATAAGCGAAAATGAAAAGAGTTAATAGTGGAAAAGGCAGTACTCGTTAACAACCTGGAAGCACTCAGCCACCTGGAGGATACCCACCAGCGCCTTTATTTCGGCAACGAATTCTGCGAGCGGTTGATTCCCTCTCCTGATGACACGCTGAAAGCGTTCGCGGCGGCACGTGAGCGGGGGAAAGAAATAACGCTCATCACTCCATATATCTTCGAAAAGGGGCTGAGCACGCTGGAACGTCTCCTGGACCGGCTGGAAAAGGAGCACCCCGCACTGGAAGTGGTGTTCAACGACTGGGGAGTGCTTGCCATGCTTAAGGACAGGTTCCAACCGGTGCTGGGAAGGCTCATCAACCGTCAGACCCGCGGCCCACGTATCAAGCACCACATGGAATTACTCAACCAGGAGGACGCCGTCCATTACCAGAGGTGCATCGCGGACCACGAGTTTTTCACATCTTTTCTGTGCAACTCGGGAGTGACCAGGATAGAACTGGACAACCTGCTGCACGGGATAGACTACACCAGTTCTCTGCCTGCATCGCTGTACGTTCCCTACGGGTATGTGACCACCACCAGGTTCTGCCTGGCCATCCTCAATGAGCGGCTGGACAATCCTGAAGACAAAGTGCTTCTGCGCCAGTTGCAGCCATGCTCTCGGGAGTGTCTGGACAAAGTTTTTCACCTGCAGTCGGACAGGATGCCCGTTCCCCTCTATGTTCGCGGAACATCGGAATTTTTCAGAAACGAACACCTGCCGGAAAACGTGGGGAGACTAAACATCGACCGTATTGTGATAGAACCGGAGGTTCCCTATTGAGCCCCAAAGGTCCCTTATTGAGCTCGCCCGGTAAACCAATAAGCCCAAACGGTCCCCTATTGAGCCTACACAGGGACCTTCCCGCAGAAACAGAGCTTCCGCTCGTATCGGTGGTCATACCGGTCAAAGACCGGCTCAAGGAGTTGCGGCAGTGCCTGGAAGCGCTGGATGCCAACCCTTACGAAAAACGAGAAATCATTGTCGTGGACGATGCCTCCGCGGTCCCCCTGCAACAGGAAATGTTGGGAGTAGCTTGCCGCATTATCCGGTTTGACGAGCAGCAAGGTCCGGCGGTAGCCCGGAACACGGGCGCCCGGGAAGCCGCGGGCAGCGTGATCGTTTTTCTGGATTCGGACTGCCTGCTCAACCCCGACGCCCTGGAACGTATCGGCCGGCACATGACTGCCCACCCTGAAACAGCCGCCGTCAACGGAATTTACGTGACACCGCCGAATACAGAAAATACCCCGTCCAGGTTTGCCGCCCTGGAGATGAACTACTGTTTTTTCAACCCGCCGCCGACGGTGTTCACCGCTCTGTGCGCGATTAGAAAAGAGGTATTTCTCACGGCTGGCGGCTTCGACGAGTCGCTGTCCACCCCGTTTGCCGATGATGTGCTCTTCGGGTGGCAGCTGAAAGAGCTGGGGTACCGCACTGATTTTGATTATGATTTGCGAGCCCTGCACCTGAAGCGTTACACCTTCATGTCTTACCTGCAGAACTCCTTCGAGCACCACGCCGTTATCACCGCCATGTACCTGAAACAGCTGGTTCGCCCGGGCAGCAAGGAAAGCGGTCCGGGCAGCAGCCCGAACATCGCGCCGCCGCTGGTTTCATCCCGCCGGCCGCTGAACCTGGCAATCTTTTCGGCCGCCGCTCTCTGGGCGGTTATCGAGATTCTCTGCTCCCTGTGCGGCTGCAGCCGTAAGCTTCCACGGTTCGTCCCCTGGCTTCTCCTGGGGGCGCTGATGGCCAACAACGCCCGTTTGTGCGCCTACCTGGCCCGAGAAATGGGACCGGTTGCCGCCCTGGCGGCCGTCCCGGTGCTGCTGGCTGATATCGCCGCTTCATCCGCAGGGGTGGCGGCGGGACTGCTGCGTGCTGCGGAGATGGAGGAGCAGATGTGACGGTAGATCGGAAACGTTTCGGGTTTCCCGGAATCCTGGCAGCCGTCCTGGTTATCGCCGCTGCGGCATACGCGCCTTCACTGAACAACGGGTTCGTGTACGATGACCTCTCGGTGCTGAAAGACAACATCTGCCTGGGAGATCCGGCCCGGCTCCCCTCTCTTTTCACCAGGGAGTACTTCGCCGCTTTCTCGGAGTACACCTACCGCCCGGTCTGCTCATTGAGCTACTGGGTGGATGCGTGGCTGTGGAAAGGCCGGCCCGCCGGATATCACGTGACCAGCCTTCTGCTTCACCTGGCCACGGCAGCGGGTCTGTACTGGCTGGCCCTTTGCCTGGGCGGCACGAAGCGCACCGCTTTTCTGGCGGCATCTGTGTTCGCACTACACCCGGTTTTTTCCGAAGCAGTGTACTGCTCGGCCTTCCGTGAAGACATCCTGGCTGCCCTGGCTTCGGTGCTGCTATTAGCCGTGGTGTTTTCACCGGGAAAACAGCTGGGTGGTAAGCGGAGAATACTCCTGGCCGGCTGGCTGTTCGTGGTGGGAATTTTGTCCAAGGAGTCTGCCGCCGCGCTGTTCCCGGTGCTCATTTTCAGCGTGTTGATACCGTGCCCCAAAGAGCACCACGACACACGAAAAACCCGCCTGTGGGCAACTGTCCTCATCCTGGTGCTCACCATGGTTTATTCCTGGCTGCGCTTTTCTTACATGAGGCACCCTCAGGACGCCCTGAACGAGTTTCACGGTGGGGGGATTATGACCAACATGGTGAATGCGCCTCGGACCTATTTCATGGCCCTGGGCGTATTTTTGCTGCCCTTCAAACTGGCTCCCGACCATCCCGTCGCCTTCTGGAACGAAAGCCATCTCTGGGCCGCCGGACTTCTGATGCTGGCACTGGTAGCGGCAGCGGCGGCGGCCATCGCATGGGCCAGGAAGCGCTTCCTTTTCTGCTTCAGCACACTGGCATTCCTCGTCACCTACTCCATCACCGCCAACTGGATACCCATTCCCCAGTTCTTCGCGGAACGATACTGCTACCTGCCCGGCATGTTTCTCTGCCTGGCGGCAGCGTACCTGCTGGACGGTCTCCTCACAGCCGCCGGGAATGCAAAATGGAAGTTGAAGTGGGTTCCACAAACAGCCGCCGTGATGCTGATTGCCGCACTATTCACCTGGTACGTCTACTCGACCAGGACCCTGGGCTCTGCGTGGGCCAGCGAATTCAATCTCTGGAAGCACACGCTGGACACCATGCCGGACAGCTCTCTGGCCCGGGAGCACCTGGGAGCGTGGTGGATGGAAAAAGGCCAGTTAGAGAAAGCAAGAGAGCTGTTCACCGAAGCACTCCGGCGCAATCAGACAAATCCCGAACCGCTGGCCAACATGGTGTCTCTGCTCATCCAGTCAGGAGAGTATTCACAAGCCGCCACGCTCATCAATGACGGGCTCGACCGGTTTTCAGAAACCGGTATTTTCCAGCAGAAGGCGGGGATTCTATCCTCTCTCAGAGGACACTCGTCCCTCACCACCGGATGGTTCAAAAAAGCCATCGAAGCCAATCCCTCAGTCACACGTCCGTACCTGTTCCTGGGACGGCACTACCTGGGGTACGTGAAGTTCCAACAGGCTGGGGACAGCGCCGCCGAATACCGCAAACGCGCACCGGGGGATCCGGAAGGAGTCGTCCTGGAAGCACAAATAGCCGAAGCGGCCGGGGACCTGAAGCGTGCCGCCGGACTCTACCGGTTCCTTACTGAGAGACTGCCGGAAAACCAAATGATGCAGCACCAGCTGGAACGTACCGAGCGGCTGCAGCGCCTACATTTGCCACCGTCGGAGAGACCGTAACAACGGTTTGAAGCTGCGGTCGTACCGGGCCAGGGCTTCGATAATGAACAGTTCCACCTGCTCCCCCTGGTTGACCATGAGACCATCCGGTAGAGAGCTCTCCTCTATTTCCGCCCGGCCCATAGTCCGATGACCGCCAGCGCTTCCCAGAGGGCCGAAGGCCGCCGACACGGTCTTACCGGCGTTCTTCTTGTAACCGTCGCAGCGGAAGATAATGATGAGCTTCGACCGCACCACACCGGCCACGACAGCCCAGGAGGCCTCTCTCACCCGGATCAGGAAATCGGCAATCTGGGCGCAGATATCAATGGTAGGAACCGGTCCCACATTGGAAAACACGACGTTGCGGGAGTAGCGCAGTTTGATGAGCGCGATGGCGAAATAGTCAAGATTGCTCAGGGAGTACGACGAAAATTCGATTCTTCTCAAAACACTGCGGTCGACCTTACGCTCCAGGAAATGGATTGCTTCTATGTCGGCGGCGGTGGGGCTTCGCTGCTGATTACGGCTGTCGGTGGTGATACCATAGTACAACGCGGTGGCAAGCCGTTTGCTGACAGAAATCTCCGCAGCCTGCAAATACGTGGTCACGATGGAAGCGGTGGCCAGGCACCGGGACTGGATGTCGGTGAAGTCCGCCCCTTTACGAGATTTCCTGGGGTGGTGGTCGATGACGATATCGCACCGGGGAAGCTCCAGGGATGTGAAAAATCCTGGCTGCGAGTCAACCAGGGCAATCAGGTCTGCCTCCTGAAGCGAGGCGGCACCCAGAGGCGCTACCGGAATACGCAGCAAATCGATCATAGACACGTTCTCGAGGCGGCCAACTTCGCCTGTATATTCGATTGACGCCCGCACACCAGCCGCCCCCATAAGCTCTTTCAATGCCCACGCACTGGCCAGGGCATCGGGATCGGGGTTGCTGTAGATAAGAATGAGCGGGTTCTGCTTGCCGGCGATGACCCGGTTGAGTGCGGTGAGATTCTCACGGACTTTTTCCAGGTATTTGGGCACACTTTGTTTCACGAAGCACCTGTCCTCTCACGGCCGGCTGCAGTATAGGACTTTGGACCGGTTGGTGTCAAAGTCAGACGGTTAGTTCCCAGCGTGCGCCTGAAATTGGTTAGCTATCATGGTTAACCAAGTGCCGCTGGCAGAATCTGATGAAAATGTTTTTCAGATCACGATAATGGGAAACTGCCTCCCTGCTTATCGCTTCGCAGGTCCGTCCAGTTCCCTGGACAACTCACGCACATATAATGAATCGTGAGGATGGGTAATGAAGAACACAATGACCTCGATGCGCACTCTGGAAGAAAAAAGCCGCATGAGCGCGGGAGGTACCTTCACTGCGGGCGTATCATCTATCAAAATACTACTTCTTATGAGTTTCCCACGAAAGCTGGAAACTTCCTATTGGTCTGTAGAACACCATCCAGTAACAGTGCCAAACGATCCACCCTTTCTACACTCACTTATCAGAGGGCGGAAACGTCAACTTTGAACGATGGCAGGTAGTGTTGTGGGCGAATAGGTATTGAACGAGAAGAATCAAATCCTCTGAACAGGATGTGAAAGCAAGGGGGGTAGACCTGTTCAGGGGTTGTATCAATTCTGTTACAATTGTAACAAATCTGTTACAACCCCACAAGCGTGCATATATCCGCCTTCCTGGCCTTTTGCGAAGAAAACACGTAAGAATCCAGCTTTCTCAAGCCTGTTGCCCGCAAAACCATACAAAACTCGAACACTTTGGCTATCTAGTAACAGTGCATCTCGGAAAATCAATTAGCCGTCTATAACATTTATACATAAAAAGACGTTCCCCATTGGACGATACATAATACCAGACTATTAAAATCCGAACGGATTAATTGTATAGGAGACGTGTGCCATGAAACGAATGCTCATGCTGTTAATCTTCCTGACGGTGACTTCCGTAATCGTTATCGGATGTATTGAAAACGACGACACCTACCTGCCCGATACCTGGGGTATACCGCCGATCATGTCAGGTTTTACCGTTACCGACACAGTCACCAATCTGAGCTACACCGGAAACTCGTTTACCCTCATCCAGGACCGACAGTACAAGACCACGGTCACTATTACCGATGCCGACAGCAACACCAGCGCCCGGGTGAAAATAGCCGTCCGCTGGGAGATCCTCAACGACCTGCCCGAGGGGAATCCGCAGAAGGGAGCGAGTGAGTACTGGCTTTATGACGACGGATTCGCAGGGGACGAGACGGCCGGCGACAACGTGTACACCGGGCTCTGGGTCAGAAGCTATGAAGTGAGCGATTTCACCGAAGATGTGGGCATGTACATCTCGGACAACGGGGGAAACATCAGCAACGTGCTCACCGTCAGATTCAATTTCAACCGATACGTCGGCGAGGTACCGCCGTCTCCCGCCGGTCTCGCCGCCAGCGGGGTGGGCACGACCGGTTTCACCCTGTCGTGGGGCACGGTGGTAAACCAGGTGACGAATTACAAGGTCTACAAGGATGACGATTATTACACCACCACGGGAGCCGGCACTACCACAGCAGCCGTCACCGGGTTGACCCCGGGAACCACCTACACCATGAGAGTTTCTGCCGTGAACAACTACGGCGAAGGGATCAAATCGAACGGGCTCGACGTAACTACGTCCACCGACCTCGAAGGACACACCATAATCAAATCCGTAACGGTGGGCACCTATCCGGCGGGGATGGCCATAGAACCGCACGACGACTACCTCTATGTGGCCAACTGGGGAGAGAAAACCGTCTCGATCATCGGCCGCACCGACCACAAGCTGATCAAAACCATCACCACGGGCTCCGGGCCTTATGGAGTAGCGGCAGACCCCGGCCGGGATTACGTGTATGTCACCAATTCAGCCATCAACGACGGCACGGTGGCCGTCATCCAGATCTCTGACCACTCCCTGTTGACGAACATCGATGTGGGCAGCCGGCCCCGGGGAGTAGCGGTAGAGCCTTCGGGAACTTACGCCTACGTGGCCCGCATGAGCGCGGACAAAGTCTCCATCATTTCCCTGAACACCAACACCATCCTGGGAGAAATCAACGTCGGTGACGGACCCGACGGCGTAACGGCGGTTCCGGGAAGCACCTATGTCTACGTGGCAAACTCCTACACCAACACGGTTTCAGTCATCAACTCAGCCACCAACACTGTGATCGACACTATAACGGTAGGCGAAGGTCCACGGGGGATAGCCGCCGATTACTCGGGAACATATGTAATTGTCAGCAACTGGTATGATGACACCGCCTCGATCATCCAGGTGGCGACCAATACCGTGGTGGCAACCCTGGACGTCGGAAACGGGCCTCTGGCCGCGGCAGCGAGCGACGAATACGCCTACATCGCCAACTACTTCGACGAGACCATCTCCGTGATCAATCTGGCGGACCTGACCGTAATAAAGACATTGAGCTTCATCAGTCACGGCAGCGGAAGTGGTGATTTCAGTCCCCAGGCGCTGGTGGTGGACTCCGATTTCAGCAATCTCTACATCACCAACTACAACCAGGCCAGCGTTACCGTAATGAAGATAGATCCTTAACTTCCGCGGTAGCTTTCGCGCGCCTTATCCGTGGTCTCTCTTCTTATATTTCTATTCATTAGCTATAATGCCGCTGTCATTAATTCTGCCCGAGTCAGATTAAGGAGGAGCAAACTATGTCTTACAGAAATCTTTCAACGTTTATCTGCCTGGTGATCCTGGCCTCATTCATCGCGTTCACTCACGGGTGCGGCCATCCCGACTCCACCGTCCAGCAGACCTTCGAGAACGTGCCCAACACCCTGATGGGCGCGGTAACCAAGCCCGACGGAACAGTAAGCTCCAAGGCCCTGGTCATCGCTTCTAAAATTGAAAACGGGGTGACCACCACCCAGGCACGTATACTGGCCCAGCGGCCGAACAGCAAGCGGGGATTCGTGCGGACCAAGGCCGAAACCGTCCAGATCGGTCAGGACAGGTATGCCACCTTTACCGACGCCAACGGATTCTACATTTTTACCGGTGTCCCCGAAGGTGACTACAGCCTCGAAGCCTCCGGATCGAACTACAAGGTCCAGATCACCGTCAGCACCTCCGACACCCAAGCCACCACAGTCGACCTTCAACTGACTCCCACCGGTTCGATTTCCGGTAAGGTACTGCTGGAGGGAGAAAACGGGAGCCTGGCCGGGACGTATGTGATCGTGCAGGAAACGGAGTACCTCGCCTACACTGAGACCGACGGCACCTTCGTGCTCGACGACGTACCCGAGGGCACCTACGACATAGGGCTCTGGCACGAAGATTACGAACCGTACGCCCACACCACCCCGCTGTCCGTTACTTCCGGTACCACCGCACCGCTGGGAACGGTCACCCTGGCATACGTCGCCGGCGGAACGATCAGCGGAACGGTCACCGCCCAGGACAACCAGGCGATGGAAGACGCCCTGGTGAGGCTGGATGATTCCCCCTACTTCGCTCTCTCCGACGCCGACGGTTACTACGAAATGGGGGGAGTACGAGTGGGCACCTACGACGCGACCTTCTCCCACGACCTGGTGGAGGACAGCGTCCAGGAAACGAACGTCACTATCAGCAAACTGGTGACCACCACGGTAAACAAGAGCCTGACCGACAACCAGCCTCCTGTCTGGGAAAGCACCCCCGGGGCCCTATACGTAATCGACATGGAGATCGTCAGCGGCGACCAGGTGGCGGTGGAGTTCGACCGCGCCCTGGACGCCAGCACACCCGTCACTTACACGCTGTACTACGGTAAGGCTGAAACATGGGATTCCTCGAACTGGGACAACAACAACCCCACCGTGCTCAGCTCCGGTAACATCTACGAGGGAACCAAGGCCGAGTACGGGTACCTCCTCAGCGGCCTTGACACCGGCAGCAGGTACATCTTCGGCGTGCGGGCAAAAGACCGGCACGGCAACATGGAATACAACATCGAAGAGCTCATCACTGTGCCCAGCGACGGTACCGTTACCGCGGCGGAGCGGGAGAACCTGCTGGCCGCCATCGGACGGGTGGGCATCGGAACCTCCAATCCGGCCGGCATCCTCCACGTGCAGCCGTTCACCGGCGAAGCGTTCGTGATAAGGGAAGACAGCGGGTACGTTGGGATCGGCACCACCGCCCCCAGCGAAGCGCTCACCGTGGGAAACGACGGTTTCACGGTCACCATGAGCGGGGAGGTCACCGCTGGGGCCTTGACGGTTGGAAACAACGCTTTCACGGTAAACACTACCGGTGAAGTGACTGCGGGAGAGTGGAAATCCACTACCGTGGGAGTAGCCTACGGCGGCACCGGGGCCACTGACGCCGCTTCGGCACGGACCAACCTGGGGCTTGGTGACCTGGCCATTCTGGACGAAGTGGCGGGAGGAATCAGCGGCACTATCACCGACGGGAGCATCACCGACGCCGACATCAGCGCTGCGGCGGCCGTGGCCGGCACCAAGATCGACCCGGATTTCGGCTCTCAGCACATCGCCACCTCCGGTCCCGTCACAGTCGGTGCAGTGGGCGGAACTACCGTTGAAGCCGGCATGGTGCAGTGGGACAGCTTAAATTTCAAAGGATACACCGGATCGGAGTGGAAGGACCTTGACCGTAACCCGTCCCTCGACTCGGGATGGACCAGGACCGGCTCGGTCATTTATCCGGCGGTTCTCACCGACGAGGTGGGCATCGGCACCATCGCGCCCGCGGGCATCTTCCACGTGGAGCCGTTAACCGGTGAAGCGTTCATCATTGACGGCGACACCGGGTATGTCGGTGTGGGCACCACTGCCCCCTCGGAGCTTCTGACGGTGGGCAGCGACGGATTTACGGTAAACATGACCGGTGAAGTAACCGCTGGGGCGTGGAAAGGCACCGCCATCGACGGCACCAGGGTCACCCCGGATTTCGGCGCGCAGCACCTCGCCACCACGGGTACCATTACCGTGGGCGCCACCGGAGGCGTGACCGCTGAGGTGGGCATGATCCAGTGGGACGGGGCAAGCTTCCAGGGATACACCGGCACGGAGTGGAAAGAGTTCGACCGGAATCCCTCCATTGACACCGGATGGGCAAAGACCGGCGACATCGTGCACCCTTACGCACTGACAGAAGAAGTGGCCATCGGCACCACTACCCCCGCCGGAATATTCCACGTTCAGCCCTTCACCGGAGAAGCCTTCGTGATCGATGGCGATACCGGATATGTGGGCGTGGGTACCACCAGTCCCGCGGCACCTCTGACGGTTGGAAACGACGCTTTCACGGTGAACATGACCGGCGAGGTCACCGCGGGAGAGTGGAAAGGGACTCCTATCGCTGACCAGTACATCAGCGATGTGTCCAGTTCGAGCATCACCGACGGTACCATTGCCGACATCGATATCAGTTCTTCAGCTGCCATTGCCGGCTCCAAGATCAGTCCGGATTTCGGCGCCCAGCACATCTCCACTACCGGCCCTATCACCGTAGGAGCAGTAGGCGGCGTTACCCTTGAGGCAGGACTGATGCAGTGGAGCGGGACCAACTTCAAAGGGTATACGGGTACTGAGTGGAAAGACCTGGACATCTTTCCTCCTACCTCCACCGGGTGGACGAAAACAGGGTCTGTGGTTCGTCCCACCACCTTGACCGACGAGGTCGGAATCGGCACCACCACCCCCGCCGGAATATTTCACGTGGAGCCGTTCACCGGTGAAGCGTTCGTGATCGACGGTGCCACCGGGTATGTGGGGATTGGTACCACCAGCCCGACGAATGCCCTGACGGTAGGCAATGACAATTTCACGGTCACCATGACGGGTGAAGTTACCGTTGGGGCCCTGACGGTTGGAAACGACGCTTTCACGGTGAACATGACCGGTGAAGTGACTGCTGGGGCCTTGACGGTAGGCAATGACGCCTTCATGGTGAACATGACCGGTGAAGTGACTGCCGGAGAGTGGAAGGGGACTCCTGTCGCCGACCAATATATCAGCAGTGTATCCAGTTCGAGTATCACCGACGGTACCATTGCTGACATCGATATCAACGCTTCAGCCGACATTGCCGGCACGAAGGTCAGTCCGGATTTCGGCACCCAGCACATCTCCACTTCCGGTCCCATCACCGTCGGCGCCGTTGGAGGAGTCACCCTGGAGGCGGGACTGATGCAGTGGAGTGGTGCTAACTTCAAAGGCTACACTGGCACGGAGTGGAAGGACCTGGACATCTTTCCTCCCACCTCCGCCGGATGGACAAAGACAGGCTCGGTTGTTCACCCCACCATCTTGACCGACGAGGTCGGCATCGGCACCGCCACCCCCGCCGGGATATTACACGTGGAGCCGTTTACCGGTGAAGCTTTCGTAATCGACGGCGCCACCGGGTACGTGGGGATTGGGACAACCAGCCCGACGACTCCCCTGACGGTGGGCAGCGACAATTTCACGGTAACCATGACCGGTGAAGTGACCGCTGGAGAGTGGAAGGGGACTCCCATCGCCGACCAGTACATCAGCGGTGTGACCAGCTCCAGCATCAACGACGGCACCATCGTCGACATAGATATCAACACTTCAGCCGCCATCGCCGGGACCAAGATCAATCCGGATTTCGGCGCCCAGCACATCGCCACTACCGGCCCTATCACCATGGGGGCCGTTGGCGGGGTCACCCTGGAAGCCGGGTTGATGCAGTGGAGCGGAGCCAACTTCAAAGGTTACACCGGTACTGAGTGGAAAGACCTGGACATCTTTCCTCCCACATCTACCGGGTGGACGAAGACCGGCTCGGCCGTTCACCCCACCGCCTTGACCGACGAGGTCGGTATCGGCACTTCCAGCCCGGCAACAGCGCTGCATGTGATGACCGATGAAGCCGACGCCACCGTGGAGTTGGTCACCTTCGGCCGCACCTCCGGCAGCCTGGCTGATAACGACGGCTACGACATCGTCTTCAACCACCAGGACGGCGGAGGCGCTCAGGACGATTTCGCCCGTATCTCGCTTCTTGCCTCCACCGTCGCCGACGGTACCGAAGGAGGAGCGCTGGTTTTCAGCGTGGCTGACGGGGCCGACGGCTCCGTAGACGAAGCGGTGCGCATCATCGCCGGGGGTAACGTGGGGATCGACTACACCACTCCCGGGTACAAGCTGGACGTGAACGGCGATATCAAGATACGCACCGGCGCCCTGTACTTCGCCGACGGCTCGTCCATGGCCTCTGCGGGAGCCGGTTCAGCCAGCGCTCTTTCCAACGCCGCCGATGTACCCATCACCGCGGACAGCGACGTTGCCGGCGGCGGAGAGATCCAGCTCAATATCGGTGGCAGCGAAAAAA
This sequence comes from uncultured bacterium, assembly GCA_964432985.1. Lineage (GTDB taxonomy): Bacteria > Muiribacteriota > CAYSPT01 > CAYSPT01 > CAYSPT01 > CAYSPT01. The sequence goes on from CAYSPT010000024.1 coordinate 49,852, forward strand.
TGGTGATCCTCAACGGCGGCAACGTGGGTATCGGCAGCGACACCCCGACGACCATCCTGGACGTCGCCGGAACGGTCACCGCCACCGCGTTTGCCGGAGGAGGCTCCAGCCTGACTGCGTTAAACGCCACCAACCTGTCTTCAGGAACGGTGGACAACGCCCGGCTGGACGCGGCACTGACTTCTATTGCAGGTCTCACTACCGCGGCGGACAAGATGATCTACACCACCGGTGCCGACACCTATGCGGTCATCGATCTGACCAGTACCGGGCGGGACCTGCTGGATGATACCGACGCCCCCACCATGCGCACCACCCTGGGTTTGGGATCGGCCGCCACGGCCACAACCACCGATTTCGTGGCCGTAACCGGCGACTCCATGACCGGCTCGCTGACCTTCGCGGCAGTGGCCAGCGATATTGTCACCGGAACGGATGAAGACCTGGCCCTCATGCCTGACGGTACCGGCAGCGTGGGTATCGGCACCACCACCCCGGCAGCGTTCCTCGATGTCCAGGGGGCAGCCCAATTCGGAAGCGGCAACGTGGACCTGATCGATTCCAGCGGCAAGATCACGGCCATATCCTCGACGTACTTTGCCTCCCTTGACGGCTCGAACCTGACCACTCTCAACGCCACCAGCCTGTCTTCCGGCACGGTTGACAATGCTCGACTTAACGCAGCCCTGGCATCTATCGCCGGTCTCACCACCGCGGCGGACAAGATGATCTACACCACCGGTGCCGACACCTACGCGGTCATCGATCTGACCACCGTGGGACGGGATCTGCTGGACGATGCGAGTACCGCCGCCCAGCGCACCACCCTGGGCCTGGTGGCCGCCGGCGCCGGAGACATCTGGGTGGAAAAGGCCGGCGACACCATGACCGGCGCTTTCATACAAAATGTGGTTACCATAGCCGCGGATATCACGACACCCGATGTGTCCGGCGGCAACATCTTTGTTACCTCCGCCAACACCGTTGGAACTGTCATTACTGATCTGGTCAGTCCTGCTGCCGGACAAATCATCAGGATAATAGGCGGTTCCGACACCAACTCGTCAACCATTGCCGACGGCGGTAACTTTAATCTCTCTGCTGGCTGGACCGCCGGTCTTGACGATGTATTGATCCTCTTCGTACAGGCAGACGACGACTACATCGAAATCGGCAGGGTAGATAATTAAAGGCGGAAACCGCCGGCATCCGCCTGTCCAGGCACGATCCTCGCGTATTTACTCCGGCATCCGCGGATCGTCCACGGTGTTGTGCCTGGTGCAGGACACGGTGTAGTTCTCGTTATCGTAGTAGTAGTCTCCCCGCTCGCGGCAGCGCGGCAGTTTCTTGACATAAGTGGGAACGAGCCTTCTGCCCACTTCACCCATGTCTCCCTTATAGCTGCCGATCAAGCCGCTGGGCATTCTCTCGCCGTCGGTGTCCATCTCCCACATGTCGATGCCCCCTTCGAGCACCCGCATGTTAGCCATACACGCCTTCTGGCGCGCCGGTTTCCGAGGAACATTGGGGGGCGTCAGGATAGCTCCTATGATTCCGAGCACAAACATGCACAGGAAAAACAGCAGGATAATTCTCAGGATTGAAATACGTTTCCCCTTTTTTAAAGGGATCGCCAGCGCCACCTTCTGCTCAATTTCCAGATCGTCACCGCCTACCATGCTTCCGCACGAACGGCAGAACTGGTGCCCCGGGCCAACCGGGGCGCCGCAGGCCTGACAGGTCAGATCTTCATTCATCGGGTGAGGTCCCCCGTTTCAGTTAAGGCTGGCAGGACAACCGGTGTAATCAGATACGATAGTTGATACCACCGGCCACACTTTCATCTTAGCTCCTTTTCACCGTTTTAGACAAGTTGAGAGTGCATCGACTGATAACTTATCATCATGTTTGTAGAGCATATTTCAGTATTAGCATCTGTCAATCGTTATCTCTTCATGCCTCTTGATTCAGCTACAAAAACATGGTTAACTGTGGCACACCACGGCATGTACAAGGAGGATTCGAAACATGAACAAATTATACACCGTCACAGCGGGCTTTCTCGTACTCAATTTATTGAGCCTCGTACTGTTGGGAGCGGGCTGCACATCGAAGGTGTCCCAGGAAGAATACGACCGAGTCTGCAGAGATCTGGTGGACGAACAAATGCGCACCCGGTCAATTAAAGAAGAACTCGACACCCTCCAGCAGGAGCTGCTTGCAAACAACGACAGCCGCGAGTTGTTGCAGCAGGAAGTGGATACGCTGAAGCAGCGCCTCAACGCGTTGGAAGACGGCCAACAGACGGCCCGGAAATACATTGACTACCTGGACGTCCTGATGCACCCGGTCTGGAAGCAGATGGGCCTTACCCCCCGTACCGAATTCCAGGACAATGTCCTGTGGCTGACAGGACTGAAAAACCGGGCCGTAAAGCTTGATGACGCCACAATAACGGAACTGCTGCAGGCGCTTGAAAGCGGCGACAAGCAGGCCACCACCAGGCTCTGGTTTCACTGTATCCACAAGATGAATGAATCACTCGAGTAGTCAATCCGAGCACCGTCTCTGGTGCTTCGCAAAGCACTAAAACTTGACCGGTGACAAATGGTAAATTGTAAACACAGTCTCCGTGAAAGAAAGGCCGGTTCATCATGTTCTTGTTTTTGAAATACCGTATAGCTATCTATTTCATCATCGCCCTGTTCCTTGGCGGCACCATCTCCTGGATCTTCTACGCCCAGGCCACCATGCAGGAACTGACCGGCCCCAGTTCCAAACGGACATACGAAGTGTCCCGGGACAGAACAGGCACGACCAAAGTTGAAAAAGTGAAATCACACCATGGTGTCATGTTCAACTACACCGACGACACCACCGGTCAGAGAAAAGAGATCTTTATCGGGTCCCGTTACGACCAGGTCAAGGACGCACACCCGGCGGCGGAGACCATCGAAACCATTATTTTCGTCGTCGGCTTCTTCATCCTGGTCATCTACCAGTGGCCCATCACCAGGGTGCTGAAAAAGGGTAAAAAGAACGTCCCGAAGCAAACGCTTAAAAAAGCCCAGATAAGAATACTCAACCTGACCAGGTTCGCGTTTAACCTCTGCTGGATAATCGCCCTGGGCCTGTTTGTCAACCAGACTTCCTGGGAGTGGTATTACTGCCGGGGTATCTGGTGGGTCCAGGTCATAGGTATCTTCGTGGCCGCCTTTTGCTGCGGGCTGGTTTCGTCTTCGGTGGTGCTGGCCTGGTTCGACCTGCATCTGCTGAAGTTCATCCCGAAGGTCTATCCTGAAGCGGAGCTTTTCACCGCCAAACGGGACGGCAAATCCCTGTCATTGAAAACCAAGATCGCCATGATGACCTTCGTCACCTGCATCATTCCCCTGTGCTTCCTGTTCTACCTGAATATCACCTCGAACCTGTCGTTCAAAATGCTGCTCAGAGAGTGCACGTCAACGGAGCGGGGCAACCGGATTGAGGTCGATTACAAAGGCGGCTCCGCCATGTCTCTCGTCTACATCGACTATGGGTACAAGGACGGGGCTTTTATCAGGTTCTACTCGGACGATACCTATACCAAACGTACCATCGGCTGCACGGCCGGCACCAGGTTGTATATGGAAGTGGAAGACTCGGACGCCGCCGGGGCGGAATCCATGCCCATCACCCTGAGCCTGGCGAAGGAAAAAGATGCGGTGACAGTTGATCTTACCGAAAGCGTACCGGGGATATTCCGCGCCTCGGTAGAGACATCCACCGGGGACGTGAATCCTTCCGACGATGTTCTCCAGGTATCGGCGGGAGAATGGGTGAAGGCCGATTGCGATTCCGGTTCGGCCTCCTATGCCATCCACGTCTTCGCGCCGCCCGGCCGGGGGGTGGCAGCAAGATTTTTTACCGACGAGACATACCGGAGCCAACCCGTTGACTTCATGGCCGGGAGCCCGTTGTTTATCGAGGTGGAAGACCGGACCATGGCCGGGCACGGTCAGGTGCAGGCGGTGGTCACGGTGATACCGAAAGGCGACGCGGCACTGGTGACGCTCAGAGAAGCGGAACCTGGGATATTCCGGGGGCTGATACCGACGGAAAGCGGCTCTTCCGACCTGTCAGATTCCATACTGCAGATCCCCTCTATCGGTGTGGTTCTCGAGCTCATACCAGCACTGATTTCACTGTGGTTCTCAGCCGTACTGGTCGGTTTTTTCATCATCATCGCCCTGATTATGAGCGACAGTATCCGCAAAGGGATAACCCGTCCCCAGGAGATGCTGGTACAACGCATGAGCAAGGTCCAGGAAGGCAACTACGACCTGCATACCACGGTCTATACCAACGACGAGATCGGGCAGCTCAAAGCCAGTTTCAACGAGATGCTGGACGGTCTCATCCAACGGGAGTTCATCAAGGACACCTTCGGCAAGTTCATGAGTATCGAGATTTCACGGCAGATCATCGAGGAGGGAAAAATCAACCTGGGGGGCGAGGAGGTAGAGGCCACGGTACTCTTCTCTGATATCCGCAACTTCACCTCCATGTCCGAAGCCATGACCCCAGCGGAGGTGGTGGCTTTCCTGAACGATTTTTTCTCGTACACTGTAACCCCCATCCTGGAGCAAAACGGGGTGGTGAACAAGTACATCGGTGACTGTATCATGGCCCTGTTCGGGGTGCCGGCCAAGTCCGACGACCACGCCGACCGGGCACTTGAGGCCGCGTTAGGAATGCGGGAAGCCCTGGCCAGCTACAACATCTCCCGCCGATCCAATGATCTGCCTCCGGTAAAAATCGGAATCGGAATGCACACCGGCAAACTGGTGGCCGGCAATATCGGGGCCCCCGAACGGATCGAGTACACGGTCATCGGCGACACGGTGAACGTGGCCAGCCGGATTGAATCCCAAACCAAGAACCTGGACGCCGTCATCCTGATAAGCCAGTCGGTATACGACCGCCTGTCGCAGGACCTACGCGACGGAGTGGTCTTCAAGAAGTGTCCGGGCATAACGGTGAAAGGGAAACAGGAGCCCATCGACCTCTACAAGGTTTTGGGATCCTTCCCGAGCAGTGCCTGAACCGTCTTTGCGCAGACAGCGTAGAAAGCTGGAATCAACGGCACCATGATTGTCAGGGCAGCGGCTGTGACCAGGGAGGGTTTCCCGCTGGCGATTCTTGGCCAGTTGAAGATAAACAGGTCGGCGGTAAAATGTGAGAGTATCACCGTCAGGGCATCATACTTGAGAAATGCCCATCCCCACACGCAGCCAACCAGAGTCAACACCAGTGCCCTGCCCCAGTACGGCGTGGCCGGCGGCAGAAAATCCATCCGGGTATGAAGCAGTCCGTATACCACCGCCGGGGCCAGGACCGCGACCCACTTTTTTGAGGTGATAGTCATAAGCCAGGTGCCGCCGAAGAACCGGTAACCGAGCTCTTCTATCATGGCGATTTTCAAGAAGAACGCCAGGGTGGAAAGAGACGGTGAAGCGGAATTGATTGCATAGAAGAAAAACCCGACCGGCTGTATGCCAACCCGTGAACCGCCGAACTTCTGCATGAGGATGACACTGCCCGTCAGTACACCACCGCAGACCAGACCCACCAGGAATCCCCTGAACGAAGACAGTGCCACTTCCTTTGAACCGAGTTTTCCTCTTAGCAGCAGCCATAATGACTGCCCGCGGTTGACACCCGCTTCACGGTCAAGGGCATCGCCCGTGGCAATAAATACCAGTATCAGGAAAAGCGGGATCAACTCTCCTACCGAATTGTATACCATATACTGCAGTTTGAATATCCACCCCGGCCAGAGAGGGTCCCACTGTCTGAACATATACGCTGTTTGTAAGACATTGGCCAGGCAGGCCAGTAAAAAGATAATTCCTACGCAGCCAAGAGTTTTGCGGATCTCTACCTGTCCGTTCTGCAAAAAACGCAGGAACAGAATAAAAGCCCAAATGATGGCCACCACGGCAAACACTACCCCCACCGCCAGCACAGCTTCCCGGTAGGCGATTTCGGTCCGGCGGGCTTCCTTGATGGAACTGGCCAGATCGAGCTTCCGCTCCAAACCGGTTACCCGTGACCCGGAAACGGTAACCAGCACCTGTTCCGATATCCTCGGCGCATCATGGATCGTCCTCTGGAAGGTGAACGTGTAATTGCTCCGCTCAATCCAGAGAGAATCTTTTCCGGTAGCGACAAATTCTTCGGCCAGCGGTCCCAGGATTCCGTTAAGTTCTTCAACAGCCATTTCCAGGGCTTTCTCCTCGGGAACAGTTTCGCCGGGATCATCTTTCCGAAGCCTGGTGGTAAAACCGGTGACTCCCTGACCGGGATGAACCACAACCCGGTAATGGATTGCCGAGCCGCGCTTTTTAAACAAAATCCGGTGTCCTATAACCGGGCATCCGCCGGCGATCAACTGCTGGGTGCGCCTCTGTCCCAGGAATGTTGTCAGTGAATCAACCGACTGCTCATCTATCCACAGGTAGACATTAGAATGGTACCCTGACAGATCAATCCCCCGTGTTTCCAGGAATCTGCGTGCCTGTGCAGATATATCATCTGAGTCGGGATACAGGTCAAAATCAGCCAGGGGCCACAGGAAGGAGAGCGAATAAAAGAAACACGCTCCGAGCCAAACAGCTACAACAAGCAGTATGATGTCCGATTTTTTCATGCACAACCCCACGATATCCGGTCAGTTCAATTCTAACAGAACGGCCGGGTGCGGATCCAGTCCAGGTACCGGCCTATCCTGCTACCATTTTGAACCATTTCATGATTCATCACCTTTTCGATTTGACGTATCGACTGACCCACAGGACCGCCGGGCCTTAAACCGTGCTTCAACAGGATTAGATTGAATAATAAGCGCATTGGTCACATTATCCATGAAAATAGTTCGAGTCCAGTTCGGGGATGCGGGTCAACTTTCCTGAGTGCAAACCAGGCTGTCCATGATTTTTGACTTGAACTTGGATTTATTCCCTCAAAGCGTGCTGCCGGAACATTATCCAGGAACCGATGGATTACAGTTGATGCAGGGCAAACCAAAAAATCCAACCATGGTGGACCTGATGACCTCCAGCCAGGGCTATCACAGAAAAGCAATGATAAAAGAGTAATTGATTCAATTAAATGAATCGGGCTATGTAGTGAAACTCCACCGACTGAAGTCGGTGGCTTCTATTTGCCTATCCTGAGTTCCAGTTGCCCCTTGTCGTCTTTTTCCTGGTGCTCAATATAATCCATAATGGCTTTTTCGTTCAGGCCTATGGTGGAAACGCAGTACCCTCTTGACCATAGCCCTCCTCTTCCATAAATGGCTTTTTGCATGAAATCGAACTTTTCTTTTAGCCTTCTTCCGGTGGCTGACTTCATATACTTGACGACAGTTGCAACTGAAACTCGTGGTGGTATCATCACCACCACATGGACATGATCTACCTGCACATTAACCTTTAGTACCTCGATATTTTCCTCTAAGCCTTCCAGATTCTTCAGCGTTTTCTCAAGATATTCCTTTACGCCTTTTACAAGGACTTTTCTCCGATATCGAGGCGTCCAGACTATATGGTATTCCGTACGATAAATGGCATGTGCGCTTTTTCTGAATCTCACACGCTAACTTTACCAAATTATCAACCCGTCTGGACAGCCTATCCATCACCAGACTGAAGTCTGGAGTTTTGACGGCATAATAAAAAAACAGTTGTGAAACGTCTCAGAGAAATATTATACTGTTTTACTTTATCATTGATGTTTAAAAGCGTTTAGAAATGAAGGGAGATTAAAAACATATGAGTAAAACTGCTACTTTGACACTTGGAATAGTACTGTTGGCCTGCTTCATAATCCCCGGACAAAGAGTTACAGCCGCCGATAATCAGCAGAACGTGGCTCCCGGGACCGTAAACCCGATGACACCGTCACGGGCTACTCTGTTCGGAGATGACGAGGTCATATTTTACGCCACCCGTCCCGCCGCAGTACCAGGGGAGATCGAAGGCGTGCCGCTCAACCCGGCCGGGACCGCTTTGACCGCCTGGACGGAAGGTGCCCGGGGCATCTACTACGACAGCGAGTTTGCCGAGAGGGACGGTGACGTAGATTGGTTAAGTACGTACATACCGACGGCAATAACCATGGCCAAGGGACACCTGTCCAGCACCGTGGTGAACCAGCCCATCCTGCCTGAAGACCTGGTCTTCGCTTTTTACAAAAGCAACGGACAGGTCAAGACAGTCAAGGGAGCCAACGAGAGGACGGTCGTGTTTCCCTCCTCCCCTCCGAACATCAATAATATGTACGAGCTTTTTTACGACGTCAAGATGGCCGTGGGCGACCTCGACGGCTACCCCGTTTTAGTCGGGGACAAGCAGATATACCGGGACGAGATCGTGGTGGTGCACAGCGGCAGCGTTGTGGATTACGAAACCCGGGTGGTGACTGTCACCGTTCTCGATCATGATCTCAATGTACTTGCTACCGAGAATATAACCGCACGGATGAATGACTGGACGGGCACGTCGGTCACCGTGGGCAATTTTTGCGGTGACGGCAAGATGGAGATCGCCGTGGCCTACCCGATGAAGTCGGACTGGGAGAGAGGGATATACCTGGAAAACGATATCCATCTCGCCCTGTATACCTTTTCCAGGGATGCAAGCGGCAGCCGGCTGGAGAAGAAGCACTCCCTGGCGACGAACAAGGATAGTGCTCCGATTCTGGAGCCCGGAGACTTCGACGGCGATGGGTTCGATGAAATAGCCCTCCATGTCGGTGATATAGTGGTTTATTCCGCCACCAGCGGTTTCCAGCTGGTAAAAAACGGGGCGGAGATTGTTAGTGGCGGCAATGACATGGCCGCCGGCCTTTTCCTTTTTGATCCCGCCACCAATCACGGGTTCAACCGCCGCCAGCTGGCGGTAACCGCAACGGCCAATATCGGGGGAAGATCAGTCCCGCATTTAAAGATTTACGGATTCAACTCCGACCTGAGCCAGATACAGCTCGGCGGTGAGTTGACAGTCGATCCTGGATCTATCACTTTCTATCAAGGATTGGCCGCCGGGAACTTCGTTGGCAACCAGGATCTGACCGATAAACCGTCACCTACCATGGACCTGGCCTTGTTGGTTAACACCATGGATAATAATACTCATTTTTTCTGCATTGACGTGGCTCCGTTTGCACCAATAGATAATGATAATGACGGGAAAGTTGACGAGGATCCCGTGGATGGAATCAACAACGACGGGGATGCTCAAACCGACGAGGACCCGGCGGAAACGGCGACGTACACGTTGAGCCAGAAATACTATCAGAACTTCGGACCGATTATCGGGGCTTCGCAATGGGGATCAGCGCCGCTGCCAATAGTGGCCTACGATGCCAGCGGCGACTCCATCCGCCTGCTGGAAGACGAGGCGGCGCACATTTCGCTGAAGAACGTCATCATCCCGGAGTACATCATCGAGGAGCCGCCGAAACACATCGACATCCTGCCCGACGACCCGAATAATCCCGCCGGGACCTGGAGCGTCGTCAATATCAGCAAGGACTCCAAGTTCTATGTGGAGTTCAGGGACTCACAGGGGGTGGTTTTCTCCAACAGCATCAAAGATACGAGCAGCGTCAACACCGGCGGGTCCCACAGCTTCGGGGCCACCGCTTCCGCCGGTGGTGGTTTCCTGGGAATCTTTTCTTTCAACGCCTCCGTGGGCACGGAGAATAAGTGGACCCGGGACTACAACGTTAACCAGAGCTCACTGGAAAAGGACTACCAGACGAAAACAATTTCTTTCAGCGGTCAGACCAACAGCGACGATTTCATCAAGTACTCCGAGCGAGCCATCGATATCTGGCGGTACCCGATCCTGGGGCAGAAGGTGACGCTCAGCACCCCGGATGACGGGTATGGTTTTCTGGAGATCGTACTCCCGGCCAGGTACCGGCGTCACGAGAAGGCGGGCAGCAGCCTGGACTGGTACCAGCCCCGACACGAGCCCGGCAACATACTCTCCTATCCGAAATACGCCGGAGGGATCCCGGACGACGTGGGCAGCTTCTTCGTCAACGGGCAGGAAGTCAACAACGTCATGAACGTCGTCACCACCGTCGGGGTGGACGGCAACTCCAAGATCCAGGACATCAGCTGGTCCAACGAGTCGGGCAACGAGCAGGAAAAAACCTACAACACTACCCTGGGCCACAGTTCGGATATCAATACCAGCGTTTCCGCCTCGGTCAACTTCTTCGCCAGCGTGAGTACCGATACCCATTACAACACCAATTTCCACGACAGCAACAGTTGGGGCCGCAGTACCATCTGCGCCCACACCCAGACCTCGTCCCACGGAATCAAGATCAATGTACCGGTACCGCGGGGAACCCTGCACGCCTACGAGTTCACCCCGTTCGTGTACGTTACCACCGCCGGCGCTCTCAAGGTGAAGCATTACGCCGATCCGGACTTGACCGTCAACTGGTGGACGCAACAGTACGGCCTGAAACCGGACCCGGCCCTCAACCTGCCGAAAAAATACACCATATCGGGAGGAAACTTTGTTCCTCAGACCGATCTCACACAGAGAGCCCAGATGAAAGGGTGTTTCCTCCGGGCCACCGCCGTCAACCCGGTAACGGGCTTGAAGGATATCCACAACGCCGCTATCAAACATGGCGAGAATGTTGAGTTGGTAGCGCGGATCTATAATTACAGCCTGGTGGCTTCCGGCCCGTTCAAGGTGAGGTTCGAATACATCGAGAACGATGGGGTCAACCAGTATTCCTACACCGGCACACCGGTCCTCATATCAGAGGCCAACGTTCCCAATGTGGGAGCGAGGGACATGATCGAGGTAGCTGTGGTCTGGTACACGAACTCGGGTTTAATGTCCAATTTTGTCCCCGGCAGCAATAAATACTATCGCTTCGTCGTCACCGTCGACCCCGACAACTGGGTTGATGAAATCCATGAAAAGGATGCCGTAGCCACGGTCAACGGCGCGCAATATACCCACTGCAACAACGTCGGTTACTGGCCCTGGGGGAGCGGGGTCATGGTGTACTCAGGGACGCCGCTGCAGGCGGGCGGCGAAACCAGCGATCCCGACATCAGCCTGGAAGATGATTCCCTGGCCATCGAGGTGTCAGACGGCGACATGGCGACGGAAGACCCGGTGGTGCTTGGTGGAAATACTTACACTTTGCGGGCGAGGATAGCATCCAACCGGGTCTTTGAACATAACCGGTTCGTCTCATTCTACAACGGTGATCCGAACCAGGGTGGCGAACTTATCTCCGCGGAGACGCTTCACGGCCTCTATGTCGGGGACACGGATGTGATGGTCGAGTGGACGCCGCCGGCGGAAGGGGCCTACGATATCCACGTGGAGGTTACCGAGGATGTCACCGAGACGGATATCTCGAACAACTCCGATGCTCTTATAGTATACGTAGGCTATCCCGAAGAAAGCAGTCCCAAATGCTTTATTGCCGCCGCCTGCTACGGCACTCCGGAGGCGGACGATGTCCGGGTCCTGCGCCGGTTCCGTGACCGCCATCTGCTGAACAATCCTTTGGGCCAAGCCCTGGTGGAGATCTATTACCGCTACAGTCCGCCCATTGCCGACACCATCAGGCAGGACGGTTTTCTCAAATGCCTGGTGCGGACAGGGTTACAACCAGTAGTCTCGTTAGCGGAAGAGTTTGATACGCCCGGTTTTACTTCACCCGGTGATGAAAGATAAGGAGGCAGGACCATGAAATCAATAAAAATAACCATTATCGGTTTGACCGCGTGTGTGCTCATGATCGCCCCGGTCTGGGCCGCAGGATTCAAAGACGTGTCTTCGAGTCATTGGGCGGAGGAGTCCGTGGAGAAACTTGCTGATAAAAAGATCATGCTGGGCTATCCTGACGGGAGCTTCAGGGGGGACACATCCGTCAGCAGGTATGACCTGGCGGCCGCCATCTCCCGGGTATTGGAATCCATGGCGGGACCGGCCGGGATCGGGCTGCCGGGTGATACCGGGCTGTTGGCCGAATTGTTATCCGGAAGTCTCGCTTCGGACACTATCAAGCTGCGGGAGAAAACAGCTGAACTGGAAACGGAGTTTTTGGATGCCAGGGAGGCGGTTGAACGGCTGCAAGACCGAGAGTTGAGCGAGGCTGCTGACGGCTTCGGCAAGATAACAATAACCGGCGATATCTGGATCATGATAGACACCCTTACCTTTGATAATGATTTAGCTCCCGATGATATCGGCACACTGCATCGGATAGGCCTCAACTTCTCCGCCCCGGTGGATGAAAACATCTCCACTTCGTTCAGGCTGGTCAACAACGAGCACGGTGATCTCTACGGTGCCGGTTCCGCCAGCGATTATTTAAGCGGGCAGGTGCTGGGAGGCGGGACACCGCTGGCCGGAAGCGATCTCGAAATAGAACTGGCTTACATCGACGTGCGGCAGTTTTTCAGACTAGGTGATCTCTCTCTGGGACGCCGGAATCTGGCGCTTGGACATAGCCAGGTGCTCGACGACAAGATCGACGGAATCATTTTCAAGAAAACGGTTGACCGGATCGATCTCACCCTGGCCGGGGCCGATTCCCCGGGAGCGCAAGCGGAGAACGGATTCGATTTGAATATCATCAGTGTTAATTACGGTTTCGGTGATCACAGCGCCGAAATCTATTACCTGATCAGCTCCACCGTCGGTGCGGTTCCCGCCGATCAAACCATAGGGGGAATCAGTCTGGACGGCCGGATTACCGAGAAGATTGATTACCTGTTCGAATTGAACCGATTTGACCGGAGCGTGGCGGGGCTAACTGCTGGCAATCTCTGGCTGACCGGTCTGTCGTGTGATCTGGACGGTAATACGTCAGTATCTATGACCTATGGCGAAGGTGACGATGAGTTCCAGCCGATTTCCATCTACTATTATCAACGGTTTAATGACATGTTCGGGCGCTTGCCGGCCACCGGTGGTGCTGATGGCGCAGCCACCGGAAGTCTGCGGGGCGTCAAGGATTTTCTGGTTAAGCTCGATCACGACCTCGGAAAAGAGACTGACGGATACCTAATCTATGAGACAGCTACCACCAATGACACCGATGGGCTCAGTTCCAATAATTCTCCTGATTACACCCGGATGACTCTGGGGCTCGATTACCAGTACCGGCCGAACACTGTTTTCGGCGTGCGTTTTGACCAGGTTGACTATGACGATGACACCGTAGGTGCGGCTGCCAACACCGGCAGCTGGCACCGGTTCCGGATCGAGGCCACGATGAAGTTTTGATCCTATCTCTGGCGGGATCAAAACTCCTTCATTCCATGCAATCTGCTTGGCACTTCCTCCGACAGTTCCCGCACAAAAGTTCGAGTCCAGTTCAGGGATGCGTTCTTTTTGTCTATTCTGCCAAAAGCCTTGTCAATACTGGGTTATGCTCGGTTCGAAAGGGAATTGGTATCTACTAGTAATTTACCATCAAAATGAGGATAGATCAGTAAGCATAGGTGATTTCAGAGTTCGAGTCTAGTTTGGACAATTGGTGGTTTGTCAATGATAATTAAGCTGTGTCAAAACTTTATAATCTAATGTTGAAGCGAGACATTTATTATTAGCTGAGTTTTGAGAACGAGAAAGTAAGGAATTTCATAATCGTTCCAGGTCAAGCGAGGCTTGGCTCAATAACCATCGTTTGTGGGATTGCTTGTATCTCATGCAGGGGGGTAACGTGATGAGGGACATCGCGCACTGCTGGTCTCCGCTGTTTCCCCGGAAACCATTACAGGTATTGCTACGTTTATAGTTACAAATCCGGGTTACAATACCGCACCTGGTCTCTAACCGTTTTGGGAAACAGGCCGGTGGATGGTTCGAAATGTCTTGAATTATAAACCGCGTTACGGTAGTATACAATACTATTCCGTTAAGATTCTAAAGGAGGCTCCTCATGCTCAAATTCGGTCGTCGCAACGTGGGCATGCTCAGCCTGTTGCTCTTGGCTGTATTAGCTCCGGGTTTCGTACTCGCCGGCGAGACAGTCATGTGCCTTGGCGAGGATGGATCAGTATCCCTGGAGTTATCCTTTGATGATGACTGCCGGTCCGGTTCTGCATCGGATGCAGACTGCACCGGAAAGGCTGACCTTGTCATTCTTTTCCACCATCGGGACAGTCAAAGCGGAGGCCACTGCCGGGATGTCGAGATGAACGTACCGGTCATCGTATTACTAGAACAAACAGAGCGTCCGGGCCGGGCTGTCGGGGAGGCTGAAACAGCAACCGGGATACTCACCGAATCTAATCACTTCATGTCTTTCTCTGCCGGGAAAACCGAGCCACATCGAACTGGACTCGATCCCGGCCCCGTCTTGTCCCACCAGCGCAGCCCAGCCCTCCTGCTCTGAGAGCAGGAAGGATCTGATCATCCATCAAGCTTTTGTGCACCATACCACCCGTATACTCACGTGAGGAGGAAAACCATGATAAAACGATTATCAATTATCACCTGTACGGTCCTGCTGTGTTGCGTGGCTGTCACCATCTCTGGAGCGGACTCTTCGGAACCACGTCTTTCGAAGGCGGAGGCGGGTCTGACATTGGCGGAGGCACTGGATACGGCGTTGAGGAACAATCCGCGACTTAAAGCCGTGTCACGAGGTGAAGAGGCGCACCTGGCGTTGAAGCGGCAGGCTGGTCTACGTTCTAATCCGGAGGTGGAGGATCTGGCCTGGGAACGAAAGAGTGACGGCTTTGATACGGCGGCGGTGGTTCTGTCCGTCAGCCAGGTTATTGAGACCGGCGGCAAGCGGGCGATCCGTTCGCGGATTGCTGATCTCGAAGCTCGTTTGAGCAGTTGGGACCATTTAGGTCTTCGGCTCGATGTGGTGGCTGGGATAAACATGGACTTCGTGAACCTTCTGGCAGCCCAGAAAAAGCAGGAGTTGGCCGAGGAGATGCACCGGTTGGTGTCACGGATCCGCGATGTGGCCGCTCTGGAGCGGCTCATCGGGCAACGTCTTTCACAAAAGGAAGGAGGATCATAATGCGTTTTAACACGATAACCAGTATCGGAGCCGTGGTGATTCTCGGCCTCGCGCTATGTACATCTCCAATGATGATCAACCGAGCGCCGGCGGAAGCGGGAGAGGGCTCACATGAAGGACATGCGCACGACCATGGGGAAGAACACGGAAGCAAGCACGTGCAGCGGATCCCGGTGACACAGGAACAGGTTACCCGACTCGGTATAAAAATTACCCGTGCTATTCGAGGCGTGGTTCGCCGGGAGATCCGTGTACCTGGGGAGCTCAAGATCAACTCCGACCGTATGGCCCATGTGGTATCCCGTGCAGCGGGCATCGTGCGCGACGTCAAGAAGACACTTGGTGACCGCGTTCAGGCCGGCGATACGCTCGCCTGGATCGAAAGCGAAGAACTGGCCGAAGCCAAACTTGACTTCTATACCAAGGAAGCTGAAGTCGGGTGCTGTGAGATCACGCTGCCTCGAGCCAAGGCGATCTTTGAGAACGTCACCAAACTCATTGCACTGCTCAAAAAGGAGGCCGCAGAGGCAGAGATCCACAAACTGAACAATCTCGAGATGGGCGAGTACCGGGGACAGTTACTCACGGCCTATGCCGCGTACATGGCGGCCCGGACCACGCACGAGCGGGAGGCAGGCCTGCACGCCAAGAAAATCAGCAGCGACCAGGAACTTCTCGATGCAGAAACGACCTTGACACAAGCGCGGGTCAAGTTTCACGCGTCCATGGAAACGGCGCGGTACGAGGTATTTCTTGCCTACAGCGAGACGGCCCAGGAGTACCAGGTGGCTACCTTCAATGCCGTTGAGGCAGAGAAACGACTGCGTTTGAAAGGCGCTGACGATGAGGTCGTGGCCGGATTGCGCGCGCTTGTTCCCAAGACGGCAGGCCTGGAACCCTGCCCGTGTGACGATCCGGCTTGTGAAGAGGATAAACTGCCTTCAGTAACTGATACGCTCGGCCGGGACAGACGCTTTGCGTGGTATGCGGTCCGTGCTCCCTTTGAGGGAACATTGATCGAGAAGCATCTTGTTATGGGGGAGTCGGTTGATACGGACTCCGAGATTTTCACTATTGCCGATCTTTCCATTGTCTGGGTTGATTTGGCGATCAGCCAGGATACCATTTCTTCGGTACGGGAAGGGCAAACGGTGACGATCCGTCTGCCGGATGGATCGAAGGGCGAAACGAGAATAGGGTTCGTTTCCCCTCTGGTGGCTCCGGATACGCGTACGGCATTGGCCCGTGCCACTTTGCGCAATACTGATGGCCGATTCCGGCCGGGAACGTTCGTGGAGGCCGGTATCAGTGTGCCTTCGAAGGAAGAGGCGGTAATTATTCCAAAGACAAGTGTGCAGTTGGTGAACGATCTATCCTGCGTCTTTGTATGGGGCAATGCCGACTTTGAACTGCGGGAGGTATCGACAGGCGTTACCGATGGGCAGCACATTGAGATACTTCAGGGCTTACAGCCCGGCGAAGCCGTTGCGTCCGTTAATGCATTTCACCTTAAGGCCGAATTCACCAAGTCCGCGGACAGTGGGTGTGGTGGTCACGGGCACTCCCACTGATATAAGGGATTCTCTCTCATGATCGAAAAAATTATTCATATCGGATTGAAACACAAACTACTTGCCGTCATGACAATCGTGGCGGTCTGTGCGTTGGGTGTCACCTCATTGTCCAGGCTCTCCATCGACGCTTTTCCGGATATCAGCCCGAATCTGGTCCAGGTGTTCGCCGAGGTCGACGGCATGGCTTCGGAGGAGGTGGAACAGCTCGTCACGCGGCCCACGGAAATAGCTATGCGAAGCATCCCCGGGGTTCGGAAAATCCGCTCGCTGTCGTCACTCGGTTTATCGACCGTCAATGTCTATTTCGAGGACGATGTCGATATCTACCGGGCCAGGCAGCTCATCGCGGAACGGCTGAAACAGGCGGAGGAAGGAATCCCGGAAGGAGTGGACATGCCGCATGGGCTCGAGATGGGGCCGATAGCCAGCGGCATGGGTAAGATTCTCGCCTACTACCTGGCAGTCGAGAACCGTGACATTACAGAACTGCGGACAATCCATGAATGGATCGTCAAGCGTGGCATCGAGACAGTACCAGGCGTCGCCAAGGTGATCAGCCAGGGGGGCTTCATTCGCCAGTACGAGGTGGAGCTGTCCCCGGAGAAGCTGCTCTCCCATGACCTCGTGATCGATGATGTCAGCACGGCTATCGAGTTGAACAATGCGAACGCCGGGGCCGGGGTCATCACGCGGGGCAGTGAAGAGCTTGTTGTGAGGACTCTCGGCCGCATCGGGACCATCGAAGAGCTCGCCAATACCGTCATAAAAAGCGTGGAAGGCAAGCCGATTCTGGTGAAAGACGTAGGATCCGTCAAGCTGGGACGGGCATTTCGCCGCGGAGTTGCAATTCTCAATGGCCGGCGTGAAGTGGTCACCGGCAGCGTCTACAAACAACACAGCTCAAACTCGTTCGAGGTAATCAGAAGGCTGAACTCACGCATCGAAGAGATTAACTCGAGTCTGCCCGAAGATGTGAAGATCGTGACGTATTACGATCAGTCTGATCTGGTCCAGGCCAGTCTCCGGACAGTGCGCAACGCCCTTCTTCTGGCGCTAATCCTCATCTGTATCGTGGCTTTTCTGTTCCTGGGAAATTTGCGGAATGCGTTCATCATGGTCTGCTCGCTCCCGTTCTCCGTGCTGTTCGGCATCATTATCATGGAACGCAACGGCATGCCGGGCGATCTGATATCCTTCGGCGGGATAGCCATCGCCCTCGGCATGATCATCGATGGAACAATCATTATGGTCGAGAAGCTTCAGAAGGCCACCGGAGAAAGCCGGGAGAGTGCTTCAGCGAGAGAGATCATCCTCTCTGCGGCCCAGGAAGTGGGACGGCCCATCGTGTTCGCAATCGCGGTGATCATCGTCGTCTTTCTGCCTATCTTCACACTGGGCGAGGTCGAGGGAAAGATGTTCCGTCCCCTGGCGTTGGCGGTGACAGCGACCATGGCGGGATCGATGATATACGCTCTCCTGATAGCCCCGATATTCTACCGAATCCTCCACCGCACCGACCGCAAACGCGCAGGACATGCTCCGGGCAGAGTGCTAACCGTGTTAATGAACCGCTACGAGGCGCTCCTCAACCGTACGCTCAAGCATCCTTTACGACTAACGGTGGTTCTCATTCTTCTCATGGCTGTCGGCATACTGGGTTTCCTCCGGCTCGGTCGTGAGTTCGTCCCGACACTTCAGGAAGGCACGATCCAGTGTTATGCCTACATGAATCCGAATGTGTCCCTGGACGAGATCAAAAGCGTCTGTTCCGAAATATCCAGGGAAGCCGTTAAAGTGCCGGAGGTGCTCAACGTTATCGCTGATATTGGATACGGTGAAGTAGGGCCGCATATGCACCACACGAATTACGGCTGTATTGTAATCACCTTGAAGCCACGGCCCTCCTGGCGGAATGCCCGGACCCAGGAAGAAATCGTTTTACTCATCAACAACCGGATCACGGGCTTGCTCGGCGTGTCCATCGGGTTCTCACAGCCCATTGCCCACGAAGTGGATGGATTGATAGCTGGATCGGGAGCGGCGGTCGTGCTCAAGGTGTTTGGTGACGATATGGACAGGCTCGGGACTATTGCCGCCGAGATCGAACATGTACTGGCGGATGTTGACGGAACAGCCGACCTTCGCGTCGAGCAGACTACCGGACAGACACAGGTGCAGATCATCCTCAACTCCGCGCGTCTTGCCCGCTACGGCCTTAACAAACACGAGGTGCAGGCGATCATCCGTCAGGCCCTCACCGGAGAAATTGTCGGCGATGTTTTCGAGGGTGAAATGGCATCCAGAATCCTCGTTCGGCTTGACAAACGTTACCAGCAAGACCGCGAGGAAATCGGCACCCTGTTGATTCGCACGCCTTCCGGTTCACACGTGCCCCTCAAGAGCCTGGCTGAAATAGAGACCGTCACGGGATTGCGGCAGATAAGCAGGGAAAACACACAACGCTACATCGCCGTCCAGTGTAATGTACGCGGCCGGGACGTGGGGACGTTCGTGCGCGATGCGCAGGCGGCGGTCGGTAAAGCCGTTTCATTGCCGCCCGGATACAGGCTGTCATGGGGCGGGCAGTTCGAACTTCAGGAAGCTGCGAATCGCAGGCTGGCGATCGTGATTCCGGTCACATTGGTATTGGTGATGAGCATGCTGTACGGTCTGTTTGGATCTCTGCAGCTCGTATTTCTGATCATGCTTAATGTGCCGTTGGCGCTGGTCAGCGGAGTACTGGCCCTGGCTGCGTTTGGTGAGAACATCAGTATCCCCTCATCAATTGGATTCATTGCGTTGTTTGGGATTGTACTCACCGATGGGGTCGTTCTGATCTCAAGATTCGAACGCCTCCGGCAGCAGGGTATAGCCCTGGCCGATGCCGTTGTTTCCGGCTGCCGCTCGAAGTTCAGGCCAGTGCTTATGACAACCGTAACGACAGCCCTCGGATTGCTCCCGCTGATCATCGCAACGGGTACCGGTTCAGAGGTACAACGGCCATTGGCAATCGTCGTGGTCTTTGGGCTGGCTACGTCGACCATCGTCACCTTGTTCGTTATCCCGGCCGCGTATATCTGGATTGAAAAGAAATGGCAACGTCGGCCCGGTTAGAGAAGCCGGGTTTCATAAACAGAAAACCATACAACTGAGGAGGTGAGATCAATGAAGAAGGTAGTAAGCCTATTCGCCGCCTTGGTGGTGATCGCCGGCCTGTGCGTTAGCTGTAGAACGGCAGATAAACCGGCGCCGGAGGTACCGGAACAGCCGCAGGAGAGCACCACCAAACAATGGGAACCGGAGACGGCGGCGCCGACGAAAGCTCCCAGCGCTGCTCCTGACCACGACCATAGTGGTCACGACCATAGTGACCACGACCATAGTGACCACGACCATAGTGATCACGACCATAGTGGCCACGACCATAGTGATCACGACCAATGTAGCCACGACCACGGTGACCACAGCGGGCATAACCACTAATCTCCTGGAAAAAGGAGGAATTTTCTCCCGATGTGGCGGCCCCGAGCGTCGTGTATATTTGTGCGCCCGCTCAGGACCGCCTCGCATCGGGGTTGGCACCGGCATGTTGCTGCATAAGAACATACATTATTGAAGGTCACAGCAAACCCATCTAGTATAATGTTCCTCCCGGATTCCTTGAAAATGTCGGAAGTTATTAACATTAAGTCGAACATTGTCGTTCCGGACCGGCGATCCCCTTCCTACTGCAGCACCACCTTCGCAACACCAGTACCAAGCTATCCAAATTATCCAGATAATACAGTCGAAAGGTCACTGTGTATCACGGTAAACCACCATGTAGAGTGCTGAAGTTCGAATGGGGTTCAAGTAAGCATGACTGAAGTACGAATAGCCTCCAGTTCCAAGGCCAATTCCTCAGGCATCGTCCTCAGAAAAGTTCTAACTTCGTCCAGCCCGGGGAGACCATCATGTTCGACGGAGAGACAGCCGTAGTCCCCGAAAATTATATACAGTCATAGGAAAATGGAAAAAATCTGTGTTTTTCTGAAGTGTCAGATTCAAGATTCATTATTGACTAAGTGATCGTTGGAGATGCATGCTGGATGGTCAAGATAGACTGCTTTCGCCGCGTCTGGTGCTGAAATCATCGTTCTGAACAATCGACTTCAATACTTTACAGTGACAGAGCCTAAAATAAACTCACTGAACAGTTGCTTTGGTACTTAGACGTCCTC
>CAYSPT010000025.1:0-11726 GCA_964432985.1 uncultured bacterium
AAGCGACTGGTCCTGGGAAGCAGAGATAACAGCGTCAGACTGTGCGACCTGGAAAACGATCATGAAGTGAAGAGATTGTACTCTCACAAGGATGATGTCAATTGCGTGGCTTT
Organism: uncultured bacterium; assembly: GCA_964432985.1. GTDB lineage: Bacteria > Muiribacteriota > CAYSPT01 > CAYSPT01 > CAYSPT01 > CAYSPT01. The sequence goes on from CAYSPT010000025.1 coordinate 114, forward strand.
CAGTCCCGACGGAAACCTGATAGCGTCCGGAAGCGATTCCGGGACCATTTTCATCTGGGACCTGAAAAGCGGAAGAGCCCTGACCAGGTTCGACCGGCATGGAATGTCAGTTTTGTCCCTTGCTTTCAGCCCGGATGGAAAAACGCTTATCTCCGGCAGCGCCGACAGGACGGTGCGGTTCTGGGACATAGAAAATCTGGAAGAGCTTGCTTCTTACCAGGCCCACCGGGACAGCGTGCATTCCGTCGCCTTCGGCCCCGGCGGTTTGATAGCCGCTTCAGGCAGTATGGACTCCGACGTCAAAATATGGTCTGTTAAACCCCGGCGGGATGTTAGAACCATCAACGACTATTCCTACGGCGATAAAATAAGGGATTCCTCTATCGCCTACAGTCCTGATGGTAAACTCCTGGCGCTGGGCTCCTCCATGGAAATGCAGGTCCCCATCCTCCTGGTTGACACCGTGAACTGGAAAAGCACCGCGGCCCTCATGGGGCACATAGGCAGTGTCAACTCCATGGCTTTCACTCCCGACGGAACGAAGCTCGTTTCCGGGGGCAAGAACGCCATGCTCATCATCTGGGACCTGGAAACCGGGAAGCCGCTGGTTTCCATCAATCCCAGGACCGGCCAGCAGACCGACGTTTTTTCCGCTATTATCAGGCGAGGATTCAGTAAGTTTGTAGATAAAGACGTATCAAGCCGCACCGAAAAGGTAAACGTCGTGGCGGTCAGCCCCGACGGCAAACTGGCGGCCGCCGGGACCCGGCACCGTCTGGTCAAGGTATACCGGCTCGACACCGAGGAGGAAGTTTTCCAACACTCCTTTCCCTTTGGACGGATATGCGCCGTATCGTTCAGTCCCGACGGTACGTACCTGGCCGCGGGAGGTGACTACACGGTGGATGTCCACCGGCACCAGGTTCTTCTGTGGAACGTTGACACATGGGAGCAGGCCGCCGTTTTATCAGAGCACCACACCTCGATCCAGGCGCTGGCCTTCAGTCCCGACGGTACGCTTCTGGCGGTTGGCTGCGAAGACGGCACCATCAGCCTGTGGGACGTGGCCACCAGAGGAAAGATCTGCCGGCTCGAAGAGCATAAAGGCTATGTTTACAGTCTCAGCTTCAGCCCCGACGGCAGGCTACTGGCCTCGGGCAGCAACGACACCACCATCATTATCTGGGACGTGCAAAACAGGAACAGCGTGGTCACCCTGGATGAGCACTCTCATGAGGTGGGAGCGGTGGTCTTCAGCCCCGACGGAACCAGGCTGGTTTCCGGCGACAGCCTGAACATCATCAAGGTATGGGATTTCGGTGAAGCCGTCAAACCGCTGGAGTTTAAAGGCATCACGAAATAGATGTCGCCCAAAGTAGATATGTGCGAATTTGTATCCGCAGCAGGAAAGCCAGTGAAATGGACGGGCTTATCGGGCTAATAAACTACGGCCGGTGGCGGGATTTCATCGTGCCGAGACGCTCAAGCTGCCGTTCGTACCCCCCGGCAGACTCTTCAGTTACTTCGGGTTCGGCAACTTCTTCACCGTCATCTACATCATCCGGAACCATCCCTTCATCCCCAACATCCTCAATGTGGATGGATTTCGGCGGGCCGTTTCTCTCGAGAAAGTCCTTGATATCCGATGATCCGACAGGTTTCGGAAGTTCATCCCCCTCAGCACTGTCCTGCCCGGTAAGATGGGTTGGGGGCAGGGGCCGGTCGGGGATGTAGTTCGGAGTGTAGAGGGATTTCTTCCCTCGCAAATTCTTTTTGAGCTTCTGCCAGAGGGTCTCGCGGGGAAAGGTAGCCGCCCGCCAGCGTACGAACTTGAGCCACAGGTCCGCGCCCCGGTTCCAGCTCTTCTGGAGGTTGGTCCCCAGAGCCTTGCCCAGCTCGGTTTTGATAAAGTAATTGGAGATGGCGCCGCCGATGATGGCGCCGATGAGACCGCCGACACTGGCCCCCAGGATTGGAATAGGAATGATGGTCTGCCCGATGGCCGATCCGAAGAGGCTGCCCATAGTCATCCCGGCGAATCCCATCACATCGATCCGTTTCATGGCCAGACCCAGCACTTCGCCGAAACGGCGGTTGGTCTCACCCTTCATATCGTCGCTCATCTCGTACCCGATGGCACCACCCGCGCCTTTCATTATCTCGGCCACGAACGAACTGACGATGGTCCCGTAGGGTGGATAGAAGCTCTTGCAGGCCCATTTGAGCCCTTCGCCAAGCAGGACGGCGCCCCGGTCGGATATCAGATGGGCAACGATGGAAGGCTCGCACACCTCGAACTTGATTTTCTCAAAATCGATGGGCTCGCCCTTCCAGATCGCTTCGCTGATGTTGCGCCAGATGATCCGGGCCAGGCGGAACCTGAGATCATAGTTGATCCAGGTATCGACCACATTGATGGGTTTCGGACCGAGGTCTTCCTCCGAGGTTAGCTCTTCCTCGTCGGTAGACGCTGGAACGTCGCTGCCGGCTGCAGAAGCTGAAATATCGCTCCCCTCGGCAGGCGCCGAAACGTCGTTCCAGGCAAAAGTCGGGCTGACTGTATTGCATATCAGTAGGGCCGCCAGGATGACAGCCAGGCACTGCCTGAAACTGTTATTGCGGGACACTATCCACTGCATAAAGTCCAACCCTTCTCAATCATAATTCCAACTGCTTGCTTTTATACTTATAAGCCTTTATTTCTAAAAATGTTACAACACGCACATAGAAAAGATGTATTTTATAATGTACATTTATATAAAACACCTTCATTTTACTGGTGAAATACGACTTTAGCAAGGACAAAATTTTGCCCGCACCGGTAACAAGGGCGCTCGAATACGACTATTGTAATTACAGGAAGGCACGATGGAGTTGGTACCGAAGGTATGGGTACCGATGGTATGAGCACCGGGTATTGACAGAATCGATATCGGAGGATACTCTTTAATTAGCCTTTGGAATAGGAGGTGATAGGACGACCATGGTCAACTGCCGGACATAGGGGCCGGCGATTCCTTAGCCAAACCGCTGTCGGACATACGGGCCGACGTTAAACGAACCACAACGAAAAAGGAGAAAAATAACCATGTCTATGTTTCAACATATCACTCAACCAACCGACATGAACGTTCTGGTAGCGTTTTTTGATCTCACGGTATTCTCTCGGTACGCGCGGGACCATTCGGACCGTGAGATTTTTAATTTTCTGGCTGATTATTACGGGTTCGCCGGCGAAATCATCGAAGAAGGCGGTGGAACGGTGGTCAAATTCATGGGAGACGCCGGCCTGGCTGTGTTCCCGGAAGACCGCGTGGACAGCGGAGTGCTGTCATTGAGAAAACTTAAGACGGTAGGAGACAAATGGATGCGACACCGGGAAATTCCCTGCCGTCATGTAATCAAAGCCCACTTCGGGCCCGTAATCTTCGGTCCCATAGGAACCCGAAACGACAAGCGCTTCGATGTGTTCGGCACCACGGTCAACACGGCCGCGTTGCTGAAAACATCGTCCTTCGCCATTACCCCCCAGGCCTTCCGCCGCCTGGAACAGGAAACCCGGAAACTCTTCAAAAAACACACCCCACCGGTTACGTATATCCAGAAAGAAGATAAACACCAGGATTAGCCGTAACATACATTCCTGCGTGGAGAGAGTTGAAGTGTAGCGAGCCTGCATGAAATGTACGGTCTTTCTACACTTCACTCAATCCGCCGAACATATTTTTTTTCCTTGTTTTTTGACCAGAAACCACTCTGGTTGTTATTATAATCTCGGTCAATAATAATTGAGGAGGGAATATCGGGGAATAAATGATAGATCTCAAACCACGGCCTGTTTTCCAGATAATACCTGTGCTTCTCATAATTCTTTTTGTCTTTTCAAACGGTATATCTTTCTCACAAAGCAATCCCTTACACGAAGAGCAAATCCCGACATTGCATGCTTCCCCTGCAAAACCGGATACATACACCCAGCCGGACACTTACACCCTGAAATCGGTCACAGGTTATGTATCTTACCTCCTTGCCGGGATTACGGAGACTCCTGATCCATTTTTCCCGGATGAAGATGCAATAAAGACCCTGTCATCGATTATAGAAGCTCTCCGATCGAAGAAGCCGGTGGTTGTCTACAACGGCGAGGTCTATGAAAATATCACAGCAGGCGGAATAGCAAACGAAGACGGACCGAAGACATATTATTTCAAGCCCGCGGAAGGCCGAGTGCCGCGTAGCGAATACCTAAAGATTATCTCCTCAGAAAAGATAGACCCGTCAGAGTTTTACAACGCGGTTAATGACCCGGTGCAGCGTGACATCAGAAAACTGTTTCTCGAACATCTGCTCGCTTACATGAAAACACATCCCCAGCTTAAATCAACAGACCTCAAGAATTTGCAGGAAATAATTACTCCCGAATTCACCGGCAGAGTGAAAAGTTACCTCGACAAGAGGCTAAAGGACAAAATCCTGTCCGGATTTAACTACGAACCCGCAAATGACTCCCTCACACTTACCTACGGCAGTGAAGAAATCCCCTTCCAGCTCCACCCCCTTATGGATGCGAAGACCGTTGACTTTGTCATCAGGACCCATTTGCATGCGAAACAATATGCAAAAAAAGCTCTCAAAGATTACAGGCAGCGCATAAGCAGTGGCGAAGTCCTTATCATAAACACGAAAAAAAAGGAGCCGTTCCACGATTTTTTCGAAAGGGACGCCCTGCTTGAGGAGTTCCTCATACTGAGCGATGAAGGTCTCACTAAAGGAGATAAAATCGAGAAGTTCTCGAGTGGCCTGAAGCGGGTGCAGCCGGGCGGTAAGCTCGAGAAACGACAGAAACGCAGGGGGGGCAAATCCCGCAAGTCCGCTTCTACCGGGGCGGCGCCATCCGCTGGGAGCGTTTCTGAACTGCTGGACAGCAGCGGCGTCATTGTTCCCCCCACGAGAAGAATAGCTTTCTTGAGAGCACCTGACTATATCGTACGCCAGTACATTGAGGGGGACATATTCAAAGAGGAATCATACGAAATAAAGCAGCTAAGAAATCCCGCCGGTATCTTATCAATTTACCATCAGAATGATTACACCATCGAAATCACCACGGCGGGATGGGAAGAGTTTTTTGTAGAGACGCTTGCCGGGATCATGTCCGATGAGTCGATAAGCATCGTTTACTTAAAAACCCATGGGGATATCGATGCGCTCCTGGCGGAAATTTACGATATCGGAGCAGTGGATTTCACCAGAGACGACGAAACATACAGACAATCCAGGAAAAACCTGAGCGCACTGAGGAGAAGGGTTCAAAGCCTGAGAGGCAAGTACGGCAGCGGCTCGATATCGGTCTATCTCAAGATGCGATCGGTGCTGTCTGAAAGAGACAGAACACAGTTGAACAAACACATCGCCCGGATTCCCGAACAGTTAAGGCACCTCTTGAAAGAACAGAGAAGGCTGGGCGTTATCGCCGTAACCGGCGAATTCTTCCAGAAAATACCGGGGAAAAAGGCTCTTTTCATCCTGAGGGCATGCCACGGGGGCTCACTGGCCGGCAAGATAAAGGCGCGGGACATCCTGGCCTGCGACCCCAGATGCTTCACTTCAGAATACATGTTCGTCCAGTCGGATTTGCAAAAAATCGCGCCGTATATTTTCAAGAAGATACAGCCGGGTCCGCTGAAACTAACAAAAGAGAATATGCGCACGTACGACATCATCACATCCTTCAAAAATCCCCCTGTCCTGCGCCCGGGGGTGGATATAAGAATTGAGCAAGGCATCATCGATCGCTACTACCCTCAGAAGGACAGGCTTCTTTCGATAAAGCTCTGGGGCCCCCAGGACCAGGCGGTTTCCCCTTCGCCCCACGTTGAATCCGCCGATGGAGACAGAATCATCTTCAACGCTCCGATGGACAACTCCGTACCCGCAGGTGACGTGGTAACAGTCACCTGCCGGGCTCATCCGGAAGAAGCCGCAAACCTGAAACCGAAATGGATTTCAGACAGGGAAATAGCACTTCCCTGGAAAGGAAAACTATACACGGACTGGAAAGACTCGGACTTCTACGCAAACGGTAATCCCAAGGTGGATTATGACATCATCGTCGTGAAACACGGCGCCGCCAAAAGCAAGTTTTCCCACGTGCAGTTGTCGGGTAATCCCGACGGCGTTACCCGGAAATATTGCAGGATTAAAGAATGCTGGCGGGATCCTTGCCTTATCAAGTACAACGGCAACAGGCCAAAAACCGATTTCGTCTTCATGCTGCCGTGCATAAAGAAAGAAAAACCGGAGCCCGGACCGGGTCGGATAATCACCGGCGAGTGCGTGCAACACTTCCTCTACCCCGACAAGAACAACCATTACAACGACCTGCTTCTCGACGGAAACACCATCATTGACGCCAAGAAAAGCTACGAGAAATACAGAAAGATAAAAATGGCCGATCCCTCGAAGAAAGCATCGCATTTCTCTTTCGGGAAGCACCAGTGCCTGGCGGCTTTCAAGAGTCACACCGCCTACGTCAGGGAAACCGTGAGGGACGAGCGATTCTATGAACTCTTCCACGACGGCTCGGTGGTGTATAAGGGGAAAGAGAAAGTAAAAGCTCTTCAGCTGTTCGGTGACCATATCATGTACTGGCTCGGGCGTAAGAAGCTGGTTTATGATGGAACAACGTTCGATGCCGGTAATGTGCGACAGAGCATTATGTCGACGACGTCCATGTTGAGCCTGAGCAAGAAGGGAGAGCTGAAACTCAACGGGAAAACGGTAGGAATGGCCCGGAGAGGCTCCACGATTACCGGAATGAAGACAATACTGAGTTCCAACAAAAGTTACGAGCGTTACCCTTATGGATGCCTTCATCGCGACAACGGCAACCGAGCTTACTGTTTTAAGGATGTGTATCTTTTCAGGGACAACGTGGCCTTCTTCGACACCAACGATCACGCCAGGCTTTACCTGGGCAAATCCGGGCAACAGCTGGATTTCGGCCAGGCTTTCGATATGTTTCTCTTCGGGAACCACGTTGTTGTCGTCAAGATGAACGAATATACCGATAAATCGGGCTCACACGGGTATCTGAGCATCGAGTATGACGGCCGGGACATGGGACCGGGGGAATATCCCATTATTTTTGGTGATCACCTCGCTTTTGCCACCTCAAGCAATCCCGTAACCAGAAAAGGCTTGAATTTCGAGCGCTCTGCAGAATACCTGTTCAGAAAAGAAAATGAGCCCTTCTTCCCCGATTACAAAAGGTTCGTTTTTCTGGACGGGAAATACTACGATGTGGCGGAAACATTAAAACTGTCGCCCGCATATGACTACTCAATAACATCGTTGCGTTTTTTCGACGGACGGCTCGCTTTTCACCTCCATATCCGCGATATAACCGGGGGGGGACAGAAGATCCACATGATATATGACTGGAAAGATATGGGAGAAGTGAAAGAAGAGTATTTCCGCGTAAACAATCATGAAGTATACATAGAAAAGTCCAGCGGGAAAGATCATGTTGTATACGACGGAAAAGATCTCGGTCCAGGTTCACATCCGGTGATTTTCGGCAACCACATCGCCTACGAGACCGTAAGCTCCGAAAAAGGCAGACAGCTGGTGTTTGACGGTAAGGAATACCCAATCAATTCGTCTATGTACGCAAACTTGAGAGCCTGTTACAAATATTACCTGGAAAACAAAGTCCCCACGTCTCCCTTCGGTACGGTTGACTTCGCGGAAAAGAAGGAGGAGAAGGAGAGGTAGTACCCTCCTATTATCCCTGCATCCAACAAAGCCCGCTTGCAGAAGTCCCGTCAAATCTGCTTTAATGGTTGCATGGACGCACTGGGAGAAATTCTGCTCGAGTTGGAAAACCCTCTGGAAACAACCAGGGCCCGGGCGGTTATCAACCTGGTCAGATACAATCACGAAAAAGCCATTCCGCACCTGGAGCGGGCAGCGAACAAGGATGAGAGTCCCCAGGTCCGTTACCTGGCCCGAAAAGGGCTTAAACTACTGAGGGACCGGGCTCTGGAGGAAGACCAGGGACAGGGGAAAACCGAGTTTCTGGCGGCCGATGTAGCGCATGCCGTTTCCACGCTGGTCACCTCCGCCGACGCCAACGACCGGCGCAACGGATTCAAACTGGCGGCCAACCTCAACAACCCGGAACTCTACCCGATGCTCGAAGAAGCCTACGATAAGGAAGACGCCCTGTTTCTGAAACCGATGATGGTCCACATCATGGCCATAATCGGTGGGCAAAAGGCCCGCAGGCATGTGGAAGCGGCACTGGGTAGTCCCGAGCACCGTCTCCGCGCCTCAGCGGTGGAAGCCGCCGCCCTGCTGCAAGACAAAATGCTTCTGAACAAGGTTGTCCCCCTGCTCCGGGACGACGACCATCGGGTGGCGGCCAACGCCGCGTTGGCCCTGAAGGATTACGGTTCCATCCGGATGATGGAAACCCTTGACTCCATGCTCGCGTCCGAGGACGTCAACCGGCGGGATTCGGCTGTCTATGCCCTGTCGGAAATGCGAGACGACATGTCATTGCCTCTCCTGGTCAAGGCTAGCCGCGACCCGGTCAAGAGCGTACGCGCCAAGGCGGAAAAGGGACTGGAGAACCTGGCGGCGGAAGGTTCTGTGCCCGCAGCGGAAATTCTCCAAAAGATCCGCTCGGAAGACGATGAAGATCTGACCGATTTCTTCGTCCTGGCCGGGGCCGATTCCGCTACCAGCTACCTGGCACACGAAGATTTCAGCGTTCGCCTCAAGGCGGTAAAGGACATCCTCAAAGCCGACGACCGTACAAGGCTTCCCGCCGTCAAGGAAGCCCTCGGCGCAGAGAGCGACACGTTTGTCAAATCTTCCCTGGTCCGGGCCATTGGAGAACTGGGAAGTGAAGATGATTTAGAGACCATTATCCCCTTTCTTATAGATCGTGAACCACGGGTCCGGGCCAACGCAGTGGAGGCCACCGGAATACTCACCAGCAGCGAGGAATGGCTGACTAAACTTCTCCCTTCCCTCAGGGACAGCAACAACCGGGTCAGAGCCAACGCCGCGGTTGCCCTCAAGGATTCCCACCCTCTGGAAGCAATGGGCACTCTCAGGGAAATGGCAGCGGAATCTGATGTGCGAATGAAGCTGAGCGCAGCCTATGCCTGTCTTGAAATAGGCACCGATCCGGCGGCGGCCATCCTGGGAAACCTGGCCCGTGAGCGTGACCTGAGAGTATCAGAAAAAGCCCTCACCGCTCTAGCTATGCTGCAGGATCGAGGGAACCAGGCCGCCAACCGTATAATAACCAAACTGGAGGAAACGCAGGAAGGGCTTATTTCCACGGATTCCTTCGTGGCGTTCGATGATGGTTCAGTCATCCAGCTGTCACCGGACTCGCCACCCGCGACCCTGGATGCCGGTCCTCCCCCGGCCGATGAAGCGTCCTTCGCCTCTTCCCTCAAGCTGGAGTACAACCTGAAGGCCGGCGTTGAGCTTCCAAAACCGCTACCCTCTGAAGAAAGACCACCCTCCTCCCGTGAAAGAGTATTCGACGGGAGAGCTGATCATCCCACTCTCACATCGGGTATCCGCACCCGCCTGGGTTCGAAAACAGACAAGTACGTCCTGGCCGGTGAAGTGGGCCGGGGCGGCATGGGAATCATCCTCAACGCCTTCGATACCGACATCCGCCGCGAGGTGGCCATGAAGATCATCACCGGACGCCGCAGCGAAGCCCGGGAGTTTTTGGAGCGGTTCGTTGAAGAAGCACAGGTCCAGGGGCAGCTCGAGCATCCCAATATATGTCCCGTCCACGACCTGGGAGTGGATCCCAACGGCCGCATCTACTTCACCATGAAGATGGTCAAGGGCTCTTCCCTGGCGGAAATGATCAAGGAGACCCGCCGGGACGAGTCAATGGAAGACCCGCGCTGGCTGACGGAAGTTTTGAACATCTTTTTGAAGATATGCGACGGGATTGCCTTTTCCCACTCACGGGGAGTCATTCACCGCGACTTGAAACCCGACAACATCATGATTGGAGACTTCGGGGAGGTCTACGTCATGGATTGGGGGCTGGCCAAAATAGTGGGAACGGAAGACGTTCACCATGACGAATTGATAATTACCGACCGCTCGGAAAACGTGCTGGAGATGAAAACCATGACCGGTTCCGTGGTGGGAACACCGGCCTATATGCCACCCGAGCAGTCGAAAGGCGTCGTGGAGGAGATGGATGAGCGTTCCGATATCTACTCCCTGGGGGCGCTGCTGTACGAGCTGCTCACCCTCGAGCATCCTTTCACGGGGAAAACCCCCTGGGACATCATGGAGAAGGTCAACTCCGAGCAGCCTGAACCACCGGGTTTGCGGACTCCCCAGCGCCGTATACCGCCGGAACTGGACGCGGTAGTGCTCAAATGCCTGGAAAAGGACAAGGACGACCGGTACCAGTCAGTGCGGGAACTCAAGCAGGAAATTGAACTTTTCCTGTCCGGGAGGCCCATCGGGGCCATGGAGTACAGCCTGTGGCAGGTCTGCAAGAAGTGGGTCGGGCGCAACCGGGTGCTGGCCTCCTCCATCCTGGCGGTGCTGCTGGTCATTGTAACGTCTGCAGCAGTGGCCTATTTCAACATGTCCCGGTCCAGGACAAGCGAGGCAAACGCCCGGGTGCAGGCGGAACAACAGAAACAAATCGCCGAGAAAAACGAGCAGGCGGCCAAGGAAGCACAGAATCAGACCGAAAAGCAATGGGCCAGGGCCGAAGTACAGAAACGGGAAGCGGACAAGCTGCGGGCGCAGGCCTTCGAGCAGAAAAAGAAAGCCGAGCAGAACCGCGAACTGGCGGAGACAAAAATGCGGGAAGCCCAGGTACAGATGACCATTGCCCAGAAAAACCTCCTGGAAAGCAGGCTAAGTCAGGCACGGTTTCTGAGCGAGCGTAATGAGCCCGGTGAGGCGGTCAAAGAACTGCGCGCTATCCGGCAGGACATGGAAGACCACCTGGTTCCCCCGTTCCCCTTCGTGGATCTCCTCACCTGGAAAGCCAGTCACATCGATGGACGTTCCATACGCGTAGTGGACGCTCTTGAGAAGCATATTGCTTTGAAGGGCCCGATCTCCTGCGTTGCCATCAACCCGGCCGGTACCATGGCAGCGGCAGGAGACAGCACCGGCCGGTTGGTCATCTGGGACCTTGAAAAAAAATCGGCCAGTGTTTTGAAACAACACGATAATTCCATCACCGGCCTGACATTCAGCCCCGACGGAAAACGGCTCGCTTTCGGCGACACCAACCTGACGGTCAGCCTCTGGGATGTCGCAGCCGGGAAGTTGCTCTTTGATATCGTTCCCCACCTCGAGATAACAGCCAACCAATTCCAGGACACCATCAATACTCTGGCCTTCAGCCCCGATGGAAAAGTCCTGGCCTTCGGCACCACCTGCGACACCCTGGTGCACCTGTATGATCTTGAGCACAACCGCGAGTTGGAAGCGCTCACCGGACACCTGGAGTGTGTATACTCGGTAGCGTTCAGTCCCGACGGACGTCTGCTGGCGTCGGGAAGCCGTGACAAACAACTGACCGTCTGGGACATG
>CAYSPT010000025.1:11826-14379 GCA_964432985.1 uncultured bacterium
GGTTCTGGGACCTGATAGAGAATGAGGAGATGGCATCATTCAAGGAACATGTTCTCAATGGCCAGAAAAAACGTGTCAACTCAGTCGTCTTTTCCCCTGACGGCCGCCGCGTTCTGTCGGGAGGAGCGGACGGCTCGGTGAAGCTCTGGTCACTCGAGCCCGGGCAGCATCTGAGGACGTTCTCCATCTCCACCTTCAACGTAGCCAGGCTGGCCTTCAGCCCGGACAGCAAAACCCTGGCGGTGGGAACCCGCGCGGACCTGCTCGTGCCCATTCTCCTGCTCGATATCGATACGGGGGAATGGCGGGGAAATCTGGCCGGTCACTCCGGAAGCGCCGAAGCCCTGGATTTCAGCCCCGACGGGAAACTGCTGGCTTCCGGCGGCAAGAACAGCACGTTTAGAATCTGGAAGTTGCCGGAGCAGAGCTGCCTGGCCGCGGTCAACATTGAAAAAGAGCGTCCGGAAGAAACCATATCCATCCTGTTTGGGAAAGTCCTTTCGCGATATGTCACCGGTTCGGTGCAAACCCACCAGGACCTGGTGTGTGACGTCTCGTTCAGCCCCGACGGGAAACTGGTAGCGGCCGGGGTCAGCAATGGTATGATCAAGTTCTGGGACGTGGCCGAACAGAAGATCACCCATACCTACACCGACTGCAAGGCCGCTATTACCACGGCCACATTCAGCCCCAGGGGGCACCTTCTGGCCGCCGCTGGCTGGGAAAATGACATATTTTTGTGGGATACCCGGACGAACAAGTTGATAACCCGCTTGAAGGGACACAGCCAGCCCGTCAGATTCATCACTTTCAGCGCAGATGGCAGACTGTTGGCTTCCACAAGCTTAGATGGTACCATCATGCTCTGGGATATTGACAAGATGCAGGGTGTGGGTATCTTCAGAGGGCATGTGGAAGGCGTCAGGACAGCCGCCTTCAGCCCCGACGGGCGGCTTCTGGCCACGGGCAGCATGGATTCCAACATTATGCTCTGGGATGTCCGCACAAAGCAGCACCTGTTTACCCTCAAGGGACACCAGGGCATCGTCGTGTCGGTGGTGTTCAGCCCCGACGGCAGGCTGATGGCCTCGGGAGGATTCGACCACACGGTAAAAATCTGGCAGTTCGGTGACGCTCTCAAACCGTTCGATGTCGAGTGGACACCGATACCAAAGTAACTTTTCAGGAGATGATACCGCTATGTACACCGAAGATGAAATCGAAGCCATCGTTTCAGAAAACCAGTACATGAAGAACAAGCTGCGGCTCCTGGAGGGAGGACTTCCGGGAGGATCGATGTTTTCCGTGTCCAGGAGGCGGAAGGACGCCAAGTCCATTTCCGGCCTCAAAGAGGCCTATATGGTGTTTGACCGGCACCAGATCATAGTTCAGGTCAACTCGAAAATGTGCCAGCTTCTGGGTGTCAGCAAAGAGGATGTCATCGAAAGAAAGACCATCTCCGATATAGACAACATACCCTGGGCTCCAAGCATTTTCGGTACGCTCATACAGGAATCGAAAATGGCCGGACAGGAAATCGAGTTTGAAATCGAACAGGAAACCATCGGTACCGGGAAGAAGTGGTACACCTTCAGAATGATGGCTTCCAGTTCCGGCGGGACGGTGGTGGTTGATGATGTCAGCGAGAAAAAGAACATTCTGGCCAGCTTCAGCCGGTATGTTTCTCCCACACTCATCGAGAAGATGCAGGACATGGAAGAGGACTTTTTCCGGACCGACCGCTATGTCATGACCGTCCTGTTCGCCGATTTGCGTGGATTCACCACGGTCTGTTCCCGACTTTCCCCGGACGATGTGAAACAGATGATAAACGAGTTTCTGACCGCCGCCATCGATGTCATCGACCTGCATGGTGCTACGGTAGACAAGATTGTCGGGGATGAAGTGATGGCCCTGTTCGGTGCTCCAATTCGCTACGAGGACCACGCTCTGCGGGCACTGGAGGTGGCTATCGAGCTGCAAAAAACCCATAAACGGGTGATCAACCGGTGGGAATCCAGAGGACTCCAGGCCCCTCCCCTGGGAGTGGGCATAAACTCGGGAGATATGGTGGTTGGCAATATCGGGTGCAACACCCGGGTCGATTACACGGTGCTGGGGCACAATGTCAACCTGGCCGCCCGCCTCTGCTCCCACGCCGGTGGAGGAGAAATCCTGGTGTCTATGCAGACCGTGGAGGCGGTTAAACGCTACCTTAAAACCCATCCCGACACCACGCCGCCGCCATTGAACTTCAAGAAAGCAGGCGAGATCAAGGTCAAGGGAGTCGGTACGCCGGTCCCGGTGGTCAAACTGTTGACGCAATGAATACGTGTGTGTGTCCACTGTGCGGAACATCGTTTAAAAGTGAAATGACGCTGGAAGCACACCAGCAGCTTCGCCGGGAAACACACTGGTTTACCTTGAATACTCGGTCGCATTGACACTTGATTTGATAACCTCCACAGGAATCTGCCACCATAGTTTCCACATGGACGATTCGGCTTGATGCCGCACGCCGGCGCTGTACGATGGTCCTTTTGACGGAAATCT
>CAYSPT010000025.1:14479-40787 GCA_964432985.1 uncultured bacterium
CTGGAGCATGTCAGTGAGTACGCCCGGTTCACCGCTTCATTCTTCGATGCCTATCTCACCATCCTTGGGGGGTACAACACGAAATCACTCTCCAACGTGGACCCGGCCAAGATGTCGTACCACGCCAAGGCCAACGAATCCGTCAGCACTATCCAACAGGAACGCATGGCAAATGATGAAATAAAGATTTGCGCCACCCAGTTTCCTACCTACGCCAGCGCCCAGGATGCCTGCATGTCATATTTCCGCTACGCGGAGTTCGTCTTCCAGGCCTGCTTTCTGAACGATGAAAATCCCATTCAGTCCTGGCAGAACCTGGCCAAATGGCAGTCAAAAATAATCAACTATCTGTCTACCAAAGACCAGATCCGCGTGGTGGCCCGAGACACCGACCTGACAATGCGCACCAAGGGTCGCACGTGGGTGAATTGCGACGGCAAGGTGAATTTTCCGGACGGAGAAGTCTTTACCGGTCCAATTGAAAACAGCGTGAACGGGAAAATACGGTTTACGTTTCCCGGAATCTACATGGGGCGGGAGATTGAAGACATCTACCTGGAATTCAAGGACGGCAAGGCGGTCAAAGCCCTGGCCGGAGTCGGGCAGGACGTACTGCTGGCTCAGTTGAATTCAGACAAAGGCGCCCGTTACGTGGGAGAATTCGCTATCGGCACCAATTACGGCATCGACCGTTTCACCAAGAACATGCTGTTCGACGAGAAAATAGGCGGAACCATCCACCTGGCCATGGGTATGAGCATACCCGTTAGCGGCGGGGTAAATCAGTCGGTCATTCACTGGGACATGCTCTGTAACATGAAGGACGGCGGAGAGCTCTACGCCGACGGTGAACTATTCTACAAAAACGGCTCGTTTACCAAGGAGTTTTGAAAGGAGCACTAATCAGTATGGATATTACCGTCAACGGTAAGGAAAGCGGCCTGACGATCAATGATCCGAAAACTATCGGAGAACTGGTCAGTACCCTGGTCATGGAAGTATCGAAGAATGACCAGGTCATAACCAACCTCAAGATCAACGACATCGAGATTCCCATCCAGGCCTCGATGCAAACGGTTGAAAATCTCGATCCCAGCTGCACCGTGGTTATAGAAACCAGCAATCCCCGGCTGCTTGCCCTGGAAGCCCTGTCGATGATGCCGGACTTCGCCTCTTCCAGAGAAGAAAGCCTGACGGAAATCGTCGACATGCTCAGGACGCAGAAGGTCATCGACGCGATGGAGCTTTTTTCTCCGGTGATCGACGACTTCAAATGGCTGAGCGTGGTTCTTTCCAGCATGGATGCAGTGCTGGGTCTCGACCTGAGCGTTCTCGAACTCTCGGATGCCGTGGTGAGCGATAAACGTGACAAGCTGTTCTTTGTTTTCCAGGAGATTCTCGATTCGTTGGAAATGGAAGATTATATTCTCCTGGCTGATCTTCTGGAGTATGAGTTGAAAGAAGAGCTCGCCTACTGGCGGGAGATAGCTCCAGTGTTGCTGCTCATGGCCCAGCGGCCGTCCAACTGAAATGATACCGGAGGTACCCCGTGGAAACAATGGAAGCGCTGTTCACCCGGAGAAGCATTCGAAAATATACCCCCGACTCACTTACGGACGAGCAGATACAGCTGCTATTAAAAACTGCCATGAGTGCTCCCAACGCCCTGGGAAACCGGCCGTGGCATTTTGTAGTCATCACTGACAGAGACATCCTTCAACGTATTCCCGGCGTTCATCCCCACGCAGGTATGATCGCCGCCGCCCCGGCGGCCGTACTGGTCTGCGGAGACCTCTCCTTAAAGCGAAGCGAAGCCTGGTGGTCGCAGGACTGCTCTGCCGCCACGGAAAACATACTTATCGCCGCGGCCGCCATGGGGCTGGGAGCCGTGTGGCTCGGTGTGTATCCCCGGGAGGACCGGGTAAACGGGCTGCGGGAACTGTTGGGCATTCCGGACCATATAGTGCCGTTTTCGCTCATCCCCATCGGATATCCAGCTGAGAAGAAGGAGCCGAATGATCGGTACGAAGCGGACAAGGTGCACGTAAATAGCTGGTAATACATAAGCACGCTTATAGTATTTTTTTTACGGAGCGCTCACGGCGCTCGCATATGACAGGTAGTGTATCTCTACGGGGACCGCTCACTCCGCTGATTATGAAAATCTCTGTCCTTTCCACGCTCACAGAGTCGAGGGCGGGAACGCAAACCTTGAACGATGAGATGTAATGTTGTGGGTGTAACGGTTATGAACGAGAAGATACCCAAGAATATCCTCACTTTCTACTAGTTTGTAGGACATGGTCTTCTATTCGCTTCGCTGTTGCTTCGCAAAGCGCTCGCTCAACGGATACTTTACACTGAACGCATGTAGAATCGCATGATACTTGTATTACGGTATCGCTATGTCGACGATGAGGGGTAGGTGGTCGGAGCCTATGTGGGGTCCCAGACGCTTATTGGTGCAGATCAGGTCAGGGGACATCAGTACGTGGTCGATCGGAATCCGCAGGGGAAACCACACCGAAGGCCATGAAGGAAACAGGCCGTGCCCGCGAGAGCTGTCTACCAGACCCGCTCTCTTGACGAACCGGCGGAAATTGCTGCACCACGGGGTAGCGTTGAAATCTCCCAGTACAATGATCGATTGATTATTGTTTTCACTGCGAAACCGATGCAGGAATTGTGCAGCCAGATCCAGTTGACGATTACGGTGGGTACGATAATCACTGAATATCGGTGGAAGCATGTGTGTTCCGAATACGGTCACGGTGCGCCCATGCACGGTGATATCGGCACATACCCCTGGGAGCCGGACCGGACCGAGATAGAGAATCCTGGAGTCCGACAACGGGTGTTTACTGAACAGAGCGATGCCGAAACTGTCCATCCTGGCGACGGACTCACAATAGGGGTAGGTACCGGCAATCTGTTTGAGGTTTTCGAGCCAGAACCTGTCGACTTCCTCGATAACGAAAAAATCGGGATCGGTGTTCTTGATGAACCGAATAACATCGTTATAGTGAACATTTTCTACCATGACATTCATCACCACTGCCCTGATCTCCGGGGCATTATGAACTGCAGCGGGTGACGGAGCAATGAAGAGAGGGAGAATCATCCCCAGGTTAACCAGTCCGCACACTCCGCACACAGCGGCCAGACCTCGTTTTTTTATCACCAACGCTCCGCCCGTCAAAACAGGCGATAGCAGCAGATACTGGAGCCTGAACGGTGATAAAAGATCGAACAGCCAGAAGAACCTGCCGGCGAAGGAAAAAAGAGTGGCCAGCGAATACAGGGCAACGGTCGTGGTAAGAAGAGCAGTCAGCCGATTCCCGAGTTTTTCTTTAGGTAGCGTCACGTTGTTTGGCCTGTGATCTGTTCAGGTGGTGTGCACCCCGAGGAGCCTGCGTTTGGATTCGATGTAATGCTTGTTGGTAAAACGAATATCCAGGCTGATTTTCCGAAGAATTGCAAGGTAGATATTGCAGACCAGGCCGAGATCTTTCTGACACATGGCGTTGATGTGCTCGTCACGGAAAACGCACAACTCCACCGGTGAACAGGTTCTGACCTCCGCCGAGCGAAACTCGCTGTCGATAAAGGCCATCTCCCCGAACAGGTTACCGGGACCAAGCATGGCCAGCACCACCCGGTCTCCAGCTGGAAGACGCTTACTGACTTCAACTGTTCCATTGAGAAGAACAAAAAATTCCCGGTGTATACCTCCCTCGGAAATAATGACATTGTCTTCCTTCATTTTTCGTTGCTCACCGCAGCTTTTCAAAAATTCAAAGGTCTTTTCATCAATGTTCTGGCTCATTAAGGCATCCGAGTTTTTACTCATATCCTGCGCACCCTGGGCTTTGTTCTGGTCATCGAGCATTTTGAGTGTCGCTTCGGTAAAGAGAAGATGCTCGTTAAGCAGCCTGAGACGACCGCTGAGTTTCCGACCGATAGCCTTGATCAACGAAAGACCTGTGCTTGGTTGGAAAGAAACCAACTGGTAAAAATCACCCCGTGAAAGAGCCAGCGTGTCAAGGGATTCCACTGCCATGACCGTGGCTGACCTGGTGGTATTTTCCAGGATTGCCATCTCACCGAAAAAATCTCCTGACTCAATGGAGGTCAGTATGAACTTGCGGTGGGCCGAGATGTCCCATATAACATCCACCCGGCCGCCCTGAATAAAATACATGCTGTCCCCTGCATCACCTTTGTTGAAGATGATGCTTCCCTCATCGAAAAACTTGAGAGAAACCATGTCGGCAAGGGGTTCCAGGGCTTTCTTATCGAAATCGCGGAACATGGGTAGACAAGAGAGGGCATCAACTACGATCATGTTTTAATCTCCCCCCCAATCCAGAGCTTATTTCCAGCATAACTGATTCCTCACACGGCCACACTATACTGTCATATACTACTTTACGTCAAGTTGACAGGATGCTTATTTACTCTGGTCACCTACTCTTTTTTTATTATATCATTACCCCATGATTCATAATCTGGAAACAAAATTGAGAGAACACGTACGATTTTTCGAGCACTGCAAAAACCGATACTATACCTCGGCTGGTAATGCGGCGGCAGCTGGTTATATCCGGGACGTGATGGAAGCAATGGGACTCGAAGTCCATCGCGATCCATTCACCTGTGGGAACAAAAAATTCTTCAACCTGGACGTCCGGGCCGCTTCACCTGGTGAAGGGGCGGATACCTATATCCTCTGCGCCCATTACGATTCGATAGCGCTGAAGGGGAAACGAGTTTTAAAGAATGCTCCCGGAGCAGACGACAATGCTTCCGGAGTGGCTGTGGTGCAGGAATGCGCCCGTTTACTCACCGAGAGCAGTCTCACTATCAACCTGCACTATGTTTTCTTCAACCTGGAAGAGCACCTCATGAAGGGCAGCAGGCACCTGGCCCGGATGTACCGGAGAAAGGGAAAGCCCCTGGCCGGAGTGATCAATGTCGATACCGTGGGAACGTGGCAGGGCCCAATTTCGCAAAAGAACCCGCTGAACTACGTGTGCAACGAGCACTCGCAGCCGCTTCTGGAATTGCTGAAAAAGCACCTCCCCTGCCCTCTCAAAGCTGCGGAGGAGATCTACCAAGACGACCAGATAGCCTTCTGGGAGAAAGGTTTCAGGGCAGTAGAGCTCACGGAAGACGGTGTCACCCCTCACATGCACACCATCCGGGATACGGGAGACAAATTACATTACGGCAACATGACCGTTCTGACGAAAGCGCTGGCCGATTTTTTCCGGTGTCTGTGAAGATTGAATACTTAATGAAGAGTAGCCTTCCTGGATCACCATACTGCCTGTCTATGCTCAAAACCGGCGTTGCCGCCCTCTAGTCGTCTGGCTCCAGTCTCGGTTTGTCGACAGTACCGTGAAACGAGCACGAAACAGTGTGCGTGGCCGATCGGTACCAGTAGCGGCCTTCGCAGCGGCACTTCGGAATCTTCTTGATACAGTCCGGGACGAGCAAACCGGCCAATGGAGACTCCGCGGTCAGTTCGCAGGAGGGGAATTTTTTTTCAGGATTGTCCATCCACCAGATATCGATGGCGCCTTCAAGTACCCGCATGTTGGCCATGCAGGCTTTCTGCCGGGCCCGCAGTCTGGGGGTGTCATACATGATGTTGGGGAGAACACCAATAACAAATACGAACAGAAACATCACGGCAACGGAGAAAATCGGAGCCATTTTGGATTTCCTGGATACCACTATTTTCACGGTGTGTTCCTCGGGCAGAGAGCCGTCCACAATATCATGACCGCACCCCCGGCAAAAACGGTAACCGGTCCGGATCAAAGCATGGCAATGCGGACATCTGTTTGGGTCATTCATTATCGGTTAACTTCCTTTTTAAACGATGCAATGCGGACATCTGTCTGGGTCATTCATTATCGGTTAACTTCCTTTTTAAACGATGCAATGCGGACATCTTCCGGGATTCGTCATTTTCTGTTCACTTCCTGTCCTAATTGCTGAAACCAGGGACTTTCTACCATGAGTTTAGGTACAACAGGCGTTTATGTCAATGTTTAACTGGCCAAAGATATCTCGTTTGTGGCGGTTACATCTTGCTTTCCAAAAGCGGTTCGGTTCATGGTAATATAGTCAGGTCTGCGTGCTTGACAAGCGGACCTGGCTCACCGCAGCCGTCATATGATGCCTGAAACGAGGTGCATGGGAATGACACAGAAATTGTGGCCCAGCCTGCAAGCGCTCTGGAGAAGTGTCTCAACCCTGTTTATTGCTCACGGGATGAAACTCCTCGTGATACTGGTGTGCATGGGTACCGGTATGTACCTGGCCCGGTTCATCGGCAAGAAAGTATTAGAGTATTTCCAGGAACGGTCCGACCAGCACATGATCTCGATAGAGCGCAAGAAACGGGCCGAAACACTCGTTCGTATCTTTGTGTTCTGTTGCCGTATAACCATTATCGCCATAGCGGTTTTCATGGTTCTTGAGGAGTTAGGAATCGACATCGCTCCCCTGTTGGCCGGCGCCGGTATCGTCGGTATTGCCATAGGCTTCGGGGCACAGAGCATCGTCAAAGATTTTTTCTCCGGTTTTTTCATACTGCTGGAGAACCAGTACCGGGTAGGAGACGTAGTCAAAATAGGTACCCTGGCCGGTGTGGTTGAAAGCATCAACCTGCGGACAACCATCCTCAGGGACCTGGCCGGAGTGCTTCACATCATTCCCAACGGGTCCATCGATAGAGTGAGTAACATGACTTTCGGCTGGTCCCGGGCGGTGGTGGACGTCAATGTCGCCTACACCTCAAACCTGGACCAGGTGTTCAGTGTACTTCAGGAAGCAGGGGACGAACTCTGCCAGGACCCTGATTTCAAGAATGAAATCATCGAACCGCCCGAAGTACTGGGGGTCGACAGTTTCAGCGATTCGGCCATCACCATAAAGGTACTCATCAAGACCCAGCCAATCCAGCAGTGGGGTGTGGCACGTGCCTACCGGAAACGGGTCAAAGAAGCTTTCGACCGCTCGGGAATAGAGATACCATTTCCACAGCGTGTCGTTTACCAGCGGGAAGCTGGAAAATTTTCCACGTCAATGACCCCAAAGGACACCTCCTGGACCCCAACGGAAACATCCAGTAAATCAAAGAAGAAATCAAAGCGAAAAAAAGAGAAAGAGTAAATCCATCACCGCCATTACGTTGAAAAACGAATTTTCTGAAATACGACGATTGGCAGCGGCATTCGCATCATTCTGCCGCACGCACAACCTGTCCAGACGGGTGCTCTCCCATGTCACCATGGTCATGGGTGAAGTGGTGTCCAATGTCATCAAGTACGGGTATACCGATAACAACAGCCACGAGATAACCGTCCGGTTCGCTCTGTCGGGAGATGAAGTGATCTGTGAAATAGAGGATGAAGGAAAGCATTTCAACCTTACGGAATCCCCGCTCCCCGATATCCGTCAGATTGTTACGAGCAAAAGCCCCCGGGGCCTCGGCATACCGCTGATACGCGAATTCAGCGACAGTCTAGTCTACCGGAGGAAACAGGACAGGAATGTGCTGACCATCAGCAAGTTCCTTACCACCGGGACCGGGCCAACTGCTGTTCCCCCACAATAAAGGAGAGACTTATTATGTTTAGCTACACGGAAGAAAACGACACAATCATCGTCAGCGTTTCAGGAAACCTGGATGAGGAAGCCGCTCCCAGACTGCGGTCATACGTGTTCACCTTCATTGAATCAGGATACAAGCACATAATCATGGATCTGCAAAACGTAAAATTTATCGCCAGCCCCGGCCTGGCGGTGCTGTGTGTGTTTAAACACCGGCTGGAAGAAGACAAAGGCTGGGTCAGGCTGGCTGCTCTCAGCTCCGAACTCAAGGAAATACTTAATTTCGTCATGCTCACCGACATGATCTCTGTCTACGATACAGTTAAAGAGGCTCTGTCAGCCGACTCCTGAACCTGCTACTTCACCTCGACGAACTCGCTGGCGGAATGACTGTTGAACTCAGGTGCGTACATACACTGGATAGTGGCCATTCCCATCTGATACCTGCCCCGATGCTGTATCCTCAGCGGGTACTCAAATACATACGTCCCCTTGGGCAGGTACTCTATGAAGAAATGTGTGGCCGTGTCACGGGTCGCCTCGTAGTAAGCAAGACCGTCCTGGTACTTATAATGCGAAAGCACGTTGACCGGTTCGGTCCCCGATCCCCGGAAGTCTTTCATGTGTACGTATTCCATGTCCCGGTCCACCCGAAGCACTATCCTGACCTTGACCAGGTCTCCCACCGCCAGAGAACCCTGCACCGGCTCTATAACCTGGCCGCGTTTTGTTTCCCGTTTCACGAACAGTGACTTCTCCAGGTGAAGCGGCGTTTTGTGCGGCGTCACCTTGCTCATATCTTCCATGTACTGCCAGTGGATGCTGCCCCAAGCCACTCCTTCATCCACCTTTTTCAGGGTGATCGTTCCGTACTCGGCCTTGATTTCCTCTCCTACGAATTTCTGTTCATAAAAGCCTGTTCCGGCTTCGGTCTTTTCCGGTTTGATGACCAGGTCTCCCACTTTGGCCCGGACCAGTTCGTCGGAAGCAAGCAGGTTGGCACCGCGTCTCAACAGCCCGTAAACCGCGTCGGCGGTAGCCTTGGAGGTTTTCCAATCCTGGGTCTGTTTCTGCTTGATCAGCCAGACCTTCAGGTCCTCCACCGCCTCCTTGTCCCCGGCAACCTCGTCGAATGCCTCGATCATAACGGCGTGGGTCTCGATGGGCGCACGGTACCACCACCATGACAGCTCCAGGTCGCGCCAGAACATACCCATCTCCTCGTCGGTCACCGACCGTTCTTTGAGGGAAGCCATGATTTTAGAAGGCGTCTTTTTGTCGCCGAACCGCTTGCACGCCAGGGCCAGATGGCCCTGCGAAAGCCGGGAGTTCAGTTGGAGCCAGTAATCGGAAGCCTGTCCCAGGAAGTAGTCAACCGCCTCCCGGGCAAAACCTGGAATTTGCCGCTGCGACAGGTAAAAGGAGCGGCCGTAGAGGTACATGGCAATGGTGCTGGAGAGGTTGTTGCGCTCGAGATGACCGTGCCGCTTGATATTGTCGTATATTTCGGCGATCCAGCGGTCCAGGTGGTTGAGGCTTTTCAGGGCCAGGTCCTGTTTGACCTCTATATCCATGTTTAACAGGCGGCCGAAGCCGGTCATGACGTAGAGGGTTATATAGCTGCTGGGGCGCCCTCCGGGAAACCAGGGCCACGCACCGTCGGAAAGCTGCATTTTCTTGAGTTTCTCGTAGGATCGCGAAAGCGCGTCCTCCATGTGGTTGTCGTCGAACAGAAGCCCAACCCGCCGTTTGCTGGCCGCTTCGTCCTGGGCGGCCAGCACCCAGGGAGTCTCCTCCAGCATGACCGATTTGAGATCCTGGTTCTTTTCCAGGTTCGACTGCAGAGCGTCGGTCCCCTTCCACAAGGAAAAGATCCTCTTGATCTTCGGGCTTGAATTGGCGATGGCCCGGGCCAGGGAGTTGGCGTACAGGCGGTTGAACACCTGCTCGGAGCACTCGTGGGGAAACTCCATCAGATACGGAAGCGCCTGCACGGCGTACCAGGCCGGGTTGCTCACCACCTGGACGGTGAGGGCCTTGTGCTCCAGAGTGTCGGATTTGGCCGATTCCAGAAGCTTTTCGAAGGTAAAGGTTTTTGTCTCCGGCCCCCGGATGGGAAGCGGCAGGGACTCGGTAACGAACACCCGTCGGGAGAGCACCGGCAGGATGTTTTCCTCACCGTCCGAGAGGATCCCGGTCGAGGCTACCACCCGGTAGGTGAGCACCCCGGAGTAGTCGGGAACCGCAAGTTTCCAGGAGTAGGTCCGCGACCGCTTGGCCGGCACAGAAAACTTCCTGTCGCGCCGGGCGTTACCGAATGCCTGGTCGAGCTCTTCGTCCGTCATGGTATCGGTCAGGGAGAGCCTGATGGTACCGGCCTGTTCCTCCTCGGACATGTTGGTCACCTTGGCAGTGAACAACAGCACGTCCCCTTCCCGGAGAAACCGCGGGGGGTTGGGCTGCACCATCAGGTCTTTCTGGGTGACGGTTTTTCCCGTGAGGAGTCCCGATGCCAGCCCGGTTGTGTGAGCGAATCCCAGAAAGTTCCACTCGGTGAGCGCTTCGGGCATGGTGAAGGTCATGGACACCATCCCGTCGCTGTCGGTGACCAGGTGGGGGAAGAAAAAGGCCGTTTCGTTCAGGTTCGTGCGGGCTGAAACCGCGGTGAGATCGATTTTCTTTTTCTTTTCTTTCTCCGGTTTCTCCGTCGCCGTTTCCTTGTCCGCTTCGCCGCCAACGGCCGCTTTCTCCTTTTTGGCTTCCATAGGCGGCGCTCCGGGGGCCATCTCGGCCTCGCAAAGCTCCATTCCGCCCTCGTCAGCAAAAGACTGGACCTCACCGCGGCTGCGGGACATTTTCTGCAGATACCGTCCACCGCCATGGTACGGGAAGGCGTACCTGACAAAATCGTTCAGCACCTCGTAGGGGAAGCTCCAGTAGGTGCGATTGTAGCCGCGCCGGTTAGGGTTCCAGTCGTTTACAAGGCTGACGGCGGTCATTCCCCGGTTGGCAAATGAGGCGTGGGTGGTGGAATAGTCCTGCCTGAATATACCGCTCAGATCTCTCCAGGCGTGGGGAAGAAAAGCGTCCAGGGAAGCGTCGTAGAGAGCAGCCACCATCTCGGCAGCGGCGGCTTCGGAGCCCGGCCCCTTGATCTTCACCGTCCAGGTCTCCTTGCTCCCCGGCTGGAGTTTCGATCTGAAGGTGGCGAAACTCACGTCCAGTTTCTTGTTAGACCAGGGGACGGTCAGGCGGTGCTTGGAGAGATAGGCGCGGTTGGCGTTGACATGGGTAATGTTGAGGTAAAATCCGCCGCGGTGCTCTTCGTCCACCCGCCAGGTGATGCGCTGCTGGGTCGCCTCCCGGTCGGTCCAGAAACTCTTGACGATCCTGCCCTTGTGCTCAATCTCGATAAACGCCTGCCCCTTTTTATACCCCGTTGCCCAAAGAGCTTCCATGGTGTCCCCGACCTTCAGGGTGGTGGCTTTAAACGTTACCAGGGACGGCACCGGCACCGTCAGCTTTCTGGCTCCCGGATCGATGACCATGACCGGCAGCACTCCCTTTACCTCTTTTCCGTACCGGTCCTGCGCGGTGGCTACCACCTTGTAGACACCAGCTTCGAGAGTAAACTCTACGGACGAAGCACCCTCTGCCGTGTCAAATGTCGCCTGCTGAAGCCTGTCGGCAAGCTCCCAGGTTTTCCAGTTGGACTCGTCCACCGCCCGGGGGTCGAGTCCCAGGCCGCGCCCGAAGAGCGAGGAGCGCTTTGGACGGGCCGGCTCCTTGAGACGGAAAACTTCCACGGTTCCCCTGGTTTTTACCGGCTGTCCATCCAGATTTTTCGATGAGATACTGACCGCCACCGGTCGTTTCCCGGTGAGCCATCCGGGGACGGACATATCCAGGACCATGGAACTATAGCCGATATTGAGCGTCCGATCTGCAGACCGTGTCTCGCCGGTACTGTCGGTAACATCCACGGTGACCTGGAAAGCGAAGGTGGGATCGTCCGCTTCGAGAACCGTCTTGTCCGGCCGGGCCACAAACTTCAGGATGAACCGGCCCTGCTCGTCGGTAACGAGCTTGCCGTGGGTGATTTCACGGGTGGATGCTGGACGCCCCCAGCACCACCAGCACCACCACGGGTAACGCACCTTGCGGACCACCCTGAAAGAGACCTGTCCCTGATCGATGGGAGCCCCCGTATAGGCCATGGCCGAGCCGGTGAGCGTGATTTCCTGGTCAAGACGTCCTTCTTCTTTGGGCGCTTCGATTTCAACCCTGAATTTGGGCCGCTTGTACTCTTCCACATTGACCGATGTGGACCCGTTGATATTGTCGCACTGGATGGTCATCCGGCCGGTGATGGTGCCCGAGGGGGCAGTGAAGGTGCCCGATGCCGAACCGAAAGCGTTGGTGGTCAGCTTGAGACGTTCGATCTCCTGCCAGTTGTAGTCCCTGAATACCACCTGGAGATGACGGTTCGGCAAAAACTCGTAAGTGTCCCGCCGGTGATCGCTTTTTATGGCCAGTACCTTGAAATGGATGGTTTGTCCGGGACGGTAGATGGAGCGGTCGGTAAAGAATATCGTCTGGGTGCTGCCTCGCGCGCTGTACCTACCGCCCGGATACGCCTGGTCGGGATAGAGGAGCTCATTCTTGCCGAATTTCACGAAAAGGGCCAGGCCACGGTGATCATCATCATCGAGACGAAAAAAACCGTTTTCGTCCGTGTACTCATTGCCTGCTTTTCGGTAATACCCCTCGCTGTCCTGCCTGAATACCCGCACCTCGGCCCGTGACAAGGGTTTACCGCTGTGGTTATCCAGTACGAATCCTTCCACGCCGTCTTCGCGCTGCCGGATGACAACAGCCAGGCGTGTAACCCAGAATGACGAGATCCTGATGGCGTTGCTGGCTCCGGCAAAATCCTTCCGCCACGAGGCAATCAACCGGTAGAAGCCGGGTTTCAACGACGGCAGCTCGATATCATGAGACCGTTTCTTGTAATCATCAGTGGGTGTAAGAGGGACGGACCAGGAGGCCACCGGGGTCTTGTTCAACAGCCGCAGCTGCTTTCGGTGGTCCATGTACTGCACCGACGGGCTGGACCAGCGCTTCTCCAGAAAATCGTCCCACCGGTCCTCCACCACCCTGAAATGCACTTCCTTGATGTTACGGTAATCGAGCCGCACATCGGCAAATGAGCGTGTAACGGAGTACTCACACTTCAGATCGAGCTCTTTTGTCTCGACCTGGATGATAATGTCGCGGCACCGCTGGCCGCCGGGAGAATCGGGATGCAGCTTGAGACCGCGCGTTGCCACCCGGTGGGCCCCGGTGTAATCTCCCTGGTTGTACAGCTCCTGGGCCCAGTGATAACAGGCCAGCGAGGCCAGGGGAAGCGACTGGTAACGGTCGACAATTTCTGAAAGCCTTTTGATAAAACGCTGGGCTTTCAGCTCCCCGAATGAGTAGGAGTTTACGAACACCAGCCGATTAATGTCTGCATCAACGAAAGCCTCCGGCCGGCTGTCATGCAGGTGAAACTCCAGAAGCTTTTGATAGATCTTCATGGCTTTCAACAGGGGAGACGAGGTGTCCGTGCTGTCGGGGCTGTAGGCGATGAATATTTCCGCCGGTGCAAACGCGTCGGAGTCCGCCGCCATCTCGAAGGCGTCTTCGGGTTTCTTGACCACCTGGTCGCCGGCCTGGTAAAAGTTTATGGCCGAGAAGGCGGCGAAATCATACAGGGTGGGCCGGTAGGCTAGGGGCAGATTCCCCTTGGTGAAAAAGTCCTGGAACACGTCCATTGACATACCCTTGAGCTGTTTTTCGTGTGCGAGAACTTCGGTGTAGTACTCGTCGATTTGGTTGAAGAGCTTGGGAAGATCCCAGGTGGTGAAATCAGTCTCGCTCATCCCGGCCGTCTCGGTCCGCTGCTGGAACCGCCACCGGTTCTGTTCGTAGTAATGCCAGTACCAGCGGGCCAGTACCAGTTTCATCAGAGTTCTGAGGTTTTCAGGAGCCTGCTTGATCTCCTCGTGGAGACGCGTGATTTTCTCCTCGGGTTTGTTACCCTGGATATTGGCTTCAAACACCAGCTGCTTGCACAGGGCCTTCAGGGCCTGGCCGTACTCCTCGCGTTTTACCGCCAGGGGCACGATCTTTTTCAGATGAGTAACGGCGGTTTTGGGTAAACCGTTTCTCTGGGCCTCGTCGACCTGCCGCCATAATGACTTCAGGTTCTCCGCGCTTGAAGCAGGCTGAACCACTCCCGCTGCCAGCACGACCACGGCCAGAACGGCCGCCACCGGAAACCACCATTTTCCTGTATTCATTTACTACCCCACTCCCTCCTGATAAGCTGCTCATTTCGTTGTTGTATAGTGCCACATTCATATTCTCTATATTGACTCTACCTTGTTCAATGCTGCCAGTGCAAGAGCATTTCCTTCGTTACCACTACACCCACTCCAATACTTCACATCGTTCCATGTCACCGTTACCACCCTCTGACGAGTAAGCGTAGAAAGGACGTGGATTGACAGACAATTCTTACTGGATGGTGTTCTACAAGCCAGTAGGAAGAACGAAGATTCATCTGCAGCAGCGAGAATCTTCAACCAGGTCCATAGAGTACGCTCAATTAGAATAGTTATGCTATACTTATACGGCAATGAAACAGATAAGAGTTATCCCTCCCCGATCGACGCGAGTATTCGTCCGAATGCTCCTGATCATGACCGTGGCCGTCCTGTGCCAGACCGGCCATGCCGTCTATTCCCAGGAGCATTCCGCGCCTTCACCCGGCTACAGGATTTACCGGCAGGACATCATCCGGGACCCTTCCGGCCGGCCGTATGTCCGGGCTGATGATTTCTGCCGGGCAATCGAAGCCCGGTACGATCTGAACCGGAAACGTGCCAGAGCGCACCTGCGAAAAGGACAAAACCTGCTTCGTCTCGATCTTCGTTTCGAGCATCACCGGCCTACCCAGGGAGTATTTAACAACCAGCTGATCGACCTGGGTCTGCCGATCATCTACCGCCAGGATGCCCTGTGGCTGCCCCTGGATCCCGTGGCCGGTTTGTTCGGGCTCGAAACCGGTGAAAAACGGTCCAGGAAGCTGGAACGACAGCTCGACGAATCCGTGGAGGAACCGTCCGAAGACGATGAGTATCAGGTTTTGAATCCCACTGAGGGGTACTCCGCCAGGTTCAAGCGTTTCATCGAAACGCACGAAACTCCCACTGCCCGTAAACCTCACTCCCGGTGGATCGGGTTCCAGATCGGGCTTGTCAACCTTCACCCCCACATCCGGGACCTGTCACTGGACCGTGAATGGTGTTTTTCGGGAGCCATCCTGATACGAGATCCCCCCCGGTTTGCCATGGAACTGCGATACGACGACTTTTCAAGTGATCAGAGGACCCCATTTCTCGGGGAAGAAGCCGACGTATCGATCAAGATGAAAGGGTACACCGCTTCCTTCCTGTATTACTTTCCGGGAAACAAATGGAGGTATTACCTGGGCGCAGGATACGGCAAGAAGAAGGTGACTGTCGACTACGCTTCCCAAACCCGCACCTTCAGCCGCCGCCCGGAGATCGGCACATGGGAACTCAAAGTGGGATGCGACTATTTCATCAGACCGTGGTGGTCGACGAGCCTCGAAATCAGAGGGATATACGGAAGCAAGCTTATCGAGGATATCGGTCCGATCTTCGTGAAACTGGACGGGGTCTACATCGGTCTCCAACAGACACTTCACTTTTGATCCGGAAATATATGGGTTAAATCTGCGTCCGCAGCAGGCAATCGTTTGTAATAAGCCCGCTTAGAATTCCACGTCTCCCAGGACGTGAAAAATGAAGGCGTATTTGAAGGCAAACTCTTTAAGGAAGTCGTACCGCCCCGATGCGCCGCCATGCCCGGCACCCATGTCGGTTTTCAGCAGCAGCATCGTGTCGTTCGTCTTGTTTGCCCTGAGCCTGGCAACCCATTTGGCCGGCTCCCAGTACTGGACACGGGAATCGTTCAGACCACCGATAACCAGCAGGTGCGGATATTTTTTCTTTTCCACATTGTCATACGGCGAATAGCTCAGCATGTAATCGAAAAACCTTTTTTCGCCGGGGTTGCCCCACTCCTCGTACTCGTGGACCGTCAATGGTATGCTGGGATCGAGCATGGTGTTTATCACATCCACGAAAGGGACTTCGGCCACCATGGCGAAGAAAAGGTCCGGCCGCATGTTGAGGACCGCCCCCATGAGCAGGCCCCCGGCACTCATCCCATCAGCCACTACCCGGCCTTTTGACGTGTACCCCTGCTCGATCAGGTGCTCCACACAGGAGATATAATCGGTGAACGTATTTTTCTTGTTGAGCAGTTTGCCGGCTTCGTACCATGGACGCCCCATGACACCCCCTCCCCTTACATGGGCGATACCGTAAATGAATCCCCGTTGAAGCAGGCTGAGACGGTTGTAAGCGAAGTGGGGTTCGGAGGAGGACCCGTAGGCCCCGTAACCGTGCAAGAGAAGGCAGTTGTTTCCGTCCCGGGCCATCCCCTTCGGATAAACCAATGAAATAGGGATGCCGGTCCCGTCGGGCGCGACGGCCATGACCCGCTCCATCTCGTAGGCAGACGGATCGTAACCGCCCAGCACTTCGTTTTTTTTCAACAGCTTCCTGGTGCCGTCGGCCAGGTTGAAATCGTACACCGTTTTTGGTGTAAGAAACGACGTATAGGTCAGGCGCAGGATTGTTGAATTATAATCCGGATTCCTGTGGTACCGCAGGGTGTAAACCGGTTCATCGAATTCGAGACGCCGAAACAAACCGGTTGAGAAATCGTAGAAACGGACCTGTTTCAAACCCTGCTCACGCTCGTAAACAACCAGGTAGTCGCGAAAGCTTTCCAGCCCATCGATCTTGATCCCGGGGTGGTGGGGAATGAACTCCTGCCAGTTCTTCAGGGTCCTGGCGCCGATCGGTGCGGCCATCACCTTGAAGTTCACGGCCCCCTCGTTGGTATGGATGTAGAAGGTGTTTCCGTGGTGTGTGACATCATATTCTACACCTTTTTTCCGGCGCCGAAACACCCTGAACCGGTCCCGGGGCCGATCTGCCTCCAGGAACCTGATCTCCGATGTGATGGCACTGCCCAGATAGATGAAGAGGTATTTTCGGCTCTTGGACCGATACAACGACACGAAAAAGGCCTGGTCCGCTTCCTCGTATACCAGACGGTCACGGGCACACGGGGTGCCCAGAACGTGCCGGTAGACCCGATAAGGCCGCCTGGCTTCATCCCGAACCGTATAAAAAATAGTACGGTTGTCGTTTGCCCACTCCACGCTGTAGCTCGCGGCGGGGATCGATTCCTCAAGCACCTCCCTGGTCTTCAAGTCCTTCACGTGGATGGTAAACAGCTCGTCTCCCTTGAAATCGACCGAGTAGACCAGGTGACGGTGATCGGGACTGACCTTGAGAGCCGCCAGGGAACAATACTCTCTGCCGCCGGCTAGCTTGTTGCCGTCAAGCAGAATCTCCTCCTGGGCGTCCAGGCTTCCCTTTTTACGACAGTAGATGGTGTACTGCCTGCCTTTCTCGGTCCGCGAGTAATAATAGTAGTCGTCCACCTTTTCCGGCACTGACTGGTCCGTTTCCTTGATGCGTTCCACCATCTCCTTAAAGAGCCGTTCCTGCCCTCTTTCGGTGGATTTCATCATCTGCTCGGTGTACCGGTTTTCCTGCTCCAGGTACTCCAGGACTTCTTTTGTCCCGCGATTTCGCAGCCAGTAGTAATGATCGAGCAACCGTGTCCCGTGAATGGTGACAGCGTGACCCTTTTTTTTTGCAACCGGGGTTTTCATGGGGGATTGCATGGTCATGAGCGTACAACTATTCTTTGCATTGGGAACGCTGCCGGACCTGGAGTTTCATGTCCTGGGCCAGGTCGGCCAGGCCCTTGACGTAGTAGCCCTTTTGCCAGGCCCACCTGAGCTTGGCCGCCACCGCCCGGTGCGCCAGGGCATACTCGTAGATCCGCTCGTAGTTCGGTGTCTCACGCGGTTTCCCGGCCTGATCGAACCAGGTCTGCCCCAGGGCGGTAAAACTCCTGTCCTCTTTTGGCGAGTACATGTATTCCAGGAACTCGTTTGAAACGTTGTCGAACCGCGCATCTTGAAGCTGCAGTGGATCCGTGCGGGTTTCAAGACCTTCTTTTTCGTACTCATAACGTTGTAACCTGGCGCGTAACGTACGATTTTGCTCCGGGGAGATAATCGATGTCAGCTCGTTTACCAGCTTGTCGAGCTCCACCCAGGTGAAATAAGCACAGTCGTTGTAGATGACCGCCGCACGCCGGTAATACTCCTCCAGCTTGGGGT
The DNA here is from genome assembly GCA_964432985.1 of uncultured bacterium. GTDB lineage: Bacteria > Muiribacteriota > CAYSPT01 > CAYSPT01 > CAYSPT01 > CAYSPT01. The sequence continues at coordinate 32,508 of CAYSPT010000025.1, forward strand.
CCTTGGTAATAGGGGCCTTCCACTCCAGCAGGAACTGTACCGTGCGTGTTTGCACGTAGATATTTTTGAAGCAATTGGTCAGCCGCTGCAGGAAATTGAAGACAGTCGGATTCAGGTCCTGGACATTGTGGCATCGGTCGCTCAGTTTCACCATGGTGGTCCTGAGTTTAAGACGGACATCGTGGGTATGGTCGAACATATAGTTGATGGACTCGGGATAATACTTGCTTTTTTTCCTGGTGAGCGCTTCATCGATATCAATGATCCGTTCGATATTGAAGTGCATGATGTTCAATGTGTAAAGGAGATAGCCGTTGTTTTCATTGATATCGTATTTTTGCATAAGTTTCTCGGTCAGCCGGGCGGCGTCCTCGGTGCTCTGGCGTTCCCTGAGCTGGTAGTCGATGTCGTCCACATCCAGCCTGAACTGGCTGGAAGCCTGGTGGCTCCTCAGCCGCATCAGTTCCCGCACTTTCCGGCCGAACTCGGCGTCAGTGGGATGGCAGCCTTCTTCTCCTTCACCCAGATAACTTCGCATCCCAACACTGCGGATGAAAGTGGTTATGTCCCGGTAGATCCTTGGGATCAGGTTCGGCGCTACGTTCATCCGGTACAACAGGTACGGGGTGTAGGTACGCTTTCGAAACTCTGTTATCAGTTTTTCTTCGAGCCGAGCCAGGAGCCTGGTTTCCTGTGCTTCCAATTCATCGTCATCGGGATCGCAGTCGTTCTGGTCATGGTACCGCCTGATAAAGCGGTCAATGGCATCCTCGATGGAATCATGCAGGAGCCCGGCGCACAGCGTGATGTAATCGACACCATGCCGGGACAGGATCCGGGCCACGTTCCAGGGGTGAATAAACCGGGTGGTCTTCTTGTCCTTCCGCTTCTTGTTGATATTTTCCTTCTCGGACATGAGGAAGGTGATCTCGATCAGGGCGCGTTCGTGGGGCTCGAAATCCCTGTGGGTAATCAAGGCCCGGTCATCTACCAGGTTCTCAAATGTCAAGACTTCCCCTGTGCGCTTGATGGGCTCGTACTTGACACGTTTAAGGTACTCGCGGTCAGCCATTGAAATTCCTTACAGCTACCGTTTATATCAACGGTTTGAGAATCTTGAGGTTCCCCAGGAAATCCAGTATCAGCTTGAGCCGCCCTTTGGCAATAGAGGCCGGTCCGAACAGCTCCACCGGAACCTTGCCGTCCTTCGAAAGCTCCAGTTTGTATTGCTTGGACACCTTGATGTCCTCATACACGCTGAGTGCCACTCTCATACCAAATGTCTTGGACATCACCATGGCTACCACCTCGGAGTTAATCTGCTCGCTCATGTAGTCCATGTTATAGGTACCGATGACGGATATGGTGCGGTCGAAGACGAATACCTTGGAGTGAAGCTTGCGTTTCCCGGTAAAAACCCAGACCTCCATGTTGGGCATGGCAATCTGAAGATCTACCCAGTCGGCGATGAAAAACGCCTGGGTAAGTAAACTGTCGGTGCTCACCGGGCTGTTGGTGTGGATGATGATCTTGACACCCCGGTCATTGGCTCGCTGCATGGCGGCTTTGGCCGCTTCCGTTAAAACGACATAAGGATTCTGTATGATGATCTCTTTTTCACAGGCATCCATGAGCTTGACGACTGAAGCGGTAATGTCGTTGCGAGGACCGGCAATAGAGTGCTTGTCGAGTATCTTGATGGGGAACGCCCGCTCGCCGTGGAAAGGTTCGTACCCGGAATAGGTGGCAATGCTCGGCCCTTTTACCAGTTCTTCGTTGTAGATAGATGGATCGAAACTCATATCCCCGGTAGGCTCATACACTCCCTCTCCAAACATCCACCGGTCCATGGCTGATTCGGCCATGAGCAGGTGGTCGCTTTTCGAGAACCAGTTGCCGAAAAAGTCTTCCTGGATGGTGTAGTTTCTCAGCCCGTAGAACTCCTCGTTGAAAGCCACGGCCATGGCTTCGCCGATGAGTTCACCGTCGATGATCACATCCGTGTCTCTGAAAACAAGGGGGTCATCCTCGGGAGCGAGGAAGTAGCGGCTGGCGATGTTGCGGCCGCCGGTAATGATGTATTTGCGGTCAACGATGATGATCTTGTCGTGGTTTGAGGACATGAAATACTTGAGATTACACGGCAGCTGGGGCAAACCCTCCAATATGGGATTGAATATTTTTACCTGGGCTCCCGCCTCCACCAATTCCTGGAGATAATCCTGGCCGCCGGTAAACCGGCTGGAAAAGAACTTGGTACCCCGGGCGTCCATCATGAGCTTTATATCGAGTCCCGCCTGGGCTTTCTTCAGGAGAAGCCCGACGAAGGCATCACCGAACACGTCGTGCTCAAGGATGAAATACGTGGTCTCGATAGACTCCTTGGCATTCTGCATGATGTACCACCGCGCATACCAGGACTCTACGTTTTCATCAAGGAGTCTGACTTTGGCCCGGCAAAACGGGTGATCAAGCTCGTCAAAAGCTATCTTGACCTGCTCGCCGACACTGGCAAACTCTATCCACGGCTGGTCCTGTGAAAGAGATGCCGGAAGACCGGTGAGAAATGCCAGCATCAACAGCAGCATTACAAACATTATCCGGACCAACCCGGCTCCCCTGTTCACGCTGCGTGAAATAAACGATCTACTCATAAAACGTTGCTCCCTTCGCTTTCAAACACAATTAAGCTAATTTAATATACATACTCGAATATAGCGTACCTGTCAGATACACGTATCCCATTGTAAGTTGTATAGTCTAACAAACTATGAATTGTTACGCCACACTTACTTGCATTATTTGCGTTTTTCTTTTGAATAACAATGTCATAGCTAAAAAAAATTACAATTTGCAGCTCTCGGAAAAATGAATCAGTCCGGATTTCCGTTGCAGCTCGTGGAAATCCGGACTGATTATAAGGAGAGGCTTATGTCAATGCTTAAAAACGCGTTGTCCTACCGCTTGAGGCCAATCGCCTGCTCGAGAAAACGGTCACCGGTCTTTATGGCACTGGAGTTCATCTGAAAAGCCCGCTGCGTATACACCAGCACTGCAAACTCATTGGCCAGGTTCACATTGGACATTTCCAGCATACCGGGGACCAACAATCCATTAGTCCCCAGCCCGGGCTCCTCCAGCCGGGCGGCACCAGAGTTGGCTGACAGGGTGTACATGGTGTCACTGGATCTGAAAAGGCCAGCCGGATTGTTGAAATCGGCCAGGGTGAGCTGCCCGATCATCCTATTGTGCCCATTGTCGTACTCGGCGTTGAGACGGCCGTCTCTTGCAATCGATAACTTCCTGAATGCGCCCCAGGAATAACCGTTCTGGTCGATTGCCGCTGTAGAAAAATCACTGGCGAACTGGGTGACATTGTCAAAAACCGGGGAAATGGTCACGTCCGGGCTGGCAGCACCTTCCGGCTGGAGGGTAAAATCATTGACATAGCTGTGAATCGCCGGATCGTAGTCATTCATACTGAAGGCCGGTTCATGAGAAAGCGGATCAAGGTTGTTGTAGAAGAACGTGAGCGCCTCGTTTATCCTGCCCGTAGTGTTGTCGAACACGAGCACACCGCTTCCCCCCATGTTGCTCAGGGCCGGATTGTTGGCTGCCTGTTGGGGTCCAGCCAGCTGGATGCCATTTTCCGTTGCATCTGTGTCGGTATTGCCGGACATCACCGCCGCTGCATCCTCGATCACCGCCACCTGGTACGTCCATACGGTGGCTACTCCGTCACCGGCGCCGTCGTCATCGATGCTGGCCCGCTGACGGTAATCCACTTCGATGGTGTCACCGATTTCAGGCGCGGCGTCAAAGTCTATCCCCGTAATGAAACCCTGCGGGTCGGTAACCGGGGTGAAATTAGAGACGGCTATCCCGTTTAGCCTGGCGGTAATGTTTCCGGGCACAACCGGTGTGTTGGCAAAGGTGAACTGGGTAGTCAAGCCATCGGGGGGGCCCAGTACTTCATTTTTGTGTTCGATTCCCAGGTGAGCGGGGATACCGTCTGCGCCATCATTGTCTACATCGATGATCTCCCTTTTCATGAAGGTGTAGCTGCTCATGTAGGGGTTTCCCGCTGCGTCATAAATAGTAAGGGTAGAAGCATGGGTCGTCTCCATGGGGGCGTCCGAATCCAGGTTGCACCTGAAATGCACGTTCGACGTGGACCGGGGCTCGAGAATCCGAATGTCCGTGCCGTCTTCCGGAGCAATACTCAGCTGACTCAATTCCTGTGTTTTGTCAATATAGGTCTGCCGGGTGTCATCGTCAGTAATGGCCTGCCAGCCGAGCAACCTCTTTCCGGTACCCACGTGTGTCATGTATCCCAAACTGTCGAGATTGAAATCACCCGCACGGGTATAGAACTGGTCACCTTTTTCGTCCTGCACGATAAAGAAGCCCCGTCCCTGAATAGCAAGGTCGGTCTGAACATTGGTTAGCTTCAGGTTCCCCTGCCCCATGATAGTGTCGATCGAGGCGGACAGCACACCCAGGCCGACCTGCCTGGAGTTGACGCTGCCCCGGAGTGTAGCGGCGTCCTGCAGTATGGGTGCTGAAGACTGGCCCAGTGTTTCATTTAAAATATTGTGGAAATGGAGTCTCTGCGTTTTGTACCCGGTGGTGTTGGCATTGGCAAAGTTGTTGGCCAGCACGTCCATCTTCATCTGGAAACCATTCAGGCCGGTGGCGGCAGTGAACAGCGTCCGCATCATAAGAGTTTCTTCCTCTCCATCCACATCCTGTGACTGGTTGTTTTCCGGCTGTAGTCCTTTGTGTACCGGACAGGTTAGTCGTTTCACCCAGAGTATCGGCAGAATTGAGGAAAAACATTAGTTTTTTTTTGTGGTACAGATGAGAAGGGAAGGAGGTTTTCAGGGCAAACCTGAAGTATCACTTCATGTTATTCGGGCGGACTGTTGGTTCGAAAAGAATCAACTTTCACACCCGGGCGGCTGTACCTACCGGACGATGCATTCCACCACCGAACTTCCCAGTTTTTGTTCCAGGAGATCTATTTCCCCAAACGGGAGACTCGACAGTTTCACCGCGTCGGAGACCCTGGACTTGAAGGGAACAAATTTCTGCAGGACGTACCGCCTGGCAGCCTTGATGGTGTCTCCGATACGCAGGATATCGTCTTTTCCCAGCAGCGGCCGGGCCACGGTGGTGCGGAATTCATAGTCGGCCCCCGAGCGCATGATGATAGTGATGCTCCGGTGAATGACAGCCGGATTAATCTTGCACCTGGTTACAGCACCATACCGGGGGAGGCTGGTCTTGACATCCATAGCAATATAATCAACCAGGTTTTCCTCCAGCATTGATTCGACCACGTCCGGGTTGCTGCCGTTGGTATCGAGCTTCACCAGGAAACCCAGTTCCTTGATTTTGCGGGCAAATTCGTTCAGACCGCTCTGGATGGTCGGCTCCCCACCGGTAATGGTAACAGCGTCAATCTTACCCAGACGTGTCTTGAGAAAACCCATGATATCCTCCTGGCTGATAGCCTGACGGAACAGCCGGGGAATGACCAGCTCGGGATTGTGGCAGTAGGGGCAGCGGAAATTACAGCCCTGGGTGAACACCGTCGCGGACAGCTTGCCCGGATAATCGATCAATGAGAATTTCTGGAATCCGCCAATACGCATACTGATCACCCCACCGCAAATGTCTTTCTTAATTTGTATTCTTCTTTTTTACCTTCGTTCCACTGGTTGACCGGACGGAGATACCCCACCACCCTGGAGTACACCTGGCACGGCTCACCACAGGTGGGGCACGATTCGTGCTCCATGGCAAAATACCCGTGGTTAGCACACACACTGAACGTCGGTGTCAGCGTGAAGTACGGCAGCCGGTACCCTTCGCAGACCTTCCTTACCAGGTTCTTAACGCTTTCGAAGTTGGATATCTGTTCCCCGCAGAATATGTGAAGCACCGTTCCCCCGGTGTAGCGCGTCTGTATATCGTCCTGAAGATCCAGCGCTTCGAACACATCATCGGTGAAATTCACCGGCAGCTGGGTGGAATTGGTGTAGAACGGACTCGCCGCCGTCTGCACGGACTCCTCGTTGGCTACGATGATGTCCGGGAATCGTTCCTTATCCTTCTGCGCCAGGCGGTAGGATGTCCCCTCGGCGGGTGTCGCCTCCAGGTTGTAGATCTTCCCGGTCTCCTTCTGGAATTCCATCAGCCTGTCGCGCATGAAATCCATTACCTTCACGGTGAACTCGCGGCCCCGAGCGGTGCTGATATCCTCACCGATCAGGTTCAACAGGGCTTCGTTCATACCCACCAGGCCGATGGTAGAAAAATGGTTTTTCCAGTACTGCTTGTACCGCTGCTTGACATTCCTTAGATAAAAGCGTGAGTAGGGATAGAGCCCGATATCGGTGAGCCTCTCCAGTACCTTGCGCTTTATCTCCAGGCTGTCCCGGGCCATGTTCATGAGCTTTCCGAGCCGGGAGAAAAAGTCTTCTTCAGTGTCCGCCAGATAGCCGATTCGAGGCATGTTGATGGTCACCACGCCGATGGAGCCGGTGAGCGGGTTAGCTCCGAACAGTCCCCCGCCGCGGGCCCTGAGCTTGCGCGTGTCGAGGCGCAGGCGGCAGCACATGGAGCGGGCGTCTTCGGGGTTCATACTGGAGTTTACGAAGTTTGAGAAATAAGGGATACCGTACTTGGCCGTGGTTTTCCAGAGAAACTCCAGGGTCGGGCTGTCCCAGTCGAAATCCTTCGTTATGTTATACGTGGGGATAGGAAATGTAAATACCTGCCCCTTGGCGTCACCCTCGGTCATTACCTCCAGAAACGCGTGGTTCAGCATGTTCATCTCTTTTTGGAAATCACCGTAGGTTTCCTTCATGAACTCCCCGCCGATACACACCGGCTGGTTGGCGAACATAGATGGGACGGTGAGGTCCATGGTGAGGTTGGTAAAGGGAGTTTGAAATCCAACCCGGGTGGGAACATTGATATTGTAAACGAATTCTTGTATAGCCTGCTTCACCTCCGGGTAACTCAGGTGATCGTAGCGGATAAAGGGCGCCAGGAGAGTGTCGAAATTGGAGAAAGCCTGGGCGCCGGCGGCTTCACCCTGCAGCGTGTAGAAGAAGTTTACCACCTGCCCCAGGGCGCTTCGGAAATGTTTCGGCGGCCTGCTCTCGATCTTGTCGGAAGCTCCCTTGAATCCGGACATGAGCAGGTCCTGCAGGTCCCAGCCCACACAATAAACCGACAGGAGGCTCAGGTCGTGTATGTGAAGGTCCCCCTCCGTGTGCGCTTTTTTGATATACGGCGGATAGACCCGGTTCAGCCAGTAGGTCTTGCTTATCTCCGAGAAAATGTAGTTGTTTAATCCCTGCAGAGAGTAAGCCATATTGCTGTTCTCGTTGACCTGCCAGTCGAGTTTTTCCAGGTACTGCTCGATGAGGTCCACGCTGGCTTTGGACACAATCTCGCGCATCTTGGCGTGCTGGTCACGATAGATGATGTAAGCCTTGGCTGTCTGCTTGTACGGTGAGTGAAGCAGCACTTCCTCGACCACGTCCTGGATCTGCTCTACATTCGGGACACGGTTGGTAATGGCCTGCTGGGCCAGGTTCAATACCCGCAGCGCCAGCTGACTGGATATCTCACCGTTGAACTCCCCGGTGGCCTCTCCCGCTTTTCGCACAGCATCGGTAATTTTTTCGGGTCTGAATTTAACGATCCGCCCGTCTCGTTTTTTTATTCTGTTAAACATGATATCTTCACTGCTTTCTCGATCCACTGTTTTTTGAGGTTTGACTCGAAATCCGACCTCGTTCACACACATTTTTGACGCAAAAACACACTTCGACTACACGGTGGACCCAATACCAACTGATTTAAGGAAGAAAAGTGACGACCTTCCGGCATTCTGCAGAGCCACCTCCACAAGAAGAGGCCCCTCTATAAAAGGAAAACCTCGTCGGAGGGACGAGGAGGGTGCTTCTCAGGTCCTTCTGGACCGGGCGCTGCACCGAATTTCCAGAAAACCTTTTGGTCGACATGGGTTGCAATCTTAAGGCAACATTCCAGCCCCGTCAAGAGGAGGAAGAAAAGTTTTTTGACTGTCCCGGAGCATGATGTTATACTTGCTCCCGTTCTCGAACGAAAGCACTAATTTTCAGCTAAATGCGAAAAACTCCCAGCCGAAAATATACCTTTGCTATTGCTATTGGGTCGAAGCGTAGTAGGAATCGGTAAATAAAGAAAATATGCCTTTGCTATTGCTATTGGGTCGAAGCG
>CAYSPT010000025.1:40887-68924 GCA_964432985.1 uncultured bacterium
TAGGAATCGGTAAATAAAGAAAATATGCCTTTGCTATTGCTATTGGGTCGAAGCGCAGTAGGAATCGGTAAATAAAGAAAATATGCCTTTGCTATTGCTATTGGGTCGAAGCGCAGTAGGAATCGGTAAATAAAGAAAATATGCCTTTGCTATTGCTTCTGCATCGGGAGTAGTATGAGTTGATAAACTAATGTAAGAAAGATAAGAGTGATAATTATGGCCAACGTTGTATTTTCATTTAAGGGAAAAAACTACCAGGTTCCCGGGTTACCGTACGAAGAAACGTTTACCGCTGTTATGCCGATTATTTTCGATGATGTTCCATCCCGGGAAGAAATAGTGGAAATTCTCGACCAGGCGCCCGAGGGCACCCTGGTCAATCCCTGGTCCCTGCCGGTAATCAAGGGATTCAAAGATTATATTCCGACCACCTTCAAACGGGTGACCCAGGACATGCCGCGGGACCAGTTCAGTGAGCTGTTCGATGTAGAGACCGACTGGATTCCGGAGTCGGAAAAGATACTGCTCCAGCTTCAGACGGAGATAGAGGCCAAGGCCGCCACCATCGATGCCGCCCTCATCCACTACCGGCGGGAATTGGGGACCGTGGTCAACAAAGCCCACGTGGCCAACCGCCTGTACATGATCGGCTCTATTTATAAGCATCTGGTGGAACGGGAGTATCCTTTTTTGTTCGGAGAACTGCTGGACCACACAACCTGGGACAGGGCATTGAGCGACATGAAAATGATGTTCATCGATTTTATGAAAGAGGTGCCCCTGGGCGGTTCGAGACAGTACGAGCAGATCATCCGCAGGCCGGACGTGGAAGCGGATGAAATCAAGGAGCGCTTCGGGTACCTGGAATGGCTCAAGGAAAAACTGGGGGACGATCTGCTGGGGGTGCTGCTGTACGGCTCGGCGGCCAGGACCGACGATCCCGACCAATACAGCGATTTCGACAACTGGGTGAAGGTCAAGGACGTGCGCAGAGCTCACGCCATCCTCCGGGGGACCTGCCCGGAAGTAGTGGATAACAAGGTGATTGAAGGATGCGGTGACATCGAAGGCGAAATCGAAGGCGCCAAGCACCTGGGAATCCACATCTTCCCCGACGATGACGATTACATTCTCAGGCACATCCGCTTTCTCCACGACCCGGAGGAGTTCCGGCTGCACACCAGGGTCCTGTACGGGGAGTTTCCATTCGTGATAGTAGCGCCCGACGAAATCATCGAGCGGGGAATCAGCCAGGCCTACATCAAGCTGAAAACCATAGCCGGATCGCTTAACTGGGCCTGGAATGCCCCCGAAAAGATCCTGGGCAAACCCAGCCTGTACGAGTTCATTGTCAAAAACCTGCGTTTCTTCATGCAGCACTCACTCAACGCCCTGGAAGGTCCTAAATTCAGAAACAAACAGCTTCTCAATGAACTGCTGGGCCAGCGGGGAATTTTCGTGCCCGACTACCGGCCCGACCTGGAGTATATCCGCAAATCTCTGGTCTACGCCATGCAGAGCGTGTTGGTCCTGCAAAAAGAGCTGGTTGAGGCCTGGAAACCGAAGCTGGACTTTCTGGTTGAGACCGAATCACGGCCGGCTTATGTGGAGGACGACACCTGGACCAAAACCATGGATTACGCTCCCCCGCCCGCGGGCTTCTGGGTAGAAAACGAACCGGAGGTCTGTTCCGAAAAAGCCTGTCATTCAGCTGAATGACCGTCATTCGGTGGGACGACTTTGGCCAATCCGGTCCAGTAGCTTGTCTCTGAGGTCCTGCAGGCCTGTTTTGTATTCTCGTTCCAGGGCATCCAGCCGGGAGCCGTGTTTTTCAACGGCAGCTCCAACCTTGTCGGTGACTTCGAAAAGATTTTTCATGATCTCAAGCAGATCGTCCAACAACCTGTTTATCCGCTCATTGTATTCGGCAAAATTCTTCTGGAGTTCGGATAGTTTGTCTTCACGCTTTTTGGAGCCGGCCCTTTTCCCATGAACGATGTACAAATGACCCCCGAGCCCCTGGGCATTGATTCTCTTCCCACACTCCGGGCAGTCGACCATCTTTGTAGTACGCGGCATGTCAACACCTCTTAACGTGTGTTACTGTTGATCCATCGGCGATTTTATCCAACACTAGCCTGATTACTGTACAAAACCAACTGTTGTAGTGATGCATGGAATAAGCGAGTCAACACCAGTATAACATATGTTGATCAGTATTTAAAAGTGATGGTGCATATTAGTTATCAAGAATGGTAACCGTTGGATCAATAAGGACGGCGCTTCCTGATGGCTTCCAGGATCTCCCTGGAAAGCGGAAGCGTACGGTAGAGGATACTGGCAATCTCCGGGATGGTCGGCTCTAGCCGGGGAATAGGAACGAACATGACATCCACTCCCACCGACCGGATAGCCTGATAGAGGATACCGGTGCGTTTCCGCAGCCTCAGCTTGCCGCGGTGCTGGTACCAGAGCGTGTTCTCCGGCGCCATGATGAAATACAGGAAGCTGTGCATGGGAAACAGGGAGGTCAAAGGCTCGAACAGAGTTTTGCTGACATTTTGCCTGACCTTTTCCTCCAGCCCCTTGATGGTGCCTTTAAGCCAGGCGTTGACGCTCAACTGCCCCTTGTTGTCACGGGTGCTCACCTCGGAAATAACCAGGTTTTTGTCACCGTTGAAGTAGATGTAGGCAATACCGTCGATCTCCGTGTTTCTCAAACCATATTTTTCCTGCTTGTACTCTGAGCGGGGAGTGTCGTCTGTGGGCTTGGACAGGATGACGAAGTTGGTCCTTTTGTCGTGTTTCAGGATGTAGGAATCGTTGTAAGTAACAACATATCCTTTCTCCCGGTGACGGACTTTTTCCCTGATAACGCCGCTTCTGGTCACCCCGGGACAGGAGTCGCGCATCCGATCTATAAACGCTTCCAGTACCACTGTCAGAAGCCGTTCACCGAGAATTCCCTGAAAATAGTAGATGAAATTATCGGTGATATCACCCATCCAGCGCAGCAGGTCATTGGCGCTGCACAGGGTGTAGCGGAATTCACCCCAGGAAGCTTCAGTCCGTATCCTGTTGTCTTCTCGGTGAATAGTAATGTCGGGTTTGAATACCCTGTCGACCACGTAGTAATCTTTGCCGCAGGCGTGATCGGAGTGGACAATGCAGTTCTCATCCTGGCAGAATTTCCGGGGGAAAAACTCTTCAAACGGATTCATATCTGACGGATTCATATCCGCAGGATACCACCGCTTTTCCAGGACAACAACACATGCAAGGATACGCTATCAAATATTAAACCGGGTGTAAATGTCTCCGAATATCCCGGGAGCGTGACCGTGTAATGTTTTCAGTATATCCATGGCGGCGGCACGGATTTCCCACTGGGCATGCCGGTCGCACCTCAGCTCCAGAAAATGGCGCCAGGAGCGGAAGTTCATGCCGACAATAATGGTGCTTTTCAAGGCGTTGGGAAGGATAAAGCGGGCGTCTTCCTTGCGGATCCCCATACTCATGAGATCGTGGTAACAGCTGCGGCACTCTTCCACCGCTTCGAAGTACCGCTGACGGGCTTCCGGCCTGTCCGCTATTTCAGGCGGGATCACATACGAGTGGCCGTCGGTCACCTTCACGTACCGCTGGCTTTCCTGGGCATAGCTTGCCAGGCGATGACGGACCAGCTGGTGGGTGAAGGCGCGTGACCCCTTGATCCGGAAGGTGGCGATAGCGAACTCCAGGCAGGAATGATGACCTTTGTTTATCAGCTTCCTGATAAAAGAACGGCGAGGTTTGTCTCCCGGTTCCCTGGATTCGGACTGCCAGCAGTTGCGATAGGCAGTTTCTATTACTTCCTCAGCCTTCGGGGTAATGGAAAGCAATTCTACCTGCGGCTTCCATTCCCGGCTGTCCGATGGTCTGCTCATCGACCAACAGGTCTCCTCTCAACTCCCGTCCCACAGGTTTCCCGGTGTAGACATCCAGCTTGATGCCCGCCGTCCTGAGAATGTTTTCGGCGAACTCATCCGGGTACCCTCCCCCGAACACCACCCGGGAGATTCCCACCGCGGCGATCAGGCGGGCGCAGATGGAGCACGGAAGATACGTGGTGTATATGTCGGATCCCTTGATAGACTGCCCCCCCAGGATGGCCACCTGTAAAATGGCGTTCATCTCGGCGTGCAGCCCCCGGCAGATTTCATGGCGCTCCCCCGAGGGAACACCCAGTGTTTCTCTCAAACAACCAGCCTTGTCGCAATGCTCGAATCCCGGAGGCGTACCGTTGTAGCTTCCGGAAATAATTCTTCTGTCTTTGACCACCACGGCGCCCACCTGGCGCCTCAGGCAAGTCGAGCGTTTCCGCATGATCTCGGCTACTTCCATGAAAACTTCGTCCCATTCCGGTCTTATCATCGTAAGCACTTCCGTTTCTCAGTTTTCTCTGTCCTTGCCTTCCAGATTCGCCATTGTACCGTAGATTATTTTTTATAAGAACAGACACTGGTTAAAGCCGGCCATTGTATAGACTTGCCACTGCCGCGTCAACAGGAAAGATGAAAAACTTTAGCAGGATAAAGAAACGGGTAAAAGATGAGCTTCTTTATGCGCTCATTCATAGCCTTCAAAAACCGTGGACGTTCCCGGTGCACATGAAGAGGAGAAGCAGTTCTACAACAAGGGAGACGGTCATATATTGCTTTGCTTTAGTATCTTTAGGGGGATGCAGCCGGAGAATAATAAAGTAGGTAGTTACCAATTGTAATACTATGAATATGTCTTTCTTTATATTACAACAAAAATGATTCCCTGATATTTTGCATAGATAACATAAGTTATTTGTTTTATTATTTTTGAATCTGATTTACATACCATATCCAAACCAGCTATCTGTCACTAATTTGCATTACGCAAGGGAAATGAGGACTAGCAGCAGCGCTCGCCATAACTTATGTTATGTTGTGTTATGACATGTCAACATTAGTTCAGTTTGAAAGTACAGTGATTTTTTGCTGCGCTTTCCAGGTTGACATATTGCTTTATGAAATTAATCTGACTGGAAAACTCAGTTTTAAGCGGAGTCTACAAAACTGCCCCCGTCTATTTCGCGGGAGCATATACTGAAACTTTTATCAAAGGTGATCTTGATAATGAGACGATTGAAGCAGTTCCCGTGGACGGTTTCCTTGTGATACCGAAACGGCGGCTCATCATCGCTGTAGCCCCGGATGAGATCGAAGCCGGGGTTGACTCGCATCTTCATGTCTTCACCACATCGGGAGCAGTTGATGTGCACCCAGAATCCGCTCTCTTTTCCAGATGAGCTTCCGAAAAGAGCGCCGGCGATCTTTCGCAGCCAATTACCCGCTGTCATGACAGTTAGAAATACGTCCGGACAAAGAACTCGTTGCGATCGGAGCGCAAGCCGTTTCTGTTGTACAGGCGGCTGTAATCGCCATTGTCCCACCTGATGAAACCGGCTGAAAAGGTATCATTGGGATGATAGACGATCCCGCTGCCAAACGCGTCACCGTCGTATCGAAGCGGAATGGAAAAGTCTTTGAGCTTTTCGTGAGTGTAATCGAACTGGAAGGTCCAGAAGAGACGTTCCGGTTCCTGCTTTCCCAGGTCGTAGGCGCCCAGGTTGGCCACCCCTCCGCGCTCTCCGCCGAAGTTATACCCCACGGTGATGAATCCCAGGAAATTGAGAGAAACAGTGTGCCAGTTCCTGTCCCCGGGATTGTAGATAAACTCGAACATCCAGTGTGAAAGCTCCAGGTAGTAATCATCGGGTCTGAGCCTCGACATCTCGTCTGAAAAGAAACCAACGCCCACTGCCAGGCCGGTGTCGAACTCGGCTCCCAGGTAATATTCTATCTGCGTTTCTGAGCCGGCGGCAGTTTTGTAGGGCCGGGCGGAAATGTCCAGGGTGTATTCGGCCCGGGTCCAGAATGGCGGAGTGTGTTCCTCTTCTTCGACCTGATCTTCCTGAGCCCAGACGAGGTCGCCCGAATATGTCATCATGACACATGCTGCCAGCATAACGAGCACCATTGTTTTACGATTATTCATTCCATTTCACTCCTCACCTAATTATTTCCACCATTCTTTCATTGGGCGGCTGCAGCCTTGACCGTATCAATCAGTTTGGAAAGTTCTTTTTCTCCCAGATCACGTCCGTATTTGTTTCTCAGCCTGACTTCGAACTGTTTCTTGTCCGATGCAGGGAGAGAGCGATACTCGTTGACCAGATACTTCAGCTTTTCCCGGTTGTTTCGTTCGGCTTCTTCCATCATGGCAATTTCTTCGGCGTTGAAGTCTCCGGAATCCTTGACCACGGACTCAACGGCAGACCTCACCTGGTGCTGTTTGTACTCGCACGCGGACCGCTCACCTTTCTTGCCGAGCCGATTGTATATTTTTGCCATCTCCCCGTAGATAAAATCAAGCACGATATAGTTGTTCGATTCGGTTTTTTGAAGCGCACGCTGATAGTAGATCAGGGCGTTCTGGTAGTAGCCCGATTTGCTGAAATCCCAGGCTTCCACGATATCGGGATCGATCTCTTTGCCCTGTTCCACCATCTGCTGATACTCGAGACTCAACTTATCCAGGTCCATTCCGTCCTCGCCGCCGAGAGGAAACTCCCTGGGACTGTATTGTTTTTTCTTACCGCTGAAGGCCAGGTCCATCCAATCCGGCCCCCTGGATGCCACCTTTTTTTTGACCTTCATGTTACGAGGCGGTACAGCCCGGCGAAGCCCTTTGCGCTTTATCCACAGTGACCGCCAGGTAGAGCTGGGACGTTTCCGTTCCACCGTCTTTTCGATAGCAATATTAGTGGATGGTCTGTTTGTTTGACGGACACGATAAAGCTGCTTCAGGCCCCAACTGAGTAAAAGCAGAGCACAGAGACCCAGTACAAATTTCCACTGCATCCGTTTGAGGTAGGATTTGAAATCTCTCTCCTCTGCCCGGCGCGACCGGACAGACGACCGTAGTTTCATCTCCTCAGGACTCAGCTGTTTAAGATCGCTCCACTTTCTGACCATACCGTCAATACCTGCAATCCTCGTCTACCGAACAGAAGTACCCCATGTTGCGTTTCCAGGGATCGCTGGGATCGAGCAGGCGGTGTTCGAGCCGTTCGGGCTCTACATCGGCCGAATCAACCCGGTAGAGCGGGCCGAATTGCTCGGCGCGGTCCCGAAAGCGAGAGCGGAACGTGGCGGTCATGGACAGCTTCTCGGTTTTAGCGGACGTAATTTGAACCTCTGCCAGGATCTTGACCCGCACTCCCACCGCTTCGTACTCGTGCCCCTCTTCAACCACTTCCAGCGAACCTCCGGTAATCACTTTGACCCCTTCGAAAGCAAAATCCGGGCTGATGTTCTCAAATCGGTCGCGTTTCTTCCGCTCCCCGTCGTCTGTGAGGATATACCGGACGAGCTCTTTTTCTTCTTCATCATAACTGTACTCCACCTCGGAGGAATTGACCGCCTCCGCCGGATCGGCTATCTCGTTGAGGTCCGGTTTGTCGGTGAACCTGGTAAAGACCAGTTTGTGCGCCGTGATCTCCTTGAACTGGTGTGCGCCTTTTACATCGACAGAGAGGTTGAGAAAGAGAGACCGGATGCTGCGCTGGATGTTCTGCTCCGCTTCTTTTTCGGCATACAGCGAGATCTGCCCGAAAAAGATACGGTAGAGCACCGTGGCCAGAAACAAAGCGATCACCGCCATGATAAGCATCTCCACGGCGGTCACACCCCGTTTACGTGACAGACAGTTTATTCCAAATCGTCCCGGCATGTGTAAATCAAGTCCTCGTTTTCTAGGTTGCGGTCCACAACCTGGTTGACCACCAGCGTTCCCAGCGCCAGCGTCCGCTTCTGTTCCTGTTTACTGGCCCTTGTGTACCACCTGACCTCGGCAAAGATCCTTTTGATCTTACTCGGGTCCCCGCGATGCGTTTCGCCCTCGCCGGTGAGCGGTTCGATTTCCACCCGCATATCGAATTTTCCCCAGTAAGAAGGGAAGTAGCTTTCAGGAAAATACTGGGTCACATCTTCGTACCATTCCCCGTCACAGGGAAACTCCTGGTAAATTTTCAGTTCGGAGTCCAGCAGTTCGAAAGGCATGTTCCTCACCGTCTCCAGGACTTCCCTGAGCAGGTTGACTCCGATGGTGACGTTCTTACCCTTAACGGTGCCTTCGGCAGCCATGTTGAACAGGGATATAATGGGAATGATCACCAGGGACATGATCATGATCGCAATCATGATCTCCACCAGTGTCAACCCTGCCCTGTCGCCGCGGTGCCTGTTCATAGCTACTGGCCTTTCGTCATCAAATCCTCCCAGGAAGAGATCTGGGGGGAAATCGTAACCACGTAATACTGGTAATACGTGTCAAAAAGTTCGTCGGCCGGATCTATAATATAATGGCTGTCGAATACAGTTTCATCATAGGTAACATGAAGTTGTCCTTCAATCTTGCTTTTGAGAATCCGGTCGCACACCAGGTTTCCGAAAATATTGACTCCTTTATCCTTGGGTATAATCATAGAGTTGGTGGAATACAACGAGGCATCGACAACCAGACCCGGCAAATCGGGATGATGTTCGAAAACGATCTTCTCATCAACCGTCACTTCCCCTGGCTTGTCAAACGTCTTCCCCTTTTTGATAAATAGCAGGTACGACAGATCGAGCCGATCTTCGCCCTTGTTTTCGGACTCGACAGATTTAAGGGAGCAGAAGAGCTTGCTCGGCCCGGTGGTGTAAAGGCCGCCGCGGTACTTGTACCGGATATCCGTGCTGCCTTGAGATGGGACGACGTTTATCTCGTCACACGAGATGATTCCATCCAGGGCCAGCCCTTTACCGTCAGACAGAAGGTTGGTGAATTTATCCACGTGCCGCACCGCGAAAGGAAGATAATCAAGGGTCCAGGAATCGTCTCCCTCCGACCGCAGCTTCGCGTTGCCGAAGTAAGGCTCCTCGACCCACAGGCCGTCAGGCCCTCCGGGAGGGCCACCGATGATATCAGGCATATCAACGATTTTATACTGCTCCAACAGCTTTTTCGCTTCGGCTGTGTTTTCGAAATCACCAAATCCCAGTGCCCCCGTCAGGTAGTATCCGAGAGGGCCCAGGGAGACGAAGTTGCGAAACCACCCGGATAGGACATCCCACCAGTGGAACTGCTCTCCTTTGGTCGTCTGCACGCACTTGTAGGGAAAGATGGTGGTGTAATCTTCTGTTGGCTGGCCGCTTTTCCCCATCTCGGTCTCGGTGCCGCCTTCGAGTTCCAGATGTGACACGATCTCTATTCCCAGTCCCGCGCTCCACCCTTTGACCCGGTACTGCTTGTACCGGCCCCAGATCTGGCCTTCAATACCTGTTTCATCCTCTACATTTTTACCAAACAAGGATGTGCGGTGCTTATATTTCAGTCCCCCGACGCCGCTGTTGAAAACCCGCTGGTTACAGATCTTGTTCAGACTCAGTTGGAAATATTTGGTTATTTTCGCTTTCGGCAGCAGATGAAGCGTCTTGCCGCCGATGAGCCCGGTCCCCCGATGATAGACACACCGTGGGTAGGGGATGGGGCTGCGACCGAAGCAAGGCCCTTCATCCGGGTTCTCCAATTCGGGATTGAAGGCGGGAATATCCTTTCCGTGAGGGGGAGCATGTTCGCTGCTATTGTCCCCGGGATCAGTAAGGTATCTTTGCTTCGGGTCATGGGGAGCGTTGGGATCGTCGGGATTCTCGTAGTATTTGTAATAGTCCCCGTTCAGGTTGATGACGTAATCGCCTTTGATGTGGATCCGACGCTCGGTGGGGTTGCCCTTGGAATCACGAATCGGCTTCCCGCTATAGACAGTGAACTCGCCCCCCTGGTTGAACTCGTTGATTTTCTGATCATTCTTTTCCGGCTGGGTCCCGAAAGGTCCCTGCCGCACATAGAGGCTGTATTCGTTGGCCATAGGAGTCATGTTGATGGCTTTGACATCCTTGGTGACCCGGATATGCCGGGTCTTGCCGCGGCAGCTGACTTTGGCGGTGATGATCAGCGTCCCGTAGAAATCCTGCGGAGGGCCCTGTATCCGGCTGGTGGAAACGTCGGCCAGGTAGGCAGGATGCTCGACTCCGGCCGGGTTTTCGATCACGGCGTTGGAAGCGATACTGGGATAGTAATACCAATCGGTACCGGGAACCTCATCTTCCATCTGGGGTACCGGAAACCGGTGCACATCGGTGTACTCTATCGTAACCTTGTCGATACTAACCCCTTTGAACTCGTCCGCCAGGGCACTGGTATCTTCCAGCAAATCGGTCATGTCCCACGAAAACCCGCCCCCCAGAAAATCGTTCAATAAACCATTTTTGGACGTGGGCTTGTTGGCCATGTACTGGGTAACCAATATGGCTTCCTGTATGGCGGATTCGGCCGTGTAGAGCGCTATTTCGCGAAAGTAGTCCTGGTGAGCCTGGGAGTACTCGTGGGTGGCCACCTTGAGCAGAATGGCCCCGAGAAGTCCGAGCACAATTATGATGGGAATAATAACGAATAATGCTATTCCCCGTTGCTTTACCAGTACACGTCCCATTGATTAGTCCTAAAAGTTTGATTCATCCCAAAATTGTCGTAAGGCCGACCTATTATTATTAGAATTGTAACGTGTTTTAATCATTATAAGAAAGTATGTTACTTAATGCAAAACCCTATCTTAAATTTTTTGCGATATTAACCGTCTCCATCATCTATTTCCTATTTAAGATTTACAGATGATTCGATGATTTATTTTAACATACATTTGTGGAACGGCATTGAAAGCAGGAAGTAACCGTTCACGAATGGCAGCAGCAGCTCCCCAAACAGCCGCCCGAGCTTCTTTGACGGCTTTCCGGCTTCAATGCTATACTTCAACAGCTATGTCTGCGTATAACTTTGATTTACTGGTCATTCTCGGTCCGACCGCTTCCGGAAAAACACACCTGGGAGTGCAGGCAGCGGAGCGCTTCGGCGGTGAGATCATATCCGCTGATTCCCGGCAGGTGTACCGCGGGATGGACATCGGTACCGGGAAGGACCTGTCCGAGTACGGAAGCGTTCCCTACCACCTGATCGATATTGTCGATCCCGGGTACGAATTCAACGTTTTCGAGTATCAGAAGCTATTTTACGAAACTTTTTCGGAAGTCAGATCGAAGGACCGGCTGCCCATTCTGGTCGGTGGAACTGGTCTGTACATCGAAGCGGTCATTGAAGAGTACCGCCTAGTGGATGTTCCACAGAATCCCGATTTGAGAAAAGAACTGGCTGGGCTCGGTCACCAAGAACTGATCGAAAGACTCATCAGGTCGAAACCGGATATACACAATACCACCGACCTGAAAGACCGCTCACGGTTGATCAGAGCCATAGAAATCGCCGAAGGAAAACCTCCGGATGCTCAACAACCGGTGGCATCCCCGGTGGCAAATCCGCTGGTATTCGGAGTGAGATGGGAGCGAAACATCCTTCGCAAGAGAATTACGGCCCGGCTCAAAGCCAGGTTGCAGCAAGGCATGATCGAAGAAGTCCAGCACCTCAATCACCGGGGGATTCCTTTTGAAACTCTTGAATTTTACGGACTCGAATACCGTTTTATAGCCCGGCATCTCAAAGGAGAGCTCAACCGCAACGACATGTTCCAGAAACTCCTCAGCGCCATCCACCGTTTCGCCAAACGGCAGGAAACCTGGTTTCGCCGGATGGAGCGCCGCGGCACGGAAATCCACTGGCTGGACGGTTCCGGAGACCCGCTAGACGAATTGCAGGCAATTGTTCACCGATATCGCACCTGAATCGCACCTGAGCTGTCATATGATAACGTAACCACAGGTGTTTGTTCTTACTTATTAAGCGTGACATTAACATCCAAAAAATGTTATATATGTACTCTTGAAATAAGCAAAAAATATTTTTAGCTGCATAGGGAAAGAGGGAAACAGATATGTCATTATCACAGTACAAGCCAGAACTCGTCTGGAAACAATTTGAAAAAATCCTCACCATACCGCGGGAAAGCGGGAAAGAAGAAAAGATTACCGCTTATGTAATTGAAGAGGCGCAAAGACTCGGGCTCGACCACCGCACCGACAGCCGCGGAAACATTATCATCGCCAAACCGGCCACCCCCGGCTGCGAGACCAGCCCGGCGGTGGTCCTGCAGGGACATCTCGACATGGTGTGCGAAAAGAACTCCGACGTAGAACACAACTTTGACGCCGACCCGATAAGGACCGAGATCAAGGACGGGTACCTCAACGCGGTTGGTACCACTCTTGGGGCGGACAATGGAATCGGCGTGGCGGCCGCACTGGCCGCGTTGGAAGACAGCAGCCTGGTACACGGCCCGATAGAAGCTCTCTTCACCGTGGATGAGGAAGCGGGGATGAGCGGCGCCCGTGCCCTCACGGCCGATTTTGTCAAGGGACGTACCCTGATCAATCTGGACAGCGAAGAGATAGAGTTTCTTTATGTGGGATGCGCTGGTGGCATCGACTCCAACGTCACGTTCACGCTTCAGCGGGAAAAAACGGACGCTGCCGCCGCCGGGCTCAAGCTATCCGTCAGGGGGCTGCGCGGGGGCCACTCCGGGTGCGATATCGAGAACTTCAGGGCAAATGCCCTCAAACTGCTGGCCAGGAGCCTCTGGAACCTCAACGAGCAGTTCTCCATCAAGATTGCGGCCATCTTCGGCGGGAACCGGCGCAACGCCATTGCCCGGGAAGCGTCGGCGGTCATCAGCGTCGACAAGGGTGATATAGAAAAGGTCAAAAAGGCAGTGGCAATGCATGAACAGTGGTTTAAAGACGAGTACGGCACGGTGGAGACCAACCTTTCCTGCAAGGCTGCCGCGGTAAATCTGCCGGGAGAAGTCTTTACATCTGACATTTCCAATCGTCTCCTTGATTTCATGATGGCCGCACCCCACGGCGTGGCGGCCATGAGCCCCGACATCGAGGGACTGGTGGAAACTTCCACCAACATGGCTTCCATCAAGACCGACGGAAAATCGGTCAATGTGCAATTCATGACCCGTTCCAGCATAGATTCCGGCCGGGACATGGTGTCCGCCGCTATCGCCAGTCTGGCCCGTATGAGCCAGGCAGCGTGCGTCCACAGCGGACAGTACAGCGGCTGGAAACCCAACATGGACTCCAGGATACTGAAAACCGCGGCCCGGGCCCACGAGCAGGCGCTGGGAATCGTTCCCGAGATCAAAGCCATACACGCCGGCCTGGAGTGCGGAATCATCGGTCAGCAGATACCCGGGATGGACATGGTATCTTTCGGCCCCCAGGTGGAGAATCCCCACTGTCCGGATGAACGGCTCCACATCGATTCGGTGGAAACATTCTGGAAGCACATGGCAAAAACGCTGGAATTACTCGCCAGGGAAAACAAAGAGGAATCCGAAACAGAAATGACCGTGTAGGAAAAAGCGTCTATGTTGACAATTCTCGCTATCGCCATAGTAACGGTGGTCGACGCCTACGTCCTGTTTTTCCTTATACCCCGTATGATAGGTTCGTCAACGTATATCCAGGCACCGGCACTCCCGGAATGTTTCAAGCACGCCGGGATTGCCAACGCCATCAGCCTGGTACTGCATCTTGCCGGGATCGGATTTCCCGTTCACGCCGTTTACTACGGGTATATTTTCAAAAACAAGTGGGTTTTGAACTGGAAAGCGGTTTTTTTCTGTCTCATTCTCATGATGATCCTGAATTGGATATCCCTGGCTGTTATCTTTACCATTCTGGGTGTCGGTGGCGCCACTGGCGGTGCTACCTGATTCAGACCGATGCTGCCAGGCAACAAGCCAATGAACTGCTTTAGTACTATAGAAAAATACCTGCGTTCCCGCGGTATCTGTGGCCCCTGGCAAATAGAGGGAACAACCCGGTGCGATTTTCAGGGGGCGGTGGTCATACCCGCTCTCGGAGAAGCCGACTGCCTGTTTGAATCCCTGCGGAGCCTGGATGGAAACCCGCCGGAGCTGCTGTCACATTTCCTGGTCCTGGTGGTGGTCAACAACCGGCAGGACGCCAGGCGCGAGGATCACTGCCTCAACACCGACACCCTGGTCCGTCTCAATAATGAGCAGGGAACGTTTGAATCACTGCACCTGGCCTGGGTGGACGCCGCCTCCCCGGGCCGGGAACTTCCCCTGAAAAGGGGAGGTGTCGGTCTAGCCAGGAAGATCGGCTTCGACCTGGCTCTGAGCAGACTTGACTACGGCTCCGTTTCCCCCATTCTGGTGTCTCTGGATGCCGACACCCTGGTGAGACCCGACTACTTGCCTGCCATACTCGAGCATTTCGGGAAAACCGACGCCGGTGGGGCCGTGATTCCCTATTGCCACCAGGCAGGGGAATCTCCCGATGAAAACCGGGCCATTCAAAGGTATGAATTGTTTTTGCGAACCTATGTTCTCGGCCTTTCCCTGGCCGGTTCGCCTTACGCTTTCCACACCATCGGGAGTACCATGGCCTGCCGGGCGGAAGCTTATGTGCGCATGGGCGGCATGAACCGCCGGCTGGCGGGAGAAGATTTTTACTTCCTCCAGCAGATGGCAAAAACATCAGGCGTTGAAGCAATCAAAGGAACAGTAGTCTATCCGTCGGGGCGTTGTTCACACCGGGTACCTTTCGGAACCGGGCGCAGCATGTCGAAACTCCTGTCCGGCGAACGTGACGCCGTGCTCTTCTACCGGGCTGAATGCTTCAGGATTCTCAAAGGATGGTTGGACGCAGTTAACGCCTGTCCGGAGGCGGCCGGAAGCGAAATTCTCACACAGGCTGAGTCTCTTTCTCCATTCCTGGTTTCTTACCTGGAATCGGTTCGTTTCACGGAAGTGTGGAGCCGGCTGCAGCAGAACCACCACCGGCGGAAGGCTGTTTTGAAGGCTTTCAACGAGTGGTTTGACGGATTGAAAACTATGAAGCTGATTCATCATCTCTGCGACGGTCCGTACCCTCGGGTGGAACCGGGAGAAGTCGTACCTCAGTTGCTTCAGTGGGCCGGTCTCCCAGCCGTCCGGGGAGTAGAAAAACAGTTGTCGGTCCTGAGAGAATTCCAGACTGGTTAAGATTATTGATGAGCGTCTACTTGTTTTCGAATGCTCTGTGTCAGATCGTTCCAGACGGCATCCAGACCATTTTTGAGCTCGGAGAAGGTATCTTCCCGGTACGTGCACGCCTCTTCATCCATGAAAAACTTCTTGAGTTCC
Source organism: uncultured bacterium (assembly GCA_964432985.1). Lineage (GTDB taxonomy): Bacteria > Muiribacteriota > CAYSPT01 > CAYSPT01 > CAYSPT01 > CAYSPT01. The sequence continues at coordinate 56,171 of CAYSPT010000025.1, forward strand.
AGGCTCACCACCAGGATGTTCGGGAAGCGGTCCGCCACCCAGCGGTTCAGGTGTCCACCGTAGAAACGAAGTGTTTCATCGTTTTCCCGTACGACCAAGCTTCGTCCCTGTACTCTTATCTGTTCCAAACGCTCTATCAGCTGTAAAATCACAGGTGAAAACCGCTTCCTGTCCTGGTATCTGGTGCCCAGATTAATATCAGGAAGCCCATTTCTGCCACGGTTGTTATACGAGTGCATGTCAATAAAGACGCCGTATCCGAAGCGTGCTTCCACATCTTCACCCAGGGCTTGAAGCATCCGGTAGAACCGCCGGTGCAGATCCATGGACCGGTCGATTTCGTGCCGGGCAAGAGGAGGCCGGTAGACTTCGAGGTTCCAGGCTAACGACGGCTCGGTGTAAACGGCCGTCTCTGCCGGCTCACCCCGCCGGGGTCTGTTGAGATCACACTCGAAGCGGGAAAAAAGCGGGTAGATCCTGTTGGGCAGAGCCTCGATGAGCTCCTCGGTCCGCGGGTCTTCCTCCTTTAACATCTGTAAACGGCTGAGGTTGAGCTGCGTCCTCAGGTCATCGCGCACCTGGCTGCCTGCGTGCAGGGCAAATCCGAATACGGGCAGAGAGCTGGACAGCTCTACATGGATTCTCCCGGGAGTGGTTGAAACAAAGCGTTTACCACTAAGCCAGGCTAAACAAATATCATCTACTGAATTGGTTTTCATTAATTCGTCACCCGCAATTCTCACATCGCTTTATTATACCGTATGGCTTTGACAGGCAACGTACTTGAGATGCTATAATCAAATCATATTAAAAACACATTTTTTATTATCGCGTATGAAGCGGGATTGTGAAAGAGAGGATTTGGATGAAACTTTACACAAAGATAATCATTGGCATGGTCGCAGGTATCCTGGTGGGAATACTATTTGGGAAAACCGGATTTTTCATGCCCCGGGACCGCCTCACTGTAATTCCCGATCTGGGTCGCCAGCTTCTGGATAAACCAGAACCCGGTGCAACGTCCACATCCTTCCCCCTGGACGTCACCGATCTGGCCATTGAGAACATCAGTAGAACAGGCGGCACGACCTACTATCAGGTAACGCTTGAAGCCGTGGCCGAAACTCCTGAGCGGGACGGTTTCATGCTCAAGGACGCTGATACCGAAATCCGGAAGAACTGGATTATATTTGATGAATCAGCCACCAGAAAACCGTTTTACTACCTCACGCCGAGTGTTCACGCTGCCGGTGAGCGGATACCTCCCCATATGCAGAAGGTGCCTATTCTCGAAACACGGGCCATCGCCAGCGAAACCTGGCTCAAGGTGAGGCTGCCCAAGGGAGAAGGCCGTGATGAGATAAAAGGATGGCTGGCGGGAGATGAGCGTATAATCCAATACTCATCTTCGGGGGGAAGGCTGCTGGAGTACCTGGGGATTCTCGGTAACATATTTCTCCTCATGATCAGCATGATCGTCGTTCCTCTTATCTTCTGCTCACTTACGGTTGCCGTGGGGGGACTCGGAAACATCCGCCAGCTGGGGCGCCTGGGAGGCAAGACCTTCGTATTCTTTATGGGAACCACCGTGTGCGCCATCATCATCGGTCTGCTCCTGGCCAACATAGTAAAACCGGGGACATACATGTCGGAGATCGACAAGGCCAGGCTTCTGCTGGAATTTCAGGGAGGAGCCAGCCAGAGGCTGGTGGCTGTTCAGGGACAGGAAGCGAGCCTGCTCACCTTTATTAAACAGTTCGTGACCCAGATAATTCCCAAGAACCCGGTAAGAGCGGCGGTGGAAGGCGAGATTCTGCAGGTGCTGTTCTTTGCCATATTGTTCGGACTGACCATCGCCATGCTGCCCGAAGACAAATCGAAGATGCTGGTCAAGTTTTTTGATGGAGTTAATGAATCTCTGATTCTGATGGTCAGCATCATCATGCAATTCGCACCGCTGGGGGTCTTCGGGCTGATCGCCAAGATAGTGGGCGCTAGCGGTTTCGGAATTCTGAAAACACTGCTGGTCTACGCCCTGGTGGTCCTGGGGGGACTGACTCTTCATGTCTTCCTGGTTTACTGCCCGCTGGTGTACCTATTCAGCCGGATAAATCCCTTCAACCTGTTGAAGGCCATCCGCCAGGCGCAGCTCATCGCCTTCGGGACCTCTTCCAGCTCCGCCACCTTTCCCGTGACCAAGCGCTGCGTGGAGGATAACCTGAACGTCTCCAGCAAGATTAGCAGTTTTGTGCTTCCCCTGGGAACCACCATCAACATGGACGGTACCGCGCTGTACCAGGGAGTGGCGACGCTCTTTATCGCCCAGGTTTTTGGTATGGACCTGTCCTTTTTTCAGCAGGCGACTATCGTGATAACCGCCACCCTGGCTTCGGTTGGCGCGGCGGGGGTTCCGGGAGTGGGGCTCATTACCCTGACCATGATTCTCATCAGCATCGGTATTCCCACTGAAGGAATCGCGCTCATCCTGGGGGTCGACCGGTTCCTGGATATGTTCCGCACCATGGTCAACGTGACGGGGGACTCCTCATGCACGGTCATAATAGCGGCCACAGAGGGTGAAGAACCACGTTTCATTCCCGAGAGTGATTAGTAGCCCGCGAGTGATTACCCCTTTTGTTACATATACTGCTGTTCCAATGACAATTGGACTGTAAGTGTGTAGTTAGAGTATATATAGTAAAGAATAAAAGCGATGATGCTTCTGGACAAGATCTCGCACTCCCTCGCAGTATGACCACATCTTAACCATGAAATCTGAAGTGAAATGGAAACTAATGAAAAAAAAATGGCAAGAATGCTGGGACTCAGGAAAAGAAATCTACGTTCTTTTAAAAGGAAGTGACACGTTAGAAGGTGCCAGGGTAAAAATTGTTAACTATCTTGAAGCCCTGGATTGGACATACCGCCGAGACCTCGACAAGATCTCATCGTGGAATTATTTTTTGTTTAAAGAATCGATTCGCTGTATAAAAAATATTATTTCCCTGCGAAATGAACGTTTCGCGGACAACTCATCATTGGAAATACTATGGAATGCCGCCAGAACCGGGAAAGCGGACGTAACCGATGATTTCATTGATGAGTTCGTTCATCTGTTTAAAGCCATAAAAGGGAAATCAAATGTTTATCCATCCCAATTTTTAAAGGGTATTGAGCCGCCTGATTTTGATTATTGCAGGGGGAGAGAAGCGGCTTTGAAGCGATCGGATTATCTCGATCAAATGGGTCTGAGAATGAATGAATTCCTGGTGAAATACCCGAGCGGTCTGACACCCGAGGTCAAAAAAAAGCGAGCCAGGAACAAAACAAGAATACTTAAACAACTCGGCGCTACCGACGAGGATTGGGCCGACTGGAAATGGCAATTCGAAAATGTTTTCAAAGATAAAAACGGGCTGAAAATAATTGAAAAAATAATAAAGCTGAAACCCGAGGAAAAAAAAGGGATTGCCCTGGCTATTGAGAATGATGTCCCCTTCGGAGTGACACCCTACTATCTTCACCTCATGGATCGTAAACCCAACGGTCTCGATTCTGCGGTCAGGAAACAGGTATTTCCACCTCCCGGTTATGTTGAAACCATGATTGCCCATAAAGAGGACAGACAAGCGGTATTTGACTTTATGCGTGAATGTGACACCTCCCCCCTCAAGCTGGTCACCCGCCGTTACCCTAAAGTAGCTATTATCAAACCGTACGATTCATGCCCGCAGATCTGCGTCTACTGCCAAAGGAACTGGGAAATCACTTCCCCGTTCATGAAGGAGGCCCTGGCTCCGAAGGAACAAATTGACAGTGCCATAGACTGGTTTGCCGAACACGACCAGATTATGGATGTGCTGCTGACCGGTGGAGATCCATTGGTAATGGACGACAACCTGATTGATTACATATTGAGCCGTTTCTCCCAGATCCCCCATATTCAAAATATCAGGATCGCCACCCGTATGCCGATAACCGTGCCCCAGAGGATTACGAAGGACCTCTGCGAGATTTTTTCCAGGTATTACCAGGCGGGCAAACAAACGCTGTGCCTGGTTACCCATATATCCCATCCTTACGAAATTACCCTTGAGACCGCTAAAGCCATCAAACGAATCAAGATGACCGGGATGCACGTCTACAACCAGCAGGTATTCACTTTCTGGAACAGCCGACGTTTTGAATCTGTTGCCCTGAGAACTTCAGTCAAACAGATCGGAATCGATCCTTATTACTGCTTCAATATGAAAGGGAAGTCCGAGATTGAAGAATACGCGGTACCGGTAGCCAGAATCCTGCAGGAGCGTAAAGAGGAGGCCCGGCTGCTGCCCGGTATATTCCGAACCGATGAAGCGGTATTCAATGTCCCGTTATTGGGTAAGAATCACCTGAGAGGGTGGCAGGACCATGAACTGATTTCCATCCTGCCCGATGGTAGAAGAGTGTATTCTTTCCATCCCTGGGAAAAAAATATAACACGAGTTATGCCTTATATCTATACGGATGTTCCTATCGGGAAGTACCTGGAGGAAATTAAAAAGCGAGGGGAAAATCCGGAGGATTACAAGAGCATCTGGTATTATTATTAGCCCGGATCAATTAAGAATTAACAAAGCTTGACCTTATTTTCCTAACTTCTTGCTTGAGGGCAGGACGCCTAGCACTAAATGACGATCAGCTGTATAGTGGGTTGACAACGTCATGATTCAAGACCTGACCCCAAAAATCACCCGTTTTCTGCCCGCCCCTGGATCGTCCACGGAAAGCTCTCCCGAGGTAGTTACCGACCTCAAAGTTTAGTGTTGATACATCGAGCTGGCAATACTAGAATGATGCACGCAGACTAAGATGTTTATGTCTTATATATAGGGGCGATGATACTTTGGCGACTATTGCGGATATCGTGAAAAAATTAGAGGAAAAAGATTTCAGCAGCATTACGGATATCGTAAATCAATTAGAAAAAACGGACTTCACCAAGATATTTTTTACCGATCTGAACGGCCGGATCATGAATCTACCGATAAATCCCGATAACATTGAATCCATCATTGCAAATGGAATCGGTTTTGACGGAAGTTCTGTGGCCGGATTCGCAACGGTTGACAGCAGCGACAGGCTTCTTTTTCCCAATCCGGACAGTTTCCGAATGGTTGAATTTATGAATGAAAAACTGGGATTCTTTATCGGCCATGTTTACAACGACCTGAACTCGCGTGCGCAGGTCGATCCCCGGGCTGTCCTGGAAGATGTCCTGGAAAAAGCCGACACAGAGTATGGCTTCAAGTTCCTGGCTGGGCCTGAACATGAGTTTTTTATCCTTGCCGAAGATGAATCCGGTCAAAAAATCCATTCTGACCAGGCCGGTTATTTTCAAGCTTCTCCCCATGATAAGGGAGAATTTGTGCGAAACAAGATTATTAACGTACTTAAAGCATGCGGAATTCGGTTCGAGAAAGCACATCATGAGGTTACTCCTTCACAGCATGAAATCAACCTGGAGTGCACAGACCCCTTGGCCGCCGCTGACCGTACCGTACTTTTCAATTTCATAACCCAAAAAGTAGCCGAGGAGTTCGGTTATCACGCGACTTTCATGGCCAAACCATTTGACAACTTCAATCGCAACGCCTTTCATTTGCATCTTTCCATACAGGATCGGGATGGGAAAAATGTGCTTTCCAATGGCGATGACGGAAATATCATCAGCCGTACCGGGAGACAATTTATCGGTGGGATCCTGAAATATGCCCGGGAAACCTCCATCATCATGGCCTCGACATTCAATTCATACAAGGCGTACGTACTGGATAAGGAAGCGCCGGTTGTCATTGGCTGGGGTTTCAAAAACAGGAGTTCGATGGTCAGAATACCGTATACTCATGATCCCCGAAGCCTACGAATCGAGTTGAGAAGCCCTGATCCAGCCGGCAATCCGTACCTGCAGATGGCGCTCTTGATCCACATGGGGCTGAAAGGCATAAAAGAAGATCTCGACTGTGGACGGCCGGATGTCGGTAATACCTATAAAAGGAAATTCAAATACCGTGTCTGGGACAAGCGGTTTTTACCTAAAAGTATGTATGAAGCTCTGGTGGAAGCCGAAAGGAGCAAATTTCTAAAAGGAGTTTTGGGGCAGCAGATTTACGAAACCTACATGGATCTCAAAATTAATGACTGGGAAGATCACCGGGTTCATGTTACCCAAAGAGAACTCGATAAATACTTGAGTGTATAGCCCGGGATAAGGAGAACATGTAATGGAAGAATGGGCCGAACAACTTCGCAACAGCGTCAATACTCTTGACCGCTTGAAAGCGTTTATTACGGTCACTCCGGAAGAAGAGAAGGCCATAAATACTCTCGACACCCAATGGGGGACGACTCCCTACTTTGCTTCCTTGATGGATCCGGACGACCCAGAATGTCCAATACGCAGGCAGGTTATTCCATCCATGAAAGAAACGGAGAATCAATATGGAATTCCCAACTACCTGATCTGGAAGGAAAACCGTGACACCGATGAGATCAGGCCGGACAGTATTGCCAGACAGTATCATGACCGCATTGCTTTTACCGTTACTGATATCTGCGCGAACTACTGCCGGCACTGTTTTCGTAAAGAACTCGTGGTCGACCGTGGTCTCAAGCTCCGTTTCGATACCGAAGAGGGAATAGAGTGGATCCGTGAGCATGAGGAAATTCGGGATATTCTCATCACCGGCGGCGATCCGTTCCTGCTTTCGGATGACAAGATCGAATATCTCATTCGCAAACTGCGGGAAATACCACATATCCAGATGATCCGTTTTGGTACACGCTTACCGGTTGTTCTACCCCATCGAATTACCGCCGGTCTCATGAAGGTTCTGAGCGGCTATCACCGGATACCTATCTGGGTGAATACGCAATGCAATCATCCCAAAGAAATCACGGAAAAGATGGCCAGAGCTGTTTTCGATCTCCTGTCATGCGGGGTCAACGTGGGCAACCAGGCTGTCCTGCTTAAAGGAATCAACGATGATGTGGCCACCTTCAGGGAATTGCACCAGAAGCTATTGACGGTTCGCATCAGACCTTATTATGTCTTTTACTGTGAACCGACACCCGGTATCGATCATTTCCGGACACCGGTTGAGAAGGGAGCAGAGCTCATTCGAGATGCCCTGCGCGGTTTTACTACCGGCCTGGCCCAGCCCATGTATGTCATTGCGACCAACATCGGTAAAATCCCCCTGATGCCGGATTATTACATCATCGATAAGAATGAAAAAGAATACCAGTTGAGAAACTACCAGGGTATCTGCACTTCCATGCCGACTATACCGGAATAACCTGAAGTTCTTAAGCACGAAGCATAGGTCGCTCCCTGCTCCTTCGGCCGTTCAAACATATCAGGATTAGCCGTAGTTTTTTTTTATTATCTGTTCGTCTATTTCGAGAGTTCCCCTATAATGTCGTTTCCAGAGCGGAGGCAGTCATCACGTATGGAAGTTCGAGTCACCAGGATCTCCGACCTTGGCCACGCCAACCTGTTTGCGGCTTATCCCATCGTCGACGTTGAAACCCGGCAACTCCTGAAAGACGTTGATTGGGACAGCAGACGACTGACACCAACCGTGGTAGGCATTTTCTTTAAGAACCTCATTATCCAGATTATCCGCCGCACCTCAAACGCCATGCTCGAAATGAGCCGGAAGGTAGCCTATGAGCTGGAGTCTGTCCGAAAACCGTTCCTGGCCTTTAACTGCGATTTTGACAAATTTGTCATTTATGGTTTGTGCGGTATCTACTACCCGTTCATGGACATCCAGGAGTATTACGGTCAAACCAAGGAAGAAGCAAAACAGCATCACAACATCAATGTCAACGACCCTTTCAAAGGGAACGGCCGTATCGCGGTAGAGTACTACCAGAAGTACGAGCAGACCGGCGACAGATCGTATCTCGAGAAGGTAATCGAGCACAATCAGGCCTGCTTGATTACCGAGCAGATACTGACTGAAATGCTGGTCTCAAAAGGAAAACTCAGACTACTGTAATACACCAATGCAGGCGAAAAAAACCGGAAAACAATCGTCGCTCATAACCGGCAGAAGACGCCGGATTATCCTGGGAATCATCCTGTTGTTCATATTCCAGTGGCTTCTTTTCAAGCCATCGGGAGACAGGGATTGGGCCGAGGATCAGGCCATTTTACCGTATGCTGAAATAAACGGAAACCTGGTGCACATCCACAATATAAGGAACTTCTCCTACACCGCGGTGGACGAGTACACCCCCGGTTATTATGACAAAACATTCGACATTGAGAAACTGACCGCCGTGTACTACGTGGTGGAGCATTTCTCCTCGTTGAAAAGCCTGGCCCATACCATGCTCAGTTTCGAGTTCGAAGGGGACAACTTTGTTTCGATCTCCGTGGAAATCCGCAAAGAGAAGGGCGAATCTTTCTCCGCCCTCAAGGGGATGCTAAAAGCCTTTGAGCTCATGTATGTCGTAGCCGATGAACGGGACGCCATCAGGCTGAGGACAAATGTCCGCAATGACCCTGTCTCACTCTACCCGGTCAAAGCAACCGGAGACATGAAGAAAGCCCTCTTTCTGGACATGGTCACCAGGGGCACCAAGCTCAGGGAACGTCCGGAGTTCTATAACACGCTCACCAACACCTGCACCACCAATATAGTGCGGCATGTCAACCGGATCAGCCCGCGGCTGATTCCTTTCAGCTACAAGGTGCTTCTTCCAGGTCACTCTGACCGGTTGGCCTATGATCTGGGTTTAATCGAGACCACTCTTCCCTTCGAGGAGATCAGGGATTATTTCAGCATCAACAAGCAGGCCCTGCTATACGGGGAAAGCCACGATTTTTCCAGAAAGATCAGGGAGTTTGGTCTAAACCAGAAATTCGGCTCAAAGCAATGAAGCCAGCTTCACCAGCTGCCTGGTCCAGTCAACAATGCTCATGACCTGATAATCGGATGCTCGCTTCTCGGTCTTCACCAGCTTGACAAACGAATCGTCAAAACGAATAAGGTAGCAGTCGATGAATGCTCTCAACGCCTCCTGTACCCCGGATTTGCCCAGGTAAGCAGCGGCGGCGGACCGGTTGGAGCGGCATTCGAAAAAGTACCGGTCATCAAGGTCTTTAAATCCCAATTCGATTTCGGTGGGGCTCAGACCAATAGCTTTTGAAAGCCTGGAAAACAAACCTCCGGACATCTTCTTCTCGGGCGAAATCCAGAGGCTGAAGGGCGATGGGCGGTAAGCGTAGATCTGTATCCACGGCGCCAGGTAGTCATCCATGGTCATAGTCGGCTTATTGGTCGCTCTGCCGGCGATGGCCTGCTGAGAGTCCGTGGTGATGGAGAAGGTTATCAATACCGGTACCTCATCGCAGGTACCCTTCAAAGTAGGATACGTCACAGTGGGGACCTCGGCGGTTTTTTCCGGATACTTCTCCGTCCCTTCCGTAACGGTACCGTCTACGTACGGGGCGACCTTTCCCAGCAGGGAATCCAAACTCGACAGTACTTTGTCCAAACGCCTTATTGCGACCATCCTTCGATCACTTCCTCCCATGTTTCTTCTGGTGTCTACTTATTTCACAAGTATGCCTGCTGCGGCAACTTTGCGCCCTCAGGCGCACTGAAACAAGCAGACTCTATCGTCTACTTTACTCGAAACCAACCATGACTTTCCACCCGAAGCAAAGTTTGACTAACATACCGTCCATGACTATACTGAACACACTATGCTCAAACGATTGACTCGCAAACAAATGTATACCGCCACCCTGCTGCTGTTGCTGGCAGCAGCGTTTAGTCCATGTTCTGCAGAAAAACCGCCTGGTGGATACCTTGACGGTACCGGCCAGATCACTATCGACAGGGTGGAACGCATGCCGGCCATACCCCGGCCGTTTATCATGAAGGATTGGTTGTCCCTGGCGCGAGAGTGCGACCGGTTATTGTTCGACCCGGGGGCACGGGAAAAATTCTTTCCCCTGGTCTGGTTTGATGATTCCCGGATTGACATCGGAGGGCCCGGGTTTGGCTTGCCCAGCTACGTCGGTGACCCGAGAGCTTCTGGAAGCAACCACGAGGCCATTGCCTCACTGGGAGCCGTGCTGGGTGCCACGGTGGCCGGGATCGACAAGTCCGCCGGTTCACATAACTGGGTCAGTATGTGCGAGCAGTACTACAACCGCACCAACGGGCAGAATCTGGTTCTCAACTACACCTCTACCATATCGGGTTCCAGCTTCTGGTACGAACTCTGGCCACACATTCTCTTCTACGCCCTGGCCGACCGCTACCCGCAATGCAAAAACTTCGAGCGCATCATGCTCGATACCGCCGAGCAGTGGTATGAAGCCAGTGTTGTCATGGGCGGACAGACAAATCCCTGGACCGTCCCCGATTTTAACCACACCGCTTTTGATTTCACCACCATGCAGCCGGTGGACAACGACCAGTGGCGTGAACCGGATTCCGCCGCAGCAATAGCCTGGCTCATGTACATGGCCTGGATTCGTACCGGGGATGATAAATTTCTGGCCGCTGCCGATTGGGGAATCCAGTTTCTGGTGGACAGAGACACAAACCCTCTTTATGAAGTTCTTCTCCCCTTCGGAGCCTGCCTGGCTGCCCGGATGAATGCCGAGCGGGGACGTAACTATGACATTAAAAAACTGGTCGATTGGTGCTTTGACGGGGACAGTGTCTGCCGTCCCGGATGGGGAGTTATCACCGGACGATGGGGCGGATACGACGTTTCAGGCCTGATGGGAAGTATTGACGACCATGGCGGTTACGGATTCGCCATGAACACATTTTCCCTGGCCGCCGCCCTGGTGCCTCTGGCCCGGTACGACCACCGGTTTGCCCGAAGCGTCGGCCGGTGGATGCTCAACGCCGCCAACGCCGCCAGCCTTTTTTACCCCGACGTGCTGCCCGGCGGGTACCAGTCCTGCCCAGAGTGGAAGAACATGCCACACCACGTCCTTTGCTACGAAGGGCTCGTCAGGGAGTGGAACGGTACTACTCCCTTTGCCACTGGGGACGCCATCCGGTGCAATTGGGGACCGGAAACGGATATCTCAGTGTACGCCTCGGGATACGCGGGTTTATTCGGCGGCATTATTGCCCGGACCAACGATCCCAGGATACTCCGGTTGGACTGCCTGGCAACCGATTTTTTCCGCCGACCGGCCTATCCCACCTACCTGTATTACAACCCTTACCAGCTTGAACGTGAAGTCTGCCTGGACGTTGGGGGGAGTCCGCGGCACCTGTACGACGCCGTGTCCGGTCGTATGGTGCGCAAAAACGTCACCGGGAACACATCGTTTTCCCTGCCGGGCGACTCGGCGGCAGTCATTGTTATTACTCCTCCGGCCGATCTTCAGTACCACGGCCGTAGAAGATCGGTCAGCGGCGTGGTAGTTGATTACGTTGCCCCTTCCAGGTATGCGGAGTATGTCCCGATGGATCAGCCGTATGGTAATCGGCCCACCATTGACTGGAATTCTGAAACGCTCTCTTCGGCCGGTCCATGGACGGTTCACATGAACGATCCCGTGGTCGAGACAACCGGTGAAGGTCTTCGATTAACAGTCGGCGGGCAAAGGGACTGGGCGGTGGTGGCCGTCCCCAATGTAGTGCTTCCCGACGACATATCCTCTATCAGGGCCCAAGCAACCGTGCTCTCGGGAACCCCCACCTGGTCGGTAAAACTCACCACGGACCTTGACGAAGACGGGAAAGCAGAAGATTGGATGCCCTTTTCATCCTCCAGGACCGAAGCCTTAGAGCGGAAGATGCACTCGGCTGTCAGCACCAGTCACGACCGTCCCCTCCACCTGCTCCAGTTGGCTGTGGAAGGTCCCGCCGGCTGCACTGTTCTGTTCAACAGGATAGAGTTTCTTCCGTGAACCATGACGGCCGGGGATCAGCAGATGGTCCGCCCGGTCATTGCCATCAATAGCCGTTGGGGTTTGTAGTATCCGGAATCCGGTCCGATAAGACATTGCCATCAATAGCCGTTGCTGTCTGTAACCTCCGGGATCGAGCCGTGCTCCGAGCATTCGACTATGTGGGTATCGGCATCGTAGGTGATTTCTCCACCCGCTCGGCAGACATAATACTCCTGGATATAATCTTCGCTTAAAGCCTCCCCGATCGGCCCCGGAGTGCCGTCCCCTTCGATGATTACACCGCTGGGCATGGCTCCCCCATCAAAATTGTCCATCTCCCACATTTCGATGCCCCCCGAATAGACGCGCTGGGTAGCAAAACACGCTTTCCCCTGGGCATCACCCCGGGCCTTGGTGAAATTGGGGATAGCAATGGCCGAGAAAATCCCACCGATGAGAACCAGCGCACCCAGTCCTACCACCAGGGCAATGATGATGGCGCCTTCCAGCTTGGGCCGTTGACGGGTCGGGCCGCTGCACCACAGCTTTCCCTCTTCCGACATGAGAGACCACAGGAACAGGCCGTTGATAATGGTACCGAACGGGAAGGCAAGGCACCCGATGCCGCTGACAACCATAAAAAATGTCCTGGCGGTCTCAACTCCCTGCCCCAACTTCTTTGACATGGTTATAAACAGGTATCCGACTCCGCCGAAAACAGCGCCCACAAAAACCACGACCAGGCCGCCGGCACCAGCTTCACCGAACATACTAATTATCACTAGTGTCCGGACGTTGAAAATTATGAACTATACTAATCGCTTTAATGAT
>CAYSPT010000026.1:0-67746 GCA_964432985.1 uncultured bacterium
AGCCTTGGGTCAGTTTATCTCAGCACAGATGGGTCAGTTTTCGCCAGCGCCGAGGTGCCATGGCCCCGCCGATGGCCAAAATGATGACACCAGGAATGGTGGCGTTTTCGTCTCGGGCCACTTCATTCATCGCCGCTTTATCAAGTTGAATAATCCTGAGGGCTGTTTTAATACTTGCAACTATGTCCATCCTTTATCGATCCTTTCTCACTACAAACTGGGGGAAGCGTATCACGCCGCTTCCCCGCAACGAGATTTGGCAGAACCTTTTATATAAGCGTTATCAATATGCCTATGCTTTGCATTGTATCAATACTGGTCGCGTGCGGGCAACTCACTCATTTCCAAGACTGCTTCGTAACGCCTACTTTGTGTTAACGAATACTTCGTATGTACGTATACTTCGTATGTACGTATGCTTCGTATGTACGTATGCTTCGTATGTACGTATGCTTCGTATGTACGTATGCTTCGTATGTACGTATACTTCGCGCCTGATGCAAACTTTGGTTATAAACAGCATGACGTTATGGCAAATCTTTATGTAAATGATGCAGTACAATTACATAATGCAGCACAATTGCACAATGCAGTACAATTGCACAATGCAGTACAATTGCATAATGCAGTACAATTGCATAATGCAGTTCAATAAACGAGGGAATTCTCACGCAGTTGATCACATAATTAGAAAAGGATAGCGGGTGCATGCTCAAACGGTACGGTCTTCTCGAAATACTGCCTGCTTTGATAGTGCTGCTCGTAGTCATTCACGCTTGCGCCCTTCCTGGATACTGCCGTGACAGCGCGTTAGACCATTACCGGCGGGCAATAGAATTATACCGGGCCGATGATCTGGTGAAAGCCGTTGAAGAACTGGAAGAAGCCTACCGGCTCGATGACGACGATGAAGACATTAAACACCGTCTCGCCCTGTACGCTAACAACCTGGGAGTCAGGCTGGCCGACGCCGATGATAATGAATCGGCGGTCCGTTATTACGAGCGGGCGCTTCAATTCGAGTCGTGGGAAATAACAAAAATGAATTATGCGCGCTGCCTGTCTGCGGTGGACCGGCCTTACGACGCTATCAGGATACTTGAAGAACTGGCCTACTCTGACGATGACGCCAGGGTAAGAAGCGCCAGGTGGACGCTGGCCAACACCTACTTCAAGCTCCGTGAATTCGAGCGGGCCGGATACGAGTTGGAGGAGATACTCTACCAGGACGAAGAAGATGCCAATGCCCACCTGATGCTTGCCCGCTGCTACCAGCAGACAGAGAAGAAAAGAGAAGCTACCGAGCATCTGCGAATGGTAATGAGTATCAGCGATGACAAAGACCTGAAAGAAACCGCCGGGGAGCTACTGAAACGGCTCGCCCGGGAAGCCGAGGTGGAAGAGAGTTACGACCGACAGAAGAGCTCTCACTTCGCAGTGGTGTTCGACGAGGGACGGGGAGAAGAATTTCTCGACCTGATCATTGACTGCTGCGAAGAGGCGTATGACGACGTAGGACGGTGGCTGAAGTATTACCCCGATCGCCAGACGGTAGTCATTATCTTCAAGCCCGACGAGTTCAATGACATCTACCCGGACAGTACCTGGGCCGCCGGGTTGTACCACGAGTGGACCATAAAAATCCCGCTGCCCCCAGGAGCGCTCGAGGCGGAGCGGCGGCTCCAGCTAAAGAACACCATCTTTCACGAGTACACCCATCTCCTGATCCACTTGATAACCAACGGCAGATGTCCCCGCTGGCTGAACGAGGGGCTGGCGGAAAACATGGAGCCGTCCCGGGACTATTCAGGCGATGTGGAACCGCTGAGGAAAGCAGCCGTAATCGGGCTGGTGCCGGAGTTGAAAGATCTCAGCGCCAATTTCCTTTCAGAAGACCTGAACATGATTAACCTTGGATACTCAGTTGCCCGACAGGTGGTCGGTTTCATCCGGGAGGAGTGGGGAATATACCGTCTGCACCGGGTGCTGGAGGGAATCAAGGAAGGACATGATCTCGACACACTGTTCCAGGACGCTTTCGGGTACAACCTTCAACGACTGCAGCAGCGATGGTACCTCTATCTTGAAAGGCTGACCGAAGAAAAAACAGCCCCGCCTGCTGCGACCGTCATCGAACAGGACCAGTACGAGGTACCCCTGGAACAACAGGGGGTGGAACCATCCGAAGCAGGCGGATTAGTCATCCCCGGGGGGAATCTTTTCAAGCTTTTCGAAAAGAAAAAATAACGTAGAGGAAGCGATCAGCAAACCATGTCTCTTGGCACCATGTTCTTCCTGGCCGTCGCCCTGGCCATGGATGCTTTCGCAGTTTCCATCGCCAGCGGTGTGACAATCCAGCGTCTCCATGTGGTACACGCCCTGAAGATCGCGCTGTTCTTCGGTCTGTTCCAGGCGCTAATGCCCGTGGTGGGGTGGCTGGCCGGCTTGAGTCTCCGGGTATACATAGAACAGGTCGATCACTGGATAGCTTTCGTCCTTCTCGGCTTCATCGGCGGCAAGATGATTTATGAATCCGTGAAGCTTAAAAAGGACGAAAAGGCTTCCGATTCACTGAGTATCTACGTGCTGCTGGTTCTCTCAATCGCCACCAGTATCGACGCTCTGGTGGTGGGTCTGACATTTTCCCTTTTGAACATCGTTATTATCACCCCCATCTTGATCATCGGTGCAGTCACGTTTTTGTTGTCATTTGCCGGTGTATACATCGGCGACCACGTGGGGCACTTCTTCGAAAGCCGAATAGAGTTGGCCGGCGGATTGATACTGATCGGAATAGGGACCAAGATACTGGTAGAGCACTTAATCTCCTGACCGTACCGGCGCAGCAGGTGTGCTTCTGAAATAAAGCGGCGTCAGGCTTGTTTTCGATCATACTGCTCCCTTCCAAGGTGTATAATGCACTTGGAGAGAGATGTCATGACCCACCTTAAAAAGCAGTTTTTCATTTTCCTGGCTTTCGCTATCCTGGTATTCGGGGCACTGCCGGTAGTCGCTGGTGAACCACCGGTTACCCTCCGGGGCGACATCACCCCCGGTAGCCTGGTGGTCGGGCAAACCGTACCGGACGCCCGTGTAAATCTCGGAAACCGGCCGCTTCGTGTATCTCCGCAGGGCCTGTTTGTCTTCGGATTCCACCGTGAGGTTCACGAATCCGTAGAGCTGGTCATTACCATGCCGGACGGCCAGGTCAAATCTCTCGTTCTTGCCCCTCCCTCCCGCGTGTATAAAACCCAGCAGATAGAAGGGCTCCCGGGCAAGATGGTGACCCCTCCGAAAGATCTTTTGGACCGGATCAGCCGGGAACGGAAGATGATCAGGCAGGCCTGGAAGATGGATACTCCACAGACCTGGTTTTCCGAAGGTTTTTCCTGGCCTCTCAGAGGGCCTATCACCGGGGTGTATGGAAGCCGGCGTATTCTCAACGGCAAACCGCGGCAGCCTCATTTCGGGATAGATATTGCAGCCGATGAAGGGACACCGGTCATGGCACCGGCTCCCGGAATCGTCAGCCTGGCGGAGCGTGACCTTTATTACACCGGAGGAACCATTATCATAGACCACGGACACGGAGTAAGCTCGACACTCATGCACCTCAAGAAAATCATCGTAAAAAAGGGCCAGAGGGTGGCTAGATGGCAGATGGTCGGTACCGTTGGAGCCACCGGCCGCGTCACCGGACCTCATCTCGACTGGCGCGTCAACTGGTTCGATCAGCGCTGTGACCCGGCGCTGCTGGTACCGCCGATGGAATGGGACAAGTGAGGAACCGCACATGAAAAAATCACCTAAACAAACTGGCCTGGAAAGAAAAATAAAAGGGATGCTGCAGGGAAAACCCAGGCAATTGATTGACTTCCTGTTTAAAAACAAGGAAGTCGAAGCCATTCAAAACTACGCCAATGCGGTTTCCATCAAACGGCTGGGATACAACGATCACGGACCGGTTCATATCCGAGTGGCCATGTTGAATGCTATAAGGCTATTCAAGCTGCTGATTGAGGGAGGAATCACATTCAACCTGGTGGCCGAGGAGATCGGAAGCGAAGAAGACTCGTTTATCGCGGTTCTCATCGCCACGTTTTTCCACGACCTGGGGATGAGCGTTGGCCGCGAGAACCACGAACTGATGAGCGTCATCCTGGCCCAGGATTTCATCATCGAGACACTGGAGCATCTCTACTCCCACAGTTGGTTCTGCCAGCAGATGCGCTCGATTATAACCGAAGGCATTATAGGGCATATGGGCGAGCAGAAAATTCACTCCATGGAAGCCGGGATTGTTCTCGTTGCTGATGGGTGCGACATGACGGCCGGGCGGGCCAGGATACCGACTATCCTGAAGAAAGTGCCGAAAATGGGTGACATTCACCGGTACTCGGCTTCGTCAATCGCGGGAGTACGAATCGTAAAAGGGAAGAAAAAACCTGTCCGGATTATTGTTACCATGCACAACCCGGCCGGCTTCTTCCAGCTTGAGGAAGTGCTCTTACCCAAGATCAACGCATCCCCGATAAAGCCGCAGGTAGAGTTGATAGCCGTGTGCGGGGAAGATGAACTGGACTATCTTTGATCCGGTTCATCCGGGCCCAGCTCGGATTTGAAATCTTCAAGCAACTGATTCTCATCATGCGAAGAACCGTGTCCGTCACCGCCGGAGGATTCCACATGGGGAATAGCCGGACGATTGGGGATAAACCATTGAAACATGCGCTTGATCGGGCCGGCAAACAACCTTCCTGAATCTCCGTATGCGTGCTGGATATCATGCTCTACCTCGCGGCAGGTACGCTCCCACAGCTGTCCGAAAGAGGTGTAACGGTCAGTGAGACGGCGGCGGACTTCATCGTAAACCACCAGTGTCATCTTGCCTTCCTTGTCAGGTTCGTTTTTCAGGATATTCATGGCCGAGACCAGCTTCTCGTTTTTCTCGTGCAGATCCTTCATAGCATCTTCGAGCTTCTTTATTTTTTCGTTGAAAATACTGCTCTGCTCCACCTGCCCCTCATCACGCAGCCGTATTTTTTCCTGTTGCTGCCTAAGCTCCTTGTTCAGCTTCCAAATCTGTCTTGACTTCGACACGAACACGAGGAGCGTTAAAAGAAACCCGATACCAAGACCCCAGATCATCCGCTCAGCCAGAAGTTGTTCCATTTCTTTTCAACCTTTCCCGAAAGGAAATTGAATCCGATCACACCAGATGCACTACCGCCGCTGGCGACGGCACCATTTAAACCGAACATTCGTGAATTGTTCAGATTAGTATACCGTATTTCTTTTCAAAACTCCATTTCAGGGCATGTACCGGGGAGCATGCAAACAGGACGCAGAGAGTTGGCGGGTCGAAGGCGTGGTTGATGAACACGTAATCAACCTGCTACCATGACAGGGAAACCATGAGCAAAAACATCGTTGTGAGATATGTGCTGATCGCAGCCGGTTGTATTTCATTCGGCCTGGGGGTAGCGGGGATTTTTGTCCCGCTTCTCCCGACGACACCCTTCCTGCTGTTGACGGCAGCCTGCTTTATTCGAAGCTCAGATACGCTGTACCAGTGGCTGATAAAGCACCGCTGGTTCGGATCGTATATAAGAAACTACCGTGACCATAAAGCCGTCAGCCTGAACACAAAGTTGTTTACGCTGGTGCTCCTCTGGATGACAATCGGGTATTCGGTCATTGCCGTGGTGAACACTACCTGGATTCGTCTCCTGCTTTTCTTTATTGCAGCCGGGGTAACCCTCCACGTCCTGTCCCTGAATACATTAACCCCAGAAATGCTCGATTACCCGTTGAAAGAAAATACACCAGAGGAGAAAAAAAAGAATTCCTGACTGTTTATTCCTATCCTGTTGCCTTTACGAGCGAAATTTATTACCATTAGGATGCCTTAATTATCTGTGAAATACTGGGGGACGGGATGAGCCATACAGCGTCACCATATTACGGAAATGAAAACACCGCGAGCACGGAGAGCCCCACCATGCTCCACTCGTACCCGAGTTACCGTGACCGCCTGGTTGACAATGAACACAGATCTTTGAGGGAACGGATTGACATGGTGCTCAGTGCAACCAGCGATCCGCAGTTCGACCGTTTTATGGACTGTTACAAGCGATGCGTTGCCGAAGCCGAGTTCCGGGTAAAGCTTCACCCGGATAATATCGTTGATTTTCTCGATTTCAAAAGCGGAATCACGAGAGCCCTGGAAGCTCTCGATCCGTCCTTCGACCTGGAATATATCAAATTCATGAGCACTCTGCGGGTGGAACTGGTCGGACTTGAAATACGGATAAAAGAAAAAATAGAGATATTGGCCAACAAGGAATTTCTCCTGAAAACTGCCGCACTGGTGGGTCCTAATCTGGATAAAACACCAGGCTTTATGCGGTTTCTCGAAGGGATAATAGAATACGACCAGAGGCGTTTGTCCTCTATACCTGACCAGGATTTTCTCTCTCTCCTGCTGGAATTCAAGAAACGCTATTACTTCAGGGACAGGATGATCGACATGCTTTCCCTGGAGAAAAACGAGTCAAAAAACCTGATGTTTCTGCTGCTGGACAAAGGGTTCCACTACGGCACCTGGTTTATCGATCCCCTGGGAGAAGCCTACCAGACCTGTGAGATAATTCACCGCCGGTCCGAAAGTGAAACCATTGCAGTCACCAACAGAGTCATCTACCGCTCACAACTTAACTATTCACGGATTGACTGCGAATATAAACCGGTCAGAATCGAGGGTGAAGTAAGCCTGAACATTCTCGACTACATAGTCCTTGCGGTGACCAAAACGCATTTCACCTTTGATGAGGACGGCCGATACAGAATCGTCCGTCAGCTAAACCTTGACCCGTCAACGTTCTCGGTGTATGAGCGGAACCAGCCCTGGAACCCGCTGGAGTACTGGGATCTCACCAGGGATGATTTCAAAATGAAGCAGGATGTAACGTCCTGAGGGTTACGCCATCCCGTCGAATCCCTGCCCGTTTACAGCAGCGGTTTGCACGGGTATGCCGGTGTTGTTGTAGATCGTCAGTTTCTGTTCGAGCACTGGTTTCGGGTTGACGATCACGTTTCCCCGGTTGTTGAGGCGCCGTGCGTCACCGGCGCTGATATAATCGAGTCCGCTGCCGTCAACGGCGACATTCTGCCCCGTGCTTTTTTTCAGCTGCTCGATTTCCGAATGGTCTTCAGGAGTAAAATATTCCTTTTTCGGAGTGTAGAGAGCGAATTGATTGCCGCTGATGGTAATCTGGTTCACAAGTGATACCCGCCTATTAGGAGTTTTTTATGTTTTTGGACGCAATTTTCCTTCTACCCTTATTATAGTGGGATAGTAAAAAAACCGCAATGAAAAAAGGATAGTTCCGGACTGCAGATGTGAGGATGGATCAATACTCCCAGGCGTAACCTTTGCTGAACTCCTTGACTTCTCCTGTCCATGCATCAATAGCAAACAAGGCGGACTTGGTTTTTACCCGCTCGGAAAACTCGCTTTTCTCCTTGAACTCGATATTCACTTTCCAGGTATCTGCTTCCAGTTTAGCAAAGGTAATGGAAAATTCTTCGATATCGAGTGCCACACTCAAGTGTTCCCGCACTTTTCCCTTGATTTCTGCTAAACCGAGCTTGTTCTTGGCCATGCACCAAATTCCTTTCCTGCTTCTTACAGAATAATTCAACGAACAGGAAAAGGTCAAGCCCGCTGATGAAGTGGGTGCGAAAAATTACCCAGTCAGCCCGCTTGTCTTATGAGCGGGTTAGACTATGACCAGCGGGAAAAACAGCAGGTAAACGCCGACTGCAATAAGCAGGAAAGACAATAAATATTTCATGAAATAGGTATAGCAGCTCCTCGTTCCCTCGCCAGCCACGGTAATACTCTTGAGCTCAAGATAAGGGATGGGCGCCCGGCGGAACCAACCGGTAACCTCGGCGGGCTGATTGGCGTATGCTTTCCCCTTGAGCAACCCGAAGAAAAAGTTCCACAGCGGAATCGGCTGATGATAGTCCATGAAAATGATTCCCGTTTCATCCTGCATGACGAAATCCTCGGACCAGATGAGTCCGGGAATCCCGCGCCCGATAATGGTGCCTTGAAGTTTGCATGGAACCGGCCGCACTCCCGATACTTTTACTTTTTTCAGCAGGCTCGACACAGCCATGGGCGGGAAAAAATCTGCCTGGTACACAAACTTGGTTTTTACGAAACTGGCCAGGCCGGTGGCTATCAGAGCCACCCCGATTAGCTGCGGGTCCCGGGTAAATCCGTATGCACCGGAAATGATGAGAAACGACAGCAACGGCAAAAACTTGATCAGCAAATCGACGAAAAACTCGTCCCAGTACGATTCCGGCTGGCGCAGGTTGAACCTGATATACGGCTCCTGTCCCATTACTTCGGCCTGGGTGCTGATGTGGGTGATACGCTTGGCGATCAGGGGGTGGGTGGAGTGAAGCTCATAGTACATGGCCCACGGATTCCACATATCCCATTTCATGGCATTTTTTAGCGTTTCTTTGTCGACCTCACCTCCCATGGACCGGGCGGCGCTGACAGACGATATGGATGACGCCACCATGGACACACCGGCTTTGGAATCAAATATGCCCAGGGCTCCCACCGCCGAAAGGCCGGTCTGCCGGCCACCGGACTTCTCTTTTTGCTGCTTCTGCGAATCCTTGCCGGCCAGCCCGTACCCGATCTTGACCAGGCCGCTGGCCAGGGCATTGGGGTTGCCGGTTTCGTTTCCGGCGAAGCGGTCGGCATAGTACTCCCTGGTGCGGGACAGCCACAGTACTATGTACTCGGAAACAATGTAGAGTATGTACGCGCCAATGGCGATACCGATCCTGATGGGCGCTGAGTTGTCCTTGCCCCTGGACCTCATCCGGATGAGGGTCCGATAGATATAATACAGGATCATTGGCACCAGGTGGGCCATGGTCATGACCAGCATGTCCCAGTGCAGCGCGTGGCCTATTTCATGGGCCACCACTGACTTGACCTCTTCTTCGCTTAATAGATCCATGAGCCCCCGGGTGATGACAATCCGCGCGTTGTTGGGAGTGTGGCCATAAGTGAAAGCATTGGGGGAACCATCCATGATGATACCCATACGAGGATGTTTCATCTTGTGTTTCATACAGGTGCTGTAGATAAAGGATTTCAAATGCCCGGGAAGCTGTTCGCACGACACCCACCGCACCTTGTAGAACCACCGCAGTGTCAGGTCCATAATATAAGGTCCCAGCAGGAACTGGAAGGCGGCGATAATAACCGACGTTATCAGGGCGACTTCGGGCGTGAGCGGGGTAAAGAGGGTGGCGGTAATCAGCACCACCGTGAGCAAGGCGTACAGCAGAAACAGCACGCTTACCGAACGGACCGCCAGGCTGGGAAGCACCGGCAGCGCTCCCCTCGGCAGCCGGCGAAGGGGAGGAGCAGATGAAATCGATGCTCCGGCTGAAGCGGCCACTCCTCCTGTCTGTGAATTACCGGGTGCATCGAGTTGTGCCCCGATGTCGGAGCTTAAATCAAGAGGTTCATCTGAAAATGCGGCGCCGGGGGCGACAGCGCCGGGAACGGCATAGGCCGAAGCAGTCCGGTCGATCTGGAGACTGAAGGTATCACCATAATGGGCAAGCAGGGTTTCCAGTTCTGAATCGTCAAACCAGATTCCGCCCGAGTAAGGCGAATAATCCAGTGCGACCTCCCCGTTCAGGACCTTGATCTCATTCATTTTATGCCCGGTACGGGGGCAGGCGCGATTGCCCGGCCGGCCGTGTTTAGCAGCCTCTTTCAGCTCGCGGTAGATATCGGCCGGCTGCTTGGTAAAGTAATAGATCTCTCCTTTGTCCAGCCAGATACCGCGGCAGTCGGGACAGTAATCAATCTCGACGCCCTGCCGGGTCATCATGGGGATCATTCCGGTAGTGGTGCACCTGGGACAGTTCATAGCAATTACCTCCTTACCTCAAGACTATTTTACTGCAATTATTCTCTGTGGCCTACCGTTGAATTATGTTTCAGAGAGAATTTGCGGGAATGGCAACGGCGATGGAGGAAAAAAAACAGGTAAATGATAATTCGTTTGACAGGTGGTGAAGCAATACGGTGTGATATAATCGTTTTGGAAAAATAGGCTCATTTCAAGCAAATACTGATACGAAGGAAGCAGTATGCGTTTTAAAATAATTCGGAGACTTCTGACAGTTTTCATGGTCCTGACCGCACTGGCAATGGGAGCATTTGTATATTACGTGGCAAAGTTGACCAAACCCCATGAATCCACTCCCTATAAGAAAGAGACATTTCAGTTTGATTGGATAAAAAAAACAAAAACCGATTGGCCGCTTAAACAGGATATCGAGCTGATTCAAGGAATAAATGACAGTGTTTCCATTCCAGTCCTACCCGGAACCGCTCCGGACGACGGTTCCTCACCCGGTTCCAGCCCCTCACCGGAAGAGATCATGGACATGCTCGATTCCGGTGATTCCAGGCTGACGGACGAGTATCTCAAGCAGCTCTGGGAAACAAACGAACCGTTACGGCAGGTAATTACAATCCTGGCGGCCAAAGAGCCTGATTCAGCCGAGCGGTCCGCGGACATTCCAGAATATTACTGGGTGGAAGGGTCCGCTCCGCTCCCGGTTACCCGCACTACAATCAAACTGATGTCAGTACTGGGAGAATACGCCCTGCGCTCCGGTGATATTGAGTTTGCCGTCATGGCCGACATGGCGGGAGTACGCTCGGCCCGCGCCCTGGCCGTGGGAGAACGAGGATTTCCCACCCTGGTGGAAGTATTGCTGCAGCGCTCAGCGATAGCTTTTACCAACAGACTGGCCACGCATATGTACCTGCAGAGAGCCCCGGAAGATGACACGATACCGGCGCTGGAAAAAGGCATAATCAACCGCTCTGCCTCGGTGGACCTCTTTTACTGGTTCGATGAAGGCCTGCAGGCGGAAAAAGCCCTCAACCAGACCATGTCCCGAATGCTCAAGGAGGAACACCCGGTAACCATGGGGATACTGAACTCTTGGTACGGTGATCCACTGGTCCCTATCAACAAGCTCAGTGAGGTTATAAAAAAAGCAAAAACAGCCGGATACGGACAACAACTGGGCATCGTCAGGGGATTTCAAAAAGCGGTCAGGGCGCGCCAGGGGAAAACCCACCCGCTGCCGGCACCGTTCAACAAGCACCCACTGCTGGCGGTGGCTTTCCCCAATTTCAGCCAGGTGGTTACAGAGATAGCCCGGACCGATATCGAGTACCGTTTGATTACCCTGGGAGGCATGGCCCGGCTGTTTCAGCGAAAACACAAACGCCGACCCGATATTATTTCCGACACCAAATTTACCCAGCAGGCGGGCTCCTGCGCCGTGGATCCCATGGAGAACAGTCCCATGCTTTTCAAGTACGGAGAGGATGGTTCGATCATTTTGTACAGCCTGGGAATCAACGGACAGGATGACGGCGGTGATCCACAAAAAGATATAGTGGTGAACGTGTCATCTATTGCGGCTCAGCCCGTTACCGACGGCCCGGAATGAATATTTGTATAAGGGGAATGCTCTTAGAAATCCTCTGACCGGTCCAGGCGGATACCCTGCGAATCCGTTGACGGGGCGGCGTACGGATCGTCAATATTTCTAAAAGAATCGTTCGGGTCGAAATCATCGTAGTTCAAAAGATCGATGAGGTCATGGATATCGTAGTCATCCACATCGATATCGAAATTGCCACCGACAAATTGACGAATGAGCTTCGAAATCGGGTTTTCGTCATACCAGAGCTCCACCGCATCCTGGTAGACCTTGAGAGACTTGTAGGTCATGTCGTAACCTTCCCGGTAAGCCGCCGCCAGCTTCCAGGGCATGAAGGTGTAGGCAATGGGGTGCTGTTTCCATTCGTACATCATATACGAGTAGGCCATCTTCTTTGAAGTACGGCGGATGTCTTCATTGCTTATTCGGCCATCGGCACCGACGGGACAGTGTTTTCTCACTACTCTCAGAGCGTGTTCGCCATAGGTATCGTACATGGCAACCCCGTCCCGGGTCATCTGCTTACCGCGCTCCGATGTAATCAGACGGTAGGCTTCCATGGTAGCGTTGAGCTTGGTGATGTAGTCGCCAGCCTTGAACGAATCTATATATACCCCGGCTTTCCAAAGCTCGATACGGTATTCGTCCTGGAACGCCGTTACATCCTGGTACCCTTCCCAGAGAATTTTCATGTCATCCAGGGTCTCCTGCACATCGGGAACCGGTTCCGCCGCAGCACCCCTGAAAGGAACCGCTGCTACAAAGAGTATCATTGCCGTTACAATAAAGAAGCACCGCCGTGTGAACATTCCTGAAACCTCCAGCCAACCCGGATACGGGACGCACCACTACCCCCGGATTACATTTCTGCTTATTTACCTTACTATAGTATGTGATATATCATTTTGTTTCAAATTAGGCTACCTGGTAATGGATCATATCAACGTGGTATATAATGTCTCGAACCGCATTTTAAGACAGGAGGATGATTCACCGGTATGGCCGACCGTAATGAACTCAACGCGCTGTTTGAGCAGCAAGGGCATTCAAACTACACCTGGATCAAGGCAGATGACATAATCGTCGCCCAATGGGTACGGTTCAAATGCATGTTCGGCTGTCCGCATTACGCGCTCAATGCCACCTGTCCTCCCCACGTACCGCCGGTGGCCGAGTGCCGTGAGTTTGTCAGGGACTACCGTGAAGCGGTCATCTTCCATTTCGCCGGAACAGTCGATCAACCGGAAGACCGCACCGCCTGGTGCCGGGAGATAAACCTGAAACTCCTGGAGGTGGAACGCCGGGTGTTTCTGGCCGGCTACTACAAAGCCTTCATCATGTTCACCGACGACTGTGCCTGGTGCCGCACCTGTATCGGCAGCCGCGAAAAATGCGTCAACAAAGCGGTAGCCCGCCCAAGCCCCGAAGCGCTGGCCGTTGACGTGTTCGCCACGGTCCGGACCTGCGGCCTGTCTATCGGTGTGCTGACCGATTACACGCAGGCTATGGACCGGTACGCCATCCTGCTGATAGAGTGATATACCTGCAGAGCACTACCACCTACTAATTGATATCTTCCCATAGCTAAAGCTAGTAGGGGTTTTACATCGTGCTCAAGTAAATAAGCTGCTGCCAGCAGTCTCGGACAGATTGATTCCCAGAGCTTTAAACAGCAGAATCTGCCGGTCGAAATAATTCTTCACCCCGGTTATCTCTTTCAGTTTTCCTCTCGGAAGTGAAAAAGCGTACGGAAACACATAGGAGGGAAGCGGATAATCGGTACCGAAGATGCACCGTTGGAGCAGTTTATCACAGCGCCGCAGTTTGAATAGCATGGGGGCGCGACTGGGCAGTGTGAGCGCGGAAGTATCCAGGTACACCCGGGGATAGGTGGCCACCAGGCGTTGAACGGTACCGAAGTATTTTTCACCGAAGGGCAATCCTGTGCTGCCGGCGTGAGCGATGATCACCGTCACTCCGGCTTCCAGGGCAGTGCGGAGACGGGCCGGGTCGCCCAGTTCCTGGTTGGCCCCCGGCAACGTAAACTCGTAGCCGGCATGAGCCAGGAGCGGCATATTCAGCTCCGCCATCTTCCGGAAAAACGGCACATAACGCTGCTCGCCCGGATCAAAATGCTGGATATTCGGCAGCACCTTGTTGAGAACCGCACCGTGCTCCCGGCAACGTTCGAGTTCATTCAGCGCGTCCTTCCGGGCAGGATTTATCGATGCCCCGAAAAGCAATTCACCGTATGAGCCGGTTTTCTTACAAACATAGTCATTGGTGATCAGGAAGCACGTTCTGGACGCGTCCAGTTCTCCCCGCTCGTCATAGATGCCGTCAGAGGCAAGCACCACGGCTTTCTGCGCGTAGTCAGACTCACTAATTTCCCTGGCCAGAAGAGCCAGATAGGTGTCATTGGGAGAAGGGTCATCACGGGGGATACCGCACCGTTTCTTCAGGTAACCGGGCAGCCAACGTTTCATTAGAGGGGGACGGAAAATGTTGCCTTCATCGTCACCGGAGAACAAACATGCGTGAGCGTGGCAGTCAACGATGGTCTTGTCCATGATACGTTACATCTCCTGTCTCCGTTTGGGCGTGGCAGTCAATAATGGTTCTGTCCATAATACATTACATCTCCTGTCTCCGTTTGGGCGTGGCAGTCAATAATGGTTCTGTCCATAATACATTACATCTCCTGTCTCCATTACCGAGGTAAGAGTTGCGCACACAACAGGAAAAACAATGCCGGCAGGTAACTGCCGGTAAACAAGCAGGCTAACCCGGCCAGGGTGAATCCTCCCCACAACGAGTATTGCAGCTTGACGAACCCTGGTTTGAATTCCTCAGCTCGTTTTTTCAAACGCCGAAGCCGCCACCAGCCCCCCGCAGCTAACGTCAATCCGGCCAGCAGGTACAGCGCAAGCATCACATGCACGAAAACGGGGACTGCTCCCCCCTCCTTTACGGTGAAGCCATGAGCGGGCTGGCGGGAAATGATAAAAACCATGCAGGATTCCCCGAGGTAGGGAGCATCAGCGGCATTGGAGAGTATACGGGGAAAAAGAAGGGTGCCATCGAGCAGCGGCCAGCAGGCCACAAGGTTGACCGCCAGCAACGGGAATGCCTGGTCGAACCGGCCGTTGGTACGGGCGGCGGCCAGACCGAAAGCGCAGGCGGCAAAGCCGTATCCGAAAGTCACGGGACCGGCATCCACATCGAAATACCAGTCGTAGCCCGTTCTGTCCACCGGATACTCCCTGAAACCTGCCGCGCCATACCGTTTCTGCCAGAAATATTTTTCAAACTGCGGGTACCATTGCCGGGCGGTTTCAGGCCAGATCTCGGGGCTGAAAATGAGACCGTAAGCAACTCCGCAGCCCCGTGAAGTCCCCAGAGGCTCACCGGTGACAGCTACAGCCCCATACGGAGGCAGCCCCCTCTCATCAAGACACTCCCCGGAGAATCCACGGCGGGAACGCATGATGAATTCCGAGTGATCGGTCCCGAGCACTTTGTCGGCCCGGCCGATGGCCGCGATAGCGGAGAGAACATCCGTTGGATAACACTCCCCGGGATAATCGTCCAGCACGCCGTGAGGTGATTCAGCCAGTTCCCGGGACATACTTTCCACCTGGTCCTTGAGAAGCGGGAGATGGTGCTTTTCACCGAGCAGGTTGTAGTGGCTGGTTATTGAGCTTATCAGCAGCATACGGTAAAAGACATTCTCGATGTGAAGATAATCATCTCCCCAATGTTCCTTTACCCAGGAAGCGTGCCCGGGATCGGTTACCAGGTCTACTGCGGAAGTTATCGCTTCGGCAGCGTAGTCCCTGGGAGCAACATCGGAAATGCTGCGGTCCTTTTCCCACTCTACCTGCAGCGCCTCAGTGCCCAACAGGTAAAACATACAGCCAAAAAGCGGCCATTCGGTCCCCGAAATATTATCGACGCCGAGCTTTTTTCCCGCCTTGGTCCGTAAACGGTCCCGGGCCCAGCGATGGAGTCGCGGCGTCAACCGCTTGTGCAGCCTGACCGCCCAGCGGGTCACGCCGTTTGTGTGAAAAGCCGGATCACGAAGATCGTGCACTATTATGAAGAAGGGGATAATGAAAAAATAAATGGAAACCAGTACCTGCAGGACTACATTGCAGTGTTTACCAAACATACCGGACCTTTCAGGCGCCAGAGAAAAGCTGCATCGTTACCACCAGAGTGTAGTACAAAGCACTGTTCCATTTCAAGGACGATGACCAATCATCGCTCCCTGTCAGTTTTTATACATTGTGTCCAATTTTTATGTACACATTCCCATGGAATCAGCGGTATTTATGATGCAATTTTCAGATAGTTACTTGCTGCGGCATTTTTTTTTCGTAACTTTTTTCCTGTTATCACCCTACTACGGTTCTGGAAAGCAGAACAGATTTTCATCGGTATTTAATTTTTGGCATACATATTGCTACCTTCTTGGAAAGACTAGTACCGCACGCGGCGCCATGAACGGGACAGGAAGGCAGCAAACGTGATGTTCAACCATGACCAATGGTATGACCGGCAGATGATCGTGAGGGAGGAACTATGGGACAGCGTCAGATTCCAAGGTTGATCTTTAAGGGGAGTACTGCGCTCTCCTTGCCACCTCCGGAATAAGGATACCGATACACTCGGACCCTAACCGCAGGTGGCAGCAACACCTGCGGTTTTATTGTGTAATGTAATTATGTGGCCGCAGGATCTGTGCCTGCGGCCACATTTTTTTTATTTTTTGAAAGAGGAAGGAGGAGTCATCATGAGTGAAGCACTGGTTCTCAGAAACGTTCACAAGTCCTTCTACGAAAAAGAGCACTCCAGCAAGAAGAAGGACCGCACATCCGATGTTCCCGGAAATGGTGGGAACGGGAACGGATCCCGGATCGGTCAGATTTTCCGTACCATGATCGGGACCGCCCGGGTTTTTTTTTCACCGCCATCGAAAGTGCGCGTTCTGGAGGACATCAACATCACGGTGGGAAACGGCGAGATATTCGGTCTGCTGGGGCCCAACGGATCGGGAAAATCAACCCTGATCCGCCTGGTTGCCACCCTCCTTCTTCCCGACCAGGGCGAAATCACGGTATTCGGACAGTCAGTACTGGACAGTCCCCGGGAGATAAGGAGGTACCTCAACCGGGTATCGGTAGAGGCGTCTCTCTTCAGAAAACTGAACGCCATGGAGAATCTCACCTATGCAGCCAGGCTTTACGGTGTAGAGGTTGAATCAGGGCTCAGGCAGACTGAACAGGTCCTGTACGAGTTCGGTTTGAAGCACAGGGACCTGTACACCTCGGTAGAGAACCTCTCCCGGGGAATGCAGCAGAAGGTAGCCATTGCCCGTGCACTGATGACCTCGCCCATGCTGCTGTTGCTGGACGAGCCCACCACCGGGCTCGACCCGAGGTCCAAACGGGAGGTGCAGGACTTCATCATGAATGTCAGAAACATTAATGACACCACGGTGATCCTGACCACCCACGACATGGTAGAGGCGGAGAAGCTCTGTGACAGAATCGCCATCATATCCAAGGGGAAGATCATCGCCTGCGGCACGTGTGACGAGCTGAAGGCGCTGTCGTCCAGGGAAGAATCAAGCCTGGAGGATCTCTTCCTCGATTTGACAGGCGAACAGCTAACCGGGGATGCGGAGAAGCGGGAGTAA
Source organism: uncultured bacterium (assembly GCA_964432985.1). Taxonomy (GTDB): domain Bacteria; phylum Muiribacteriota; class CAYSPT01; order CAYSPT01; family CAYSPT01; genus CAYSPT01. The sequence continues at coordinate 17,282 of CAYSPT010000026.1, forward strand.
TCAACAGCGGATGTAATCATCAGGACGCAGTACGTCTGTCACTTCCGCTCTCTGGATTCCTGGGAACCAAGAAGAGGAGATGAGTACAATGAACACGATCAGCGGAGCATATCAGGGCGCCTTCGCCTTCGTAGAGCGCCAGTTCAATCTGCTGAAACGGTACCTGTCATGGGAGATCGTGTTCCTCTTCTACACCATCGTCAATACCCTTACTATCGGGTTGATCGGGATCCAGTTTGGTGGAGGAGAAGACAACTCCCGGGTTTTGTACCTGGTTATCGGAGCCCTCATGTGGGGGTACCTCTCGGTAATCTTTCACGAAGTGTCGGAGTCCATCAGCTGGGAGCGGTGGGAAGGGACCATCGAGTTCACCTTCGCCTCCCCAATCCACCGGCTGGTGCACCTCAGCGGTATGTGCACCTACGCCTCACTGTACGGAATGATCCGAACGGTGGCGGTCATGCTGGTGGTGATGCTCTTCTTCGACTTCGAAATGGGACGGTCAAACGTGACAGGTGCCCTGCTGGTGCTGTTGCTCTCCAGCATGGCGCTGATGGGACTTGGGCTTATTGCGGCAGTGTTTCCCATCCTGTCTCCGGAAAAAGGCTCCCAGGCGTCACACATCCTGGAGGGATTTCTGCTCCTGATATCCGGGGTGTACTACGAGGTGACCACCCTGCCGGTGTGGCTGCAGCCCCTTTCCTGGCTGTCACCGGCAACGTACACCATCCGGGCGGTGCGGGCTGCGCTCCTGGATGGTGCTTCCACGGTGAGTTTGCTTCCGGACATGGGAAGGCTGATTGCCACGGGGTTCATCCTGCTTCCACTGGGGTTCGTTATCTTCGGGCGGGTGGAGCGCTGGGCCCTGCGGGCAGGTAAGCTCAAGCGCAACGGCTAGCGCTTGTGAGCGGAACGGCTAATCCGCTTTTTAGCGCAACGGCGAGACCGTGTTTTTCCGCAGAAACCGGTCTGGAAGGATGGTCCGGCATGGGTCCTTAACAGGATCCATGCCGGATTACTTCTTGACCGCCAGCATACGCTCCACGCTTATCCGGGCCTTCTCGGCGATGGCCTCTGGAACTGTTATCTGATATTGATTGTTGTTAAGGGAATCGAAGACGGATTTAATCGTGGTTTTTTTCATATTGGTGCAGACCTTGGAATTGCCCAGGGAAAGTAATGTCTTACCTGGTACATCCTGAGAAAGCCTCTGGATCATTCCCATCTCGGTACCCACGATGATGGTATCCGCCGGAGTGTTTTTGGAAAAGGGGAGCATCCCCCCGGTGGAGCACACGCAGTCGGCCAGTGCCACCACTTCCGGCGGGCATTCCGGATGGACTACCAGAACCGCGTCGGGATAGGTCTCTTTTGCTTTTGCCACGTCATCCAGTGAGAATTTCTGATGAACGTAACAGTACCCGTCCGGAGTTATTATTTCTTTTTCCGGCACCTGCTTTTGCACGTAATTGCCCAGGTTTTTATCGGGGATGAAAATGACCTGCCGCTCTTTAAGGGACCTGACCACCTCCACAGCGTTGGCGGAAGTCACGCAGATATCAGAAGCCGCCTTTACCGCAGCAGTGGTGTTGACATAACAAGCCACGGCGGCCCCTGGATAGCGTTTTTTCAGCGCTTCTATATGGTAAGTATCCACCATGTCCGCCATGGGGCAGCCGGCGGTACGTACGGGCAGAAGAACCGTCTTTGACGGGTTGAGGATCTTGGCTGTCTCGGCCATGAAATGTACTCCGCAGAAAACGATGACATCTTTATCAGTCCTGGATGCCTCCACCGACAACCCAAGGGAATCACCAGTGTAATCCGCCACTTCCTGTACTTCCATCATCTGGTAATAATGAACCAGTATGACCGCGTTTTTGTCCTGCTTTAAGCGTTGTATCTGCTTGATAAGATTCTGATTTTCGTCAGATTTCATACCGGTACCTTTTTTCTATATGCAGGTCGATCCGTCAAGTTCCGGGCCGCCGCTGACAATGGTGTATTCATATTATCACCAGTTCAGGTATTTCACAAGAACTCCGTTGCACCTGGAGTTCCTGTGGCGAAATACTTGAAAGCACCTTCCTTCAATGCTCCCCGGTGAACCAGGGCGATGTAGACGATCTGATCGTCATCCCTCTGCTGGTAGTAGATGTAACTCCCTTCGGGAATGTCAACGAACTCGCAATACCCGCTGCAGCTGAACAGAAGGAGAAGGTCAGCAGGGCTGGTCAGCATAAACACCGTGTGGTTCTGGACCCTCCCAACCGGCACCAGGTACCGTTGCAGAGCGGTCCCCCGTTCGCACACCAGCATCCCGTGAAGATCTTTGCGGTAATTTTTTAAAACATCCCGTTTAACGACGAGGCCGCTGCTGCCCTCTGGTTGCAGCAGACGGCTGAAATTTCCTTTCAGATATCGCTTGAACTCCTGTTCTATGTCGGCCAACGCTTCCAGGCTTTTCCCTGACGGCTCACGGTCAAGATCATCACGCAGTTTCTCAACCCAGGTTTTTCTACGCCGGGAAAGCGATTCGGCCACGGCTTCATAGACGGCTCTGTCCATTTTCCACAGGGCCCGGGCAATACAGTAGTCATCAAGAGTGGAGACGAATTCGAAACGCTCACGGCGGGTGAGCAGCGGCAGCAAATAGAGCGAGAAAAGAAGGTCGGTCACCAGAGAGTAGATTTCCGGTTCCTGATGAAACAACACCATGAGCAGACGTTCTTCTTCTTCGCGGGAAAGGCAGTGCACGATCTCAACCAGCTTGACCAGTCCCCGTTTGAACCGGCTGAAATATCCGATTCCTGACATATACTTGAGCACCGAATCGGCATCGTAGCGGGCCGGGTCGTAGATATCGCTGATGAGCAGGTACCGCAGACCGTTTTCAGGAAGACAGATTCTGCCTTCCTGAAGATCGGCCGCCACCGGTGCTGCCAGCAGATCGAACACACCGCCGGCAAGCTCCAGGCGACGCCCGAACTCTTTGAGCTTGCTGGAAGCAGACTGCGCGATGTTCGGATGAACCAGGGGCAGTACTGCTGAAAATGTTTTCTCCGTCAACTCCAGCCGCCGCTCGGTGCCGTCCTCGTCCCTGACGGAGATCGGATGAAAGGAAAATCCGATCAGGGCATCGCGCGCGATGATCCTCCGCCCCCCCCCCTTGAGCGCGAGATTCAAGGGACCCTCTCCCGGTTTTACCAGGGTGACCAGACGACCTTGTGCACATATAAACGTCATCGATTCCTCCACAGAAGCATTATACTCTTCTTTCAAGAATATCTCGCTTTGAGTGCGCTTGATACCAGCGGGGATGCTAATACAAGCAGGCAAGTTTTTCCAAACAGTTTGGACCGGTAAAAAAAACCGCCGTACCAGGCGGTACGGCGGAGTAGAATCAATACTACTTTACAGTGGTCAGAACTTCTTCATGATCATGAATTTGACACCGGAGAATTCCATTTCGGCGTGGTCATCACCCGAGTCGGCTTCCAGGTCGAGCATCCGGTAACCGACAACTGCCTTAAGATCGTCCTGGATCTTGTACACAAGCCCCAGGTCCAGATCGGTGACCGCACCGCCGTCATCACCGGAGTCGACTTCCAGCCAGCCGACCTGCCCGTACAGCTTGATCTTTTCGTTGAACTGGGTGTAACCAGCCAGGCCGATGACCGGAATGGGAGCATCGAATGATTCCGCCCTTGTAGTGGCAACATTGATGACTTCACCGGTAATCGACGCCTCGAAGTCAAACATCCGGAGGCCCAGCAGCAGGGAGACCTTGCCGGTGTCGGTCTCCTTGAGATACCGGTAGTAGTCGATGTCGATCAGCGTCGTCTTTATAGATGATGTAAGAAGGGTATCCGCATCGTAATTAATCCCTTTATAGGTGATTTGTTGAGTCATCTGCTTGCGGCCCTCGTTCTCCATACTGGCGTAATTGAGCTTGATCTTGTAGTTGGGACCGCCCTTGTAGGTGAACGAGAGGCACACGGGGCTGTCGTCGTCGAGCCCCAGGGTGTTCTGCAGGTTGAGGGTGTCACCGATCACTGCTCCCTCGGTAACCTTGACAGATCCATCGAGTTCCTGCAGCCAGGTTCCGACTGCCACGGAGAGCTTGCCGTCTCCTTCGGCCAGCGCCGGTGATACAGACAACATCAGACCGATAAGAGCAATACACACACACTTTGAAACCTTCATCTTAGTACTTCCCCCTTTCTCATGATGGCACTATTATATGCACGGCGGCCTTTGAATGCAATGCCTCATTTTAGTAAACCGTGCTTTCTTCATTCCTTGCTTGATGGCGAGACTGCTTGGCTTTGGTACTGAATGATGTCATACGAGGCCAGATATCTGAGACCGATTGGATAGACCGTATTCACATTCCGATCCAACAATTTGCAGGAAAAAGGCAGAGTTTTTCATCGGACAGGCCGCCTGCTTCAGCAGCTACCAGATATCCTCTTCGTCATCATTATAGTCTTCTTTGGACACCGCTGTTATCAGAGCACCCACCGTTTCCGGCCGCCGGAGGCCCCAGAAACTCCAGGTCGTCCCTGTGTTCAAATTGGTGAAATGTACCCTGGTTTCGCTTACCATGAGGTCCAACTGGCTGTCTATGGATATCTGCCGCACCTTGCGCCCTTCGCAGTGACTCAACACCCTGGTATTGGTCACACCAAAAACGGCTTTCATCTCGGTCACCTTGATCTGGGAGTAGTACGAAACTACTTTGAGTATGTAGAGAATTGTAATGGTGCCGACCATAAATCCCATTACAATACCCTGTTCTTTCACTTCACGGGTCATCAGGTACGTCAACAGAGCCGCCACGGCCACCACGAGACTTCCCACCGGTACTTCTTTCCTTAACAAAAATCCGATGAAAACCGCTTTTTCAGGCTGTCCGACCCAGAGGATCTTCTCATCCTCCTGAAGATACTGGCTAAGAATTTCCTTTTCCGATCTGACATCATAGTTCATGTCATACCTTCCGCCATCTAACCCCATCCCGAGTATCCTCCAGAACAATCCCCCGCGCTTTCAGATCATCACGAATTTCATCGGCCCGAGCGAAATCATTTTGCTTCCTGGCATGCTCCCGCTCTTCAATTAACCGTTCAATACCGTCGTCAATCTCGATCTCTTCTTCCTGCAGAAGAGACAAGCCAAACACGGTATCCATGATTTCAATGCAATTGAGAGCCGCCTCTGAGTCCATCTCCTGGTCACGCATCATATCCCATAACACCGCCAGCGCCTGCGGCATATTGAGATCATCGTTGACTGCCTGCCGAAAACGGTCACCATACTCTTTTTCTTTTCCTTTTCTGCCGGCGGCCTTGAGGTCTCGAATCACGATTTTCAACCGGTCATAGGTATTCCGAGCGTGCTCGAGAGCTTCTATGGAGAAATTGAGTTTCTTGCGGTAATGGGCGTTGAGGCATAAATAACGATAGTCAAGCGGTTTAAATCCAAGGTTCTGAAGTTCGCTGACCGTGTACAGGCCACCGGTGCTCTTACTGACTTTTTCTCCCTTATAGGTCAGAAATGCACCATGCATCCAGAACTTCACCCAGGGTGTGACCCCGAAGGCGGCTTCCGATTGAGCAATCTCGTTGGTATGATGTACGGAAATATGATCTTCACCCCCGGAGTGAATATCAAACTGGTGCCCCAGATACCGTGATGACATAGCCGAGCATTCCACGTGCCATCCAGGAAAACCTATTCCCCAGGGAGATTCCCACTCCTGCTGCCGGCTTCCCGGCGGTTGGGAAAACTTCCACAGGGCAAAATCGGTTGGATTCCGCTTGGCACGCATGTCGGTCCGTTTTCCCGCCTGAAGCCCCTCTGCTTTCAACCGTGCTATCCGGCCGTAATCCGGTAGTTTTGATGTATCAAAATATAAACCGTCATCGGTCCTGTAGGTGAATCCCCGGTTTTGAAGCTTCACTACCAGGTTTATTTGATCGTCTAAATGCTCGGTAGCCCGACACCAGATATCCGGTTCCCCTATATTCAATTTATTCAGGTCATTCCTGAAAACATCCCAATAATAATTCGCTATGTCTTCTGCTTTTTTCCCTTCCCGTTGGGCGGCTTTTTCCATTTTGTCCTCGCCGGTGTCGGCATCACTGGTCAAATGTCCCACATCGGTCACATTCATGACATGGTTAACCAAATAACCGTTGTAGAGAAGAACCCGTTTAAGCACATCGGCAAACACATAGCTCCTGAGGTTCCCGATATGCTGATACCAGTAAACGGTAGGTCCGCAGGTGTAAAAACCCACCTTTCCAGGAGTAATGCTTTCGAACCGCTCCTTTGTGCGGGTCAGGGTGTTAAAGAGAACAAGATCAGACATGATGGAACCCTTTCATAGCGGGGTGGATGTATAATGTAAGTAAATCATTTGTAAGTGCATGGTCCTGCGGTAACGATACCGAAGTCTATTTGATCATTTTTTCGAGAGCCTTGAGCTGCTTGGCTACTTTCCTGGCAGTCCCGCTGTTGGGGTCGAGTTTCAGATATGTCCTGAAACAGTCAGCGGCTTTCCCTGGATCGGACCGCTTCTGATAGTAGAGAACCCCCAATCTCAGATACGACGAGGCAAAGGATGAATCAGCCTTGATCGCCTGTTCGTACCGTTTGATAGCGTCATCGTAACGTTTCTTCTTTTCGAGAAGCACTCCCAGGTTGTGAAATGCATTGACGTATGCCGGGTTACATTGCGCAGCCCGCTCGTACCACATCATTTTTTCATCCACGCTGCCTGCTGCCAGGCCGCGTTGAAAATACGTCTCGGATAGGATCTTTCTCGATTCACGATGATCCGGGTTCATTTCCAGAACCCGTTCCAGGGTTTTAAATCTCATCTCTTCGTATGCTTCTGCCAGCATAACGAATCCCTTAGCCTGCGGTTTGTGCCCCAGCGCCACTTCCAACTGCTTTACCCGTTCTCCCGCATCTTTGAGGACGGCAATTTTATCGAGGCTCATCGGTTTGACCGGTTTGACTGTAACAACAGGTTCAACATGTATTACCGGTTCAACCGGTTCGGCGACTTTCGGTGGAGTTTCGGCCGATTCAGGTTCAGGCGAACTGGCAGCGGTTGTCTTACTGGCAGCGGTTGACTTCCTTGCAGAAATTGCCTTAAGGACTTCTTTGTAATTGGGAAGTACTCTTTTAGCCTTCTGTCGCCAGCCATCTTTCAGAGTGGAAGTAGCGGCTTTTTGGGCTTCTGCCAGGTACAATTCAGCCAGCTTTTCCCTGGCCGGCCGGCACTCGGTATCGAGTTTGAGCGCTTCCTCACACAGGGTGATGGCTTTAAATGAGGATGATACCGTTGATGCCATTTCAACTTTGGCCAGAGCCAGTTGTTGACCGATACCCGTGTTCGTAAGATCAAGTTTTCTGGCATCTTCAAGCAGAGATACCTTGTCGTGAACGGTGATTGCCGCTTCAGAGGCGGAAATAGAGCAATCTATCAACAGTTGGCGAAGCTCGGAAGTTTGCATTTTTTCATAATAATTGTTAACGGTTTTCATAACATCCGTGTAATCGCCTATCTCGTCGGAGGCAGTCTTCATGAGCTTTAATATGTCGAGTACGTTCTCGTCCGGAGCAAACTGGAGAGATTTCACGAGAAGTTCGATTTTCCTGGTTGCCCGGGTATTGGCTTTTGCCATGGCAAAGTAGGTTTCCGAAAGTTTCCTGGAAATTGGCAGTTCAGATTTGCCGCCGGTCATCAGAGAAGCGTTCCGTAGCAAGTCTTCACGGGCAGCCAGGTCGCGTGAAGAGATGCCCTTTTTGTAATAGGCCTTCCCCAGCAGTACCTTGGCATCCTGGAACTCGGAATCGATGTCTACCGACTGCTCCAGTTTTTCGATGGCTTTGCTAAGTTGGCCCTTGCTTAGATAGAGTTTTCCCTGCTCACAGTGGTAGGCGGCGGACGCCTGCATCCGGGACAGGAAGATGTAACCTCCCAGGGCCAGCAAAACCATGACGAATCCCGCAATGGTGGTAAAACCTTTTCCCGCGTTTCGTTGCCTCATGGTTTTCATGAATGTCATTCTTGGTACCTCCGCAGTAAACGGGCCTTCTTTGCTTGAATCAGTCTTCAGGCCTCTCGAAGATTGACTGGGTGCCGTAGAACAGCTGGGCTAGAAATTGAAGTCGACAAAATAATACTCTTCTTCCTTCTTTTCTCCGTCCTGACCTTCCTGGCCTTCCTGGCTTTGCTTAAATTCCTCCAGCACGTCTTTCATCTGCTCGGCGGCTTCCCGCTGTTTATCCTGCTGCTTTTTCACTTCATCCACCGATTCAAGGAGACCTCCCACTGCGTCTTGAACACTCTTGTCCCCTGTTTTAGCCTCCCATTTCTCGTAATCGACGTAGAAGTATGGAGGATCGTTACCTTCGGCCGGGTGGAGGTCGCACCCAAAGGGAAACGGGCTTTGCTCGGCAAGATAATCTTCTTCTTTGAGCGCCTTGATGACATCTTCGGCGGTGTACTCCGGTGGGTAGTTCCCCTTGAGAGTACAGCGGAGCATGATCTGCTTGTTGATGATCTGACAGTTGTACTCGTCCCTTACGATAGTTACCCTGTTGATTATGTCATCGAACATATTCATGCTGGAAGCGGTAAAATAGCCGGCTGCCATAAGCGGCATGAGCTTCATCAGCATCACACCAATCATGACGCAACACCCCCTTCAGGTACTGCCTTCCCAACCCGTGCTTCGGCCGTCTTTTGAAGGGCCGACAGGGCGGTGCTCCGGGACAGGCACAAACGGGCAAAGTCTTCATGGAGAAGAGTAAATACGGTTATATCCGTTTCTGCGGACACATCGGCGGTACAGGGAACCGAGCGCAGAAGGCTTATCTCACCGAAAAAATCTCCCCGTTCGAGCTCTGCCAAAATTTTATCGCCATCACTGACCACTACCTGCCCTTCGTAGAGCAGGAAAAGGGAGTCGTTTGACTGCCCTTTGGTTAATATCTGCTGCCCTCTTGTATACTGCTTCCCCTGGAAATGGGCCGAGGCTTCCATGAGCTCACGGTCCACCCAATCCGCGAAAAGAGAGGATTTTTTAAGAAATGCACACACCTGGATGGCTCGGCGGATAGTGTTGGCGCCCACCTCTGCCAGCAGGAGGTCATCAAAAGCTTGCTTTGGCAATATATATAACTCGGTCGGCTCACTGGCCGCCACGCTGGCGGTCCGCCTGACCTTCTCCAGAAGCGCGATTTCACCGAAGATGTCGCCGGCTCCCAGGGACGCTACCTTTACCGGATCTCCAACTTCGTTTTCTTTGAGGATAGCCACTTCACCGCTATAGATAAAATACAGGGAGCGGCCCATTTCTCCTTCCACGACAATCTTTTTACCCGGATTTACCGTTGCATACTGTACTGTTTCAGCCAGAGTATTGATTGAATTATCGGGAATCTGTGACAGGAGCGGGGTGTTACGGAGAAACTGAGCCACCTGCTCTATCGGATACGGAGACGGCTCGGTCTTTACACTTTCGGTGGCAGGTAGTAAAGCGCGCTTCCCACGCGCCAAACCTCCCACGACCAGCCGTATCATGAATCCTATAATTACCAGCACCCACAGAATGCTGGCAACGATAGCCACCGCCGGAAGGATTATGGAATGTCCCTCGATGGAAGCCCTGGTCAATTTGGGCACGAAATAGGTAACAACCCCTCGGGACACCACAATGAGATGCGTCAGCCAGACGATGCCGTAAGCTGCGTACACGAGAAAATACGTCTGGTTCCGAATCGAGCTGCCCCACTCGAAAATCTGGCCAATGGCTTTTTTCTTTAAAAAGGTCACTGCTGAAAGCCCCAGGTTACGGTCTTTCTGAAACACCGCTGCCACAAGCCTGGGTACCAGGTTGTATCCGAAGGGATTGGCCTCCGTAAGCAGGGCCACCAGCGAAGAGGGAATCATCGTGGGCACTGCCATGACATTGGACATGGTCAGGATCAAACAAGAAACTGCCAGCCGGCAGAGCGTGCAGACCACTTCTCCTAAACGCCCGGCCATTATGGTGTCAACCTCGTCAAAATCCCAGCAGAAAAAAACCAGTTGAAAATGAAAATCCGGTTTTCTGACCTGAATTCGCAAAAGCTTGCAGACCAGCGCTCCAACCAGTCCGTCCAGAGTGAGCTGGGCACAAGTGAGCAGCCAGAAAAGAAGGATTCTGTCCCAGGTATCCGGAATATCAATGGGGCGTGTAAACAAGCAGAAAAGCCCTGATACACAGATCAAGGCCGATATAGCTCCAACTCCGTACAAGATTGGACGGGACACGGAAGGAAGAACGACGATGGGCGTTTTCTCGGGCGGGCGGTCAGGAAAGACAGACTTTACATCCACCAGGATACCCCGGGCGAGCCCCATTTCTACTACTTCACGGAAACGGGCGGGGGTGATGTTCGCCGAGGTGGTCTCAGCGATCTTCTTCAGAGCCTCCAGCGGCTGATGGGCTTCGGTGAATATCGAAACTATAATTTCTTCTTCGGCTGGCAGAACCAGATGTTCACCTTCGCCCGGCGACCTGATGATCACCTCTTTTTTTAATCGTCGAAGCACCACTCCACGTGCAAGAATAAGTTGGTCCTTTTGATGTTCACTCATTTTTACCAGCCTCCCCCCAGCTGAAGAGACCTATCTAGGGTATAGTATATTCTATTTATAAGACTATATTAATTGCATTTTATCAAATTGACTTCAAAATGACAAAATTAATTTCCAGAGTCAATTTAAATACGATACATCACCGGTGTCAATATTTACCCTTTGAGTATGATCATAATGTATAAATTTCACCACTGTCTAAACAAAAGCACCCGGAAAAATGTACAGCGCAGTTATTTTTCTGCGGCTGCTGAAAAGTATGATAAAACCCACAGTATCCCACTTTTCATAGAGTTGTTACGACAAATTTAATCAACTCCTATCTGCTTGGCATGGCACGTGCCGTATGTTAGTGCGGAAACTACAGTTTCTGAATTACTACAGCGTGTTTTGGTGGACCGAGCGGGAAGAGAGAACGCCATGATTGCCAAGGGCTATAAAGCTATGTTAGCTCAAGAGACATTTCTGGTTTATCTTTACGGCACCGACGAAGAAATACGTCATTTTCTGTCCCTGCGCGCCGCTCAAGCAGGCAGGGAAAAAGCCATCTCCCGTCTGATCAATAAAATCATGGCACGGACCAATCCGGAGCCTGATGAGCACCATTGAAGTGTTTCCTTTTCACAATTTACATTATTGCTTTTTTTCTATTGTTATGTGTTGATAGAACCAGAGTGATGCGTTAAGGTATTGCCCCAGCGTCCGGGAGACAGTATCCCGGACGTTTCTGCGCGGGAGACGCTTCTTTTATTTCGGCTGTCCCGTGTCCACTTGATAGGAAAGGAGGTTGTTACCATTATGAGCAGGAAATACTCCATTCTGGTCATAGACGATGACCGGGATGATCTCGAAGTCATTACCACCGATTTGAAAGACCGTGGGCACGATGTAAACGGCTATCTCTACGTCAACGAGTTTTTCAACATGCTAAGGGTCGAGAAACCTGATGCCGTTCTGGTTGACATGGTCAATCATGAATTGCCGGGATGGGAAATATGTCAAAAAGTAAAAGGTGCGTTTGATACAGATATCAAAGTTATCGCCATGTCCGGGATCCTCGATGACGAGGACATCGACAGAATGAAAATCAAAGCTGATGAGTATCTCGTAAAACCGGTTACCGTCCATGACGTAGAGAAAGCGCTGAAAAATAACCAGTAACGGTACTTTTTCCCGGATTACAGTTTTGCCAGAAGCTGAAGCCCCAGTATTATCGCCATAACCACGGCAATTCCAACCACCATCATCACGACCGGGTTGTTGATGCCGCCGAAAGCTATTGCTCCGATCGTCACCACAATACATGCGGAAAATAGAGCCAGCAAAGCCCCCTGGGAAAGCGTTTGGAGAGATCGCTTTCTCTTCCGTTGCTTTTCAAATTCCTGATCATACTCGTGATAGTACTCGTATTCTTTTTCGTCATCCTTGCCGTCGATCATTACAACCCTCTTTACCATGAAAAACCGCACACAACTTCAGTCAATCCGATGACGATGAGTGCTGATCATACATCGTTGTTTTTTTGGGGACCGTCTTCCCGTTCGCGAATTGTCTTGATTGCTTTCCTGGCCGCGTCCTTGACTTCGCCGGAAATATCGTGGCGGATGACATTGTGCAGATCAAATATTACTTCTTCGCTGCCGTTCTCTTCAAAAGCCTTCACCAATGCCAGCTTAACAGGCTGTTTGCCGGAAAAAAGCAAATTTCGCAACTTTTGGATGGTGCCACAAGAGCCAGTACTGACCAGGTGTTCGATTACCATAGTGGCTTTTTCCAGCACAAAGGGATCGACTTCATCAGCCAGACGAGCAATGAGCACATCAACGTACCGCTCCCCGTCAAGCAGACCTACCGCTTCAATAGTATAGGCACGTATGTTGGGATCATTGTCTTCAAGAAATTTGATGAGTCGGTGTGACAGTTCCACATCACCTGTTTTGCCCAGTGACCGGATGACATTCCGTTTGACTTCTGTCGAACGGTCATCCAGAGCGGAGAGAAGCGTTGACATAGCTTGAAAACCACCGATTTCCCCCAGAGCGTATGCAGCTGAGGCCCGATGCCATTTATCCTCGTATGTCGTGAGCATTTTTTTGAGATGGGACACCATTCTCAAACCGCCGAATTTCCACAAAGCCATAGCTACGTTGGCTTTAACCCTGTTGTTGGTATCCTCCAGAAGTGGTGTCAACATAGCGACTGCCAGCGGATCTCCTATCTCGGCAACCGCTTCGACAGCATTTGCACGAACACGTGAGTTTTCATCTCTGAGCAAACTGGCCAGTATAATCAGCGCTTTTATATTTTTTGTCATACCCAGTGACACGGCAGCGGTAGCCCGGACATAGGGGCTTTGTTCTTTTTTCAGATGGGCTGAAAGAACTCCCAGAGTTGAGACCGTATTGAGATCACCCAAGGCTCGAATGACGCCCATCCTGATTTTCTCATTCTTCGATTCCAGGCAGGGAATCATGAGCTCAGCAGCCTCGACAAGATTTGATTCTACCAGGAGGTTGATACCATCCAGTATAAGTTCTTCCTCACCGGACTCGATCATTTCTTTGACTTTTTTATACTGTTCCGCCTCACGAGGATTCACAGTGGTCTCCCCCTTATGCTTTTATTCTAGCACCGTAGAGGGCATTTGACAATTACCGAGCAAGAAATAACTGTGGCGACTACTTTACCTGCTGCGCAGCAGCCGCATTCGACGGGGGGGCCAATAGACGCAAACAGCCTTGCCCTTCACGTAATCGAGAGGCAAGGAACCCCAGAAACGGCTGTCCTGACTGTTGTAACGGTTGTCGCCCATCATGAAAATGCAGTCATCAGGGACAGTTATCGGACCGTAGTTATCCATGAGATGAACCGGGAAAATCCTGGAATTTTTGTATTTTACTCCCGGACGTTCGTCAAAGGGATTTTCATTCACATACAGCACCCGGTCACGCATTTCAATGACATCTCCCGCAACGCCGACACATCGTTTGATAATGTCGACGTGAGGTTCTTCCCGTGATTTAAATACTATGATCTCACCCCGCCGGGGTGATCGGATATAGTACAGGAACCGGTTGACAATCAGTTTGTCGTTTATGAGAAGTGTATCTTCCATCGAGCTGGATGGTATATAGAACATTTTAACCATAAAAATATTGATAATCAGGGCTACGGCGAGAGCCAGTACCAGCACTTCGATGAGTTCCCGCACCGTCCGGGCACCACGAGTAAAAACCGTGTCTGGCCGAGCAGTCTGCTGAGCTTTATTTTTAAGTTCTTTTACTTTCCGCGGCATGATTGCTTATTATACCACCATGCCCCCCATAAATCTGGACTTAATAAAGGATAATAGCGTATAGTAATAACGTATAGTATTCATTGGAACCTGTAGCATATTTCTCTGCTAAAAGCGACCCGTAAAAGACGGGAGTTCACGTTAAACATGCGAAAATTTCTGAAAAAAGCAAGCATTGTCGTTATCACTGCGATGTTTTTTCTTTTTTTTCTCGAAACTGCCGACCGGATAATCTGTTCGGTGAAATTCAGGTCTGCCAGTTATCTTCTCTACCCGTTTTTTGAGAAGGGTTCTCTAAAAGTGCCTTCCGTTCGGCGGATCTATTACACGGAGATTGATGGGATAACCCGGGAAACAGCTCCCATGCCGGCGGAAAATCTCGCACCTTCGAAGAAATTGGGTATTACCTATAACAGTCATGGATTCAGAGGACTGGAATTTCAAACCGAAAAACCACCGGGAACAGTCAGAATTTTCTGTACTGGGGGATCGTCCACGTTCAGCTCGGAGTGCCCGGATGGTGCAACCTATGCCGATCAATTGGCGGTGCTTTTCAAAAAACGAAACGGTACCGGAATCAACTATGAAGTAATCAACGCCGGGTTTGCCGGTTACAACACCGACAACATTATACCGCTGATTAAAACCCGGTTGACCCATCTGGCTCCGGACACCATCACGGTCTGTGAAGCTTTCAACGACATCGGCAGGATGACGCTTATACTCGATTCATTCTGGAAACGAACCTTCTGGAATGGACACCGGCTCCTGTTCCAACGAAGTCTTCTTTACACCGATCTTCTTCTCTTGGGAGGACGACGAGGCATCGAATCAGCTGCCAGAGCAGCCTATTCCTCGGTAAGACAGAATGAATATGCAGAGAACTTGATCACTATAAGCCGGGCGATTCGAGCTGCGGGTGCGAAGCCTGTTTTCATTCTGCAACCGGTTTTACTCGCGGGACAGGCCGCTGATAAGACTTCGCTCAGCCACATGGTCGACCGCAATGAGGGAGCCTCATTGGAAAAGGAATTTCTCCAGACAATCTCCGGACTCCACCACACGTTTCTGAATATCATGAAGGACGTAGCTCACGGGGAGAACGTCTTGCTGGTCGATCCCCGCAGAGCTTTCATGGACCACGACAACACTCCTTCGTTGTTCTATGATTATCTCCACCTGAGCCCAGCGGGCAGCAAGCTCATGGCCCAGGTACTGTTTGACACGCTCACTTCTGAGGACACCAATTCTCCCTGAACCCTGTGGAGAAAGGAATGTTGGAATGCGACACCACGTATCGCTGAGCAACTCCATTCTTGGCGTTTCGGTGCTGTCGGTGTTTACCGTGCTGGTGTCCGGGACCATCCTGGGAATTTCCTATATTTCCGGAACACAAGCCCAACCGGCCACCAGTGAAGATCCGGTTTCTCCCACCCGGGTGTTTTCGCATCCTGCCGAAGTCGACAGCGAAACAATTACCTACCGCCTGGGTACGGGAGCAGGAGATGAAATGCCAGCGGGCACCTGGTGGCATTTTATAATCCCTGATAAGTTCAGAGGACGAATACTTGAGCACGCCTTGTTGAGGTACCGTAAAAATCCCAAATATGCTCCTGTACCGTTGCATGCCTGGGACAAAAACAATGCTTATCTTCGTTTTCACATCCATGATCCTCAGCACGATACCTGGGTCATGTGGGAAGATCAGTTCGGATCGGAGAAAAGAGCGGCTGTCAGGACAGCGGAAAATCCGAAAAAGAACACCCTCTACAACTGCCCCGAACTGGTGGGATGGATAGAACCGGACATGGTTGCCCTGGAAAACCGGGGAGAGGGAGATGTATCCATGGCTGTGGCCACCATCCACGAACTGACCCTGGTGTTTCTAGCCAATTTGCGTGACGGATACAACGCTTCTCCACAGCGTGTGTTCGATAAACCGGAAGTCATCAACTCTCAGTCTCTTCGCTACGTTGTTGACTCCCACCGGGGAGGAGAGATGCTGCCTGGAGAGCAATGGGACTTTGTAATTCCCGTATCCTGGCGGATAGCACCGATTCAGTACGCGGTATTGAAACACCGGAAAGACCCACGTTATGCCATTAACATTACAGCCGAAGGACTCGACCCCAACCCGGCTTATATACTGTTTCAAGCCCATGATCCCGTCACTGGTTACTGGAAGACATGGGTGGACCGTTATGGAAGCGCCAAGTTCTCCGAGATCCGTGACGCCGAGAATCCCGAAGATGAAACCCTCCACAATTGTATGAAGTGCCTCGGTATGATCAAGCCCGACCGCGTCAGCCTAAAAAATCTGGGACAGGATGATCCCCGATATTCAGTGGCCTCCATACACGAGGTAGAACTGGTATTCGTGCCGGATTTCGCCGGTTCCTATTTCATCCGGTCCATCTATACTGAGAACACAGCTTTTTTCGACCTGGACCGGGGATTCGTCGTGCCGGTATTCGGAGGGGGCCCACGGTGGCGGGGACAATTTAGAAATGCGGTCCCCCTGGGTATACGTAACCGAACCCGGTCGGCTGCGATCGGCACGTTACCCGAACGTCACCGGTTTTCTCTCAACTTTGCACCACCGGAGCCAGTCCGGCTGGACACCATGGGACGGCTGCATATACGGCTGCCTGCAGGAGAAGAGTTCGTATACTTAGAACTGGCAGTTGGAGACCTGGACCTGACCGTGCCCCATACTAACAAGGACGGTTCACTGGGACGTCTGGGACGGGCGGAAATCAACATTGTGTTCCGCAACAGCAATGACCCGGGGCGGGAACATTACCTGGTCACGCGTGGGAATGTCGGCAAAGCAGGCTTGATCGCCGCCGCTCCGCCACACCGAGAGTTCACTACCCTTCCCGGAGATGAGATCATCGTCGAATCCATGTACGACGTGGCTTTTCTCATGGGATTCCGCTTGACCATGCGCAAATGACTGTGTGTCCATGATTATGCTTCGATGACCATGCGCCCAAAACTATGCGCAAATGACTGTGTGTCCATGATTATGCTTCGATGACCATAAGTTATACCTTTGCGTACACCGAAAAAATGAGCGGGTTAATCGTCCAAACGTGAGGACAGCATCCACCGATTATACAGAGATACCATACGAGCGTAGAGAGATTCTATCCGAGCAGTTTCACTCCCGATACGGATTGCTTCAAGATAGTCCAGGTAGGTGGCCATGTAGTGCTTTTCCCGCTCTGACAGCCATCGCGCTTGGGTACTGGTAAAAAAAACTTTCCCTTCGCTTCGAATCAGCCGCTCACAGATTTTTGCCAGCACGAAATAGCCTGGGCGCACACTTCTTTTTGAGCCACGGCTCCGTCTGAGAAGCCGGAACATCAAACGGTCGCATTCTTTCAACAACAACTCCAAATACGCCATTCGCATCCCGGCATCGGTGGACAGTGGGGCTTCGATAAAATAATCTTCATAGTGTATGCCGTTTATGAAGCGAGGAGCACCGTGGAGCTGCATCATTTCCTCGTATCCTGCCATATATTCCGCCTTCATGGCCGCCGGCACGATGAGAGCCATTGTCTCAAAAACCGGGTAACTGGCGTTGAAAAGACGCACCTCGTTGTTGACTACATTGCCCCGGAACAGTTTTCCTCTGAAGGTAAAACCGGGATTAAGTTCCGCAGTGTCATTGAGAAGCCCGTAGTCCAGCATACTCTGTGTCAGTGACTGCAATACTGCCATGCGCCGTGACATATCCATGTATACAGGCTCCCGGGTGGCGTCGACGGGATGAGGAAGGTCATCGTCGGACACTTGATATAGGTTGATCGCGTCAAAGCGATACACTCCCGATTTAAGTGGAGCGATACTGTACGATGGATACACTTGAAACCGCCTGAAATAATAGACAGCGCGGCTGTATACAAACCGTGGGCCGGGAACATTTCTTCTTTCTTCCCGCCACGGATCATCGAAGTAATTGATACCGGGACCGAGTGTAAGAAATACATGGATGTTCTGTCCGGCAGCCATATCTGAATTGTGAAGTGTGGCCGGATTGAGGTTGAATGCAGCCGGCACCATTCCCTGCTTGACACGTTCATCCTGGGAAAGAAGCGGATAGTCGGACCTGAGAAGCTGCAGGCACAACACACTGTCTTTTGCCTTGCGGGTGGTCCAGTCGTGTACCCGTTTATAAAACGTAACCTTGTGGGTGGCAGGCAAGATGGCCCGCCCCCCCAGCACAGTATCGAGTTCACCTTCCAGTCGGGTCACCTGTCCCCTATAGTTAAGGCGGTTGAAGTAATACCGGTTCAGTTCAACGCCTTCCATAACAGTTACGGTACCGGATTTAAACAACACCGAGAGAAGTGTTTTGAACAGCTCGTCAGCTCGTGGACTCGTGAAAACCGCATCCCCCGCAACATCAACCTGCAAATAGCCCAGGTCACAGATAAAAGCATTATTGGACCGTGTCCCTGAAAACCGCGGGACATACATGACCTGGGCCAGCGCGCCGCTGTGATCAATGGAAACAGATCCCTTTAAAGCGCGGCCGCGGATGTAAAACGGCGAACCATCCTCTTTTCTGGCATGATAGAGGGTCCCGGACAAGGTTTTAATGACAGATGCAAGCAACGTTTCGGTAACCGTTCCGAGGGATGTTCTAAACCGCATGGTTTCACTTTTCTCCAGCCAGCTTGCATACATGATCAGCGGTTGGGAATCAACCGATGTGCGCAGAAAAATAGCCCTTTCCTGATCTGGATAATGCACGCAGGAAGAAAAGAAACTGCAGTCAATTCGCTGTGGAAACACACGGTTCAGATCGATAGCCTGCAGAGAAACAACCTGTAACCACAGGACCATGGCAACTGCAACTATACGCTTATTCATGATTCCCGGACCTGCCTTACTTTCCACATCATTTGCTGAACTACCCGCTCTCGACTCTGTGAGAAAGGACGGGGACGCAGCAACATTGTTACTGAATCATGTACTACAGGTCAATAGCAAAAAGATGTAAAAGAGGTTTGCCCGGAAGCAGCTTAGTTTTTTATAATGGTCACACCGATAACCATAACGGAAACCTTGGAAAGGGATGGTGGAGACGATGAAGCGCCTGATGACGATGACATCCTTGGTTTTGGCCGCAACAGTGCTGTTTACAGCTTTAGCAGGCTGCGGCCCATCCAAATTCAATTTTGAGATTAAAAGTGGAAAACTTCTCACACTCAGGAAAAAATATCTGGCTGTTATGATGGAGTTCACCGGAACAGTCCGGGGAATATCAGGCGTCGACCATGTCAATGTATCTATTATGCTTCAGCCACGATCAGGAGACCCTTTCGAGCACACCAGCAAGGACGTGGAGGGACTGAATCTCGATACGATAACTATCCACGGCGCCGGGTCCCTCAAACCGAAGGATTACCTGAAATTCAGTGTTAAGATTGACCACGAAGGCAAGCTAATCGACCAGAAATATTTCACAATCGATGAAAATGGAACGAGCTCGATGGCGGAAAAAAGCGCTTTCGAGGAGCACCCGTAAGAGAGAAACTCTCTTAGGGAAATACGACCGGTTTAGATTTCTACGGAAAGCCGGTTAAAAACGAATTTTTTTATCTTTATCCTGTCCTTGTCCAAAACGGTAACAAAGGTGACCTGGTATTCGTAGAACCGTTTTTTGCGGTGAATATACTCGGTCCTCTTGGATATTCTCCCCACCACTTTACCCAGGTCGAGATCGGTGGGGTTGATCGTAATCACAATGTTCGCTCCTTCCGGGAGGGGAACAGGGGACATGACCAGCATGTCCTCTTCGCTCATTTTCACACAAACTCCCGGGAACTCCGTCTTGTCTACCGTCCGGTCTTCCAGTATCTTCTGGAAAATAGCCAGAAGGCGGCACTTGACCAGGACTGATTCCCGTCTCTCTATCAGACGGGCTATCCTGGGCAGCATAAGCTTTACGTGCGACTCCGGCAAGTCACTTTGTTCGATAACCTTGGTCTTGGCTTCATACCGTTCATTATCGCGGGCAAACGTAAACTTGACCTTGTCATTTTCATACGAAATAAAAACATCTTTTTCGTCGAGAATTTCCCAGGTGATGGACAACCGGTTTTTCTCGGTGTACAACACCTTGGCGGCACGGATTTTGTCAAATCTTCCGATGGAGTACTGGACCTCGATCTGATCACCCTGTGAGAAACTGGATTCATCGATTTTGATCACGATACCCAGTGAGCCGACTGTAAACGATTCGACCGCTTCAGTCACATCGTTGAATAGTTCGGCCGACGGCATCAGTGTTTTCCGTTGAGCATCTGTTAGAGCCTTGAACATGGTATACCTGATTCCCCCCAGCAATTGCTGGAGTTTCTTGTTGGTCTCTTCCAGATAGGCAATGGCGTGATGATCGATGCTCAGAAGAGATTCACACACCAGCACTATTTTGTGATAACCGCTGCGGATGATAAATTTCAAGGTGAGCTCGAAACCGGCCAGTGAGTGCAGGTTGAGTTTGCCGTTGAGGCGGAGGATTGCCACTCCTTTCAAGCTGGAAAGCTCGAAAGCCAGTATCTTGCTGGTCTGAATGCACTCATCCTCGACTTCAGGTTCGGATTCCTGAAGCTGGTGCTGCTGCCTTATGTTGGCGGCTTCTTTATTCCGGCCGGTTTTTTCCAGGTACAGACACCATGACCGCAGCAGGTTCTCGTCGGGTTTTCCGTCAGTGTCGGTGGCGTTTCTTTGAACGATCAGGGGAAGCCTGTCCTGGTCAAATCCCTGGAGGGTATCTACGATCTTCTCGGACATGAGTCCGCCGACTTCACCGAGGATATTCAAAAGCGGCAGCACCGAGGTGTCATCCTGGAAATCGGCGATGAGATCCAGGGCTCTAACAGATACCCGGGGGCTGAACAGTTTCATGGTATCCAGGATGTACCCGGGGCATTTTTCCGCTGCTGAATACTCAAGGGCATCGATGAGGGCCAGCCTGACTTCGTCCGACTCGATATCGATGAGCCGCCCCAGTGAATCTATGATTTCCTGGTCACGAAGCTTTCCCAGAAAACGTACCATGGCGGCCAGCAGTTTGAACTTGCTGGCATCAGCCTTGAAACGCTCGATCTTATCGAGAAAACGGAACTTCAAATCAAGGTTCTCGATAGAGTCAAGAATTGTCTTCCTGACTGTATTACTGCTTTCGTCAATCACCTGGCACAGATGAATATATACGACTTCCTGATCCCGGAAACTCAGAAAGCTGATGATTTCATCCTTGATGGCAACCTGGGGGGCTTTGAGGGCCTCCACCATGACAGTCAGGGCCTCCGGCCCGCCATCAAGCCACAAGGCCTGCAGCGCATCCCGCTGGACTTTGGTATCAAAATTATATATCAGATTTGTTCTGAGCCTGGACAGCTCGTTATTGTCAGACACAGCCGATCACCACCTGTATTGTATCACAGGCAATATGGGTACCATCAAACAACTTTGTTGCTGTAATCTCAAAAGATTGATACACTTTTCTTATGCTCACATTTCTCATGTCCGTTCCGCTCACTGTCAAGGTTCTGGGATCGCTGCTCGTTATTCTCGCTGCCAATATGGCTGTGCGCCGTCTGGTCATTGCCCTGGCTCTGGGAGTGGTGCTCCTGGGCCTGTGGTGCGGGCACCCCATAGGATCTCTCCTGCCTATAGTTGGAATGAAAACACTGTCCGTGGACAACTTGCTGCTGCTGGTGGCGGTCTTTCAGGTTATTACCCTCAGTCTGCAAATGAAAGCAACCGGGGTAATGGATGACATGGTAGCTTCTGTTCAGAGCCTACTGTCCAGACGGCTGTCCATCGCAGCCATGCCAGCCATCATCGGTTTGCTTCCCATGCCTGGCGGAGCCTTGTTTTCCGCACCACTGGTGGACAGCTGTGACGCAGACGGTGTAATCCGGCCTATCGAAAAATTTACCATCAACTATTGGTTCCGGCACCTTTGGGAGTACTGGTGGCCGCTTTACCCGGGTTTTATCCTGGCGGTGGCACTGTCAAAACTTGAGATATGGCAGTTCATGCTGGTGCAGTTGCCGTTCTCGCTGGTATCGGCGGCAGTGGGATACTGGTTTTTCCTGCGCAATATTCCTGGCAGCCAAGAGCCCAATGATACCCCCTGTGCTCAGGGAAAAGGCAAACATCTCCTGTTTCTGCTCTCACCCATACTGGTTACCATTCTCATCTACATCCTGATTACGGTGGGATGGTCCATCACCCGCCAGAGATGTCCGGATTTGCCCGGGATCCAGAAATATATTCCCATGATTATCGGCCTGTTGGCCGCGAGTGGTCTTCTCCAGTTGAAACGTCCCCTTAAGACGCGCGACTGGAAGACAATCCTGTTTTCTCCCAGGACAGCTGCCATCCTGGTACTGGTGGTGATGGTCAGAGCATACGGCGCCCTGATCGAATCACCCCTGCCTGATGGTACTCCGCTGGTTGGGGCTATGCAGCAGGAGCTCGTTATGTGGAACATCTCCCTGGTCCCGGTGATGATCATCATTCCGCTGATTGCCGGGCTAAGCACCGGACTGTCCGTCGGATTTGTCGGGGCCAGCTTTCCCATTATTATGAACCTCATCGGCCCTGACCCGGCTCTCAACATCCACCTGGCTACCGCTATGCTCACCTACTGCAGCGGTTTTATCGGAATGATGCTTTCACCCATTCATGTGTGCCTGATAGTCACCAATGAACATTTCAAGACCAGGCTGATGCACAGCATCTGGCGTCTTTCCCTTCCACTGACCACTGTCCTGTTCACTGTTTTGCTCTGGTATCTCGTGCTCACCTGACAATAGTAACGGCGCAATTAAGATTTAGCCAAAGGGCGGGATGACAAGCAGGCTTGGGATTCTTTTCGTTCATTGCTGACGTTGCCGCCCTGATATAAATACATGCTCCGCATTCAACAGTTGTCCTTATCTGGCAGGATTGATAAACTAATAAATGAGCAGGAGGAGGATGAAGGCAGGAGGAGGATGAAGGCAGGAGGAGGATGAAGGCAGGAGGAGGATGCTGGTGAAGAAACGGCGGCACAAGAAATTTTTAAAAAGAAAAGCACTTCGAAAAAAAAGGTATCCCGACAAAGGGAAACGACTCACCATACTCGAGCAGAGAGCAGAGAAATGGAATGAATCAGGGGGGGTGCTCGATTACCACGTCCAGGAAAACCGGATCAGTTTCAGGTTCCGGTGCATGGTAGTGACACTGTTTCCATACAAGGACGGTAACGCGCGCCTGGTTGTCTCAGACAGCACATCGCAACAACCGTCTCCTTCATTCGCGGTGATCGAGTATCCACCGCTGACCGTTCCTCAGGTCCTCGATACGGAAGAAGCGGTGCTCTGCACGTGGGCTTCCACCCGTTTGAGGATCGACCGTGATTCGGGACTGATACATATCAATGTGCGGCACGGCGATCAGCAAAGCGGTGCAGCAGAGTACATACAGACTCTCCGTCTTTTAAGGAACAATGAGGATTTCCGTGTGGAGATGCCGCTTGGGGACGAAGATCACATCTATGGTCTCGGAGAAAAAATGGGAGTGCTTGATAAACGAGGCCGTACCTGGCAGATGTGGAACACGGACGAGTCCAACCACAAGCCAAGCGCCGACCCGCTGTACCAGTCAATACCTTTTTACCTGCAGTTCTCCCCCCGGCGCACCATCGGTGTCTTTTTGGACAGTACCGCCTGGAGCTGGTTTGACATGGGAGAAACCAACCGTGATACCGCGGTAGTTGAAGCCCGTGACGATTATCTCGATCTGTATCTTTTCTTCGCCCCTTCCCCGCGGCACGCTATCACCGCCTATACCGCTCTCACCGGCCGCATGCCGCTGCCCCCCGAGTGGGCTCTTGGGTATCAGCAGTGCCGATACAGCTACTACCCTGAGAAAAGAGTGAGAGAGGTCGCCGCCGCCTTTCGTGAAAAGTGCATACCCTGCGATGTTATCTATCTGGACATTCATTACATGGACGGTTACCGGGTTTTTACCTGGGACCCGAAGCGCTTTCCCGAGCCGGAGAAACTGCTGTCCGACCTCAAGAACCAGGGATTCAGGGTGATAACCATCGTCGATCCGGGAGTAAAGGTCGATCCCGATTACCCGGTCTACCGGGACGGAACGCAGATAAAAGCTTTCTGCCGGTTTGCCAGTGGGCGGGTGTATGTCGGGGAGGTGTGGCCGGGTGACTCGGTCTTTCCCGACTTCACCAGGGAGGATGTCCGGGACTTCTGGAGCGAACAGCACCGGGAACTTCTCGGACGGGGTGTTTCCGGTATCTGGAACGACATGAATGAACCCTCCGACTTCACTGGAACCAGCAAAAAACGGGTCGGATTTACCATTCCCAACACCGTCATGCTCGACGGCGACGGTCATCCCAAGCCGTTCCTGCGGTATCACAATGCCTACGGAATCTCTATGTGCCGCGCCACCAGGGCTGCCTTTCCCAGGTTCCGCAAAGAAGAACGGGGCTTTGTCCTCACTCGCTCCGGTTATGCCGGTGTCCAGCGTTATGCCGCCGTCTGGACGGGTGACAACGTGAGCTGGTGGGAACACCTGTCTGTCTCGATTCCAATGCTGCTGAACATGGGAGTTTCCGGGCTCCCATTCGTCGGCGGTGATGTCGGAGGTTTTCAGGAAGACGCCTCCGCCACCCTGTTTGCCCGCTGGATGGCAACAGCTTGTTTTACCCCCTTTCTTCGTGCCCATACCCGGCTGGGCTCCATAGACCACGAACCGTGGTCCTTCGGTGACAGGATTGAAAATGTCTGCAGGACCTTCATCCGGCTGCGATACACCCTGCTTCCCTACCTCTACACCGCCTTCGAGTATGCCACCCGGACCGGACAGCCGGTAATGGCTCCCCTGGTACTTGAGTTTACTCAAGACGAGCGGTGTCACCATCTCAACGACGAGTACCTCTTCGGTCCGTCACTGCTGGTAGCGCCGATAACGCAGCCGGACAAGGACCGCCGCGTGGTGTATCTGCCGCGTGGACGTTGGTTCGATTTCTTTACCGATGAATCCATTGACGGGCCGGCCGACATCATTGCCCACGCGCCGCTGGAAACGATTCCCCTCTACGTACGTGGAGGCAGTATCGTACCCACCGAATCAGCACGCCAGCACACCTCAGAGCAGGGAGACGGTCTTCTCACGCTGGACATCTACCCGGACGATGAAGGGTGCGCCACCGGCTTTCTGTACGCCGATGAAGGGGAAGGATTCGGGTACGAACGCGGATCCAGGCTCAAGGTGTCGTTTCAATTCGAAGGCACTATCCTGAAAGTCCGGCCGCTACATACCGGCTATGCTCCTCGCTGGAATACGATCAAAGCCCGCTTGAGACGTACCGACGAAAACGGTGTTTCATCGGTAGTAGTTGAGGAACACGACCTCGATCTGAGAGAGGAACATGAAATTCGTTTTGTCTGATAAGCAGCCCGGCTGGATAGCATTTATGAAAAACGCTGCTCTGGTAGCCGCCAGTATGGTGCTCTGTCTGGGGCTGGTGGAAATGGGACTACGGGTGGCAGGGATTTCATATCCGAGTTTTTATCAGGCTGATCCCCGACGCGGATACTGCCTGCGCCCGGGGGCTTCTGGCTGGTATAATAAAGAGGGAAACGCCGACATCGAGATCAATACAGACGGTCTTCGTGATCGGGAGCACACGGTTTCAAAATCAACGAACACCCTGCGCATCGCCATCCTGGGAGACTCCTTTTCCGAAGCAAAGCAGGTACCGCTTGATGATACGTTCTGGTCGGTCATGCAACAGGAGTTTGAGGTGGTGGGTGAATCCGGAAACAACACCGTCGAAGTTATCAATTTCGGAGTGTCCGGTTACGGGACCGCGCAGGAACTCCTGACGCTCAGGCACCACGTTTGGAAATACGAACCCGACCATGTTCTGCTGACGTTTTCTACCGGCAACGATGTGCGCGACAACTACCGCCCGCTGCGCAAAATGAACAATGTACCCTATATCGTTTTTCACGATGGACAGGAAGTCGTGGACGATAGTTTCAAACAGACAACATCCTTCCGGTTTCGTTTGAGCCTGGCCGGGCAATTGTTCTACAGGCTCATCAATTATTCACATATCCTGCAGATGGCCAACGAAGCCAGGAATGTCTGGAAAAAAAGAACCGTCAGGGGTGACCGGGCAGCTCAAATCATGAAATCACAGCCGGAAACAGCGGGGACGGACGGTGCAATATACCGCGAACCCGCTGTAGGGCCCTGGCTGGAAGCCTGGGAGATCACCGAACAGTTGATCCTGCTCATGCGTGATGAAACGACAGTCCGCAACGCCGGATTTCATATCGTTACCCTGAGTAATGCGGAACAGGTTCATCCCGATCCTCTGGTCAGAAAGCATTATATGAACAAGCAGGGTGTTGATGACCTGTATTATCCCGACAAGCGAATAAAGGACCTGGGGGAGCGGGAAAGCATTCCGGTGTTGAACCTGGCCCCGCCTTTGCGGGATCACGCGAAAAAAAACCAGGTATTCCTGCACGGATTCGAGAACACCCCCGAGGGGACGGGGCACTGGAACCGGGATGCTCACCGCCTGGCCGGGGTCTTGATTGCCCGGTGGTTGATGGATTCCATTGCCGGCTCGCCGCCTGCCCGAAAGTAACAGTCAAAAAAGCAACTGTCCCAAAAGGGACCGCTTCAAAAGGGATCGCCCCAACAGCAACCGGGTCAGTAAACTCCTTTTGCATTGAGATACCGGCCGAACTTTCGGTCATCGGTCAGGATGTGATCGATGACCCATACCTTCAGTAACGTGAGCATTTGATCACCGGCGACATTGCCTTCAGTTTTCAACCGCTTCCGCAACTCCCGGACATCACTCAGCAATGCGCGGTGCTTCTGAGAATGATTTTCAAATCCCGGGTACTTGTGCTCTTTCATAGATTCTTCTTCATCCGAAAAATGAAACTCGGTGTATTTGATCAAGAAATCCAGGGTGTCATCCACGACCTCAGGTCCGGCACCGGAACTCACCGCAGTGTAAAGATCATTCGATTTTTCGAACAGCAACCGGTGTTGCATATCGATGGTTTTGATGTTGATACCGTAGCCGCTTCGCCAGAAAAAGACGGGCCGGTCGGCCAGATGATGATCCAGTATGGATCCTTTTCGCTTCTCGAATGTCTCGTACAGTTTCCAGCGGACCATGGGCACATTGAGAAGTAAGTCTCCCGGAATGCAGCACAGCTCCACCATGGAAGCGGCGCGGAACGAAAACAGGCTGGGTAGACCGTAGAGCACGGTCTCTTCGCCGAAAAAATCACCGGGTGACAGCGTCTCCAGGACCGATTCTTCCACGCAACGCTCCAGTTGGCCGTTCTTAACCATGTATATCGCCGAGTAGCCCTCCGTGGTGAAAACCTGCCCCTCGGGATAGCGGCGCCACTCCAGACCCTTGGCGATGGTGTTTTGAACCGGGTAGGAGATAGCTTCACCGAAAAGCCAGGTACCCTGGATAAACTCTTCGTTTTCACGCAAACGTTCGATATCGGCGTACAGCTTGTTGCGCTTTACGAACTCAAGGTAGAGACTGGATGACACCTGCAGGGCCTGCACGAAACTGGCCGCCCGGTAGGTTGCGTTTGAGGGCAGCCCCATCAGTCCGCTGAGTTCTCCTACGAATGCCCCGGCGGACAGCATGTTGATAACGGATGTCCCGGTCTGAATGAGTTCAACATTCCCGGTGATGATGATGTACATCTCCTTGTGTACCAGGCCTTTTTTCACGATGATGGATTCGGGATTGAAGGTGATCACGGGATTGTTGAGCAGTACATTCAATTCATAATCAGGAACCGAAGGAAAATACGCTTTAAGGAACTGCAAAGCCGACTGCTGGACATAGTTCTGAAAGCCGGGAATCAACACATCCACCGTTCCGAAAGGTGCACCCGATCCGATGTCCTTTTCTTCGGCGGTAAGCTCTCTTGATGTATGGGTCAGCATGATTTTGTCTGACTCGTCGTCCCTGAAATCCTCAGCGTTTCCGTGAATCAGGCCGCCACCGATATCGATCTTCTTGAGATCCGCTTTAATCAGGTAATTCTCTTTTACCTGCTGGAGGAACTCCTCGGATATCCCGGGTTCTGATTCATCATCAGTCACCATTTTTTCCAGCACCTCGAAGGCGGCAATATCTTCGTAGTGGGCGTAGGTGTGAAATCCGTCATTCCACAAAGCGCGGAACATGAAAATATTGGTCTCCACCGGGTGGGGAGAAAAGATGGGCATGACCTCCAGACCGGCAATAGTATTCCACACTCCGAATTCCAGGTCATGAACGTCAAAATAGTCGTAGAAGCTCTCCTCGTCTATGGAAAGAAGAGCCGATATCTTCTTCATAACCGCCGAGCGGACCAGAGGAGTAGCATAATACTTGATACGGTGATCGGTGCGCATCAGGGTGGGAAGGCCGGCAAAATGATCGTCGTGTGAATGGGTGTGGAAAACCCCGTCTATTTCGTTGACGCTGATCCCGAGAGCCATGAGGCTGTGGAGGAAGTTTGGGCCGGCATCGATGAGATAAACCTTACCCTGGAAAACAAGCACACTGGATACGCACTGCCGGTTGGAGTCCCAACCGTCCCCCTCCCCGGAGTGTATCACGGAAAAATACTCTCGTTTGATATTGTGAAATCCCAGGGAAAAGGGCAGCCCGTACTGCTCGTGAAGGCCCAGGTTCAGGTCCACCGTCTCCCGCTCGTTGCCGTATTTGATTTCGAATACGTTCAGCCCGCGGCGCTGGATAAAAACCCCATTTCTGATTTCTACCGGGTCATCCTCGACGTACAACGTGTCCAGGAGCATGTCCGTGGGCCGTATGGCCCCGAAGGCGAACCGCAGTTTCAGGCGCATGGCCTCCCGGGCCTGCTCGGAGGGCAGCCCCGTGCGAATCATCTCCTCTTCGCTGACCAATCCGTAATTACCCCGGAATATATACTGCATTTGCGATTCCACCTGGTTACGCGAACCGATGAGCAGCGGTTTGGCGCCGGTATTGTTTGGGTGGTCCGGCAGTATCATACCCTGTCGGTAGAGCATCTGCAGGAGCGGAAATTCCGCCAGGTTGGCGAAGCTTCCTTTTTGAACTAATAAGTCTGAGAGCAAAAGGGCATTGGGACCGGTTTCGTAGGTCACCTCATCTTTGGTTCGGGTAGCAATGAGACCCCTTTTCATGAGGAATTTCACGCTGTCAGCAGGGCACCCGCACAACATGTAAAGCCCAGCTTGAGGCACCTCTACCCAGTACATTCCCGTAGCAACTTTTATTTTTGTTATTTTCTGCACCGCTGCACCCCCTGAACCTATACGGCATCAGTTTACCAACCATTAGATGTTCAGTGCAACTTTGAAGCAGAATGACTTACCACCCTCTGCCTCTGTTTGGTGTAGAAAGGTCGGAGATTGACAAGTATGGATGCTGAATCATGTCCTGCAGGCAATGGTGTATCCGCAGTAATTATTTCTTTTTGACGGCTATGCTACCCAGCCGGGTGGTGACATGAACCACCGGAGCCTGTGCGCCGGGTCGGTCGAGTTTGAAATCGTTTTCCACCTCGCCGATACCGACATCGGTATCGATAACGAGATGGGGAACGGGAAGCGGTGGCAGATGCAGTTCGATCTGGCCCATTTTTGACGAGCAATCGACCCGACCATCCTCGGCATAACGGTCGATATCCACCTTGACACTTCCCATTTTTGTGGAGGCCCGCAGATTTCCGGAGATGCCGGAGGCGTTTACCGATCCCATCTTGGTTTCAAGGTCCCCGTCTCCGGTAACGTTACGAAGGCTGACCGAACCGTTTTTGTTGGTGACAGTGTAGGTTTCAGCCCGGATATCTTCTCCTTTGAAGGAACCCATTTTCAGATCGCATACCAGCGAGGAGCACTGGATTTCCTTTGCCTGTATCGAGCCCAGGTTGTTTGAAACCTGTACGGTTGCTCCTTCAAGCTTATACAGGTTGATGCTTCCACGCTTCGAACCGACCGCTACATTTTCCATCAATCCGTAGACCGACACATCAGTGGAATCCTCGTCAACTTTCACGGAGAATCCGGGGGGAACCATCACCTTGTACTTGATGTTCATATCACGGTATACGGACATGTTCCTGGTCATCGTTTCACCCACAGTCAACGTATTACCCTGGAAATCAGCCGACACCTCGAGAGCCTCCGCCAGGTTCTGCGCCTGTTGCCGGTCCTTTCCGGACACATTCTTCACCGTTACTAAAACGATCTGATTCTCGTTTACATCCCCGACTATTTCAACTTCCCGCCGTTGTGCGTACCTCTTTTGATTCCGGGGGGTGAAGCTGATAATCCCCCGGTCCTGCCCAGCTTCAGGGCTGATGACTAACCGCTCGGTGACTGTTATCTCACTGGAGTTGCAGTGATGGTAATAACCGTAGAGGCTGCCGATCAACATCAGGGGGACAATGATGGCGGCAAGAAACAACCAGATACTCTTCCGGCGGAACGGATACCGCTTCAGATGGATGCTTGAAAACACCTGGATAAGCAAGGCCAAACAGGCCAGACCTATGACCAGCCAGGCACCGTGAAACAATGCTCCGGGCAAGCCGGTAAAATGATTGAACAACGTGGCGGATTCAAACAAGGAGTACTTCAATAAATTAAACGCACCCTTGGCGACCGCGAACAGACCACAGCACGCCAGCGGCAGGTACAGGATGAACAGCAATACTAGGAAGAGGAAAACCTGCATCAGGGCAGATGGTTGTTGGGCTTCGGCCATTTTTCGGGCGGTTTCCTCGTCTGTTGCCATTTGAAGCGGCTTCTCTCTCGGTATTATCACCCACAGAACCAGGTAGATCAGTATGGAGCTTCCGCCCATGAGAAGAAACAGGATGAAAGCAATCCGTATCAATACTGCCTCGATCCGGAAGTACTCCCCCAGACCGCCGCACACTCCGGCAATCACCCGGTTGGTGTTGGAGCACGCCAGACGCTTTCTAAATGTGTAGACAGAAGAGGCTTTCCTCATTTCCTTCCCCTTTGGGACCTCAGAATCCGGTTCACCCTCCGTGAGAGAAGCAAAAACCTGGTCCAGGTCTCCAAACTCGCAGATCGTTTCCATGACGACCTGGGCGTCGGCAACCGTGGTGTCTTTGCCGGCCAGTTTTTGCTGGATAGCATAGTGAAAATGCTCCCGGATATCGTGTACCAGTTCGTTGAATTCTTTTTCTTCAACACAGGATTGGTATGATTCTATCCGGTCGTAGAAATCGCTCATCAATATTTCCGCTTCACGATTGAGAGTGAAGTACTCGACATAATCTTTCTTTTTCATGATTTGCTACCCCTTCCCCGCTGCATCTAATTCAAAAACCTGTTGCAGTCCGTTGCGCAATATATTCCATTCATTCTTCATTTCCAGGTATACTTCTCGGCCCATTTCGGTCAAAACATAATATTTCCTCGGTGGCCCCTGGACTGATTCCTTCCAGGAATAACCGATTATCCCTTCCTTCTTGAGCCGGTTCAGCAGAGGATACACGGTTCCGGCAACCGTCTCCACACCGCTTTGCTTGAGCTGCTGGCACAGATCGTAGCCATAGCACTCCGCCCTGGAAAGCAGCGACAGTATGGCCAGCTCCAGAGATCCTTTTTTCATCTGCACGATTTTTCTGGCAACCAGGGTCTTACAATCTTTTTGTCCGGCACCATCAGACTGCTGGATGCTCTTTCCACTGTCCTGAGCCATAGACCCGCCTCCTAGTTTTCTTAACCAAGTACATTGTATTACATACTACCTTGTTTTGTCAAGTTACTTGGCTGATTTTTTTCTATGCTCTTTCTTCAGATGGCAAATACACTTGTTTGTTGCTCAAAGCGCTTGCTCAACAGTGCTTACACCTGATAGATTTTATGTGTTACACTGTTTCTACGCAGTTAGAACACATGTATTGAACAAGATGGAAACGCGAGATCAGCAATGGTAAAACGTCGAAACAAGAAGCGTGCCCAGCGTCAGCAGGCGGGGGGAGCAAGCAAAGGGAAGCAGAGCGAAACCAGAGGCACCGGACAGACAGGCGGCTCTGGTTATTCATTCATTTTACATGGTGCGGGTGTGGTCACCTGCTTGACCCTTCTTGGGCTGCTTTGCTACAGCCAGGTTATTTTGACGGCCCCTTTTCTCTTTGATGACAATCTTTTCATCGAGAGAAACAGGTTCGTGCACTCACTGGACTTCGTCCCGGAGATATTTACCTCCAGCACCACCGAAGGCGCCTGGGTTCCGAGCAATTTCTACCGGCCCATGCAATCACTTCTGCACGCAGTTTTGTGCACCCTTTTCGGGATCATTCCCCTACCCCACCATCTCGCCTCGGTGCTGATTCACATAGTCAACAGCGTGCTGCTTTTCTACCTGCTGATTCGTTTTGGCTGCTCCCGCACGGCCAGTCTGTGTGGAGCGCTCCTTTTCGTGGTCCATCCCGTGCAGGTCGAAGCTATAGCATACATTTCCGGGGCCAGTGATCCCCTGGGATTCATGTTTATCCTGTCCGGATTCCTGATATTTATGACCGCCCTGTATCGAAAGCGCTCATGGTGCTACCCGCTGGCGTTTCTGTGTTTTACCGCCGCCCTGTTCTCGAAAGAAACAGCCAGTGTAACCGTGGCGCTCCTGGCAGCGTACACCATTTTCGCCTGGAAAAAGCTTTCATCTGCCGCAAGGAGAAACGCCCTGTTGATGACCGCCACGGTGGGGATTCTGTGCGTCAGCTATGTTGCCCTGCGCTTTACGGTGCTCAACTTTACCGGTAATTTCGGTTTGACGGACGCTGAAAACGTATACACTCGCCACCTCCACATACGCTTGATAACGTTCATTCACTCGATCGCAGAGTATGCCAAGATCCTGCTGGTCCCGTTTCACATGTACTTCGAGAAGCCCTACGTGGCGTATACGCACCTGCTTTCAATCAAGGGACTGCTGGGTTTGATGATAGCTGGAATAACTGTAACCGGAGTATGGATTTCTTTACGGCGCCAGAGAACGGTTTTCTTTGCCTGCACCTGGATATTTGCCTGCCTGGCTCCGGTCTCGGGAATCGTTCCCCTCAACGCCATGTACCTTGACCACTGGCTCTATCTCCCGTTTGCCGGTCTGGCCATGCTGGCGGCCATGGGGCTCGATCTGTTGACAAAACGCTTCAACAGCAGACTTATAACCTCGATCGTGCTTATATGCCTGACACTCTTTTGTGCACGAACAGTTGTCCGTAACGCCGACTGGTCGGACATCGTGCGATTCTACCTGCACGAACTGAAGTACAACGACGAATCAGCCCGCATTCACAATAACCTGGCCATGGAATATGAAGAGCGGGGACAGCAGCAACACGCGATCAAGCACTATTTGCGGGCAGTCGATTTACACGATATCTACCCCCAGACCCACCATAACCTAGCCCAGCTGCTGATCAAGCAGGGCAAGATAGACGAAAGTATCCAGGAGCTTTTCAGGGGATTGAAACTGGACCCTAGATTCATCCACAGCTATAAAACTCTGCATGAAATTTACCGCACCCGGCAGGACCTGCAGCGGGCCCGGATATGCAGCGAATTCGTCAGCCGTCTCGAACTGGGCGAAACCGTCAGCTATGACGAGGTGACCAGGCGCCTGGTGGGGCTGCAGTCAAACCCCTGATATACAGAATTCAAGACGGCCGTCCGCTTCCCGGGGAAATGTTAATAGATTATTTTTGAAACTTATGCCGGGTGGCGGCATAGTACCTTGTGAAGCACAACGAAGCGGTGAAAGCAAACCAACCCGGGAAGATGAGACGAAGATGGCGCATCTTCCATTAACCTTGACACTCACATCCTTACCTTCCATAGCGGCCCCGTGTTAAACGGGGCCCCCTTTTTTTTTGAGGCACACAGTAAGGTTCTGTGATGATAAGAAAAGAGCGGTTAAAACAAAGAGAGCCAGTCCTCTATTTCTATGACGCCCAGTTTCTGTTGGATATTCGCATTAATCTCGATACCCATGGGCTTTGAGTAATCTGCTTCCACCCAATTCTGCGATACTATGTGCTCGCCTTCCATGGTCAGTCCGTGATTCTGAACGATGGAGTCATCCAGTTTGCGGCAGAAGTAACGGTACTGCTCGATGATCTTCCCGTACTTGTTATGCACACCGGCAGAAACATGCTTGAAGCTTTCTCTGACATACGAAAACAGCCGTCTGTCCACAGCGGTGCACGACAGAATCTTCTTTTTCATCGCGCTTTCCAGACTGTTGAACGACCAGTCTTTGGGTTTGACGCTGAAATTCGTCCGCATATAAACGGGCATCACCTTCCAGGAGCAGAAATCGAGCATAGCAAAGGCAAAATCCACGAACTGTTCAAGAATTCCTATCAATGCAATTTTGTTTTCAATAGCCTCGCAGGCAGACCGATACAACTCGTCGTCAGAAACATAGTCGAAAAATCCCGTGGTGTCATCCATGAAAACCGGCTGTATTCTGTTAATTGGATTCACGGAGAGATCGTTGAGCCTGATGAGCCAGCGGGACATGACATTGTAAGATTCAGGTAAACGCTGCACAAAATCTTCCAGGGTGATTTTCTCTCTCACCTTATTGAGCCAGAAATACAAGGAAAAAAGTGCTTTAACCGGGTCCCGAAGGGTCGTTATGTAACGACATGTTTTATCTGTGGATAGATGAACCGGATAGGGAATTTCTACCAGCAGGTACCGGCAGTCGGAACTGACCACGGAACGCTGTGCCTCGAAAGCTTCCCATTTAATACCCAGAATATTGCAGTACCGGCGGATGAGGAAACGGACGGTTGAACTTCCCGTCCGGGGAATGCCGTAATGAACGAAAAGCGTATTATCTCCTTCGTTAGGTCTCACCTTCATGTAATACCATTTCATCAGGACCCCTCCTGTTTTTTATATTATTCCGCACACGTCATCTTTCCTTTGATGGCCTGTCTGTAATTCCATCCTGATTACCTCGGCCCTCGCAGTAGGCTCCATTATAACAGGATACCCCATTTCCATACCATTTCAGCCAGAAACCGGCTTACTCACATTGCGAGATACCCTGTGGGATCACATCGATCCGGGAACACATGACCACCGTTGAAAAATCAATGAGCAAGATTGTTTAGATATCGAAGAAGGGCGACAAGAACTACAACTCACAACACAGGAAAGCATAAAAGCGTAACATAATAATGTTAAACGGTCTATATATATTAGAAACCTAAATTTGATAATTGAAAGAAAGAGGTGCCACACTATGAACACACGTTTTACCGGAAAGGCTTTCTGCCTGAAGGCTCTCAGCATCATTTTCGCTTTTGTGTGCATGTTTTCATGTATACCGCAGGAGGGGCACTGCCAGGAGCGGGGCTCGATCAACGGATATTATGTCGATCAGATCGCTTCCTCCACACTAGACGCCCTGTACGACAAGGGAATCCTGACCTCCAAAGAATACAAGGAACTCAAAGCGCTTGCCCAACCGCTGCCCGCCGATCCACGTCTGGCCGGCCCGGGAGTAATCGATATCTACACCCGGTTGGGGGAAATATTCATCGAGCGGGGAATAGCATCCTCGTACGAGATCGAAGCTATCAAGCACCAGGCCGTTTCGAGCTTCGGGCTCAAGATTGCCGGAGCAGATCCGGTTCTGTACAGCACCCTGATGCTGCAGCTCATGGTGAACAAAGAGATTATTCCGCTGGTTCACGGCCAGTACATCCTGGACACCGCCAGGGCAGAACTGATTATCGACGGAGACAGTTTCCTGGGAGTCGGCCTCCAGATATTCGAGGGACTTGACGCCATCGGCGACCTGCTCGATCCGCAGATGAATCCCAACTATGTGGCGCTCAAGAAACGGGAGATAGGGCGGTTGTACGAAGAACTGCTCGATTCCAAGAGGCGCTACGAGGAAACCCCCTGGTACCGGCCTTTCGCCAGATACTCGCGCAAAAAAGCCCTTTACAACGCTCTGGAGGACTACCTGGACGGGGTGGAATCGTTCGCCCAGTCAAAGGTCGGCTTCCACTACGACGTGTACGTAAACACCAGTGGCATCATGTCGTGGCGGAAACCGTTTCGGAAGCAGAAGTGGATGAACTCCCTCATGGAGTACAGTTACTTCATCCTGGGCCGCGCCGATTACAAGCTCGATTGGGCCAGGCAGGAGTATGAGAACGAGAGCTGGTGGTGTTTCTGGTCCAAGCTGGCTAAGAAGAAAGTCTACGAGCAGGCCCAAAAAGAGCACCAGGAAGCTTTGAGGCGGGTAGAGGATATCTGGCTGGATGCCGGGATCATCTCGAAGCCCACCGCGAAAAGTCTGAAAACCGCAGACGGTACAGACGCCGGACAGCTTAACATCAAACTGGAGAAGAAAGACGACATGTAATTGGTGGATATGTAATTGCTGCGGGGTGTGTTCCGCCGCTGAAAAATAAGCTAAATTAAGGTGCGTCCCGCCCGGGGTGCACCTTATCGTTTGTAGACGCTGGTTGACCTGAGACGCTGAGCCAGTTTTTCCAGCATTGATAAGGCAAAATCGGGACTCAACTTCACTACTTTTTCCAGAAGGTCGTGGTTTACTTTCAGCGCTTTCACATCAGTCAGGGCAATAACGTGAGCAAACCGTGGCAGCCCTTCCAGGACGGACATCTCACCGAAGAAATCACCTGAGGCGATCTGGGCGATAACTTTTCTTTCCCGTTTCGGCGGACGGCCCTCCTTGAAGATGAGTGCTTTTCCTTCAAGGATGAGAAACATGTGGTCCCCTTCATCCTTCTCGCGGCACATGAACTCGTTTTTCTTGAACGTGCATCCGAACTTGCCGAATAAAACTTCCAGTCCCATGTTTCTGTCTTTCTTTTCTTATACCTGGAGGAACTCTCCGAAATAGGAGTGGCAGTTCCTGAGACGGTTCGAAAACCTCTTGAACAGGGCCAGGGCAAACCGCGGATTGACGATTACCATTTCTTTCAACCATTTCCTGTCGATAACCAGCGTCTTGACATTGGTAAGCGCCTGGACGGTGGCATTGAAGGGAATACCTTCCATAAGCGTCAACTCGCCGAAGAAATCTCCCGGACCCATCTGGGCGATGTCTATCCTTTTTTGATCTGGTGGGGGACCGTTCTTATAGATGGTCACCCGGCCATCAAGGATGAGGTACATATGTTTTCCGGCCCCGCCCTCGTGACAGACGAATCCCATTTTGCCGAACTCCTCGCCGCACTTGGGGTAAAACGGAGCAAATTTCAGATACTCGGTAAAAGCCATGTCATCAACCCATTCACCTGTATCGTTTTCAAAGCGCTTCAGAAAGCTTGAGAAGCGCGTTATGCCATTCTTCTGTGAGATTCGAGCGTCTGTGCTTAACCAACGCCAGTACATCACTGACAACCGGATGAAACACTCCCCTGAGCCCCGGTGAGACGCCCCGGATGGATCGAGCCAGATCAAGCACCTTGCCCGGGTTTCCGGGCGCGGACGGGTCACAGCCCGTGGTCACTTCTTTTACCAGCTGGTTAGAAATCACACGGCGAAGTTTAAGCATTCGCATATATTCTTCCTGTTCACCGTCGGACAGTGTCCTGCTCCCGGTTGCAGCGTCCGTCAACAACGAGGAAATGTACCCCTGTACCTGGACAATTGTTTTTACCCGCTCCTCAACCAGATTTCCCGCTCTCTCAAGCAGGTACATACACGATTCGATATTCGTTTCGCAGATAGGCAGAACATCTTCGTCGTCCGGAACGAACCAGGTGCCCAATTCGATAGTGAAAGCGAATGCCCCGGCTTCCCCATATAACCAGTCGTCCGACGTCCCCATGCAGGCATAGAGATCGGTTATTTTTTGAGGAGTGT
This sequence comes from uncultured bacterium, assembly GCA_964432985.1. Lineage (GTDB taxonomy): Bacteria > Muiribacteriota > CAYSPT01 > CAYSPT01 > CAYSPT01 > CAYSPT01. The sequence goes on from CAYSPT010000026.1 coordinate 55,234, forward strand.
AACCGGTAAACTGCGCTATACCCACCGCCAGCTCCTGAAGCGCCGGTTCATCGGGGGCGTGGGCGTCGTAAGCGTACCCGAAAGGATAGAGCACAAGTTCAGAATAACTGTGGAATGTCAGGGTGGCGTCAAACTTCTCCCGAAGGGTCAGGTCACGAATGGCCTGGACTTCGGGTTCCGAAAACGGTTCGGGACCGTGGTAGGTGTCGGACCCCGGGTAGCTGCTGGCACCGGTGGTTCCCCACATGTAACCGTAGTTTCGATTGGGATCGACACCGATTTTAGAGGTATTCCACCACCGTCCGGCAGATTCTTCGGGAGCCGGCCGGCGGTTCTTGCGCCACATGGTGTACTCCGTATGGGAATGCTGCACTCCGTCGGGATTGACGATGGGGACGATCCAGATCTCCCGTTCGTCCACCAGGGCGGTGACGGCCCCGTCGCTGCCGTAGTTATCCAGCAGGTGATGTGCCAGGGCCAGGGGCACTTCGTACGAGATCCACTCCCTGGCGTGGTGGGCTCCATTGTACATGACCGACGGCTCATCTTCGTCCACCTCGGGGTTATCCGAGATCTTCATCGCCCATATCGGCCGTTCCTCCCAGGAGTAACCGATAACTTCCAGCGTAGTTATCCCGGGGTAGGCTTCGTGCATCTCCTGCAGAGCCAGATCAGACTCAGCCACACTGTGGTACACGCCGAGATCTCCGTTTTCGCGGTACTTCTCAAGCCTGTCATCTATGTTATTTTCCAGTATTTCCAGCCGGAACCGTGCGCTTCGCAGCTGCTCGAGCTCAAACGGGTTCGTAACGAGATCCGCATAGCCCTGCCCCGCCGAGTAACCGCAGATATCCAGCACACCCATGTCGGAAAGCAGCTGGAACTCTTCTCTGCCTTCTACATAAACCCGAACCAGCGAGTGTGGAACAGGACCTTCATCTGCCAGTACGGGGGCGGTCACAGCCAGGATCAGCATCGTGATTAAAGTGATAATCTTGGTCAACGTGACAACAGTAGATATGATTCTCATATGTTTCCTCCTTAAAATGTCTTAGCATTTAATAATATAGAGAGAATAAAATAACGTCAAGCGAAGTTTTATACGTAGGATAAAATTGGTTCTTATTTTTCCTCTTGGGGCAGCTTAACCCGTTTCATTTTCTCCTGGTGGAGAGAGAGTGAAAAATCCCGCGTCTCTACCAGTTCCAGCGCGGCGGAAAAATTAATCACACCATACCCCAGTTCAGGTTCCCAATCGAGGCGTTTATCGTCTTCCCCCGAAGAGCGCCCAGCGCTGGCGGCGATGATGGAGGCCACTTGATCGTTGCTCAGGGAACTGTCGACGGAGAGAATTATGGCGGCCAGAGCAGACACGTGCGGGCAGGCACAGGATGTCCCCGAGCTCATGGCGTAGTAATCACCGCAAACGGCGCTGATGATATCTTCACCCGGGGCGCTCACGTCTACCTGCGGCCCGTGGCTTGAGAACGACGACCGCTCCCCCTGACTGTTTACCGACCCCACCGACAGGACCTCGTGCAGCGCCGACGGAAAATTGCTTGCTTTGGTGCCGTCGTTCCCGGAAGCGGCCACGATGACACAGTTTCTTGCATACGCTACGGCTACCGCATGGTGCACGAGAGGACAGTAATACGTGGTGCCCAGACTCAACGAAATGACCCGGGCATCGTGTTCAGAGGCGTACAGGATGCCTTGAGCAACCGACCACGATGTACCGAAACCCATCGCAGACAGACATTTTACCGGCAGGATGGAAACCCCGGGGGCAAGCCCCCTGATGCCTTCGCTGTTATCGGCCAGGCAGGCAATGATTCCTGCGCAAAAGGTCCCGTGGGAGTTATCATCCTCTGCAGATCCATTCGAAGGAACGTTGAAATTCTCTCCGGCAGTTACCTGTCCGTCGAGATCGATGTGCTGTGAGCTCACTCCCGTATCTACCACCGCCACCGTCACCCCCCGGCCGGTCACCTCGCCTTCGGGCTGAGAATGTTCCCAACGTTCCCACAACTCTTCCACCCCTGTTTGCTCCAGATACGAATGCTGTACGGTGTAAAGCGGGTCGGAAGACTGGTAGGCCGGGGACATGTAGCGGTTTTTGTGCACCGTAACCCGGCCCTTCACCGTCCCCGAATCTTCGACCTTCCGGAGCAAGTCAGCCATGTGCTGTTCCACATCCATGTTCTTACCGGCGGAAAACAAAAGCGCTTTGAGGGTTTCATCGCGTTGAAGCAGGGCCAGCCCGATGGTTTCTGCCAGAGATACCAGCGCAGCAACGTCTTCTTCATTGCTGTAACAGCATATGACCGTTTTCCTGTCGTAGGACCGCTCCTCTTCGCGGAGCCAGGACTCCCCGTTTGGCCCGCTGGCCAATGGTATCCGAGGAAACGGATAATCGTACACGTAGACTCCGTCATCTTCCGTACCTATCATGAATATTTCAGCGCTCGATTCGACAGTATTCAACCGCCGGGTATTGAGGCAATAGACGCTGTTTACATCGACACGCTTGTCATGAAGAAGCGAAAACAGGCCTTCGACGGAGCCGGCAAGGAGATGTCCCTTGCGGACACCAAGCCCCTTGATCCAGAGATCGCTGAACGGTTCCACGGAGGTTATGTCCTGAATGTTGTCTACCGGGCAGCGAAACAGGCCGTCGGTTGTGCCGATATACATGTGCCCGCCCCCAGGGCTGGCAAGACCGGTCACCCACAGTCCCCGCATGATATCGGCAAATGATTCCCATTCACCGGAAGGATGAAGAATGTGCACACCGCTTCCGTTGGTACCGTGCCACAGCCGTCCACCGGGATCGCGGCAGTAGTTGCTCACACCTACTGAAGATACCATCGTCGCGTGACCGCCGCCGGTCTGGTACGTTTCGAAGGATGGTTTACTTAAACCCTCCAATCGGCCGGTTGAGACCCAGCCGCCGAACAGGGACACGTAAAGCCGGCCTTCGGTGTCATCGATGTAGACTGCACGTATATCGTTGCTGGCAAGCCCATCGGAAACGGTACAGGACAGTATGGGTTCGTCCACAGAGGAAAAAAGCGAAACGCCGTTGTTGGTCCCAATTGCCAGAATCCCACACCCGGAAGAAAAATACAGCGACGTTATATGGGAAGAAACCAGACCGTCATCGGCAGTCAAATGTATTTTTTCTCCTCCGGCGGGAGGGTACAGGAAAAGCCCTTCTGTGGTCCCGATAAAAACGTATTCACCGCCGGCAGCTGCGGCGGTAATCCGGTTGGAAGTGATAAATCCTCCCGTGGTCCTCTCGTTGAGGTGAATAGCATATGCGGCATCCGCGCAGGTGAACACCAGCAACGCGCAGGCGAACACCAGCAACCAGACCAGACATATTCTTTTTATACTGTATCTTGCTTTCATTCAACACCCTGCCTTCCCCAACGGGCCCCAGAGGCCATTAATACATCCTATATTTATCATAGTTATTGGCAGGAACTTTAACAACTTTTTTATTCTGAATTGGTCCCGGCATCCATTCGGCAGGTGAATATCACCCGGGGGTGAAATCCGCTGTCCAAAAACTGTATAATCATTTTTATGGATAAAATTCATCCCTGGATCAACGGTAACCGGAATTGATTCAGGAAGGAAGTGGAGGAAGACAGTGAAAGAATTAACACAAATACGACACAACTCACTATTGCTGCTCGCTTTTGTGATGTGTTCGATGCTTTCGAATCCCTCACTGGCCCAAAGAGTGGTACTGCAGGACGGGACCGTGCATACCGGCGCGGTCAGCCTGACAGAAGATTCCGTTACGATAAAAGGCGAGACGATTGACAAGACCCAGGTGAAGGAAATCTTTTTCCGGTTTGAAGAGGAAACAGTCACCCAGTCCCAAACCTCGCAACCCAGCGGAGAAATAAAGGAAATTATCGACGAGGCAGACGCATTTGCCTCACGGTGGCCTGATGCCGGAGCGGTACTGCTGGTTGATGACGGTGTGTACACCTATAATCCCGACGGATCCTGGATAAGCAGAAGTCATTACCGGGTAAAGATACTGAAAGAGGAGTTCAAAAGCCGGTATTCCATCGGCGGCACAGGCTTCACCGAAGGCCGGGCCAAAGCCAACTTAGTGCTCGCCCGCACCATCAAGAAAGACGGGCGGGTGGTGGATCTCGATCCCGCCAACATCCGCATCACCAAGCCGACTACCGGCGGAGGGACCTTCGTCACCGTTTCCACCCTGATGTTTACCTTTCCGGAGGTGGAAGTAGGTGACATAGTGGAAAGCATCATCGAGCAGGAGACGTACAACCCGGCAGTGAAAGAGTTCTTTTTCCCCGTCTGGCTTTTTCAATCCAGCATTCCGGTAAGCATGTCACAGGTAAAAATAGTACTGCCCGAAACCAAACAACTCTATTACCACGTCACAGAAATGCCCGATGAGTGCGCCGAACCCCAGGAAGAAGAAAAGGAAGGTCTGAAAACATATACCTGGAGAATGGATGACCTGGCCCCGTATATACCCGAACCCATGATGCCCAACGTGTTCGACATCGTACCCTCTTTACGCGGCGCTATCTTCGATGACTGGGCCGTCATCGCCGACTGGATACAGGGATACTGGGGACCCAACACCACTCCTTCGGATAAACTCAAGGAGTTCACCCTGGAACTTACCAGGGATGCTCCCACCGTGGAAGACAAGGTGGCGCGCATCTACCACTGGGTCCAGAAGAACATTCGTTACATCATCATCAAAGGTGACCTGGCGTCTACCTTCGGCAGCTACCCCGGCGAGGTCACCCTGGAGCGCAAGTTCGGCTGCTGCGTCGACAAGGCGGTGCTCCTCAGCGGGATGCTGGCCTCTATCGGGGTCAAATCCACCCCGGTGGTTCTCAACACGGTATCCGGAAACACCCTGCACTCCCGGGTACCGCAGATTTCGCTTCAGCACGCCATATCCTGCGTGTATCTCGGGGAGCGAAAATTCTATCTGGACTGCACCAACTACAATTACCGATACCCTTATTTCACCGTGGGCAACCACGGTGTGTGGTGCCTGAACCCGCTGGAACGCCGGCTCGAGTACATCGAACCGCCGCCACCCAAGGACAACGCTTCCATGTACCGCCTGTCGGTGGACCTGGATCCAAACGGCGACTGCCGGGTAGTGATGTGGACCAACTACACCGGGTCGTACGAAGCCGGAATAAGAGGTTATTGGAAGAGCGTCAAGGAAAGCGAGCGCCCGCTTCATTTCGCCAACATGGTCAAGTCAGTGGCTCCCACGGCCAACCTGCACAAATATCACCTGTCCAACCTGGACGACATAGCAAAGCCGTTCTCACTTTCCTACAGTTACCGCATCGACCGCTACCCGACCTTTGCCGGGGATCTGGTCATCATGGACCTGCCCGACCACCATCTTTCCTTTGGTGAAACGGGCCTCAACGAGCGTATTTTTCCTATCAGGTATTACGGAACCTACCAGCGTGGGTATACATATATCATCACCATTCCTGAAAATATGCGGGTGTTTCATCTGCCCGACCCACTCACCTTCTCCTCGCCGCATATCACCTACCGGGCTTCCTACCGCCGGATAAGTACGCGCAAGATACTGTACAACGAGGTGTTTAAACGCTTCACGGACCATGTGCCAGCGGAAGATTACCAGGAGTTCAAGCAGATGTGCAAAAAAATCGAGAACTATACCAAGAACCAGATTTTTCTCGAACTTACCGAGAGCAAGGGGGGTGAGTGATGATGAATTGGAGAATGATGCAACGGGTTTCGATACTAACGACGATAATCCTGCTGGCTTCACAGTGGCTCTGCCCCCAGGTCGCTGCCGATACGGTAACCCTGAACAACGGTGATGAATTGTACGGTGTGATCCGGACAATCGACGACGATCACATCGTCCTTCTTACCGATTCCGGGGACCAAACAGTGGGACTGAGTGACTGTGTCAAGGTAACCTTCTGGGCCAGGCGGGGAGTGAAAGGCGAGACAACTATAGCCGATATTAAAGATCCCGACCTGATAACCGCCCTGAAGAACCGGCCCTCTCCCGTGGACGAGCCCGATGCCGGGCATGTCACCCTGCTTTCCGACCTGGACTTTTCCGTGGATGGCACCGGAAGAGTGTCCCGGACGGTGCACGTATCAGTGGTAGTACTCAAAGAGCGGTCCCGGGACCTGGCTAATCCTGCTTTTTCCTACCTGGGAAACAGGGAACGCGGCCGGTACCTGTGGGGAAGAACCATCGTCGGTGATACCATTTTCGACATGCGTGAAGACGCAATCTCCGACGAGTCGCACTATTATTATCTCAAGCAATACGACCGGCTGAGAATCCGTAAAACAGCACTTCCAGAAGTGAATGTCGGCTCCGTTTTCAATTACTGCTACCAGATTGAATCGGATCCTCATACCATTGACCACCCATTTTTTGCGGAGTATTTCTTCCGACGACGAAATCCTTCCCGGACCCGCCGAATCACGGTATCCATCCCCGAGAACGCTCCCTTTGTATATAAACTGCACAACGATCCCGAAAACACCATTGGTGTAGAAAAGAAACGCTCGGGGAATAATCTCGTGTACGAGTTCAACGCCACCAACCAACCCGGATTCAGAGAGGAAGACTACATGCCCAGCACCAGAAAGGTTTTTCCCTGGATCGCTTTCGGGATCGACTATGGCTGGGCAGACGTGTGCCGGTTCTGGAACACTGAGGCACAGGCGCGCATGCAGCCGTCTCCTCTGATGAAAGACGCAGCCAAAGAAATTACTACCGGGACACAAACACCCCGGGGAAAGGCCATGAAGCTCTACCGGTATGTCTGCCGGGAGTTCGACCACTATCCGGTTGGTATGGGAGAATACTCCTATCTCCCCCGTCCGGTGGCAGAGGTGTTTTTAAGCAAGGTGGCCAACAGCCTGGACAAGGTGTGCCTGTATGTAAGCCTGCTGTCCTGCGTGGGAGTCGAAGCCGATGTTGTTCTTCTCCGGAGTGACTCCGCCGGACCGGTTCTGCGCTCTATCGCTACCCTGGGCCAGTTTACTACGGTGCTGGCACGTCTTTCCGACGGGACCTGGGTGGCTCCGTTTTCAGACCACTATTTGTTTGACGAACTTCCCATACGTTTCCAGGGCGCCGAAGGGCTCGTACCGGCAACCGGCGATTTCGTCAAGGTACCGCTGGGGACACCGCAGCGGGAGTCCATGGCAGCGGATATCGATGCCCGGCTCACTGAGGCCGGTGCCCTGGAGGTGACGGCACATTTTTCCTATTTTGGCGATAATGACGCCTCCATGAGGGGAAACCGGCAGCTCCGAGATGACGAACTCGCCAAACAGATGCAGGAAGCGGTGCACTACCGACACCCCAATGCCGTTTTGTGTGATTACTCCTTCAAATACTTTGATGATCCTGAAAAGCAGGTGGAACTCGAGCTTTCGTATACCGTACCACAGTACGCCATGACCGCTGGTGAGCGGCTGATGGTCTTCAAGTTTCCCGAACTGGTAGGAACTGCCGGGTGGATGGAAACCATCGCAGAGTTCGGCTCCCCCACCAGGCAGTACGATCTGTGGTGGGGATGGAGAGGAATGCTGTCAAATAGCGTCAGAATTCAGCTTCCCCTGGGATGGAAAATACGTCATCTTCCCGAACAGGTTGACGATTCCATCACGGGTATGCGCTATAGTGCCACCCTCAAGCGGGACAAAAGAACCATTATCATTGAAGACAGCTACGTGAGAGAAGCAATAGAACTACCCAAAAGCCAGTACGACGCCATGAAGTCCGTCCTTGAACGGCGGGCTCGTTTCGTGGACGAGTGGGTAGTCGTGGAGAAAAACGAATAATCCAAGGGTGGTACTGCGGCTAAAACAATGTCGTTCCCGATGCTACCAGGAAGGAGGTTTCAGGATGTTTAACTTTCCTGATAACCTTTACACTGATGTACGAATCGAGCACTATTTCGAGTCGAGGATCCAATTCACCGTGGGCACGCTCGAGGACTGTAACGAGCGCGGTTATTCGGCGGCTTTTATCCGGGTATTCGACGGGCACAGATGGTATTACGCTGCCACTACCGACACCGGTGCTATCCAGACCGAAATAGATGCGTTAGCCGCCTGGGCTACGCCGAATCCGGCCATCGACGACCAACCCCAGGTGAAACGTTTCGAAAACCATCAAGGAAGTTTCCGAAAGTTCGAAAAACAGAGTCTTTCCAGTATCACACTGAAGAAGAAAATTGACCTGCTTACCGGATATTTTCCGACTATTCAGGACAACCGGTACATAACGTCCTGGTCGGCACGCTACCTTGACCAGTCGGCGGTGAAAGAAATCTTTTCCAGCAAAGGAACCCGCCTGGTCTTCGATATGCAGCACTGCGGATTCGATATCGGCTTCACCATGGCGGATGGGGAAAAGAGGTTCTCCGAATCATACAAAAAGGCGGGTAATGTTTTTGACGAGCTTATCGAGGGGACCGGGTCCTGCCAGCATCACCTTCAGCGCTGCCAGGATTTCATGCTTGAAGCCGAACCGGTAACGCCCGGTACCTGCACCGTCATTCTATCTCCCATGGCAGCCGGTGTTTTCGCCCACGAAAGCTTCGGACACAAAAGCGAAGCGGACTTCATGCTGGGAGACGAAACAATGAAGAAGGAATGGGCAATCGGAACACGGGTAGGGTCATCGATTCTGACCATCATCGATGACGGGAACCGGGAGGGGACCGGATTCTGTCCTTTCGATGACGAAGGAACCCGCGCTCGCAAAACGGAGTTGCTGAAAAACGGAATTCTGACCGGCCGTCTACACAGCTGCCAGACCGCCGCCGAACTGGGAGAAGAGCCTACCGGGAATGCCCGTGCGGTCAATTTCGAATTTCAACCCATCGTACGGATGAGCTGCACCTACATCGAGCCGGGGACCATGACGAAAGAGCAGTTGTTCGCCGATGTAGTCGACGGGTACTTTATCGACACCCTTTCGTACGGGTCCGGCATGTCCACCTTCACCATTGCGCCGCTGCTGGCTTATCGCATCAGAAACGGCCGGGTGGCCGAACCGGTGAAGATATCGGTCATCTCCGGGACGGTGTTCGAAACACTGGGGGAGATCGACGGGTTGTCCGATCAATTGGAAATCCTCAGCTTCGTCGGCGGCGGGTGCGGCAAGATGGAGCAGATACCCCTGCCGGTGGGATTCGGCGGCCCGTATGTCCGTGTCCGCAAGATGAATGTCCAGTAAGGAGAGGCAGATATGACCATAGAGAAATGCCGTTACCGCACAAAGGAGATTGCCTTTTCCGTGGTCCAGACCGAGGTGGAATCGGTTCGCAAAAAGGATGTCGTCGAGACCGGCTTTCGAGTTTACGAAGACGGTATGATCGGTGTAGCCGGAGCGCTCGGCGAGTGTGGCCACCTGGGTGTATGCGATCAGAAGCAGGAAGGGAAGCTGGTTGACAAAGCCAGGGAAAAACTTAATATGGGAATCGAGTACCCGTATCCACCGTCTGCCCAACAGTCCATTACCATGGACATGACATGTGAAATTATTCCACTGCCCGGTCTTTTTCCCGAAATACTCGAACTGCTTTCACAACTGCGCCAGCAGCAGCCCGGCTTTTCATTCGCCTACCGGATCAGTCAGACCTGGGTTGAGCGGGACCTGGTAAACGACCGCGGACTGAACCTTCATTACCGGGACCACTATATGATGGTGGGGCTGACCTACAAAGAGAAAACATCCGCCAGTATCATAGACGGCTGTATCGGGTACGCTGCCAGAAGATACGACCGGGATGAATTTCTTTCCATGGCCGACCACATTTGCACTGCTTTCAGGCAGCGCCTGCAGCCGCTCCCCGAGGGCCGGTACCCGGTCATCTTCCCGGAAGATTTTTCTCTCATCAGCAATAAATTCGCCTCCGACCTGTTTGGCCGCACCTTTGCCACGGGAGGTTCACTTTTTTCCGGTAAACGGGGAGAAAAACTATTTTCCGACCATTTTACCCTGTACCAGTGCCAGGACCCCCGGCAGAGAATCGGCCCGTTTTTCGACGCCGAAGGCGTGGTAAACGAGAACTATCGTTATACCCTGGTGGATGAAGGGACTCTACTATGCCCCTACACCGACAAGCGGACCGCCGTCACGTACGGCCTGCCGCTTACGGGCAGCGCCGGGGCTGATTACGACGAGGTGCCATCCCTGTCCTGCTACCCGCTGAAGATAGGCGGTTCGGGAAATACCCTCAAAGAGCTGCTGGGAGGTCAAAAGGGTATCTACATCCACGTGGCCGACGGCGGTGACTACACTCCCGACGGGCAGTTTGCCACCCCGGTACAGGTAGCCTTCCTTTTTGACGGTGAACGCCTGTTGGGTCGCCTTCCCGAGTGCCAGATATCGGGAAACCTCTTCGACATGTTCGGCGCCGGTTTCAGGGGAAAGAGCAGCGACATGCTCTTCCCCCTGACCGATAACCACGAACTGGTAATCGAGCTTGAACTGTCACGGATGTAATCCCTACCGCCGACATGGTAGCCGGCAGCTACTCGGGCAACTCGTGAAGTAAGCGGATCACACTTCCTGGACCATCATGGCTGTCACCGAATAGTCCGGTCCGTCCTGAGTGTCAGGTGTATCGGGAATATCCGGCCCACCGCCACCCTGTGGTGGAGGCCAGTCCTTCATCTTGCTTTTGCGAACACTCACCATCAGGCCAAGTCCCAACACGATAAAGGACAGGATAACCATGAGCACGCCGGTTTTTATTCCCCTGGGTACAGCCAGGACCGCCGTGTTCAACTTATGCCTGCTCATGTAAAGCAACTGCACACCGGCGCCGCTGACGGACACAAAGGTAAGAGAAATGATATTGAACAACAGGCCCAGGCCGAAGAACAGGAGCACCTGTGCCCAGAAATACGAGGTGTAGAGGGCCTGTTCCTCCAGGCGCACCACGTTGACAAAGGTGTGGGTCAGGAGTATCACCGCCAGCACGGTGCGGAACTTGAAATCTTTGTCCATCTTGAACAGCTCCATGGAAATGAGTATCCAGTACCCGACTGCCTGCGCCAGCATGAAATAACCATATTCATACTGCTTCACATTCCCTAGTTTGAAAGCCGCCAACAGGAACAGAATCCCGGTAATGAAGGTGAACAGCCTGCTCTTAAGATACCAGGCCAGTACCGCGGAAAGAACCGTCAGGAATACAAATGGAGGAGCGTAGAAAGATGACAAGTTGTCGAAAATGGCGGAGGGATTCGGACCGGAGAAGAACATGGTGGCCACCACTCCCGCTGCCACGAGATGACTCTGGCTGTCAGTCTTTTTCCACAGGAAGTAGTGCACATAGGTCGCGCCCAGCAGCACCACGCTCAGGCAGGACAGTTTGAATCCCCAGAGATCATAGGTAAGGTACATGGCCTCCTGTGAATACGACAGGAGTATTCCGATGATTGACACGACCCACACGAACATCTTCCCCAGGGTATGGGAGAACCAGTTTGGGTTCAATTTGGGAAGCAGGATACACAACGAAAGCAAAAATGGGGTGCCGAACAGCACCCTGGAATCCATGTCGAATACCCCGTGGGACTCGTACAGGTGCGACAGGATTACATACATGAGAATCATCGAAACAGCCACCAGGAATCCCTTTTTCTGCTTATCTGAAAAGGGAGAGGCCTCGGACATTTTCTCCACTGCATTCTTTATTTCCGGGATCACCAGTGTCAGCAGAAACGGCATCCAGCACAGATAGTAGTAAGCCGTGGCGGCAAATCCACCGTAGAAGTCCTTGACGAGCACTACCGGGTAGAAATACGTAAAAGCGGCAGTGGCGAAAATGGCCCCGTTGAGACGTGGGATGAAAGGAAGTCCCCCCAGTTTGAAGACGATGAGAAACTTGGCTGCCAGCAGCGCCAGTCCAAGCACTCCTGACAAGAGTCCGATTCGCATGCTGATGGTGTAAAACACGTTGTTGAAGAACAGCGGATCAAGAAAGAGAAGTATCTCTATCCCGGCCAGCACCAGGCCGTCCTCCGGAACCTTGAGTTTGCGCACCACGTACAGGAATATAGCGATAAGAGCAATTTCATAGCACTGGATTATTCCATAGATCTGGAATGTCTTTACCGTGTGATTGCTGCTCAGGATCTCTGAGTGAATCATGAGATAGGCGCCGATAAGCAAAAGCAGCGCGCTGAGCAGATAGAGACAGTTTGTCTCCATGAAAAACCGGACGACTCTGTCAAGCAGATACGATTGATCCTGGTAGTTGTTTGTACGGGGGTATTCTGCCCCCTGTAAAGAATATGTTTCCTCCTGAACCGTATTCATAACTTCCACTCCTTACCATTGTGAACCTTGTCAGGCATAGCAAAAACACGTACAGGTTTTAGGGTGGAGTAAACGATACGGCAAGCAGGTTGCGGTAAGGCGCTGGGGAAGCGGTTATCCCAGGGGGGGGCCTCTGGGGT
>CAYSPT010000027.1:0-11140 GCA_964432985.1 uncultured bacterium
GATCTTTCGTCTCGGGAATGTCCACATCGCATGTCCGAGGATCGCGGGTTTCGGGAATATCGACGTCGCATGTCCGAGGATCTTTCGTCTCGGGAATGTCCACATCGCATGTCCGAGGATCGCGGGTTTCGGGAATATCGACGTCGCATGTCCGAGGATCTTTCGTCTCGGGAATGTCCACATCGCATGTCCGAGGATCGCGGGTTTCGGGCACCGTACCGTCAGGTGGTACCGGGGGACGGTCACCAGGAACAACCGTAGTATCCGAAGGTCCAAACGATGCCGGCTGTGCATTACTTGCTGATGCACAAGCCACCAGCAGTATAGTGAGGAAAGCACATACCCATATTCTCTTTATCATAATCTTGCACCTCCCATATTTTACTAATTTCACATTAAATCAAAAAATAAACATCTGTCAACCCCAGCGGGTGTAGCGAACATGATATTATGCTGTATGTCATGTATTTCAAACTGCCCACCATGAAGCCGGTCGTCCTAATAATGGCTGTTTGTTTTCTGGCATGTTTCTGTTTGATAAGTTTTCCCTCTCCGGGGAAAACACAGGTCCTCTCGCAAAAAGCACAGGAATGTCTCTATGAGGCCAAACGATGCCTGGAAGCCCTGAACGACACTCCTGTTTCACCAGAGAAGATAGGTACGTTGAAAAGGGCTATCGGTTTTGCCCGGCGCGCCAAAACGAGTGCTCCCGGCTCACCAGAAATAGCAGCGATTATTGAAAAACTCGACTCTCTGAAAATCCAGGTAGTGACCGAGGGTATTACTGCAGCGCGCCACCTGATGACAGCAGGTGATTTCGCCGCCTATCTCCAGGCCTACGAACTCCTGGAACGCCTCCTGGAATTGGATCCTGATAACAACGTAATTCTGGAATTGAGAAATCAAATTCTCACTGTTATCAAGATTGAAAAAGCGGCTGGAGCAGCGGCACCATTGCCTGAGCAAAGGGAAGCTTTGTTGACTTCTATGTACCGACGCGCAATCCAATCTGCCAGGGACTGCCACTGGGAGAAGGCAAGCAGTCAGTTCGATGAGATACTTCGCATGACACCATGGTTTTCCCTCCAGAAGACATCACCCCGGGGCTGGGAGCACCTTCCCCTGTGGAGTTTGAAGGAACTGGCCGATCTATCCTGTTCGGTGGGAACATCCATGAAAAATGGTGCTCATTTCTACGGGTTGGAAACACCCGGTCCATCAACGGACCATCAACGGGCAGCACTAGAATTCAGCCATGCACTGTCCGGGTTGAACCGCATAAACAAGCTCATTCAGACGGTCAACACCGGAAAAACAACGATGTCGGCAGATCTGTCCGCTTCCCACATTCCCGCTGACCTTACTTCTACTATCAGATCGGAAGAACCCGGCTTTGCGTGGCTGCTGCAGGCAGAGTATATTTCCCGGCGGTTCCTGGGAGTCCTGCTGGCTGAAAAAGCCCGCTCATTCAGTGGCCTTGAAGGGGATGAACTGGCTGAAAAAGCTGTAATTCACCTGACTCGGGCAGCAGCATATGCCTTTGCGGGAGAACCGGTGGGACCAAAAGACCAGAAACTACATTTCTGGCTTGGATATTGCCTGCACAGAATGAGAATGTACAAAGCGGCCTTCAGCGCTTTTGAGACATCCCTCGATTCGCTGCCCGCTCTTCCTTTTCTCAAGGGTGACGACGCTAATCCGGACCCGGGGGCCGCAGAACGTTCGAGATGGCAATCATGGATTAAATGCAACAACGGAAAACTCATCGTTCTGGTGTCAGGTTTACTCGCCGGGATAACCGGCTTTGTATTGTTGGTAATGAGCGTTATGAATAGAAAGCGATCCCCGGGACCTGCATTTTACCAGGGGCTTAAACTCCAGAGGAAACAGCGTTTTCGCGAAGCCTGCGACTCATTTGAAGCCGCGTCCAGCCTGGCCGAATCCATCAGTAATCCAATGGCTCAGGCTCTTTGTTTGAATTGCCTGGGGGTGGTACTGACCAAACTGGAACACTTTGAGAAAGCGGAGAGGGCATTTGCCCAAGCACACGAAGTCTTCCCCACACTTCCCCATCCTGCCCTCAACCTGTCAAAACTGCGGGTCGCGACGGCTATTTCAGGGAACGCCATTTTCAGGTTGATACGGCACGCTTACCTTACGGCGTATTCAGCCAGGTGGAGCGGACTGCCCGAATCCGACCTGTTGCTGCTTCCCGCGGTAGGCAGCGTGTTTCCGGCTGGTAGTCCGGAGCGCAAACTCGCTGAAGAAAGTGAAATGCTACTACGCAGTGATAAGCAGGAATGATATTCAGATACGGTCAGGGGACGGGCGGATTACTGCTTCCGTTTATGCCGTCTTCCGGATTCCCGGTGTCAGCTTCTTGAAGATCGTCATTCTCCTGCAGAATGAAACGGGCGCTCTCTTTCAGACCTTCGCGAACATAGTCTTCATCTTCACTGTCTGTAAGCATCCGGTTGATTTCGTCGGTGGCGTTTCCTGATTTGAACATACCCAGAAATTTCAATGCATTGGCTCGGATACGGTTGTCCGGACTGTGAGAAAACGGCTCGATCAGCGGGACATGATCGACCTGGGGGCAGGCGGCCAATCCATCGATGGCATTGGCGATTACCCGGGGATCAGGATGCTTCAGAAATTCGGCCACCTCGGCGGCGCATTCACGCCCTCCAACGGTACCGAGGGTGCGGGCCAGGGTGGCCAGCACAAATGAATGATCCTCCTTTTTGAGAAGGTTCCGGTACAACTCGATTATTGCTTCCCGCTTCTGCTCAGAGCTGATTTTGGATATTCTCTCTAATCCAAGTACGGCGCCCACTCGATGGTTGTAGTTATTTGATTGCAGCATCTCCACACACTTATCGTAGGCACTCTTTTCAACATCATCAATCCATTGTTCACCATCAGGAGAGATATCCTGGAGGGTATCCCGAAGATTGTGGTAAGCCCGCCGGGCGAAAAACCTCAAACCGGCGGGCTCGATGTCAAGAGCCTTTTCCAGAACAGGCAGGAAAAAACGCTGCCCGCTCGCCCCCATGGCAATGAGAGTATCCTTTTTCTCCTGGGGAGTACCGTTTGAGAGTTTTTCCATCATCTCCCGCGCCCGGTCACCGGTAACCAGGGCAAACGGTTCCCTCATGGGAATCCACTCATCGGGATGCCGGGGATCGCGCAGGGACGTCACTCTGAAAACGTCAACTTCCACCTTTTTCCCTTTGACGCCTACTTTACCCAGGCTCTCCACCTGGATGATCTCGCCTGCCAACTCCCGGGTTCGCGGGCCGATAATCAGATAACATCCATACTGACGAGTCAGCGCTTCCAACCGGGCGCCCAGGTTGACCGTATCACCTATGGCCGTGTAATCCAGCCTCGTTTCAGAACCAATATTGCCGATGATGGCCAACCCGGTGTTGATACCGATTCCCACATCAAGAGGTTCGATCCCCCTCTCCAGCCAGCTGTCCTGAAGACGGGCCATCGCCTCGATCATTTCAAAAGCTGCCAGCAGTGCCCGTTGTGCGTGATCGGCACGCTCAATGGGAGCACCCCAGAGAGCAACAACCTCGTCTCCTACGAATTTGTCGACGATACCACCGTGTCTTACCACCACGGCGGCAATAGCTGACAGGTACTCGTTGAGGACGGCAACGACCTCTTCGGGTTCGTGGGTCTCGGAGTAGGTGGTGAATCCCCTGGCATCCATGAAAAGTACCGTTACCTCACGCCTGCAGCCGACGAGCATAGTGGAAAGATCAGACTGTGTGACAAGTTCCTCGATTACTTCCGGAGCCAGGTACCGTTGAAACAAGGATTTTACCAGTTCCTTCTGCCGCCGTTCTTCTTCTCCCAGCTCCCTGGCATCTGACAATTCCTGCCGGGTGAGCTCGAAGGCGCGGGCATTGTCGAGGGCCAGCGAGGTAACACTGGCTACGGTGGCGGCAAACCTTTCGGCCGGTTCATCTATCTCGGCAGCCGATTCCTGCACGGTGATTACCCCTTTGACCTTACCTCCGGCCATAAGAGGACAGGCCACAACGGATGGAAGTACTCCATCTGAAATAATCCGGGCGTCCCACACTGGCGATTCGCGAACCGTCCGTTCCGATACCAGTGCGCCGGTCCTCACAGCCACGCCCAGAATGCTCATCTCATCAGACGAAACCAGAATCTCCTCCAGTTCCCCGGGATCGTAGCCCAGTGATGAAGCCGGATAAAGCCTGCTGCCTTCCTCACGCTCATCCACGATCAGGAGCAGCGCCTTGCGGACTTCCAGTCCCTGCCGGAGACACTTCAGACAAAGCTGCATTATGCGGGCCGGGTCGATACAGGTAGCCATGTCCTTGAGATTCAAAAAGAGCGATGAGAAAGCCAGGCGCCGCTGGCTGTATTCTTCTTCTAGCTCTCTTAGCTTAAGAGATAGCTCCGACTGGTCGAGGCTCGTAAGCCGTTCTTCCGCTTCCATAGCGGCAACCTGGGACACGGGATGGATTTTGAGGCGGTCAACAGCTGCTTTTTTAACATAGAGATACGAGAAAAGGCCTACCAGGAAGAGAGAAAATAAAGGCCAGAAGTATGACCAGGTATCGAATGAAAGACCGGTAGCCGCCTGACCTTCCATGGCTTCGATGTACGCTTTGATTTCTTCAGTTGTACCGGCCAGGAATATTCCCGCTATCAGGATCCCGCACCTCCGCCCGCATATGTTACTGCCTTAACCGGCAGCACAATGGTGATGTTCATGATAAAACTTCTTTTAGCAATTTCCACCTGCTGTTCATTATAACTCATACTTTCCCAGTTTCCGGGCCACCGCCTGTGGTCCGGCGATTCGAACCTGAGGGTGAACGTGACCTTCGTGCGCGACGGCAGAGATACCAGGTTCTCACCTGAAGACAGTTCCACTTCTTCCACGGTGGTGTGCACTGAGTAAATGTTCTTGAGTACCACCCTTTGCATTTCTTCGGACGCTCCCGGAACCGTTTCTTTCAGTACCAGGTCGGCACTCCGCCGCTGCGTGTCTTTGACGAGGAAGGCTTCGACCTGCCATGATGAACCACCTGCGGCCGCCGTTTCATCCTCGGCGGGAACGACCGGGATTTCGGTATCGAAGGCAAACACCAATTTCTCTCCCGATCCACCGGGCAATTCAGCAGTACCGGAAGTGTAGTTGAACACCCTTTCGTTTCGACGGTGCAGAACCACTGTTCTGGTGGTGCCGTCCACACCCGACAGCGGGGGGATATCGAGAGGATCCTCCTGGAAACCCGGTTTGACCCTGTCGAGGAGTTCATTCTTCAATTTTTCCAGGGCCAAACTGGCTTTGACCTCGGCGGAAGCACGCTCCCCGCTTTTCTCCGCCCCGCGGCTTATCCCCGTCCAGATCCGCCACAGTACGGTCACCAGCAGAATGAATACCGCAGCGGCCACCAGGGTTTCAAGCAGTGTGAATCCCCGTCTGATTCTCACCGGGTTCACTCTTCCGCCCCCTCCTCCCTGGTACCGATCCTGACCAGGGCCTGGTAAGGATATCTGACACCGCCGTCAGTTCCTTCGACCACTACTTCGACTCCAACCCGGTAGAGAGCATCCATGAACGATCCCATACTGGCCGACTCCACTGAAACGTGGATTACGGAGATGGCCATGTCCCGGCGATTGATGGTTCCTGCTTCATCGGACACCTGGCCGGACTCCAGGTAACTGTTTTCACCCAGCACGGATTTCTCTCCCCCGAAAACAAGGCTGGTCCTGCCCATCCACTGGTCACCATCCTCCAGAAAGGCCGTGTAGGGTTCTTCGTTCTCTTCTTCTTCTCTCTGGGTCAACGTTTCCCGAAACTCGTACGGCAGCAGTTTCAGTTTCAGGGCAAACACCTCCACCGCCCCGGCTGCGACCGCTTTGAGCTTGAGCAACCGCTCCTGCCGTTGCAGGGCAACTCTCCGGGATCTGACCTGGATGTACATTCCCCCCAGCGCGGCCACCAGCACAAAGGCCACCACCATGACGAAAATATATGCATATCCCCGGCAGTTCCTCGTCCTGGTTACCGTACCGGGGCGAACCTTCCCCGTGGATCGATGTATCATCATAAATCAGTCATCATCTCAGATCAGCCGTCATCTCAAATCGGCTCTCCAGGTACTCGCCCCGACAACCCGCCACCGGCCGCTTCCGGCAGGCAGTTTCTCATAACGTATTTCCACTTCGAACTTCCTGACCCATTCGTCAGGAACGTGTATATCGTGCTCGCTGCCGGAATCATCGCGCATGAGAAAGTCCAGACCGGACACATCGCTGACCGAAACAGCTATCTTGTACCGGGTCCCCTCGCCATCGTTGGAGATCACGTCCCGCACCGTACCATCACAGATAATCTCTTCTTCGGCACCGGCAGGATTTCGAAGGCGGGCGGCCACGCATGAAGACAGTCCGCCGCCGCCAGTGAACAACTCGTCGGGACTCAGGGCACGCACACCCTGCAAACAGGTATCGAGCAGGTGAAGGGCCCCGGACAGCTGGTTACTGGCCCGGATAAGATGAAAGGTACCGCGAACGGCCTGGATCAATCCCAGCAGTAATATCCCCATCACTGCGATGGTAACGACCAGCTCTATCATGGTGAAGCCCGAAACCGTTTTTCTCACGTTACCAATTCCACCTGAACCTGTCGTCGCCGGATGTGGACGAGCCGGTTTCCGAAGAATCTTCATCCGGCTCCAGTGTTTGCCGTTTCTCGATGCCTACCCGCTCGTGCACCACCGGCCGGGCCCGCACGTAAACCGGGAACAGAAGGCGCCGGTACACCTCCGGATCGGTGGGGTCATCTTCAATGCCCGTGTCGAAAGACTCGACCACCAGGAGCCCTGGAAGCATGTCCCGGTGAAGTACACCTTCACGGTCAAAATTCACCGGATCACGCTTTACACCATCGGACGTGTACACCTCTGAAGGACTGCGGTACCACACGATACTAAGCGGCGCGGTACCTTCACCCTGCCCGATCACCCTCAGGGAATCGAGCTGGTAATACGGGTACTCAAACGGTATGGGCGGGTGGTAGGAAATCCGTATTTTTGAATCAACCGCATCGTCTGGGGTCACTTTCACCGTCACCAGGTATTTTCCCCTGGCAATAATCTGAATCGGCGTCCCCATGAGAAAGGAGTATCCCCGCCTGTTCATGTCGCCGCTGTTCTCATCATCGATGATTGAATCTACCAGCGAAGCGGCGTTTTCCTGCACACCGCGCCATTGAGCTATCGACGGATCGCTCGGAGATTCCCGCCAGAGCCCGAGAATGTCCCGGACGCTGAGAGGGCACCCGGGTGGATCACCGGACGGATAGGGACTGGCGAAAAAGCCGGTGGGAAACCTGTTTTGCCGGCAGTCTACAGTAAAGATACTCAAAGCGCCGTCATCTTCCAGGTTCCATGTATCAGTGTCAGGTACCAGCTCTCCATACTCATCCTCGATGACGACGTGGGAAAATTCATCCGAGAAACTGTCCCCGTAACATCCCTCTCCATTGATAATCTCATGCACCGAGCGAATTGCTTTCCAGCCCGCCACCAGCCGCCGGGACTGAATACCCAGCTCGTCCTTGCGGCTCAGCCCTATCTCCTCGAACTGGACAAGTTCGTCTTTTATGGGATACCTGAACGCCGGCATCTCTGACTGCTCTTCGCTGATCTCCAGAGCGGCGATCCCGGGAGGATCGTTGTTCAGCGCCTGGATGAAAACCGGTGGCGTCTGCACCCAGTTGCCCACTGCTTTCCAGTCGGGGTCCAGGTTTGACAGATGAGCACTGGCGAGAATGTCCTCTTCACCCCGCTTGTCCGAAATACGAAGCTGATACTGAAGAGCCTGCCACCGCTCGTCTATAGGTATCTCCAGGTCGGCCAGATCCTGGAATCCGCCGACAACCGGAGTTTCACCGCTTTCTTCTTCGGATTCATCTTCGGCGCCACCGCCGAAATTCGAGATCAGACCGTTCCAGATATTCTCCAGGGCTACAGCCGGCTGCATTCGCTGGATAAACAGTGCTTGAAGACCCAATGGGGGAGCGGGTTCAGATAGTTCCGGACCGGCAAGCGGAATATCATCATGCCGGCTGAGCCAGGTTGTGCCGGTGTCCTCGTCGAGCACAGACCACTCCCCGAGCGGATTACCCTCCTGGTCGGCTTCCCGGTACCGCCAGGCCAGGTAACCGGTTTCGGAAGTGTTGTCGCCCACCACGGCACTGACCTTCCAGTTCTGCGCCGTCCAGGGAAGAAGTTTAAGGAGCTCCTTAATTCTTTCTCTCTTTTCCGGATCAGCTATACTCTCAGGATCCTCCACCTCAAGGGCTTCTCTCATTTCATCATCATCCACGGGCAGGATCGCCGGTACCACCCGCCTGGCAAGATCGTCGTTGAGCCGTCCCGTAGATTCATTCACATATACTCCCAGACTTGGAGGAACAGAGCTGTCCGGGGTAGTCTGCCAGTTGCCGGTGTCGGAACACTTCCCGCCGTCAGGATCCGGGTCGTCAACGATCGTCAGATCCTCGGAGACATTGCCGCAGGCAATAATCCACGGGGCGGTACGGTCCAGCACTGAGATGGTGAGAGGAGCGACCAGAATCTTGTCGTTGGTGTCGTAATCCAGCTCGGTGTAAACAAGCTTACCATCCGCATCGAGTTCAACCCACAGGCACTTGAACTGCAGTTCGACTTGAAAGGAGCCGGGCTGCTGAAAAAGATCACGAATCCGCACCGGGAAACCATCCGGGTCGGGACCGGTAATCCCGGGAAACTCACCAGTCTGTGCATTTTCGTAGGTAAGAGAGCTGTCATCATACGTGTACTGGCCGACCTCTACCCCGTTTACCAGCCACCGGTACTGAAGAGTTCCCTTGATTATCCCGTTGCGCACGAGAGTGTAGTTTAGATTGTATGGAACATCACAAAGCCTTGGTGCAAGCAGTTCTCCAGGCTCTATACCGGCTGATTGATCAACTGCGTACGGTATGGCAAACGACGCCACATCCACCTTCCCGGCCGGTTTGAACCGGAAATCCTCCCAGAAAAGATACTTCGAGAGATCTTCTTCTTCAACCCAGTAACCAGGTATACCGTCCGGTCTAGTATTCCGGGCAATACCGGTAAAATATTCAATACCACCGCACCGGTAAGCATACTCCGAATCCGGGACCACCTCGATAGGGCTCGGGATATGAATCGGATTTACAGTGATTTCCACGTTGTCGATCCGTATTGCACCCAAATAGCATTCAATTTCGAATGACGGATAAAGAGCCATCAGAGGAGCATCACAGGAAAGCTCTCTGGAGGAGAGAAGAGACTGGGCATCAAATGTTGAGCACTTGATAGTCGGGATGTTCGTCTCCCCTTCCAGAACCAGCTTGTACCAGCGGTTGGAATGTATTCGTTCACCGGTGAGTTTGTAGAAGTATGACAGGGGCCTCCCCAGCGAGTCTACCTCAATGAAGTTCTTATTTCTCTCCTGCCGTATGTAGTGACCCTCGTCGTCCCTGAACACCTTCTTCGCCAACGCTCTGGGAGGCGGCTCGTAGTCGGCGGTGCACCACTCACCTCCGGAAACCTCGTTGGCATACACCCACTCGGTGTCCGAGTTTACGGTCCGGGATTGGGTCTTGTCCGGATTCGGCCTCGAGTCAGTGATTATTCTGGTTATACAAGGTAAGGATTCGATGTAACTGTCCATATCTTGTCCCAATAAACCCCGACTTAGTTCTTCACCCGCTTCGGTTTCCCGGTAATGCATCACGTCACAGAGCATTGAAGCAGTCCCGAACCAGAATTCCGTTTGCACACCGGCTCTGGATTGAAAGGGATATTCAACACCAATAGCACCCAAGCCCGGATCCAGGATTTTGAAATCAAAAGATACGCTCACTGTCGCTCCACCGATGAATGCTGCCCGAAGCTCCTGCGGTATTCTAAAGAGGGCGCCGATATTGTCCGAATTCATACCGTCTCTAACCAGGTTCCACCACTCTGGATTACCCAGTTGCAGGCATAAGGTACCGCCCTTCCCCCCCCCTGTCTTCTTCCAGACGCTGTCGAAGTACTCCGGTCCGGCAGCCTCACGAATTACAGTTGCGGTGTAGTCTTCACATCCACCGGGATCGAAGGTGTACTTTGTGATCAGTTCGCCTTCGCCGCTTGCCCGGGCACCCGCCAGGAACAGCAGTAGAGACAACAGGGCAATCAAACACCGGGATCGGGCAGCGGATACCATGCTCGTACTCCTTTTCGCTTTTTAGATAACTTATATTATATGACTATTGCCTTAATTATACTCCAATAAAAATTTCTGCACAAAAAAACAAGACTGCGCTGCCTAAGCAATTGGCGCAGTCTTGTATAGTATGATTAACAGCGTTTCTTATTTGTGTGCGGTTACTCCAGTTCCATCAACTCGTCTGAGATATCTCCGCCTTCATAAGGAACGTCACCTGTGCCCGTATCGGGAGCTTCAGAATCGCCGCCGCCGAAGCGGGGATTCCGCCGACCGCCACGACCCTGGCGCCGTCCCTGCCCCGAACGGCGGTTGCTCATCTCTTCACGAAGCGCCTGGCGCTCTTCATCGCTTAACTCGCCGTCACCGTCGACGTCGAACTTCTCCAGCGTCTGCCGCCGCCGCTCTTCACGCTTCTCCTGCCGCGCGGCCTTATGGTCTTCTTTCATCTGCTGACGCTCTTCGTCGCTCAATGTCCCGTCACCGTCGGCGTCGTATTTGGTTAAAGCCTCCTGGCGGCGCTCTTCCTTATTAGTCTTACGAGTTTCACGCATGACGGTCCGCTCCTCTTCGCTGAGCTTGCCGTCGCCGTCTGTGTCGAACTTCTCTATCTTCTGACGGAACCGTCCAGAGCGGTTTTCCTTCACGTGTTCTTTAAAAGCAGCACGCTCCTCTTTGCTCAGTTTGCCGTCGCCGTCGGTGTCGAAGTTCTCGATCTTCTGGCGAAGCCTTCCCTGCCGTTTTTCCTTCACGTGTTCTTTAAAAGCGGCACGTTCCTCTTCGCTCAGTTTGCCATCGCCATCGGTGTCGAAGTTCTCGATCTTCTGACGAAGCCTTTCCTGACGTTTTTCCTTCA
>CAYSPT010000027.1:11240-66192 GCA_964432985.1 uncultured bacterium
TCGGTGTCGAAGTTCTCGATCTTCTGACGAAGCCTTTCCTGACGTTTTTCCTTCAGATCGGCTTTAAGACTGGTACGTTCCTCTTCGCTCAGTGTACCGTCACCGTCGGTATCATGCTTGCTCTTGAGCTCCTGGCGGCGCAGCTGCCGGTGTTCCTGGCGTTCATCCTTGCCCGGACAGTCCTTCTTACTGCCGGATCCGGGTTTCTGGGCCAACAAACCCGCCGGCAGCAATAGACTTACCGCCAGCACCAACATGAGAACCTTCCAACACCTGTTTGCCAACCAACACCTGCCTGTCATTCTCCTCATCCTCAACCCCTCCTCCGTTTTGAATTTCACTTCCTTAGACGGCAGCACTTTCATCGATATTCATTTTTTTTTCAAGTTTGTTGACACTGGATTATCGTCTCTCATATAATTTACCTACCGGTAGGTAAGTACCACCCATGCGCTGGACCTTTCCCGGGAAGGAGACGTTCAGCGTACCGAGAAGGACGGGAAGGTTGGACTTTCTTATGGAAGAAGCTCTTGTAGCTAATAAATCTCCTAAAGAGCGCCTTTTAGCGGCGGGACTGGATCTCTTCGCCGAAAAAGGATACTCTTCGACTTCAGTCAGGGAACTGGTTCAGGACGCCGGTGTGACCAAACCGGTGCTCTACTACTATTTTACCAGCAAGGAAGGGCTTTTCCGGGCGGTTATCGACTATCTCGGTGAACAGCAGAAGCGAACCCTCGCAGCAGCTCTCAAGCACAAAGGCTCTACCCTTGAGCGTCTGGAAGGGCTCATTCAGCGCTTCGGCCAGCTGATTAAAAAGCGCCGCAAGTCTTTCGAGCTGGTGTCGTCCATGATTTTCAACCCGCCTAAAGGTATCCCCGAATACGATTTTTCGCAGTTTCCCCACCGGGCCAAGGAGACCATCAGGCAGATCCTCCTGGAGGGCATACAGCGCGGCGAGGTCCGTGATGTGGATCCCGATGACGCTTCGCTTCTCATTCTCGGTCTGATATTTATTTCTGTAAGATTTGCAGTCATTCACAAACAAACCATGGACCCGAAGCACACGGTACGGTTGCTGAAGCTCGCCTTCCGGGGTCTTGAACAAAGAGAAAAGGAGAACTAACCTTGAAACGGAAAAACATATGCCTGCTGCTGTCGGTACTCGTCCTGGTATCCTGCTCCCTGTCCTGCGCTCCGCGGCGCGGTACACGCGAAATAGTGCAACCGGTACCGCTTCCCCGGGAGTTTTCCTCATCCGGCCAGGGACAGCTGCCTGACAACTGGTGGGAGGATTTCGACGATCCCGAACTCACCGGGCTTATCAATCGTGTCCTCTCGGAGAATTTCACTCTTAAAGGCGTCTGGTCCCGATTCGATCAGGCCTATTCTCTGCACAGAATGGCCCGGGCGGCCAGAGCGCCGCAGGTGTCACTTGACGCCGGAGCCGGACGGGCCCGGTCGGTGGTGGTAACCTCCCCGATCTACAGCGACCAATTCTCGCTCAACCTGGCCACATCCTACGAAATCGACCTGTGGGGACAGCTTGAGTCCCTGGAAGCAGCCGCTCAGCACGATCTCAAGGCTTCTCGGGGTGACGTGGAAACCATGGCCATGACGCTGGCAGCCCAGGTGGCGGGGCTCTGGTTTTCCATCATAGAACAGCAGGCGCACCTCGACCTGCTGGCGGCCCAGCTTACCCTGGCCAAGACCTACCTGGACCTGGTGGAACTCAGGTTCAGCCAGGGACTGGCTTCGGCCCTGGATGTCTACCAACAACGGCAGCAAGTGGTGTCCACCCGGGCAAAAATACCCCTCTCGGAGGCCCGTTTGAAAGTTCAGCAGCACCAGTTGGCCACTCTTCTGGGGCGTCCCCCGAACGCCGAGATATGCTCACTTAAAAACACCCTGCCCAACCTGCCGCCCCTGCCTGAAAGCGGTATCCTGGCGGACCTGATGGAGCGACGGCCGGATCTGAGGGCGGCCAGAGAGCGGGTCGAAGCTGCTGACCAGCGGGTGGCCGCAGCTGCCAGCGAGCAGCTCGCTACCCTTCGGCTCACCGGGCGCGCAGGATACCTGAGTTCTGAAGCCGGAGATCTCTTCGAGCTGTGGAACGGGTCCATCACCGCCGCCGCCCAGCATATCCTGTCGGACGGCGGACGGCGGGAAGCCGACCTCGACCGCTCCAGGGCCGTAACTACCGCTGCCGTACACTCGTATGCCCAGGCGGTGCTGCAGGCCATGCAGGAAGTGGAAAACTCACTGGTCCAGGAGAACAAACAGGGAACCTACCTGGAGGCACTTCAAGAGCAGCTGGCCATTACCCGTGAAACCCTGGAAGAGGCCCGCGCCAGGTACATCAACGGCCTTAACGATTACCTGCCGGTGCTGGTGGCACTGCAGTCCCTGCAGCAACTGGAACGCACCATCCTCACCGCACGCAGGGAACTCATCTCGTACCGCGTGCAGCTTTACCAGTCTCTAGGCGGGTCCTGGACCACGCGTTTGCAGCCGCCGGAATTATCTAGAGAAAAAAAAATATCCGGTGGGAATGATTGATGGAAGGTATGACCATGAAAAAACAATCACGCTTCCGAACGTTTACCAGGATTGTCCTGCTGATTCTTATCCCTCTTATGATACTGGGTGCCGGTGCAGCGGTGACTGCTTTTCTCATAAAGACACGCGCCAAAGCAAAAAAGAATGATCCTGAACGTGCTATTCCCCTGGTAGAGGTTATACCGGCAGAACTGACGAGCCACCAGGTAATCGTGGCTGCCATGGGAACGGTGCTGCCGGCTAAGCAGGTTATCATTCAACCGCAGGTCAGCGGGCAGGTCATCGAGCACAGCCCCAACCTTGTCCCCGGTGGCCGTTTTTCCACCGGAGACATCGTCTCCCGGATCGATCCCCGGGATTATGAACTGGCTATCATCCAGCAGAAAGCCAGCGTGGAGCGGGCCCGCTTCGAGCTGAAGGTTGAAGAAGGACGACAGCAAGTGGCCCGGCGGGAATGGCACATCATGGAGAAAAGCTCTTCCATGACCACCAACCAGGATCTGGCACTGCGAAAACCTCATCTCGAAGCTGCCAGGGCATCGCTTGCCTCAGCAGACAGCCGGCTTAAACAGGCGGAAATCAGCCTCGACCGAACCACCATCAAAGCCCCTTTCAACTCTTTTGTTCAGGAAGAATTCATTGAAGTAGGCCAACTGGTATCCCCTCAATCCCGAATCGCCACCCTGGTGGGAACCGACCAGTTCTGGGTGCAGGTATCGCTGCCTGTAAACCAGCTTACCTGGATAAACATCCCCCTGGATGATGAAAGTACCGCCTCACCGGCGACGGTTTTGCACCGGATGGGGGCAGGAAAAGAAAACAGCAGAAAGGGAAAGGTCCTGCGCCTCCTGGGAGATCTGGACCCCGTGGGCCGTATGGCCCGGGTGCTGATAGCCGTAGACGATCCCCTTGGAATAAAGGACAGCGACGGGCCCGAGGCGCTGCCCCTGCTGGTGGGAGCATATGTCGAGGTGAAAATTAAGGGCAAAGAGCTACGGGATGTTTTCGCCGTGCCAAGGCTCGCCCTGCACGATCTCAACCGGGTATGGATAATGAATAGCGATGACCTCCTTGAGTTCAGAGAGATAGCCATCATCTGGAGGAGCGAGGACACCATTTTCGTAACAGGCGGACTGCAGCAGGGAGAACGTATTATCACCAGCCAGCTTCCCTCCCCCGTCCCCGGGACGCAGCTCCGTGTGGAGGAGTAGAAACCATGAACGATAAAGGAGCTACCGCCTCAAAAGGCGCCATCGCCTCTAAAGGCGCCATTGCCTGGATGGCCAAAAACTCGGTGGCCGCAAACCTGCTCATGGTGTTT
Organism: uncultured bacterium; assembly: GCA_964432985.1. Taxonomy (GTDB): domain Bacteria; phylum Muiribacteriota; class CAYSPT01; order CAYSPT01; family CAYSPT01; genus CAYSPT01. The sequence continues at coordinate 15,118 of CAYSPT010000027.1, forward strand.
TTGCTGGTGGGTGGAATCATGACAGTTTTTCAAATCAAGCAGGAGGTCTTTCCCGAGTTTGACCTGGACATGATTCAGATTACTGTTCCCTATCCCGGAGCCAGCCCCGCCGAGGTGGAACAGGGAATAATATTGGCCATTGAAGAAGAAGTACGCGGGCTCGATGGCATCAAAAAGGTATCCGCCAGGGCTTTTGAAGGTGTGGGCATGGTAACGGTGGAACTGCTTCTGGGAACCGACTCCGGCAAGGCGCTTCAGGACGTGAAGAACGCCGTGGACAAGCTCCGTACGTTTCCCGAGGACGCGGAACGGCCGGTGGTCAGCCTTTTGACCGGGCGTCACAATGTCATATCGCTGGTAATTTACGGAGACCATGACGAAGCCGTCCTTCGACAGTTGGGTGAACAGGTCCGGGAAGACCTGCTGAGTAAACCGGAAATCACCCTGGTGGAATTGTCCGGTGTACGTAATCCCCAGATCAGTATCGAGGTTCCCCAGGCACAGCTGCGGGCGTACAACCTGACGCTGCAAGACATCGCGTCAATCATCAGGCGTACGGCCCTGGAAATACCGGGGGGAGCGGTGAAGACCAATAAAGGAGAAATACTTCTCAGGGTGGCCGAACGGCGGGACTTCGCCCGGGAGTTCGCCGACATCCCGATCATCACAGCCACCGACGGTACGGCGGTGCGCCTGAAGGACATCTCCACTATCATTGACGGATTCGAAGATGTGGACCGGGGTTCGTTTTTCGACGGTAAACCAGCCGTGCAGGTGCAGGTCTACCGGGTTGGGAAGCAGACTCCACTCAAGGTGGCTGCCGTGGTCAAGAAGTACAATGAAACACTTAAAAAGAATCTTCCACCGGGGTTGTCGGTAACCACCTGGGACGACCGTTCTGAAATCTATCGGGACCGCATCGACCTGCTGATGAGAAACGCTTTTATCGGCCTGGGGCTGGTCCTGGTGCTGCTTGGCCTCTTTCTCGGAATACGGCTCGCGTTCTGGGTGGCCATGGGAATCCCCGTTTCCATCCTGGGCGCGATTCTCATCATGCCCGCAATGGATGTCTCCATCAACATGATCTCGTTGTTCGCCTTCATCATAACCATCGGAATCGTGGTGGACGACGCCATCATCGTCGGTGAAAACGTCTTTGCCATGCGGCAGCAGGGGCTTTCTATAATCCAGTCATCAATCCAGGGAGCCCGGCAGATCGCCATGCCGGTCACGTTCTCCATCCTGACCAACATCGCCGCCTTCATGCCCATGTTCTTCGTCCCGGGGATCATGGGTAAAATTTTCCGGGTCATACCAGCGGTGGTTATATCAGTGTTCACCATCTCGCTGATCGAATCGCTGTTCGTGCTCCCGGCCCACCTGGGACACCTGAAAAGAACTGGCGAAACCGGATTTTTCTCTATCATCAACATTCCCCAGAGGTTCATAAACCGGCTGCTTCAATGGTTTATCAAGCGTGTTTACACTCCGTTTCTCAAGGTTGCCCTGCGGCTTAGGTACATCACCCTGGCCATCGGAATGTTCTTCCTGCTGGTGACCGTCGGATACGTGGCTAGCGGCCGTATCAGTTTCAACTTCATGCCCCGGGTGGAGTCCGACATTGCCACCGCGGGTATCGTATTTCCCTATGGCACACCGGTTGAGGTGACCCAGCAAACACAGAGACGAATGGTTTCCATCGCCCGGGAGATTCTGGCCGAGCACGGAGGGGAAAAGATAACCCGGGGAATTTTTACCAGCCTGGGCTACCCGCCTCCCCGGCACGGTCCGGCCTCTGGCGGCGCCTCGGTCATGGGCGGACACCTGGCAACGGTGCTGGTCTTCATGGTCACCCCGGACCAGCGTGACATTACCGCCACCGAATTCGCCCGCCAGTGGCGGGAGCGGACCGGTGATATACCCGGAATAGAATCTCTCACCTTCAGTTACAGTTTCGGACCCTCCGCCGGAGCCCCTATCGACGTGGCGTTGAGCCATCCCGATCTCGTGCAGCTCGAGCGCGCGGCAGTGGAACTGGGAGCGGCTTTGAAAAACTTCTCAGGGGTCAAGGACGTGGACAATGGTTTTTCCCAGGGGAAGACCCAGCTCGATTTCAAGCTGAAACTGGCCGCCCGCAGCCTGGGGATTAACTCATCGGAACTGGGCCGCCAGGTACGCAGCTCCTTTTACGGCGTGGAAGCGCTGAGACAGCAGCGGGGCCGGGACGAAATCCGGGTCATGGTGCGGCTGCCCAAAATCGAGCGGGAATCCGAGTACTCCCTCGAAGAACTTCTTATCAGGGCCAGAAACGGGGGAGAAATACCATTGAGGGAAGCGGCCACCGTCATGCGGGGCCGCTCCTACTCCGACATCCGGCGGTCGGACGGGCGCCGGGTAGTGGACGTTACCGCCGACATAACCCTGGGAGCCACCAACGCCGGCAAGGTACTGGCCGACCTCAAGACCGACGTTCTGCCCCAACTCATCCGGCGATTTCCGGGCCTCAACTATTCCATGGAGGGTGAGCGGCGTGCGCAGCGGGAGAGTCTGCAAAGCCTGGGAAGCGGTTTTCTCCTGGCGCTCATCGTAATCTTCGCCATGCTGGCCATCCCTTTTAAAAGCTACATCCAGCCGGTCATTATCATGGTCTCTATTCCTTTCGGTATCGTGGGAGCGGTGCTGGGGCACGTGCTGATGGGATATGACCTGAGCCTGATCAGCATGTTCGGGATAGTGGCTCTGGCCGGCGTGGTGGTGAACGATTCACTGGTACTTATCGATTCCGCCAACACCCGGCGGCGGGAAAATGTCGGACCCTACCGGGCCATCCGTTTCGCCGGATGCCGCCGGTTCCGCCCGATACTCCTGACGTCACTGACCACCTTTCTGGGTCTGACCCCGATGATTTTCGAAACATCCCTTCAAGCACGGTTTCTCATCCCCATGGCCATCTCCCTGGGATATGGAATACTGTTTTCAACCTTGATCACCCTGCTGCTGGTGCCGGCCTTGTATCTCATAATTGAAGATGTAAAGAAATCATATTCGGTGACAACAAAATTCCTTTTCAGCGGGTAATGCACCGGGCTTATTTTTTTTCAAAAAAAAAGCTAAAGTTCTTCCCCCTACTTGCCGATAGTAGTACCAAGGCACAATGCGGCAAGAAAATAACAAACAAAAATTACCGCCGCAAACATGGCATTTCGAATGGAATCGAATGCCGTTCACCAGGGAGGGTGCGCAAGTGAAAATAGACAATTCTTTTCTTTCTCTTTCAGCTCGTTACCACTCAGAAGAAAAACACACCGTCGAGGAAAAACTCGAAATATATAACAATAACGCCGAACAGCAGGAGGAAGCTGTACAGACTCCTACGGATACCGTTCCTTCGGATATAATTTCCATTTCAGCCGGCCGGGCCCAGGCGGCTCTGCAAGCCTCCGTGTCAGCCATGAATGCACAATCGACCATCACCGGACTCAACGACCGCCCAGCGCAATCACAGCCTTCTCAGGCCCGATCCGCCATTGATACCGAAGACCTGGAAAACACCAGTGATCCCAAACTCAGACAGCTGTTGCTGCTGCTTAAGAAAATGTTCGGTAGCGATGTTCAGGTAGCGGTAAAGAAAAAAGACCATTCACAGAATGCTGCTCCCGACATTCAGGGAGTAATTGATAATGTAAACCTTTCGCCGCAAACAGAAGCAGGTGAATCTGACCCGTTCAACGGCTGGGGGATGGAGTACTCCCGACGGGAATCCTACTACGAGCGGCAGGAACTCACGGTGGCCGCAGAGGGAACGGTGACCACACAGGATGGCCGGACCATTGATTTTTCACTCTACACCGGTGTGGAGAGTGAATTTCAACGAGAAGAACAGATGGTGATCCAGGTCGGGGCAGCCAGGAAAATCGACCCGTTGATGATTAACTTTGAAGGGCTGGCGGGCAGGTTGACCGAGGGCAGATACCTGTTTGATCTGAACGCCGACGGGGCTGAAGAGCCCATTGCTTTTGCTCCTCAGGGTAGCGGTTTTCTCTTTCTTGATAAAAACGGAGACGGCGTAGCTACCGACGGTAGCGAACTGTTCGGGCCGCAGAGCGGTAACGGTTTTTCAGAACTGGCGCAGTACGACCGGGACGGCAACAACTGGATAGATGAAAACGATTCAATATTCGACCAGCTCAAGGTCTGGGCCAAGGATGCAGAAGGAATCGATCATATATACACTCTCAGGGACCGGGGTGTTGGCGCCCTGCACCTGGGCAACACGGTATCACAGTTTCTTTTCAAGGACAGTAATAACGAACTCCAGGGAGAGTTGAACCGGTTAGGAGTCTTTCTGATGGAAGACGGGATCCCGGGGACCCTGGAGCAGGTTGATCTTGTAGCATGAGCACCAAGGTGTATTAATTAACGTGGCGACTCTGCCTGGACGCAGACAACCCGCCCAGGTATCGCAGTGAAGTGTACAACCCTCATTTTCAAGAGGCAGGAGTATTGAGGACGGAACCCGATCCTCTTGCCTCTGATTTTTTTTTGTCCGGTTAGGTTAAATTTTATCCGGGTTAATCCGCTAGTTACCGCCGTTGACAACCATCCCCAGCGCACCCTGTGTACACTGGTCCCTGAAAGCCTTGAGCTGGGCGGTGCTGACCACGATAGGATCTCGCAGGGCCGGATCGTTGATAACCCAGTTGTCTCCGTCCCGGCCGGAGACAACCACGAAATGGTCCACCCCTCCTTCACGGCCGTTCACGGTGCCGCCGTTGACGCTGGGATTGCTCCAGGAATCACCGTTGGGACGGCCCAATAGCATCAGCGGCTGTCCGGATCCCACGTATCCACCGAGTTCGTCCAGCGATGCATTGTTCGCCCTGAAGGAGCTGCCTCCCATGGCCGTAATTCCCTGTTGCACCTGGTAGAAACTGGTGCACCCGGTAGCGTCAGCTCCCATGAGTTCGCGCATCCGGGGCAGCGTTGCACTGTCGGCGCCCCCGGGGGCCTCAAGTCCCGTCAACCGCCCCATGATGAGGGCGCATGAAGGGCCGCAGTCCAGACTGGTTCCGTTGAACTGGTACACGTGAGCCGCTTCGGCGCTTTGGGGGACATTACCGGTCTCATCGGGAGGAGACCCGGGCCCGTCATCCTGGCTGTCTGAATCATTGGAAGAGTCCCGGGGCTGATCTTTACCGAATTTCGGAATTCCATCCCCGTCCCCGAATTTAAATTTTGACCGTCCCTTCTCTTTGTCCGTCAGGGTTATATACTCTCCGGAAACCCACCCCTCCTGGCCGTTGAATGAGATCCGGTACCACCCGTCACGCTCTTCCAAAACGGTTACCCGAGCGCCGACGGTGAGGGCACCAATGCGGGAATTCCCCACTCCCGGACCGGTCCTGACATTCAAACCAACTTCAGCGTTGACATAGCCTTCTCTGACGTTCTGATCGTCCTCGATAAATTCCTCTTCGGTCTCTTCACCGTCGGCCCCTTCACTTACTTCATCCGGTGAAGCCGCATCTTCGGTATCCATCCCCCTGGTTAGAGCATCAAGAACATCGATCTGGGCCAGGCAGGGACCGGTCAGTAACCCCGCCATGACTATCGTCAAACCAATTATTGATAAAACAGTGACGAGTACACTTCTCATTGCTCGTTACACGCTCCTCTCACGTCAGGCACAGCAGGTATCAATCACCAGGATTGTTGTTGATTTCGCCGCCCGCGGTGCCCCCGGTCATCTCGCGCAGCGGGTCGATAGGATGGATAGTTGCCTTTTCATACGGTGAATCCGGAGGAGCACTTTCATCCCGCTTCTCTTGTTCCTTGTGAAGCAGCACCGCTTTCTCATCCTCGTCTTTAACAGAAATAAGTTTCTCCGCCACTGCTTTCGACGGAAGCCAGATAGCTTTACCGACCGGTATCGCTCGAAAACTGGAGATACCGTTAAAATTGGCTATTACCACATACAAACCGGGATCTCCATATGTCCGGGCGGCGATGTCCCACAGGTTATCACCGGGTTTCATCATGTGCCATTCGGACCACACCGGGCTCGACATTCCCAACAACACCACTACCAGCAGGCAAAGCAGGCAACACTGTTTCATACGGCAAACCCCCTCATACAACTCGCGCGCCAGAAGCGCCAAGAGCCTGAATATCTTTGATAATCACACTGTTGCACTATTTTTATACCTTGTAACCATCCTTTTGGCAAGTTTTTCACGGACTGTCAATCCAGTGATCCTGGATACTGGTTATATTCTCCATTTTTCTTGGCAGTATGAGAATACTTATTTCCAAGGTTTTTCCCGGCGCGCTCTCCGGGTCTTCTCCTGAGGATGACACCAGTGTTTCGATCATTTCCACCGATGCCCTGAAGAAGGTCGCATCGCGGTCCGTCACCTGTTGAAGATTAAACTCCTTGACCAGACCACGGCCGTAGGTGATATCCTCAACGCCGATTGTATGGCCCGAAGCATCCTTTTCGGTCCGCAAAACCCGTTTTCCCCGCTCGAAATCTTCCAGGAGATACTCCACGGTGGTGTTAACCTTTTTTACCGCTCCGCCGGTAACGGTCCCGGCGGTAATAGCCCACTTTTCAAAGCGAAACAGCCGTGGGGGTCCCTGCTCATCGGCAAAGGCACCTGCGTAGTAGCGTATATCTTCCCTGAGAGCCGCCAGGAGCCTGTTGGCCTCGTAAAGATGCGTAATCTTCTCGTCACCTTCTCTCAGTCCGGCCATCCCCTGGTTAAATACGAGGTACATGGCCAACAGCAGGATCACTCCCACCAGAGAAGCGACGAGTATCTCGACCATGGTAAAACCCCGGCCTGGTTTAAAGAGAGTCAACGAAAATATCTGCAATTTGCATCTCCTTGGGTTTCCGCATATGTTCCCACGTGACTTTGACTGTGATCACCTTGTAGCGGACCTGTACTTTCTCAGTGGCGTTGAGAGGCAAAAACTCGTACTCATAGGAGTCTTGGGGAATATCCGCTTCCAGGGTAAATCCTTCTAACGGCGGCAACAGGCCGGGAGGGAGATCCAGCGGCGGTACGATCTGGTCAAAACGAAAGCTGTGCAGGTACTCCAGATAGCTCAAGGCCCGGTTCTGTGCCACCACCTGGTCCATGGTAAGCTCCGTTTTTTCCCGGCCCCACAGCATAACACTCAAAAACGGAATCAGCGCCATGGTAATGATTACAATAGCCACCAGAAGCTCGATCATGGTCACTGCCCTGCGCCTGCTCATCGCCGTCTCCTGTTCTCAAGTTCGGTGGTGGGAACCGGATCACCCAGCGGGCATATGTCAACGGCCACTATCCGGCGGTACGGTTCATCTTCGCCGGGGGTAAATTTGAGTTTCATGTTGTAGCCGATGGTGCTTATCGAACGGTCCTGCAAACGTTTGAGCAAAACATCGGGCAGGCTCCTGACAGCCACGCCTCCAACGATATCAAAATCCGCCGTGTCAGACGTTCTTAGCAGTGAACCACAGGGTGCAACCAGTTGAGCATGTATCGTTCCGGTGCTTGAAGTACACTTTAAAAATATATCTCCCTTGAGTGAAACGATGGTGAGCACTTCGCCGTTTGGGCTGTGGATGGGTGCTTCCACCAGCACGTTTTTTTCAAACACAATCATACCGCCCCTGACCACGGTGAATCCTCCGATACGCTGCGTACGACTGGAAGGAGAGTAGACTATGGTTCCCAGCTTGAGCTTCCGGGTGTTGGAGTCGAGAAAATTGAATTTCGCCAGGAAATTCATGACATCGAGCGGTTTATCATCCTCTTTCGACTGCGTGCTCCAAACCCAGCGCTTGCCGTCGCGGAAGTGTCTGGCCACATTGTCAAAAAACGCAGCGTGGAGGTCTGTTGTGACAGCCTGGATTTCATCTTCGCGAAAACCGGGATACCGCCGCCGTGTGTCGGTATCTCCCCGGCCGTACAAGCCTGCCTCCAGCACCGCCTCAGGGGTGCTCTCGAAGCCCCCGCGATGAATAATGTCCAGGTCGGTGTTTATCGGCCGGTCGAAGGTATTGGTCATCCACCGCCGGTACTGACCGGATGTCCACAGGCGGATGCCCCTGCCCTTTTTAATGTATTTGAAGATGAATTCGTATTGATTCTGCCCCCCCTTAATCAGACCCGAAAGAGGGGTGGATTTCGAACCCAGTTCTCTAATCGAAGAGGATGATGAGCAGTGATACAGCGGGGCGTACGTCCATTTTTGTGTGGCAATAGCATGGGTACTGATGATGCCGTGATCCACGATATCTATTTTATCCTTCCATGCATCGACCTGATCATGGGGCACCACCAGGGAAGAGAGTCTCAGGTAGCGGCGGTGCACATTTCCCAGGACCACCGTGGGAGACAAACAGGACGGAAGACCGTGTGGACGCAGAAAACTGCTCGTTGATCCCAGAATTTGCTTTCCGGAGCCGTAATCTATGGTCCAGTCCCGGTACCAGACTGGCTGTTCGCCTCCGATGGCGCCGATATTCATGTGCTGCAGAACATATTCCGGATGGGCAGGCGTTCCGACCCGGCTGTTGAACTCCAGGTTTCCGAATACACGTTTAGCCGACGGAGCGCCCTGGAACAGAGAAAACATTTCGTCCCGTTTATCTTCATTGATTTCCCCGTTGCCGTAAGCAGTTACCAGGACTGCCTTTTTGGTAGTTGAATCTCCCGTACCCAGGTACACCCATCCCTGGTTCTTAAGACTTCCCTCGTCAATAAAATCCGGCGGGGAATCGGGCCGCCAGTCATTGAAAACCCAGCCGTTATCCAGTACCAGCAGTGCGCCTTTCTCGAGTTTGCCCTCCTGGTCGATCTCCACCCAGTTCAAACCGTCCGGTTCCCGAACGATTCCCGCGGCAGCCTCCAGAATATTGTCCACGAAGAGGGTGAAATCCGCCAGTACCGGAATCCGTAATACATTTACCTTGACGTGAGTCATCTCGCTGGAAGTGGCACTGATTACGTTGACACCCATTCTCACCGAAGCGGTGACCGTAATGCGAATGTCTCCGTATTTTTCGTAGGTCCCGGCGGGATACCTGGCTAGAGGGAATCCGAACGACTTGAGATCGTCCTTGTTGACGATGATCTTTCCCGTCCAGGAAATATGCTGATAATCCCTCAGTTCCAGGGCTTCTATCTGGGCCACAATGCCCTTGAAGGCTTCAGTCAGGTCGAACTCAATTTCAGTATCGCCGTCGTCTATTTTTTCCAGGGGCAGGCTGAGAATTTTCGATAACTCGAACTCCGGATCGCGCAATCCCCCGCGCAGGTAGCGTTTGAACAGCATCAGCCCCATGTCGGCCAGTTTCCTGGCGGCAAAACGTGTACTGAGGAGCGAAGCCTGACGGCTCTCGGTCTTGAGGAAATAAATAAAACCGAGGATGTAGAGAAAGAGCAGTATACCCATGGTGAAAACGATGATCAATACGGCTCCTCTACAGCGGTTTGAACGCAGCAAAGTGACCGGTCACCTCCGGAATAACGCACTATATCGATTATACCACGATAAGGTTTCTCCACCCGCCTGCCGATAACATGGTTGCAAAACTATCAATATAAGGAGTGATACGAGTGCGTATGTATACCAGACCAATAAAATCATTGTTGGCCGGCATTATGATAGCTGTCGTCATGGTGACGGTGACAGGTATTTCGTCTGCTCAAGCAGATACCTTCGGAATATGGGAACGTAAAGCTCTGGTGGGATTCAACATGACTCAGGGAAACAGCGATACCGTCAATTATCATGTCAGTCTCACCGGCAAAAAGGACGAAGAGGGACAGTACCTCATGGTAGGACTCGACAGCAATTACGGTGAAACAGAGGGATCACGGACCACCGACAACTCGGAAGGTTACGGTAAATTTCAGCGTCAGTTTTCAGACATAAATTACGGTTCCCTCTGGGCATCCCTGGCAACTGATGCTGCTAACGACACCGATTACCGGTTTATCATTTCTCCTGCTTACGGCCAATTTTTTATTAAAACCGACCAGGAAAAACTCAAGGTGGACCTGGGTCCTTCGTACACCAGGGAAAAGGTTGGAACAACCAGGGACACTATTTTCTCCGTGCGTCTCAGCGAACAGTATGACCGGGTACTGACCGAAAGTACCACCATGTGGCAGAAAGCGGAATTTCTCCCGGACCTGGAAGATAGTGAATTCTTGCTGAACGCGGAAGCCGGGTTGGAAACCACTCTGACCACGGACCTTAATTTCAGGGTCGTGTTCAAGAACCGTTTCAACAGCTCACCGCCGGGAACCAAGAAAAAAAATGATTTTGCGCTTATCTCGTCAGTAAGCTACGATTTTTAGCGGAATCCGACTCAATCCTCGCCGACGTGAAATCTTGTCGAAGACGTACTTCTTGATTTTCATCCTGTCGGCGTCCATAATCTTGGCGAAGATCACCCCGTACTCAAAGAGCAGTTTGCCGCGTTCCACCCGTTCATTGCGGCGGGCGATCTTGCCCAACACCTTTCCCATCTTTAATTCTCCGGGCGGGAAACACAGGATGATAATGGACCCTTCGGCCAGCTTTAACGGGGTGAGAAGCATCATGCCGCCGGCGCTGATATTGAGGCAGATAGCCGGGAGCTGGGTTTTCATTATTTCCCGGAGATTTTTCACCTGCAGGAACCGCATGGGAAAACGGGTGTTGATCCTGATCTCCCGACGCCGCTCCACCACGTGTGCCATCCGGGGGCGGATAATGATTACCGCCTGATCGGGAAAGTGTATCTGCTCGAACACCCTGGTTTGAGCGTTCATGACATCGTTGTTCCGCACGAAAGTGAGGTGGACATTGTCGTTGGCGTACTCCCGGAACACATCCTCCTTGTCCACCACTTCCCACGAAAGCGTGACGCGCCTATCATCCATGGACAGCACTTCCGTGGTGCGGCTCTTGTCCTTGCCGCCGGTGGTGTAGGTCACTTCGATCTTGCTGCTTTTTTCCAGCATGGCATCATTGACCTTGACCAGTTTGTCGGACCGCACCACGGAGAATGAACTGGCTGCGGTGGGCAGGTCGGGATACACGTCTACCTTCGGTAACGAGTGTTTGAGTTCCTGGTCGGTCATACACTCGAGTTTGATGAACTTGAGACCGCCCATCATTTTTTTCAGCTTGGCATCGAGGGTATTGAGGTAGACCGAAGCGCTTCGGTCCAGTTTTTCAATCTGCTCACACAGCAGCAGCACCTTGTTGTAACCGTGGGTCACCACCGCTTCGGTAACACGTTTCAGGCGGGGAAGAGTGTACAGGTCCAGGATGCCTTTGAGCCCGATAAGGACCATCTCACCGATGTGCTTCACTTCGAACTCAAGGGTTGTCTTGGCCACGGCATCAGATCCGTCGGCTTGTTGTATCTCGGTACTGACCCGGTACCTCTCCCGGATCTTCCTGGCTATGTCTATCTTCCCCGTCAATTCCAGGTAGAGAATTGAAGAGTTGATCAGGGGTGTATCATCGCTACTCAGGTTATTTTGGATTATGCCCAGGATTTCCTTCTGGTCAAAATCCTTAAGTACGCGGGCAACATCGTAGGTCACCTCGCCGCTGGCTTCACCGAGGGCATAGAGCAGCGGGAGAATGGCGTTTTTGTCCTTGAACTTCTCGATTACCTTCAGAGCGCGGCGGGCAACCTCGGGGCTGAACATCTTCACCGCGGTCATCAGGTAATTGAGGCAGGCCTTGTTGTCCAGGTATTCCAGGGCATCGATGACCCCCATGCGGACAGTGTCTTGGTTGGTAAAGATGACCTGTCCCAGAGGCTCCAACAGTGCCTGGTCGCCCAGCTTACCCAGAAAACGTATGATCTGCGCCAGAAGCTGGGCCTGGGAGAAATCCTTGCGGAACTTTTCTATTTTCTCCAGGTACTTACCGCTGAGTTCCGCCTGGGAAAAAGCCTGCTGTATCTGCCATTTGACGGTGTCAGCGCTTTCATCGATGACCTCAAGCAAAGTATCGTAGACATACTCTTTATTGATGTGACTGAGCAGGGTCATGATCTCGGATTTCACCGTGATCTGGGGGCCTTTCAGCGCTTCGCAGAGAATGCTTACAGATTGCGGTGTTTCCATATTTCCCAGCTTGTTGAGGGCCTCGACCTGGCTCTCGTGGTCAAGAGAATAGACCAGGCCGTCCCGCAGTTCTGACATTCCCCTTGATAATCCCATGTTTACCTTACAACCGTCCGTAATGTGTGAGTTCTATTTGTTTTTCCTGTACCAGCCGTTTGAGACCGGGATTGAGAAGTGCGTGCAGTTCCCGTTCCCTCTCCATATTCAGAGATGAACGCTGCTTAAGGATACCGTCACACTCCCCCGGATGACAAATAATTTCGTTAATGCCCGAAGGCAGTTGATCGAGTAACTGATACAGCAAAAAGAAATCCAGAAGCCCCGTTTCAAGCACCCCGTACAGGCGGTGAGCGCTATTGAGGCCCCGGCGCCGGATATGACTGATACTGCTGCCCAAACAACGCCCGAGAAGAAAACCAGGCAGTTCCCGAGACCTTAGAATCCCGGTAATGCCGATGGAACCGGAAACAGCGACCGCCGGCAGCCTAATCCACGGAATATGAAACCTGATGGCCATATCCTCCAAGCTCACGGCAACTGAAGGAAAAACCTGCATATGATGATGCACGTCCAGATGTACCGGTTTCAAACCCCACCCGTAGAAACGGCTGATCTGCGCTGAAAATTCCCGTTTCAGCTCATTGAGCCTGATTAAACCGAGAGCCGACCGGACAGCAAAGCGATTGTGACTGTAAAACTGACCATTGTAATCAACCAGCGAGGGAATATCCCGCGGCCGTGATACAGGAGGACCTGAAACACAGTTCAAATGGATTCCCACACCCAGATTGTTCTCGGATTTTAGAGCGTCCAGTTCCTCGGGCCGCGGATCAAAGTTGCACACCACACTGATACTTGAAACAATGCCTTCTTTATATGCCCGTAGAGCCCCGCGGGTAATGCCCGGGGACAGCAGCACGTCATCTGCATTTACAATGAGGTATTTCATCTGCTCTGTTTATTATCGGATGAAAACGGCTCTACAAGAATTCCATTTTGGATTTCCGTCAACCCGTATCCATGAATACCGAGCACCACAGAGAGAGCCCGCAGATAGTGGACATCTTTGATAGCGACGGTGATCTGACCGGCAAGCGGAACCGTGCTCACATAGTTAACGCCGACCTGCCGGCACAACAAACGTACCACCGTGGAAAGATCAGTCCGCTCCAGGTTTACCGTAACGAAATTGTCTTTTCCGGGAAAGACGGCAGCGGCGGCGGCAGTCACATCCATACCGGTTTTCACTTTCGAAAGGAAACGCTCCAGAAGCGGTGCTCCGGATGCGCTGACTGTAAACACCAGGATGTCATCTTTCGACGAAGTACTGAATTCCATTCCCATACCGTTGTAAAGATGCTCACAAGCACGGATAATGTCCAACAGATCACCGGTATGGCCCAACAGATCACCGGTATGACCCAACAGATCACCGGTATCAGTCGTGTATTCGACCGTTGCCACCGGCTCCCGGATCAGGGCGCCCATTTCGCTCCTGGTGACAATAAAAACCGATCCTTTCCGCACTACCTCCAGTCCTCCCATGCGGGCGGCAAATTCTACTTTCGCGGAGATACCCATCGTTACATGACCATGGCGGATAGCAGAGGGAACCAGCACCTGTCCCGGTCCATAAGCAATAATAGCGCTTTGGCCGGTGTCCTTAATAGTATCCAGGATGATTTCCTCTATTGGGACTGATTCCGGCAAGAGAGGCTGAGGCTGACTTTCCCCCTGTAAACCAGAGGCAGTCAGCGGTACAGAAGAAAAAAGTACGATCAGCAAAAAAACTGCCGAAATCAGTTCCCTGTACATACTGCCCGAAGCCTCCTCTATAATGAAGTCGCTCTCTATTTTCGTAATGAAGTCGCCTTCCGCCTCTATAACGAAGTCACTGTCTATCTTCGTAACGAAGTTAGTTAAGAATCGTACCTTGAAAGCCCCGTTTCCGTCAACAGCAACAGATGTTGACACATGCTCGGTCTGTGTGCTTCAATTAAATTGCTATGACTATCGAATATGTTGAACCAATTGTAAAAGAAATAGAACTCAATGATGAGTTTCCGGAGATATACCGGCGGTTCTCGTCGTCACCAAACTCAACTCTCCTGGACAGCGGGCTCGATCACGAGCGCCTGGGCAGGTATTCTTTCATAGGAGTATGGCCGTTTCAGGTGTTGAAAACACGTGGATCCAAGGGCTGGCTGCTTCACCCTGAACATGATCGGATCAAGCAGTTGACGGGTGATCCATTCTCCCTGCTCAGAGATGTTTTGGCTCCGTTTAAGCTTAAGGCAAACCGGGAGCTTGTTCCTTTTACCGGAGGTGCCATTGGCTATCTGTCCTATGACCTGGGGCGCCATATCGAGCGGCTGCCGCAATGGGCAGAGGATGATCTACAGCTCCCTGAGATGTATTTCGCCCTTAACGATCTTGTTATCGCCCGAGACCACCGGGAAGAGAAGGATTACATAATTTCCTCGGGTTTTCCCGAAACAGACGAGAAGAAACGAATCTTCAGGGCTCATGAAAGGCTGGAACTTCTCGAAAACGAACTGTCCAGACCGTTTCACATTCCGCCGTTCGAAAAAAGCGATACCGCACCCCATGTCCAGTCAAACTTCGAGCACCATGAATATCTTTCAGGAGTACAGAAGACAATCGATTATATTTTCGCCGGTGATATTTTCCAGGCAAATTTGTCCCAGCGCCTGGAAGCGACCCTGGCGACCCCTCCGTACGATCTGTACGTGAAGCTCAGAAGACGAAACCCTGCCCCGTTTGCTGCGTATTTAAACTTTGACGAGGTGAAGGTAATTTCTTCCTCACCCGAGCGATTTTTACAGCTTGTGGAGGATTGGGTTGAAACGCGGCCCATCAAGGGGACGCGTCCCCGGGGAAAGACACCTAAAGAGGACCTCAAGCTGCGGGAAGAACTTCTTGTCAGCGAAAAGGACAGGGCGGAACTGGCCATGATTGTAGATCTGGAACGTAACGATATCGGCCGGGTGTGCCGCTATGGAACAGTCCGCGTACCCGAACCCCTCGTGCTGGAGCAGTATGCCACCGTCTTCCACCTGGTGTCCACTGTCGTAGGCCAGTTGGAAGAGGGTAAAGACAGAATTGATCTTCTCAAGGCTTGCTTTCCCGGCGGTTCAATTACTGGAGCACCAAAGGTTAGAGCCATGGAGATCATAGAAGAACTCGAACCGACCCGGCGAAGCGTCTATACCGGCAGTATCGGTTACCTGGGCTTCACCGGTGATATGGACACCAATATTGTCATACGGACAATGCTGGTCAAAGGGAACCGCACCTACTTCCAGGTCGGCGGAGGGATCGTTGCCGATTCAATCCCCGAAGCAGAATTCCAGGAGACGCTCGACAAGGCCCGTGCGCTGATTGAAGCCGTAGAAAAGGATTCTCTGGAATGAAGAAGCGCCCGGATGTTCTCCTGATCGACAATTATGATTCGTTCACCTACAATGTCAGACAACGTCTAGGAGAACTGGGAATTGCCTCGGTTATTTTTCGTAACGACGCTATCACCATAGCGCAGATAGAAGACCTCGCTCCCCGGAGAATCATCATCTCACCCGGTCCGTGCACGCCCAATGAAGCCGGTATCTCCAATGAGGCCATCCGCCACTTCGGTTCCCGGATACCTATCCTGGGAATCTGTCTGGGGCACCAATGTATCGGACAGGTGTACGGCGGAAAGGTTGTCCGCGCTAGAAAGCCCATGCATGGCAAGACATCACTTATCTACCACGATGAACAGACCATATTCCACGGGGTGAAAAACCCGTTTCAAGCTACCAGATACCATTCACTGGTGGTGGAACGGGATTCAATTCCCACCTGTCTGTCTGTATCGGCTGAAACAGCAGACGGCGTGATTATGGGATTCCGCCACAGCGAGTATAAAGTCGAGGGGATTCAGTGTCACCCGGAATCTTACCTTACCCCGGATGGATACATAATTCTAAGGAATTTCCTGGAACTGTAGATATGTGGAGCAGTTACCTGCTCCTAAGCAGTTACCTGCTCCTAAGCAGTTACCCGTCCCCTGAATCGGTCTTTTTTTCCTCTTCCATAGAACAGGCGATGAGAAACTCATATAATTCACGAACAAATTTCTTTTTCAGACCGAGTTTCTCACCGTTGCGGCAACGGGTGGCGAGAACTTCTTTGATTCGTTCAGGCTGGTACACACTGATACCTTCACGGTGTTTAATAGTACCTATCTTCTTTACCAGAGCAAGCCTCTTGGAAAGAAGCGTGAGTATTTCCTGATCGAGCGAATCGATCTCCCTGCGCAGTGTTTCCAACTCTTTTTCCACGCTGATGCCCACCTGATCCCGTTTACCCGCATTCGGAGTGTTTGCTATACTTCAGTATACTATTTACGTATCCATGACTTCAAGTATATGATTTCAAGAAAAATTATAATTTCCAGGCCAGTAAAGCTACCCATTTGACAGGAAACAGAGGAATCAACAGTACCAAACCGAAAACTACGGCGGCTTTTTTACCCCATTGGGCCTCTTGTTTCCAACAAGCGGCGATTCCCCAAGCACAGGCAACATACACCAGAGCAAACAAGAACCACTGCTGCCCGGCAACGATAAAATATCCAGCCAACCACCTGCACAGGGCAACAATAGAAAAAACCACCAGTGTCAGCAGATTGGTCGCCTGACTCTGCAACAACGTTACCAGCATGTCTATTCCGGCCAAGGCCACGATGATATAAATGATCGTCAAAAACAGTCTGTCTCTTCCAGACGAACTCACATCCTGCGCCCGGGTTACCATATATACTCCTCCTTCATTACCACCTGTACACCCGCTGCCGGGAACAGGTGACGCGCCGCCCGCAAGCGACCTCCTATTTTCTCATAATCATATCTCCAACCGGACATCGGGGATGAAGATCGACCGCGATCGGTTTCATGAATGTCCGGTATCCTGGATTTCGAGCCACCAGCCAGTAGTTTCCCAGCGGAACCCCTTTAATGACAAACTCCCCGCTGGCATTGGTGTGTGTAAGCAATACCGTTTTTTTTCGCCCCAGTATCGGGTCAACGCTGAACATGTCACCTCTTGTCTCCATGCTGCCAATGAAAACCTCAATCCCCCGGTGCGTTTTTTGACCTTCGATAAAAACCCTTCCATCCACCAGAGAGAACTGTTTCCGGTGATGGATACCGCGAAAGAGGTACACGATGAACACCGGGCCAATCAGAGCCAGGACTAACCACATACCATACTCCTCATTTTCCCGGGAGCAGAGACAACCCGCACGTTTCAAACAACCGTTGCAATCTGAAAAGTGGAAGCCCTACCACGTTGAAAAAACATCCTTCGATACCCTTAACCAGAATTCCGCCGTACCCCTGAATTCCGTAAGCCCCCGCTTTATCCATCGGTTCCCCGGTAGCAATATAAGCCTCGATAGTTCCTGTCGTTAGCTCTCCAATACGGACCCGTGTCACCTCGTGTCCTACGTATTCTGCATCCTGAGCAGTATCCAACACCGCCAGACCGGTAACAACCGTGTGTGTCCGGCCGGAAAGTTTACCCAGCATCTTCCGGGCTTCATCGACATCATCCGGCTTGCCGAAAATGACATCGTCCAGAGCCACCACCGTGTCTGCGGCCAGAACCACGGCGGTGCAATCAATGCGCCCGGCCACATCTCTGGCCTTGGCCAGCGCACATGCAACGGCCATTTCTTCGGGTTTCTTTCCGGATTTTAGATATTCACTCTCGTCAATATCGCTGACCATCACCTGGAAATCCATATGTAACCGTGAAAGAAGAATCTTCCGCCGGGGAGACCCCGATGCAAGCACCAATTTTTTACTTTCCTCCACAAACTTCCTCCTCGCTATTTTTTCAAGCAAAAATAAGACCTCTGTATTTTCCGGTTTACTCTAAAGGATACCCTACCCCTTACCGATATCTGAAACGGATGCTGTCGGTCCAGTACGGGAAGGAGGACGATTCATTTGAACTGTCCTATCTGCGAGGCCAAAATGTCGAGAAAAACATACCCGGATGCGGGGATGACCCATTCCGCTCTCAAATGCAACCAATGTGCTTTTGTTATCTTCTACAAAGGGATTCCCGAACTCGAAGTGTGAGGAAGTGTCCGTTGGGGCCCAGGAAGTGTCCGTTGGGGCCCAAGAGGTGTCCGTTGGGGCCCAGGAGGTGTCTCCTTTGTACGTTCTTCTAGTATTCATGTCGTTAATCGTATCAAGCCTTCTCTTGGAAATGATTATATCTGATCTGTCCTGGCAAAAGAGCTCGGATAGAGGAAAAGCACACCGCAATATAAAAACCGGATCACGTTAATAGCCTATTCCTCCCGCTTGATAGCATACCTCTTCGTTTTGTTGTACAGGGTTTTGCGGTCGATACCCAGCACTTTTGCTGCCTGGCTGAAATTCCAATCATTCTCTTTCAACACCCGCCTGATATGATATTGCTCCACCTCCGCCAGACTTTGCAGGGATGATGGAGCAGCACCGTCACTCCCGAATCCGTCCCAGAACTCACGCAGTTGCTCCATACCCAGTGTTTCCCCGGAAACCAGCACTGCCAGACGGTCAACGAGATTCTGTAATTCCCGCACATTTCCGGGCCACGGATGTTTGAGAAAAAGGTTCTTCACATCAGGAGAAAAACCATCAATGTGCTTATTAAATTTCTCACCTGCTCTCTTCAAAAACCAGTCTGCCAACAGCATAATATCTCCTGGTCTCTCCCGGAGCGGGGGGAGAGCGATGGGGATCACGTTTATCCTCCAATACAAGTCTTCTCTGAATTGCCCCGTCTCGATCAGTTGGGTCAGGATCTGATTGGTCGCCACCAGAAGACGTATATTCGTTGTGATAGTTTTGTCCCCACCGAGACGTTGAAACTCCCTGTTCTCAAGAACCCTGAGCAATTTTGCTTGCATTTCCGGGCTCATTTCTGCGATTTCATCCAGAAAAAGGCTCCCGCCACGGGCCTGCTCGAATCGCCCGCTGCGCCGGGCAACAGCACCGGTGAACGCTCCTTTCTCGTGCCCGAATAATTCTGACTCCAGCAACGTTTCAGTGAGTGCCGCGCAGTTCACCGCCACAAACGGACCATCTTTCCTGAGACTCCTGGTGTGGATGGCCCTGGCAACCAGCTCTTTACCGGTACCGCTCTCGCCGGTTATGAGTACGGTGACTTCGGTTGGAGCCACCCGCTGAATCATCTCGTACACCCGCTGCATGGAGGGGCTTCGACCGATGATATCATCGAAGCGTTCCCGGGGATCTACCGTCGATTTCAGACGCCGGTTCTCCTCGACCAGGTCCCGGTGTTCGAATATTTTCTTAATGGTCAACTCGATTTCGTCGAAGGAAAAGGGCTTTGTAATATAGTCCGTAGCACCTGATTTCATAGCATCGACGGCTGTTTCAACGCTGCCATAGGCCGTCATCATAACCACATCACTACCGGGAAGATATTCCTTGATGTCTTTCAGCAGAGTCACTCCCGACACATCCGGCAGTCTGATATCGAGCAAAACAAGATCGTAGATCATTTCTCGTACCATGGTGAGCCCTTGCTGGCCGCTTTCAGCGGTAGAAACATTGTACCCCTTGCTCCTGAGAGTCCCGCTCAAGGCATCACGCATGATTTTTTCGTCATCAATAACCAGAATATGCCGTCCGGTCTGGAATTTTCCTGTCATGGTTTAATTCTCCTCTACCTCTCGCTTCGTACATTACAAATTGTCGTCCTTCTGGCAAATAGCTTCCGGGAGGACTATCGAAAAACAACCGCCGCCTTCCCGGCGGTCCCGGTAGACAATCTTTCCCTGGTGGGCCTCGACTATTTTATTGCTTATAGCCAATCCCAACCCGGTACCGTCTCGTTTCGTGGTATAAAAAGGATCGAAGAGCCGTCCCCGGTTTTCCGGAGCCACGCCAGGTCCCTGGTCCTTGACACACAATTTTACATCCGGGTCTTTGTCAATAGCTATTTCAATATCTACCAATCCACCCGCTGGGGAAGCGTCCACGGCGTTGAGAACGAGATTGAGAAGTACCTGTTCTATCCTCTCGGCATCAACCATAAAAACAATGTCTCTTTCACCTCTCCTTTGCAGTAAAACACCTTTTTCTTCCGCCCGCATTGCAGCTGCGAGGATAACTCTGTCAATCAAGTAAGACGATCGTACCGGTTGCTTATCCAGGTCGAGACGGTGAGTGAATTCCAGTACGTCTGACACGATTCGCTCAAGTTTTTCGAGTCCCTCCAGGATACTGGCAACCATATCATGCTGCGGTTCACCCTCGGGAAGTTCCCTGGCCAGGTACGAGGCAAGGATTTTGATACCACCAAGAGGATTTCTGATTTCATGGGCCACTCCGGCAGCCATTTCACCCAGAGCAGCCACCCGCTCCACCCTGGTGACTGTTTCCCGGAGTCGTGCGATTTCTGTTACGTCCCGTACTACGAGAATGCTTCCCAGACGGCCGATGGCCGGATCGATAAACGGGGAAACTGCTGCTTCCAAACTGCGTAAATCGCCGTGCTCGTCAGGGATAGTGAACTCCCGTTCCATGGTGTCTTCGGGAGCGGGAATATACTGCCTCAGCCACTCGATTATCGGTGGGAACCGTCTAAGAATATCATTCCAGTCCATCCCCATGACAAGCACATCACCTTCATTAATGATATGTTCCGCCGCCCGGTTCCAAAAGGTCAGCTTGCCGGATTCATCAAACGTTACGATCCCATCGGTGATAGTTTCAAGAATGATATTTTTGAACCGGGTCAATACCTTGACCTCACGATCCCTGAGTGTAGCTTGAATCATTTCGGCCACCACCATGGTCAACGCCCGTATATCCGGCACATCGGTGGTACGCTCCACAATGCGGTCATGCACCACGATACCCGTGGTGTTGCCGGTGAGTGGCACGGTTTCGTAATGCAGTTCGGGCATTCCCGGAACATCGCACGTGACCGCATCCGGACATTGTTCTAACAGGGAATGGAGATTCCCATGGGAATTGTCTTTCAAATAGTCATCAATTCCCGGAGTGTTCGAAAGCGCTTCAGCCATCTCTTTTCTAAATAGTTCAGAAGTAGCCGAACTACCCAAGGCCATAAACCGGGTTTGTTCTCCCGCTTCACGCATAAAAAGCCACAGAATCGACCAGTCAGCAAAGGTGCGGAGACGGTCGAGCACACCGTTAGTTGCCGGTTCCATATCGTCTGGTCGTGAAAAAACATCGCCCAGGGAATACAGTATTTCAAGAAAAGAAACCCGTTTTTGCAGCTCGAAATACAAAAAAGCGCTCTCATACGAAAGGGCGGCCTGCACACCGAGCATCGAAACGGCATCGGCTTCCTCTTCGCTGTAATCCCGGTTTCCCAGAAGTACAATCTCCCCGACATGCTCATCGCGCGCCAGAAGTGGCACGACCAGGAGAGAGGCACCTGTAACGTTCCCGAACGGACCCGCTTCTTCATCGGTTGATAAATCGAGGGTTGAGTCATCGAACCGAGAGCGAACCGGTTGTCCGCTTTCCCGGGCCATCCGGACTGCGGCGATATCAAGATCAGCAGTGTCAGTTACAGCGGGGCTTCCGTCAGAGGGAGATCGGAAAACTACTTTTTCACGTGATTTTTTTTCCAGAACCAGAATCCCGGCGGCGGAGTCGGTCAGCCTGACGGAAATATCCAGAACCAGTTGCAGCAAACGCTGTACTTCCACCCTGGAACTAGCTATCTGCCCTACGACGCTCAGGGTGGCCAGTTCCCTGGTGCGTTTAAACAAATGCTCCTCGGCCATTGCAGCCCGTTTACCAATCCGTCTCCGGACCATCCCGAGGGTAAGTAGAACGGCCATGAGCGCGGCGAATTCTTTTTCGGGAGGAGAAAAACCATCCGGTTGCTCATGCCGGAGTTCGAGAATACCGATGCTCTTTCCGCCCAGTCGAAGGGGAATGAGGAGAACCGCTCCAGTTTCATGGGAGGTGCCCCTGATGCTTTCTGGAAGATCAGTACCACTCCCCAGAGATATGGTTCCTTCAAGATTGATCAAGTACTCGGGAATCGATGTGTCATCTGATCCCATTACCACCCTGAACCTGCCGGAAGAGCGCTCCCGGGGAAATCGTTCAATCTTGCAATCGAGACTGCTACCATCCTCGGAAAAGACCCAGACCGCGCCGGTTGAAGCGCTGAGCGAATCCATCACCAGCGAAAGAAAGTGATTGACAAACCGCTCGAGACCTCGGCTTGACTCGATGAGCCGGCCAACATTGCCAAACCGGGAGAGCCGCTGAAGACGGGCCTCAATCCTCTGGTGCACTTCTTCCTCCACCAGAACCGTCCCATCATCCCGGTCAGCACCATGGTATACAGGTCTTATAAACGGCGCGGGAAGAAAATCACAATATATCTGGTGTTGTCCGTTTTCTTCTTGAACATGCCGGGTGGGGAAACCGCTGGATTGCGCCTGGCTCACTCGTGAACCATACCACCAGGTCAGGCCGCCAAGCAGCAAAACAGCCAGACCTAAACCCACTCCCAGAACCAGTTCTCCCCAGGCAGCGGAAGCCAGTATGACCAGGAGTACGGTAAGCGCAATATATCCTCCGAGAACGTGCTTCGGAACCATAGCACAATGATAACACGAGCCTTACATGGTCTCAAGGGTATACCGGGTGTTGGTGGAGATGTTACTCCAATGGAGATGTTACTCCAATGGAGATGCTGCTTAAATTGAGGCGAGTTAATTTTCGCGATTGACAATAATGGTGCGATACGGAATCAGCCGTTTATGCGTAAGATCATAGTCAACCCGGCCCCAGCAGCCCTCCCTGGTGCAGCGCCACATAGACAGAGGGAAAGCCTTCTGGTAAATGGTAGCCGTTTCTTCAGGAGGTACATAGCAGCGGGCCACTTCCATGTCCGTGCTGCATTCGGGGCACTTCAGCGGCTGCAGGCAGTTGGGACCGGCTTGCATGGAGCAATCGTCACACCGCTGGTAATAAATAGATATGTCCGCGTCATACCGGAAAGCGAGAGAATAGAGCTTGTCAAGATCAACCGTGCCGATAATTTTCTCGAGTTCATAGGTTTCTTCCCAGTACTCATGGGCACCCAGATCAGGAAGACCAAAAAAATCTCTCAGGAGCTGGTTGGTATCCTTCCCTGCAACCACAACGCGGATTTTCACAGCTTCAACCTTCTTTCTTTTTCACGGTTCTTCTCAAAGAGATATTATACCACACATGATCAGATATTCAGCCGAATCAGCAGCAGGGAAAATCTTGATTTGACAGCCTCACATGGTTTTGCTAGAATTTGGCCACTTTAGAACAGCCGATACGTGGAGGTAAAAGTGATTCTAACCGGTTATTCCAAGGCCCTCTACTCGACCTGGATTTATTACAGTCCCTTACGTACCCTCTTTGATGCCGGAGAAGGAATCAACACCATCATGGAAGGCCGCCTGGTAAGTATCCGAAACATATTTCTCTCACATGGCCATTCGGACCATTACACTGGATTAATCAATATTTTTGTTACCAAGTTCAGGCATTATCATTCGACCAGGGAATTCGTACCGCTTACCATTTTTTATGCCCAGGGTGACAGCTCACTGGAGGGATTTTTGTCCTATATCAGAACCAATTACCGGCTCGACTCACGCCGTGAATTTGACATCAGAATGATTCCTCTGAAAGCCGGAATGGAAGTGCCCCTTCCTTCTAAGCGCTCTACCTTCGTTGAAACATTTACCACCCGGCACACACCGGATGTAGTCAGTTTGGGGTTCAACATACTGGAGGAGAGAACCAAACTGCGGCCCGAGTATGCAGAACTGTCCCCTTCCGCCGCCGGACACCTTATCCGGGAGAAAGGAAAAGAAGCCATTACTTATCCGAGCAAAGAACTCGTTGTTTCTTATGTCGGAGATTGTGTACCGGTGACTCCTTCTCAAATCAGAGGAACCAGGCTACTGCTTCACGAAACGACATTTCTCCGTGAAGAGGAAAAAGAAGAGGACAGTCATTCTTCTCTGGAGGAAGTCCTGCCTCTGGCTGACAGAGCCGGAGTTGGGACGCTGATTGTCTATCATCTGTCATCCCGATACCGGGAGAAAGAAATACGGCAGGCTATCAGGAAGCTTCGAAACACGCTGAATTGTTCCTTTCCCATATTCTACATAGTTCCAGGAAAGACGTTCGTACTCAATGATTTAGGCAAACACGCATCATCCTGAAAGAGATGACCGGGGCAATAGCCAAAGCAAGCGTGATAGAGAAAGAAGAAAAGAGGAAACACACACATGACGGTGAATGTGCTTCTCATGGCCGGCGGACATGGAGAACGGCTCTGGCCGTTGAGCCAGGCGTGCTCTCCGAAACAATGTCTTCCGGTTATTCAGGGGAAAAGCTTTATCCGCGCTACCATAAATCGGCTTGAGGGAATTATTTCTCCGGATCATATTTTCGTTGCCACCGGCGACGAAACCGCTGAACCGGTGATGAGGGAAGTCCCCGACCTGCCGGAGGAAAACATCATTATCGAGCCCTACCCGAGAGATACTGCTCCCTGTATTGGCCTGGCGGCGGCCATTATGGAGGAAACAAGTCCCGAATCAATCATGATAGCCTTGCCATGCGATCACATTATCCAGAACATTCCCCTGTTTCAACGCTGCCTTGAGCAAGCCATAGTGGCGGCTACCCACGGTCATCTTGTCACTCTCGGCATCACGCCGGAATACCCGGCCACTGAGTATGGATATCTCGAATGCGGAAAAGAATCAACCGAGTTGAAAAAAGCTACCGGTGATGACTATATCGTGGTGGATAGATTCGTCGAAAAACCAGACAGAGCTGCAGCACAACGGTTTTTCGACAGCGGATCATTCCTGTGGAACAGCGGCATGTTCGTATGGCCATGCAAACGAATTCTCGAGGAGATAGGGGGGCACATGCCACTCCTCAAGGCAGGTCTGGACAACATCAGAGAGGCCTATGGGACCGACCGGTATGAAGACGTCCTGGACCAGGAATTCTACCGGTTTCCCCGGCAGTCCATCGACCGCGGAGTGATGGAAAAGGCACACGGAATAATTGCCGTAAAAGCAGATTTTTCCTGGCGTGATTCCGGAAACTGGCAGTCATTTGCGGAATTACTGCCGAAGAACTCTTCGAATAACAGCGTACACGGTCGCTTCACGGCTCTGGATACTTCCGGTTGTGTCGTGTGGAGTGACAAACCGGTGGCGGCTCTCGGGGTAAATGACCTGGTGATTGTAAGCGCTAATGATGCTATACTGGTGTGTGCGAAAGACCGCGCCCAGGACATAAAAGAGCTTCTGGAGCAGCTGCAGACGGAAACGCGTAACCCTGGAGAATCATGAACAGTGATCCAACAGAAAAACTGACCGGTCATGTAAATAATTTGTCCGACACGCTCAAGCGAGCCGTCCAGGGAGAATACGAGCTTACCTGTGATGAAACACGCTCAACCGGCGCCCTGGCTCCGCTGATACGGTGGACGAACCAGATTCTCGAAGAGCGGCGGAATCTCCTGGATGAGGTTGTAAGCCTGCAAACGGTTGTCAATATCAGTCAGAAAATCAGCTCACTGGTCAGCCTCGACACCCTCCTTCACCAACTGGCTGATCTGGCCAAACGCTCCCTGGAAGCGGAAGCTTGTTCTATTGCTCTGGTTGAAGAAATAACCGGAGATCTGGTGTTTGAATATGTGGAAGGCGGGGCAGCCGACCAGATATTGAAAATGAGAATACCACGGGGAAAAGGAATCGCCGGCCGGTGTCTTCGTGAGAATTCCATCCAGATCATCGACGATGTCAGCCAGACGAAGGACTTCTTCAAGCAGGCCGACGAGTTGACCAGTTTCCAAACTCGTAACCTGGTGGCTGTCCCGCTGAAATACAAAGGCACTATCATCGGTGTTCTGGAGTTGGTCAATGTACGGGACATCGAGCATTTTATCAATCTGAAACGAAGTTTGCTGGAAGCGTTCGCCAACGTAGCCTCCGTGGCCATCGTCAACTCCAAACTTCATGAGAAAGCCATTGAAACTACCAAGATGGAACAGGAACTGCAAATCGCCCGGCAGATCCAGATGACCCTCCTCCCTGACCAAAATCCCTTTCCGGACGATATATCGCTGGGCACGTTCTACCAGGCCGCCCGTCTTGTCGGAGGGGACTACTACGATGTCATTCACACCGGCCAGGAAACCATGGATATTGTTATGGCCGACGTGTCGGGAAAATCTATATCCGGCGCCCTGATGATGGTAATAACCCGTTCAATCACTCGAACCGCCGCCTTGAGACACTCCACCCCGCTTGAAATCGTCCGGGAAATCAACAGTAAACTCATTGAAAACACTGCCAAAATCAGTCAGGGTATGTTTGTAACCATGGCCTATGTCAGTCTGAATAAAACAAGCAACATGATTAGATTCTCCCGGGCCGGACATACACCCTTGCTGGTGTACCGGGGTAAAACCGGAGAAGTAGAACATGTATATCCCTCGGGGATTGCCCTCGGGCTCGATGCGGAGACCATCTTCGAAAGCACCCTTACCCAGGAAAAGATTTTTCTTTCCCCTGATGATCTATGCATGCTGTACACCGACGGTTTGAGCGAAGCCATGTCGGCCGACGGAGCTTTCTATGGAGAAGAACGGATAGATGCTTTCCTCAGGAAGCATGGGACCAAACCTATGGGGGACTTCATGCAGGCTCTGGCTGATGAGCACAAGCAATTTACCCTTGGATGCCAGCAGTCGGATGATGTTACCGTGGTGATTTTCAAGCGAAAATGATCCAGTATTCCCAGCAAACCGGATACCGGGTACAATAGATAGCCCGACTAATCCGCGAGCGCTCGTGGATTAGCCGGGAAAGAAAAGAGGTGACAAGAGGTGCAAGAAGAAGCCACTACCAAGGTTGACTACACAGCTGACAAAGTAGCCGTCGTTCGGATCAACGGTTTTCTCAATGTTCACAGCCGTCCCGAAGTCGAACAATGCTTCAAAGGCATACTGGCTGAAAAAAAATACAATATCCTTATCAGCCTCAAAGACCTTGATTTTATATCGAGTGCCGGAGTTGCCC
Source organism: uncultured bacterium (assembly GCA_964432985.1). Taxonomy (GTDB): domain Bacteria; phylum Muiribacteriota; class CAYSPT01; order CAYSPT01; family CAYSPT01; genus CAYSPT01. Next base: position 42,421 of record CAYSPT010000027.1, read on the forward strand.
TGTTCATCCCCGTAGCCAAGAAAGTCCGGGAAGCAGGAGGGGACCTCAGATTCTCATGTATTCCCGTGAAAGTGTGGAAAATATTTGAGATGCTGGGATTTACCAAGATATTCAAGACCTTTGACAGTGATGAGGAAGGTATCAAGTCCTTTTCATGATTAGTGTGAAGCAGTTATTTTCCAGGCCTGTTTTGTCCGGGAAGTAACTGCCGCTCTGTCAGCGCGCCGACAACCGACCACCCATAAGATACCCTTCTGATCACGCAGTATCGGCCATTGCTTTCTCTCTAACGGAGGAATCCTGGATTCTCTTAAAACATCTTTTACTTTCCTGGTACCATCAAATCCAAAAGGCGATATCCTGTCTCCCTTCCGAAATGAGCAGATCCTGACAGGGAAGGCCAGAGTATTGGTGCTGAAAACGTCGACCAGAGAGTTTTTTCTGGCCTCGATTACTGCTTCTTCCACCTGGTCACGTGTTGCCAGGTGTTCGGCTAAAAAAGTCCACTTTCCGAATGCCACCGGCTGATCAAGTTCAACCGTGATATCGGCGGGACTATCGATGGGCAGTGACGAAGACAGAACAAACCGTACATTCTCATACTCTCGTACGAAGACAACTCCAGACGGCAGGCTTATCCGGGCACAGGGACGACTGCCCCGTATGATTTTCAATATGGAATCAATATGCCGTTCCTGGACTTGAACATCCGGACAGATTTCAGATTCCAGATGGTTTTTAAGAACACGCCGCAGAACAGCCGGATGAAAACTGCGCAAATATTTGAGGGAAACACCGTTTTCGGTATTGAACCCTGCCGCCGAAGCCTCCGATGCTTTCTGGAGATAATCGTCTTCATCTCTTAAAATCCGGCACATAGCGGCTATATCCTCCACGATTCGCGGATTGAACTCACGAAGAGAAGGCAGCAGATTAAGCCTGATTCGATTGCGGTTCCACTTTGGCTGCTGATTGGTGGGATCGATCCGGTAGGGAACAGACCTTGAGCGGGAGTGATCGATGATTTGTTCTCTGGTGATTTCCAGAAGCGGTCTCACATAACGGTCCCGCCTGGGTAACATACCTCGCAAGCCTTTCACCCCGGCACCTCTGATCAGGTGCAGAAGCACCGTTTCCACCTGGTCGCCGGCTGTATGCCCCAGGGCAATTCGTGAAGCGCCCGTATGGAGCGCTGACTCGTCAAGAAACCCGTACCGTGCACTGCGGGCCCGGGCTTCCAGGGAAGGACGGTCTGCACCAGGATCGTCCCAGATACCCACCAAACACGGAATCCCGATGGATGCACAGTAATCACGAACGAAAGCGGCATCCTCATCGGATTCCGCCCCCCTGAGAGCGTGATTAAAATGAGCAGCCGTAAGCGCGAGGCTGAATTCATCCGCCACGGAGATCATGACATCCAGCAGAACCATCGAATCGGGGCCACCGGAACAGGCGATCAGAACGGTTTGGCCACTGAGAAACAATTCATGTTCCTTACAGAATCGCGAAACGACTGGAATAATCATGCTCCACACCTCACGAAATACGCGGAAACGTTAAAAATCGTCCCGTCTGTCAAAGCAAATGGAGTCGGAGGGAGGAACGTCGTTTTCGATCTACTCATAGTACTGATCGGAAATCCTGCCGTAATAAGCCGGTCCCGGAACGTTTACTGCCACCATGACGGCCCATGTATTTCACAGACGCACCTTCTATGCAACATGAAATTCAAACACTAACTGCAATAATTACTATAAAACAAAAAATGGCAATGTTACAAGTGTCAACCATTTCATCGAAGTAAAAAGCTTTCCGGGCAATACAGGTCGTTTCGTCGCGAGGCGATGAAAAAAGCCCCAGATACAAGGCGTGCGAAGACACTATCCTGGCACTTCATTAACCCGGAAATTGCGGTTGGCTTCAAGGCGTACGAAGAAAATAGAGAGGAGACGTACCTAAAGGACCATTGAGCACCATTTTCGAGTACAACGTTGAAGACATGGTTAGATTCGGTAGCGCAGTAGAACTATTGATGAAATGCGGGATATAAAAAAATAGCGGAGGAGGGACTCGAACCCCCGACTCAGCGGATATGAGCCGCTTGCTCTAACCACCTGAGCTACTCCGCCATGGGTAAAAAGAGGAGTACCGTAAGCTCGATCAAGCTCTATCGGTACTCGCACAATAGCGGGAGCTGGATTTGAACCAGCGACCTTCGGGTTATGAGCCCGACGAGCTACCTGACTGCTCCATCCCGCACCGTATAGCGGGTCGTATGACCCGCATCGTAAGGCGGGTCGTATGACCCGCATCGTATGCCGAGGGCCGGAATCGAACCGGCACGAAGCAAGCTCCAGCGGATTTTAAGTCCGCCGCGTCTACCTAGTTCCGCCACCCCGGCTCCTTGGCTGGCTGTATTTTAGCTTTTCGCCGGTCGATATGTCAAGTGCGACCGGTAATTTTTTACCTATTCCGTACTCTCCAGACGAGCGTGGCTTTTAAAAACTTCTCGATATTACCATCGAGAACACCGTGAGCGTTGCCAACCTCGACACCAGTACGCAGGTCTTTTACCATCTGGTACGGCTGAAGGACATAGGACCGAATCTGGCTTCCCCAGGCTATTTCTTTCTTTTCCCCACGAAGTTTGGCCATTGCCTCTTCGTGCTCGCGCCGTTTCACTTCGTACAGGCGTGCCCGAAGCACCTTCATAGCGGCGTTGCGATTAGCGTGCTGCGAGCGTTCATTCTGGCACTGCACCACAACACCGGTCGGAATATGGGTAATCCGTACGGCAGAATCGGTGACATTAACATGCTGACCACCGGCGCCGCTTGAGCGGTAGGTATCAATCCTCAAGTCATCTTCATCTATTTCAATCTCGATTTTCTCGTCAATTTCCGGAAAAACGTCAACCGAGGCAAAGGAGGTGTGCCGGCGATGATTGGCATCAAACGGCGAAATCCGAACCAGCCTGTGCACACCGTTTTCTCCCTGGAGAAGGCCATAGGAAAAGTTCCCTGTGATCAATACCGTCGCGCTCTTGATCCCGGCTCCTTCTCCTGGTGAGATGTCGACTATCTTCACAGCGTATTTAGCAGTCTCAGCCCAGCGGGAATACATTCTCAGAAGCATCTGTGCCCAATCCTGGGATTCCAGTCCTCCGGCACCCGGATGAATAATCAGGTACGCATTGGAATCATCGTATTCCCCGCTCAAGAAGGAGGTAACTTCCATCTTCTCCAGCTTGATTTCCAGCCTGACTGTTTCTTTCTCCAGATCCTCTGTGAGTGACTTGTCGTTGTCCTCCAGAGCCATTTCAACCAGTTCCAGAGTGTCATCAAGCTGTTTTTCGATATCCTTCCATTCATCCACTATCGATTTTAACGTACCCAGTTCTTTGGAAAGCCCGGCAGACTTTGCCTGGTCGTTCCAAATATCCGGCTCGGCAAGCTGGATTTCTATCGCGCCCAGCCTTTCTTTCTTGCCAGGCAGGTCAAAGGGAATCCCTCAAATCGATCATTCTTTCCCTGGCTTTCATCAGCCGGATTTTCAGATCGTCCACCGTATGCACTTCCTCTCAACGAGTCTTTCAAGTTTTACAATCCGGGGAACCGTGAGTGGTCAGGACCACATTATTTCCAGGCGCTCAATAGTACACTACTTCAGAGTGCGGCATATTTGCAAGATGTACACTATCGGTATTCGTACCTTCGGTATTCGTACCTTCGGTATTCGTACCTTTGGTATTCGTACTTTCTCCTTTACCAATCAGAATTTTTCCTGGCTGCCCTGAACCGCCTGGCTCTGTCCGTTTCGTCTCATGTGGTCCCGGATGATGTCCCAGAATACCTCCAGTCTCCTGCGTGTCTGACGCGCCTCTGCCTCAAGACTCCTGCGCTCTTCGTACTCCCGGCAAAACTCCAGCGCCCGCTGGAGGCACCTGGAGCGGTAGATATCCGGTATTCCACAGCGGTCTCGAAGAATATGATATTGCCGGTAAAACGAATATATTCTCGACAGATCAGGGTTCGTTTCCAGGCGTTCGTAATCCGCCAGAAGAAAATAGGGGTAAGGATGCTGCGGCTCCAATTGTATATAGTGTTCCAGGTAGCGGACAGCCTGCGGATAGTCTTGATTCCGACCGGCCTCGTACCAGGCCAGCAGCGAAAGCACCTTGGGGGTCACGCGAAGATCTAAAGAGCGCTGGAAAAACGCTTCTCCCCGTTCCCTGTTTCCTTCTATCATGAACTTGCTGCCTATATCAGTCAACCGCAGAGCCTTCCAGCCGGTGTAATCCACCACCTGTCCGGCCAGCAGTCCCGCCGCCAATGTGAGAATTGCGGCGCCCAAAGCCACCACTTTCATCGTTCGGTTGAAGGTCATGGAGGCAAGCACGGACACCGACACCAGCGTTAACGGTATGAGTGGAAGGCGGTACCGCGTGCTGGGAAAGAAAACGGTATTGACCGCCACCATGATCACCAAGCCCGATAGCAACAGCGGATTTTGCCGGTACAGTCCGGGAACGCACATGAAAAGAAGTATGATTATGATCCCGTTATAGAGGCACGCCCACCCGTTGATGGGAAACGGGTACGACCAGTAATTGTCGCGGGTTATCTCCCGACACGAGAAAAAGACGCCGCACTTTGTAGCCAGTCCGGACAGGAAGGAAAAAGGCCGTTTAACCATATAATTAAGCACTTCCCGGGTGAAATGCGGACCGGATAATGCTATGCCGAGGCTTTCATGTTTCCCATGGATATGAAAATAGCGGTACGACAACTGGCGCCATTGCCATCCCGGCAGCATATTGTAGGTGGCCTTCCAATCCGCATTGTTGCCTATGTACAAGTTGATTCCCCCGTTTACCGACACCGGTACCAATTTCCCGCAACTGGAGGCGTTCAACACGGTTACCGGGACGATAATCCAGAGAAAAAACGCCACAAAAATAAGCATCCGAATACGGCCTTTGTACCAGAAGAAAACCATGCAGGCGCCTGCAAGCAGAAGAAAATAGGCCTCGAACAAGCACAGCAGACCGGCTGTCAATCCGGCCATGGCAAGGGTCCACCACCGGGGACGGAAGCTGGTCAACAAAAGTAAAACCAGCAGCAGGAAAATACTCCACGATGGCCGTAGATACTTGGTTTCATAGTAGAGCATAGCGGGGCACAAGGAAAAGAACACACCCGCCGCCACAGCCAGCCAGGAATGTTTTTGTTCAGTCAACCTGTCAACAATCCAGTAGATCAGGCACGCGCTGGCAACCCCAAGCACACTCTGGATAAAAATAATCCCGGAAAAGGAAATACCGCACGCCAGAAGCAGGGCCAGTGAAAAAATATAGCCAGGAGGTTCCAAAAACGGCAATTTCATCCCGCTGACTGAAAAGGATGATTCCACCAGTTGACGAGCTTCACGCTGATAGGTGATTTCGTCCATGACGGGGTATAAGAAAAGGGGATCGGTCCGGTTCTGCAGATAACAAAACGCTCCACGAGCCATCATTGCAACCAGAAGTACCAGCGCCAGCTGAATAGCTTTATTTTTCATAAGGTATCAATCAACCTCCCGGAAACAGGCTCCCGCGATACGCTTTCCAAAGCGCTGCCAGCCCCCGCCACCGAAGCAGCGCACTGGCCTGCAGCATACAGGGTATGGTGCATCCCCTGCACAGGGCATGGATTCCCTGAACCACCGTGGCATCTTCGGCCTCCCGACCGTAATAGATCTCCTGCAATTTCCCCTTGAGCAGCCACCGTGATAGCCCGTTGCACGGCAGGCTGACACTGCCATCCGCTTTAATGGAAATAGCACTGTCAGCCGCACGGCAGCCATAGTCGCCGAGACCACCGGCTTGAATTACCGCGAGCAGCAAATGGGGGAACCGTATGGTCGATCCAAATGTTCTTCTCAATTTGCCCACCGTCCGCACGAACTCTGAATAGTACGGGGAATTCAGATTGTTCCAGGTGAGATCGGAACGCTCGGGCGGTTCGTTGACGTTTCGCCCCCTGTTCTTGAGAGAGATCTGGACGCCAATTGATTGTGCCATTCCGGCAAGCTCCTGGAGCATTTTGTACGAGCTGTTTTCCAGAAAAACCGAGGTAACAACCGGCTGCTTGCCGCTCGCTTTCAGAAAACACACCGTACTCCAGGCCTGCTTGAAAGCCCCGGGACAGCCTCTGTTCTCATCATGAAACCCTTCAGGACCATCAACACTGACCTGGATGATATTTGCTTTAAGCAGGTCTTTCATGCGATCTGATGATGCCGATCCGTTGGTGGTTACCGCCACCAGCATCCCCCTGTCCCGTGCATGCCTGACCAGCACTCCCAGGTCGTTCCGAAGGGTGGGTTCTCCCCCTGAAAAATGTATCATCCCGCATCCTGCAGCGGACAGTTGATCGATGATGGTGAGCGCTTCTTTGGTGGAGGTTTCCTCTGTTTCCCCTTTTAAATGGGAGAGATGTTTCGTGGTCCCGCAGAAACGGCATTTCATGGTGCACCGGTCGGTAACTTCCCACTCACAATAAACGGGTATCCGCCGACCGAGTCGGATGGCGGCCACAGAGAACACCATCCTGAATCCTGGCAACAGCACGCTCACGATGTCTTTCATCCTCACTTCAGACCTCACTGTCTGTAAACGCCTCGACGAACACCCGGCCCCGGCAGGAAGCCGGGTACCGTATGCCCAGCAGATAACAGACGTTCGGAGCTATATCCATTATCGATGCCTGGAATGCAAGTGGTTTCTTCTTTTGAACACCGCACCCGATCATGATACATGGTACGTACCGCTCCGCAGCGAACAGCAGGTACGAGTGATCTATTCTGACCATCCCGTGATCTGAACAGATAATTACTACGGTATCATCGAAAAACGAGTGTTTCTCCAGAAAGGTGAAAAAATCACTTATACGCCCATCAGCCCGCCGCAGAGCTTCCAGATACTGGCGCGATTCGCTCCCGTAAGCGTGCCCGGTGAAATCAGTTTCGCTGATATCGGCAATGAACAGCCGGATATCCTTCTGCTGGAGAAGATCTTCTTCCAGCCGGCAGAACATCACGTCATCTGCCGCCAGTGCCCCGTGAGTGACCAGCGATACAATACTGGTGTCCCAGTGCGGCTTTGAGAAGTGTTTCACATGCATTGACCCGTATAGACGGCAGGACACCAGATCGGGGAGCGCCTCGACCCTGATCCGTTGCCAGAGATTGTTGTTTTTGATCCCGTGGACTGCGGGAAGAGCTCCCGTGAGCATACTGGCAAAAGCCGGGTTGGTCAATGCCCGGTAAACTGTCTGCAGCCCCGAAGGAAAATAGGTGCTTTTTTCTTCAAGCCGGCTGAGAAAAGGGAGTTCGGCTTCGTAAAACCGGTCGAGACGACACCCGTCGATGTTGAGGATAATAACGCGTTGAGCAAGGCGATCCTGGATTTCCGGTCTGAAATCGGGAGAAACAAATGGACGGGGACGACATGCCCTGGTTATCAAGGCCGCCGCGACCATCCCTCCCCAGAACCAGGCACCGGCGGAAGGAAGAGGATAGGGTCTGGCAACCAGGACCACAGCAAAAAGACAGGAGAAATAAATGGACATGGAGAAACTGACCGTAGTAGGAGCTATGGTGAACAGCGAGTTGAGAATCTTTCTTGGACCAATGGTCCCGTCCCTGGCTGCTACCGACTCGGGGATGCTCATGAACAAGAATTGAACCACCACGAAAATTACCGTGTTAATAACCACAATCATACCCAGTTCCGCCGGTGATATGAGGCGGATTCTGATCAGCTGCAGCACGAAAATCAGACTCAACGGCACGAACAGCGGGTGAAAATCGGCAATCCTGAAAACCATCCAGGTGACCACCGCGAGGCTGGCAAGTACGAAAAATCCGTACGCTGTCAGGTGAGCCAGGGATCGGTAGTACAGGAACCATGAAAGCACGCCGGCTATGACGCAATAACTGTCTATGGTGTTAAAAAAATACAGTACCCGAACTCCCACATCTTCGACCGACAGGGAGTAAAACCTGTCAAACAGCCGTTTCAGCATTTTTCCACATTCACCTCCCTGTCCATCAATGAACGCAACAGGTGATGAATAGGAAAATTGAACCGCGGCTCATAGTAACATATATAGTAATTACGGTGGCATCCCCGGCATTTTCTCAATCCGGATACCATCTTCCGATAGTTCCGGGAGAAAAGAAGCGCTTCCAGGTCATCATCGAAGCTCAGCCCCCCACTCCAGTTCATTCCTTCCAGGCAGGGATAGACGCTCCCGTCCTGGAGAAACTCCATATGATGGTACCCGAACAGGCAGGGAGAAGAAGAAAAAGCAAGTTTTTCCCGACAGAAGAAAAAATTGTACATGTTCTGGAGAAAAGAAGAGGAATTGACCACCCTGTCGTCACGGACCAGAAGACCGATCACCCTCTTGAGCTCGAAGGGTGACACCCCTTCCCAGGACACCAGGGAGTGATCATCATGATTTATCAGGGGATGCTGGTTTAACGGCTGAACTTTCAGATACACGTCCAATTGATGCGCCAGTTCGAGGACCTTAAGGCACTCATCCGGCCGTTGGGGATGTACCACCGCGTTGATCACCACGGACACGCCGGGAGCGTACCGTTTGATGTTCTCCACCGCCTGCACGGCCCGGTAGTAGGAACCATCGACGCCTCGCACGTTATCATGAAACGTCCGGGAACCGTCAAGACTGACGGAAACTTCGTCTATCCCGGTTTTGCCAAGCTTCTCAGCCCTGAGACCATCCAGGAGAAATCCGTTGGTAACCAGGTGCAGATACCCGATTCGGCTCTCCCTGGCACACTGCAAAAGTTCATCAAGGTAGTCCACCATGAGCGGCTCTCCTCCGGAGATACTGAAGTAGCAGCACCCCAGGCGTGACAGATTTTCGACGATAGACCGCGCTTTTTCAAACGGTAGTGTGGCCGGCGGCTCTCTTCGCCGAATGGTACAGAATCCACACTTCAAAGTGCATCGACTGGTGATGTACAACCCCGCGGACAGGGGCAGCGGACGCCTTGTAAGGTAATAACGTCCGTGCCACTGGACAAACCGCAGGAGGAGTTTCAGCAACAGCTTTTTTTTCTTCAGAATGACGGATCGCATTTATTTCTCCACAGGGAGGAACCGGTCCCTCACGACCTCGAGGACCTGTTGAGGATCGATGCGCTTGAGACACATGTTATTGGTGCAGTGAGACATCTTTGAATTGTAAATGTTCAGGCACGGACTGCAGTACAGATCATCGTAAAACACGTGATGTATCTCGTCCACCGGTCCGTACAACAAGGGTGTTTCCGGCCCGAAGAAAGCAATGGTCGGCAAGCCGACAATTTCCGCCAGGTGCATGGGACCACTGTCGTTGGTCAAAAGAAAATCACAGTGGGAAAAAAGACCTATCAGCTGCCGTATACTGGTCCTGCCGCAGACATCCACTATCCTTGAAGAAGAATCGAGAGAATCCCTGAACCGGGACACGTACGCTCTGTCTTTCTTTCCCCCGATCAAAAAGACGGCCACGTCTGGACGCTTGAGCAGTTCGTTCACTACCACGGCAAACGAGTCACGGGGCCATCGCCGGTGCAAACACAGATCTCCGGCGTTGATGTTGACACACACCACATGCCGGCATCCGGCTACCATCTGGTTCTCATCCATACACGTCCGGAAAAAGTTGGGATCGCAGTTATCCCTCAGAGCGACGCGTTCCGGTTCGAAAGAATAAGTCATCGTCCCACCCCCCAGGCTCCTGACCACCTTTGCAAAGATCCTGGTAATGTGCCTGCTGTGATCAAACGAAACATTCACATCATGAGTAATATTTCTCCACTTGAGAGGAGCGTTGAACCCGACGATCACCCGCGGTTTACAGATCAAAGACACCAGCAGTGTCATCATGGCAGAAAAATTGGTCAAGAATTCCAGATCGATAACGATATCGGGAGAAAGCTTTCCGACCACTCCGAGAATTTTCAGAAAGCTGATTATGAAACCGGACGCACTGTCCAGGTACAGCCCCACCGTATGGTCAATTGATGGCAGCAGTCTGCACAGCTCCTGGTTTGACTCCAGGGTAAGTATGGTAATTCGCGCAGAAGGATAGTGCTTTTTCAACTCGCTGAAAGCAGGAGAAGCCAGAAGAATACTCCCCATGCCGAAAAACTTGATAATCAGGATATTGCCGCAGTCTTCCATGACGGGAAAATCGTCTACTGCCAGCCGAGGTTTAAAAAACGATCTTACCAAGAGAAGACATCTGCAGATCAAAGGCCCCAGGTAATAATCTATCTTTCGAATTATGGATAGCCGCATAGCATTTATTATACGTGCAGACAGCAAAACGTGGCAACATCAGTATGAAACGATAATACGCAATTCGCTCGTTCAACAGTACTTTTTAGAACAAGCTAAATGATTTTTTTTTGATAACGTTTCCACTTCTTGCGGATCATCCTGGAAAGCCCCGGCCAGAACTGGGGACTGATCAGGGAGTAACCGGCGGAGATAATCAGCGGGCATCCGTAGAACAGTCCCCTGATTACACCGGAGAGCATCCGGGGTATGAACGTGACCGGATTCGAGAGAAGGGTGTTGAGCGCCAGCCTGGTCCCATAGTAGAGATACGATTTCAGCCGCATCCACGGAACATACCAGGAGGGAACTCCTTCATTACGGGCACCCCGGCTGAAATGATAGCTGAACATCTTCTCGGATCCATCTACCTGGTGAAGAGAACTGAAACGCCGGGCGAGCGGCGTGCCGGGAAGAGGTGTATAAGCGAAATACATCGGAATGTGAATAAGTGGGCTCTTGCAGTATTGATAGGTTCGGCGGATACTTTCCCTGGTGTCCCCCGGCAAACCCAGCATGCTATAGGTTTTGACAATGATACCGTAGCTGTTGCACATACTAATAATATCCATAGCCACGTCGTTGGAGCTTCCCTTTTTGTTGAGAACATCACTACGGATACCGTCATCGGCTGTTTCCAGTCCGATTCGCACTTGAAGGCACCCCGACTCTGCCAGCAGCCGGATTTTCTCTTTGGATGCGTTGTGCTGGTCGGCCTTCAAAAAAGTGGTGTAGGGAAGCTTCCGGTGCAGCCCCCTGGAGCAGTACTCGTCGACCCACTGCCGAAGCCATGTCTCATTGAAGGTAAACACCGCGTCGTAGATGTGGGCCGCCTTCATGCCACGTGAAGCATAACGGTGGTACAGATACTCGATTTCTCTCACATAGCAACGGGGGTCTCGTTCTCTGAACCGGTGGCCGGGATTTACCCGGCACAGAATGCTTTCGGCGCAAAACGTGCATCGGTAGGGACACCCCCTGGTCCCGAGGACATACAACCGCTGAAGATAATGCAGGTACTTGTCCAGATCATCGAACAAGTCGTAGTTGGGAATGGGCAGCGCATCGAGATCCGGATTGAACTCTCTCGGTTCATTCTTGATCACATGGGGGCCATCTTTGAACCACAGTCCCCTGACTTCCCGCATATCACCGCCATCCTCCAGCGCCGTCAAGTATTCAGACAGGGTATACTCTCCATCACCGGTGCACACAGCATCGAAATTTTCTACCTGTATCATCTCTTCAGGACTCATCATGGCATGGTACCCGCCGACGATAATGGGGACATCGTGAAACTCCTTGACAAACCGGGCTATCAGCCGGGCGTAATCGAAATACAGAGAGACGACGGAAATACCCACTACGTCGGCCTTGAAGGTTTCTAATTGCTCTCTGCAATAAGCCCGCCAGTGACGCTTGTGAAAGGTGAGGTCGATGATTCTGACCTGATGATCAGTGTGCTCATCGATAAAGGTGGCTAGATAGGCCACTCCCATGTCAAGACTCTGGGGGGTGGCGTCCAGGTTCGGGTAGATAATGGCAATTTTCATTATGGTTCAGCACCCGGTTCCCATTATGTGTTGTCAGGAAAGAACAATGTCAGCACCAGAGACGGATTTCTCAGCAAAGCCGACCACATGTCCCTACGAAAAAGCTGTTTCAGAAGATATGACGGCCGACCGTAGAACCGCCTGAACGCACGCCGTATCCACCGGTCCAAATCCGTAACCAGGTATGGAAGCCGGTCATTGCGCTTGCCCTGTACATAGTCGCACCAGTAATCTGGATCGATCTTTCCAGCCTGAACCGCCCGGGAATGAAAGTCAGTACCAGGCAGAGGTACACCGGCGTAGAACATGACAAAATCCGGATCAAGGTCTCTGGCGAAGTCAATCGTCTGCTGTATGGTCCGTTCGTTATCCCCTGCGTAGCCGAGAATGAAATAGGCCCCGGTCCTTATCCCGATCTGGCGGCACCAGTCCAGTGCTCGGTGCGACTGCTCACGGGTAATACCCTTAGCCATCAGTTGCAGAATAGCATCGCTTCCCGATTCAATACCAAACTTGAGCTGCTTGCATCCGGCACGCTTCATGAGATTCAGCACTTCCGGATCGACGGCATCTACCCGGGTGGCTCCCTGCCAGCGCAATTGGATATCCCGGTTAAGCAGTTCTTCACACATGGTTATAACCATATCGCGATTCAGCGTCAGCGTGTCATTGGCAAATATAATTTCGCGTACTCCCCATCGCTGCGCCAGAAATTCCATTTCATCTACTACTGCTCTCGGAGACCGATACCTCACGATACTCCCGTCAGGACCGCGGTAACAGAAACCGCACCGATGGGGGCAACCCCGTGCTGTAATCATGGTTGCCACTGGCCTCAAGGCGTCCATTCGTGAATATGCTTTCCTCGCTACCAGGCTCCAATCCGGGATGGGAAGCCCATCCAGGTTGTGCTCTATATAGGTTCCGTTGCTGTTAATACCGTTTCCGTCCTTGTAGACGAGGCCGGGAACAGTTGAAAAATCCGGGTGCGGTGATTCGAGCTCTTCCAGCAGACGAACCAGCGGAATCTCGCCATCACCCTGTATGGCAAAATCAATGTCCGGAGACGACACCGTTTCCGCAGCAAACATTCCCAGGTGGGGACCGCCCGCTACCACCTGGGCACCCGTCCGTCGGGCAAAGCGTGCGGCCTCCATCACACCGCGGATCTCTGGAGTTGTAGCGGTAATACCGACGATATCCGATTGTGCCGCCGCGATCATTTCCCGGGCTTCGCCGCTGTCCAATCCCGACGCCATGACGTCCAGAACCTGCACATCATGCCCCTGCTGCTTCAAAGCGGCCCCCAGGTACAAAAGACCGAGAGGCGGCCAGATTCCCATGGAACCTGTTATATTTTTTACCTCGCGCGAGTTGACGGTACCGCGGCCGTGATAACGGATGAGAAGAATTTTCATTGCTCTGGCACGTATCATTTCATCTATTAGTGTGATTCTGGTATTCATTATACTCCTGAGCCGATAGCAGAGCAAAAAAAAGGACTCAAACCAGATGTGGAAGTAGTAGGTCGGTAGGTCTACTTCTGGGCTTTTACCGCAGAACGGCCAGATGTGGAAGTAGTAGGTCGGTAGGTCTACTTCTGGGCTTTTGCCGCAGAACGGCCAGATGTGGAAGTAGTAGGTCGGTAGGTCTACTTCTTCTTCTTTTCCCGCAGAATTACCAGGTAGTGATGACTGCGAGCGTGGGCTTGAACCCACTTGTGCACGTCCACCGGACCGAGCTTGTCTTTTTTCAGGAGGAATTCCCGGGCGGCCAGGATCAGGCTCTCTTCGTCGGTCTGGGTGATGACGTTTTGGATCAGGCCGTATTTGATTTTGAGAACGTTGCCAATGAGCTTGATGAGATTGTGGTAGGGAACATTCTTAAGGCTTTCCAGATCGGTTTCAATGATGTATCTCTCTGCATCCGCCTTGGCCATTCCTCCCAGTTGCCGGTCAACCTCTTCACGCTGTTTCTCGACCTGTTTCCACAGCTCACGCTCGTCTATAAGTTCGGTCGTTTGCAGCACTTTTTCAATCCAGGCAGTGATTACTTCGTGGTCCATACCGAGTTCTTTGAGGACCGCGGCCAGGTCTTCCCTCGTAGGACGCGTGTCGAGAATTTCCACTATTCCGGGAATATCTCCCGGAGATGCTTTTTCAAGAGATTCAAGCAGCAGCTCGTCCACAGTGTCCTCTTTCCTCTTGGCCAGTGCCTGTAGAGCCGCCGATCTCAAAGTGCGGTCGTCAGAGCCTATAAATTTAGTGATGAGGGCGAATAGAGATGGATCATCCGCATCAGCCACCCTGGGCAGCAAACAGGCCACCACAGGCGCGTCCTGATCCTTAATAGTCTGGATTATCAGGGACATTTCGAATGAGGCAATTTCGCCCACAGCCCACGACAGCAGTTCATTGATGACGGTGTCACCTTTTTTCAATGCATCGATGATTACCTCTACTGCTTTTCCTCTGGCTTTAGCCAGAAATCTAGAAATTAACCGCCGTACATCCTGTCCTTCGTGCTCTTCCATGACCGAAACCAGCATCTGGGCCATGGCCGGATCAGTAAACTCCCCGAATCCATCAAGCAGGTTGAGTTTTTCCTCTTCGGAACCTTCTTTCAATACCTGGATGAAGATGTCTGAAGCGGCTACTCCGTAACTGGACAGGACCACTTTCGACCAGTACCGGCGGTCGGCATTCTCGCTGCTGGCTGCCCGCAGGAGGTGAGGAACACATCTCTCTCCCACCGTTTTAAGGATATCAGCAGCACTTTTCCTGACCGGCCAGAATTCATCACCAAGTGCTTCAACCAGTGGGCGAATGGCTAATGATGAGCCGGTCTTGGCTATTGCCTCCAGGACAGACAACCGGCTCCGTTTGTCACTGGCGTTGAATTTTTTCTGGAGAAGATCAATTCCCTCGTCGCCCACCATCCCAAGTGTTCTGATTGCCCAGAACACAATATCCTCATTATCTGATGCAATTGCTTTTTCCAGGGCAGGGATGGATTCGGCGCCAAACCGAGAAAGCATTTCCGAGGCCTGCCGTCGAACCACCCAGGATCGATCTCCAAATGAATTTATGAGTAACGGTACTGCCTCCAGGGCTTCGGTTTCACCCAACGCCGTGACTGCGTAATAACGCAGGTCGTCGTCGTCGGTTTTTAAAAACCGGATCAGGACAGTCACGGCTTTACTGCCCATGATTTTCCCTACCAACTTGATGACCCAGTACTTGAGATCGGGACTACCGGTTTCAAAACCCTTGATCAGGTGAGGAACAGATTTCTCTCCCATTTCCCGCAGCACCTTGGCGGCGTGCTGGCGGACCACCCATGATTTGTCTTCCAGAGCACCCACCAGGTATGGAACAGCTTCCTCACTGCCGGTTTCCCCCAGAGCAACCACACCGTAATAACGCATTTCCTGCTTCTTGCTGCCGAGGGTTTTCGACAGAGCGGGGACGGCATCTTTCCCCATAATTTTTCCCAGAGCTTTTACGCTCCAGTACTTTACGTTGATGTTCGGATTGTGAAGGGCTGAGCGCAGCGAGGGTACGGCCACTTTTCCTATGCTGACCAGAGCAGCACAGGCGGCTTTTCTGACCGACCAGACAGTATCACCAAGGGCTTCCAGCAGAGGTTCCACTGCCGAGGGATGAGCGGTTTCACCCAGGGCGGTGATGGCGAATAGCCGTTTGTCCCTATCTTCTACGGTTAGCAATCCCCGCAGCGGTTTTACCGCAGACTGGCCGAATCCCGCCAATGTACGAATAGACCAGTAAGAGATATTATCATTGCTATTGTTCAGGTATTGCTCCAGAAAGGGAACGGCAACGGCGCCTTTCTTGGCAAGTACTTCAGAAGCACGGCGACGAACCACCCACATGGAGTTGTTGAATGCCTTAATCAACAGTATCAGTGGTTCGACACCCTCGCAACTGGCCAACGAGTCCAGCGCGCTGGACCGCTCTTCGGCAGTACCCATCTCAAGCAGTTCAGCCAGATGTTCAAGAGGTGACTTGTTTGCTTCTTCTGCCATTCCTCACACCACCTGCAACACGTAATTTCTATCGAGCCAGTAGTTCAGCGTACCGCGCATACCTGCTGTCAGGTTCCCTTTTCAAAGCCTCGGCAAAAACTACCCGGGCCTGATCGTTTTTACCCGCCATCATGTAAGCCATGCCAATTTTATATCGGACATCGGGAAGAGTAGGATCCTTTTTGAGCGCTGTTTCAAACAACTGAGCTGCCTGTTCAAAATCCCTCTGGGCAAGCGCATTTTCGGCCGATTTGAGTACATCGCTCTGGGGCACGGATGAGGCAGCTATTTGCTCCTCCTGCCGTGCATTCGATTCCGCAACGGGGCCGCGGGGGGCTGCAGACCGGGACTGCGTGTGTCCGTCAGGTGATGTACCGGTATCGAATTTGAACAATGCTGAAACCCGGTGGATGTCTCCCAACTCCTGCTCCTGGAAAGCGTAATCAATTTCCCACCCGCCGAGCCTGAGTCCGGCGCCGACAGTGAAATCCTCATCAGCCAGACCGGCACGTACGGCAAACTTTTCTTTGAAAATGGTTTCACCACCAAAAAATACTTTCGTATCCTGGTCTTCAACCTTGCTTACATCTAAGGCCAGCAGGGCATTATCCCACAGTTTGTACGAGCAGCCGAAGGCTAACTTGTAGGGGACCTCGTCAGTGTGGTTCGAAGCGGTGTCCCATTCCAACTCAGCCCCGAGTTCCTTGGCAACCAGGCCTACTCTGAAGTGATCAGACATATCATAGAGCATACCCAGATCGAATCCGAAACCGTCCGCTGAATTGTTGAACAGTTCATGCTTTAGATATTTAAAACTGATACCTATATCAATCCCATTCTTCAACCGTTTAGCCGCAGTTGCCACTAGGGCATCTTCCCGGTCATCGAACATCGTCGTAGGATTTCCCAGGGCATCATAACCCTGAATACTGTCAACTCCAGCCCGTATCCAGCTGATACCCCAGTTACAGTATTTACTGGGATTGACCATATTAATAAAATTATACGACCGATCGAGGGAAAGATCAGCGTGCATAGTACTCAACTGCCTGCCATGAAGGCGCGCAACACCGGCGGGGTTCCAGAAGGTGGTGGTGGCATCATCTGCAACTCCCGCAAACGCTCCCCCCATACCTAATGCCCGGGCACCGACACCCATTTTCAGATAAGCTGCCGCTCCACCTGCATTACCTTCAGCAGCCAGCAGGGGAGAAGTTCCAATCAAGAGAGCCATACAGAAAACGATCGCCGTCAAGTAGCCTGTAAATCGTACATCTTTCACTATGCCTCACACTCCTTCGTTTACTAGCCCGCTTATTTCATAAACGGGCTTTGAATATCCGTAACTATTCATATCCGTCGGGAAACGAGAAGCAGCCTGGACTGTTTGGGCGGAAACCAGAAATAACACTGCCGAAGCGAGAATCATCAGGCAAAGCGCCAATTCACCAGGACCTTCTCCATTTTTCCGGGACATAACACACCTCCAGCAATAGAGCATTCTCTCAGGTGTATCGGACTCTTCCATAACAACCTTTAACCTTCAAGAAGAATTCTTGTTTAATTTGTGACCTGCCGGGTTTGCCTCACGGCACTTCATGTGCTAGGATTCTCGCGCAAGACGTTTGAATGTTGAGGTAGAAAGATGGTGTTCTCCACGTGCTCCACGATTCGTTTATTCCAGTAGCACCCTTTGAAATACAAAAGGGAGATAGTGCCCGTGAAATTCTCACCCGCATGACCCAGACGGGATTCCAGGGAAAAAACCTGGGAAGATGCTTTACCACCTGGTCGGAAATGATAGACAACAGCAATCTCATATTCATGGGGCTTGCCGGAGCCATGGTCCCCGCCGGGATGAAAAACGTCATTTCCTTTCTCATGAAAAACCGCTGGATTGACTGCCTGGTTTCCACCGGAGCCAACCTGTTCCATGACCTGCACGAAGCGGTTGGACGAAAGCATTACCAGGGAGAAGCCTGGTGGAATGATCTGGAACTGAGGGAAAAGGGGCTCGACAGAATCTACGACGTGCTGGCAGAGGAGGACGAGTTCAGGAAAACAGACGAGTTCATTGCCGATTTTACCGAATCACTCTCATGGGACCGCCCCTATACTACCTGCGAATACCTGCATCTTCTCGGTAAACACCTGGTGGCAATTGACGCCGGGGAGGGAATTGTCAGAACAGCTTACGAATCAGGCGTTCCTATTTACTGCCCGGCTATCGGTGATTCTTCCATCGGCATAGCTATCGCCAGCCGCATGGCAGTAAATAGTAAACAATTCTTGTTTGATGTAATCGGTGACGTGCTTGACACTGCCAATCTGGTGACAGGGTACACCACCGGTGTCGTTTACATAGGGGGAGGTACCCCGAAGAATTTCATCCAGCAAACCGAAGTGACCGCCTCGGTGCTCGGGCACAAAACCGAAGGGCACACATACGCCATCCAGATTACACAGGATGCTCCCTACTGGGGAGGGCTGTCAGGATGCACGTTTGAAGAAGCCCAGTCATGGGGAAAAATAGCCTGTGGTGCAAAAAAACTGACCCTGTATGCCGATGCGACAATCGCCCTCCCTCTGGTGGTCTCAGCCCTGGCTGAGGAACGCAGCGACTCGCCAAGAAAGAAAATTCCTTCCTTCATGTTCGGACGTCGCCTGGCAGTGGAGGTCGTATCGTGAACGCTTTTGACATACCTTCACCCTATCACAAGCTTGATGAGGCACGGGCAGTCATTCTCCCCGTACCATATGAGGCTACGGTCTGTTACGGAGGTGGAACCGGGAATGGCCCTGAAGCAATCATCAAGGCCTCAACCCAGGTGGAGTTGTATGATGAATCCTTGAAACGGGAAACCTACCGGGCGGGGATTGCCACCGGCAAGGCCCTGCCCGTAGACGGTCTTTCATCGCCGGAAGTGCTTGAACTGATCAGTACATCCGTTCGCGAGCACACCAGCGCAGGCAGGCTGACGGTCTGTCTTGGGGGGGAGCACACCATCACTTCGGCAGCGACTGCCCCCCATCTCCAGGACTCCGAACGAGCAGGCGAACCGCTCACAATACTCTCTCTAGATGCCCACGCCGACTTGCGCCACTCATATCAAGGCACCATCAACAGCCACGCCTGCGTAATGCGCCGGATGCTTGAGCGTGGAGCAAACGTGGTTTTGGCGGGTGTACGAAGTCTTTGCGCTGAAGAAGCGGACATTATCACTTCGCACCCCGTCACTGTATTCCGGGCTGAAGAACTTCTGAGAAGATCCGTCACCCCGAAGGACATTTTGAACGCCTGCACCGAAAGGGTGTACCTGTCGGTCGACCTGGATGTTTTCGACCCGGGGATCATGCCCTCCGTAGGAACACCGGAGCCGGGAGGCCTTGACTGGTATAGTTGTCTGGAGCTGTTGGAAACGGTAATGACCAGACGGACAATTGTCGGCATGGACCTGGTGGAACTTGCTCCCATCCCCGCGCTGACTGCCCCGGATTTTCTGGCGGCAAGGCTGCTGTACCGCCTGTTGGGATTGGTTCTTTTCGAAGGATGATATAAGTAGAAAAATGATGTAAGATGTAAGTAGAAAGATGAGAATCGTATGCCGTTAGCAATTATTGCCCTGGTAATGGCTTTTTCTTTTGTGTTCTTCTTTATTTCACACAAAAAAGCCTACGGTCTGGCCGGGTCCATGGTCCTGCTCGGATTGACGGGTATACTCTACTGTCTGCTCATTATGTACGTGTCGCCCCCCTTACCGGTATCGATAATTCTGGATCAGGCGGACGTTCTCGAGGGGGTGGAACTGACCGCCACCGCCTGTGTAAGTCTCGGGGAAGTCTCCCCCGAAAGCCAAGGGGCACTTCTGGAAGGGCCACAGGATACGGCAGGGAGTAAACGTACGGCGGGAAGTAGACGTACGGCGGGAAGTAAACGTATTCCGGTTTTCGCCCCTTCCCTGCAGACTGCCTCATACACCTTCCGTCATGACCAAACCTCCTATTCTCCTGGAGACGAGGTCTGGATAAGATATGCTCTCAGAAATGCAACGATTCAGTTGATCGAAGTAAAGCCGGTCAAGAGCCCGGAACTGGCCGGGGCAGGCGGAGTCCTGTTTCTGGCCCTGGGACTCCTGCGTGCTTTTAGACGACCGCTCAAACGGAAAACGTTTCCGGAATAAAATCCTCACCCGGAACTTTTCTGATCTCTCTCAGGACGCACGTTGCATAGCTGCCCGAGGGCAGGGAAAAGTCGAGGCGGAGACCGTCGGGTTCTTCTTTTAGAACCACATCCGACAACTTGACACGCAGCGGACGCCGGGCGCCGGGAAGGCGTACTCCTCCGGGTGACGTTTTGAAGTGATTCAGCGCGACCTTTTCATGGGACAGTACATCAGACTCAATAGCCCCCTGCTCTCCCACAGCCAGAAGCGTTTTTTCCCCGAAGATGGGACCTGAAGGACTGATTTCCCATGCTTCAAGACGCCGGGTTTCAATCTCAGGAGCAGTCACCATGAAAATCCCGCCTGTCTGGTGAATATAAGCTATATCGCCTTCCCAAAGCTTATCGAAGCTGTTAATTCTCGCCGTAAGAACAGCGTTAAACAAGAACGACTGAAAAGCTGAAAGGTACAGACGTTTGAGTCGATGCGAGATAGCTCTGACCGCCGAGCGTGCCTTTCCGGTTCTTATCAGACATTCCAGGACCTTTCGCTCCAGAGTGAACGGACGGGGATAGAGCCGCAGCGCTTCGGGCCACTCACCGTTATCGAACGCTTCACGGGCAGCGGCCAGGTCAGAAGATGTCTCCCCTCCCGGATGACCAAGGAAATACGAGAGTAGTTCCTGCCACTGCCTGAAGAGCAGGCAACGGCCCAGAATATGAGTATTTTTCCGAGCACCAAATCTTTGCTGGCCATAATAATTGGGCATACCGCGCTTCTCGAGGACATCCAGAATGCTCCGGACAGCCAATGCAGAACCTGAAGGGACATGAGAAAGCCTGATAGAAAAACGGTTGCCCTTGAGATGTCCGGTTCTCAGCTTTCTCTGATGCCAGCTGGCGGTGAGGACCTTAATTCCCTCTATTTCCACCGAGTTAACCTGCTGGGGTGAAACTCCCCTCACAGACAGAAACTGGCGGGTAATGGCATGCCTGTCTTTTAGTCCGGCATATCCAAATTCCCGGGTGGGAATGTCCAGAGCCCGGGAAATTCTTTTCAGGGCCTCGTAAGTGGTATATCCGGTCTTCTCGATCAGGAAAAGAACGTGTTCCCCGGTTCCACTTGCGTCGTACAGAGGTATTTCTTCGACCAAAAAATCACCGGGTTTCTCTTTTATAGCACCACCAACACCAGGCTGATCAGCAGTGAGATATGGTAGATTCATTTCAACACCTCCGGGATTGTTTACGATACATTGCGGCGTGCATTACGTGCATTAGCATTACCGGTCACAGTATAATTGAAGTAGAGCACGCACTCAACAAGGATTTTGTTTGAAAACGTTTTGTGTGTTTTTAAATAGATTGGAGCTCGGGATGAGAAAAACACTCGCTGTCGATTTTGACGGTGTCATTGCCCACTATGACGGTTGGAAAGGCTACGGTGTGCTGGGAAAACCCATTGCCGGAGCTGCCGAAACGCTGCAACGGCTGAGAGACAATGGGTGGAAAATCATCATTCATACCACCAGGGGTGAGGATGAAATTGCCGGTTACCTGCACCACCACGATATACCTTTTGATGAGATCAACAAGAACTCAGATCTCGCGGTTTCCAATCCCGGGAAACCTCCTGCAACATGCTATCTCGATGATCGAGCGGTCAGGTTTGCCGGCAACTGGGACCAGGCTTTCGAAGATGTTACCAATTATCGTCACTGGCAATCGCTTCCTTGATTTTACGTCTGGTCTTCAGAGACCAGTAATGGATATCTCTGTTTTCAGTCGTTTTCATGGTGCGACTCAATGCATCCAGGGCTTCCGGACCGATACGACATAATGCGTCTGAAGCTTCTGATCTGATTACCCACGTCTTATTTCCAAAAGTTTCAATCAGCGCTTCGATGCTTTTGGGATGCCTGAATCCACTGAGGGTGCGGACCGCTTCGATGGCCAGTTCCTTTACACCACTTCGAAGAACCTTGAGTACCAGGTCGAGAACCGGTTCTCCGACCCTCACCAGCTGCCAGCAGATCGCTCTTGCTGCCCAGAACCGTTCGTCTCCTGACGAAGAGTCCAGGATGGACGCCAGAACAGGAAGCGATGGCGCCCCGATTCGAACCATGGAAACAGCTGCTCGTTCACGTATGACCCAGCGCGAATGTGTAAGATATCGCTGGATCTGTTCCGCCGCCTGCCTGGTGCCAACGGTCCCCAGTGCAGTCAAAGCAGCTTCAATCGTATCTTCGTTTTTCATCAAAGAACCGAGAATATTATCCGGATTTTCATCCAGATACAGGATAAGCTTGCCCAGGGTCACCGATGCCAGATGTGCAACTTCAGCATTATCAGACCTGGCTGCTTCAAGCAGAGCGGGCAATGCCCGCTGGCCGGTGTAATAAAGGCAGTCGGCAACCTGACGCCTGACTGCCGGTATTGGATCTGACAAAGCTCCAATCAACGCCGCTATTCCTTCATCCGAACGAATAGCTCCCAGGGCCCGGGCAGCCACCATCCGGGTTTGCATATCTCCCTGGTCCAGGCTTTCTATCAGTTCTGTCTGAACATCCGGTTCCGCTGCGGCCAAAACTCGCCCGAGCGCCGTCGCTGCCCAGTACCGTGCTTCGGGAGTACCAGTGCGAAGGACATCAAACAAAGGTTCGACGGCCAGCAGTCCGGCCCGCTCCAGGGAGCGGCTGGCGGCGATACGGACTTCCCGGTCCGGGTGTCCCATATAGCTGGCAACCTCTTTGATCGCCTCAGGGTTGTGTGACATTCCCAGTGTATATACCAGCAGCCGGCTGGACATTCCGGTGGCGCCGGACAGCAGCTCAACCAGGGGGCCGATATCTTCTACTTTCCCCTTTTCCATGAGACCGCCAAGTGTGCGGGCAGCCCAGAAACAAACATCGGAATTATCACTGTTCAAAGCTTCAAGAAGCGGCTCGAATGCCGAATCGCCATACCTGACCAGTGATGAAGACGCCAGGCTCCTGATCCGCCACACCGGGTCACCGAGAGCTTCGATGAGAGATTGAATAGCGCCATCAACACCAATAAATCCAAGAGCATTGACTACCCGCTCCCGTATATCAGGATCCTTTGACCCTACCGCTTTCAGCAGGGCCGGAAGACCGGCCTCACCCAGGCGAGACAGAATCCACGAAGCCCAGTACCGCGTGTCAGGATTTTTATCATAGAGCGCCTGCCCGGCGGACTCAGCAGCAACATCTCCAAGCTCCACCAGAGATTCAGCTGCGGCACGGCGAGAACGCCACTTTGAATGCGCAAGAAAGCTCAAAAGGAGCGAGATGGTGTCCTCAATAGGTAGAGGGGAGAGACCCTCCTGGACAATCCGCAGAGACTCCCAGTCAACCCGTCCCTGCAAGATACGGTGTTCGAGACGGGCGGCTATTTCTTCCCTCTTCCAACTGTCTGGCTTATCCATATTCAACCTGCCATTCTTAACCCGGTAACTGCAGTAGACCTTCTGCTGCGGCAAAGTCAACTTCAGTTTCCAGGTTATTCCACTCCGGCGGATTGTACCACAGGTTTGTACCAGGTTCAATTTCTCCTCACATTGTCATCCTCTTACCAGATATACCTGTTG
>CAYSPT010000028.1:0-2883 GCA_964432985.1 uncultured bacterium
CTCCACCGTGTACAGGGTCAGCAGCTCTTCCTTGCCCTTGACTTTGATCTCCGGGAAGGCTTTCAAAGTGAACCGGTCTTTAACCACGTTGCTCAGCTTACTGCAGGTAGAGTCGCTGATCAGGATGCAGCAGGCCAGCTCCTTGGTCTGGGACTCGATTCGGCTGGCTACGTTCACAGTGTCGCCGATGACGGTGTACTCCAGGCGTTCGCTGGATCCGATATTGCCCGAGATCAGGGTACCGGTGTGGATGCCGATCCCGATATTGATTGGCGGCATACCCGCCTCGCTCCGCTCCCGGTTGTAGGTAGCCAGTGCGTCCCGCATCCCCAGGGCGGACAGCACCGCCATGTCAGCGTGGTTGGTGATCTTCTTGGGTACACCGAACAGCGCCATAACGCAGTCGCCGATGTACTTGTTAACCACCCCGTTGTTCTTAAGGATGGGATCGACGATGTGGCTGAAAAAGTCGTTCAGGAAATCGACTACCTCCCGGGCGGACATCTTCTCGGACATGGCGGTGAAGTTGCGGATGTCAGAGAACAGGACGGTGGCTTCCACCTCTTCGCCGCCCAGGTCGATCTTCCCGTGCTCCAGGATCTCTTTGGCTATCTCCAGGCTCATGAACTTGCCGAAGGTATCTTTGATGAAGTCACGCTGCTTCAGCCCGTCGAGCATCTTGTTGTAGTTGGCTCTGAGCTGCCCGATTTCGTCGTTGGAGAAGACCGATGCCTTATTGCTGAAATCTCCCGCGCCGGCGGCGTTCATCTTGACCACCAGGTTTTCCAGGGGATTGGTGAGGGAGCTTCTGATCCCGCTTGATACGAACAGGGCGATGATGATGGTGAAGAAGGTGATCACGGCAGCGAAGCCCAGGGACACCAGGCGGGGAAGAAGGTTGCTCAATGCGACCAGATCTTTTGCCTCTCCCGCCGCGATCAGGTCGGAAAAGATAGCCGTATCGCTGGTCAGGAAGATGTAGAGGATGATGGCCAGCGGCATGATACTTGTGGAGATCACCAGTATCCTGATCTTGACGTTGAGGCTCAGGGTCCGTCCTTCCTCCTTTTCTCCATACAATTCCTCCCTGGTGTAGATACAGGGGATGAATTTGGATACATGCCCTTCATAGAGCGCCAGCACGATAGTGGTCGCAACAATCCCCATGAACACATGGATCATCGAGATAAAAAGGAAATTGGGCAGGGTGATGGTTCCGTCGAAGTGATGGTGGAATCCCAGGGCAAAGAAATATCTGCCGGCGGTGTAGATCCAGCACAGGTACATGGACAAGCTGGTGACGTTCAAAATCCGTCGCTTGGCTTTGAGCAGGATTTGAGCATCCACCTGGTCCCTCCCTTTTTTGATTACCTTTCTCACCGGACGATTGTAGATGAAAAGGATGATGATCATGATCCAGATTGCCGTTTTCCGGAGACGTACAATCCGGGGTTTCATCTTTTCCACGGAGTCGAATCTGACTGCCTGCTGATACGTCTCCTTCTCGGATCCAAATAGTTCGCTGATGGCTTCGCTTTGCCCTGCATCTGTGGGGGATATCTCACCCTCTTCCATCTTCTCCTGGAACCACTTTGCCTTTATCAGTGATACGACTGTTTTGGTGTTGGCGCTGCTGGCAATTACAGTGCTCAAAAACAGGGCCAGCGCGAAATAGATGATCACTCTGTAACGTAACAGTATCGGAAGTTTCATGTTGTTTTCTCCCCAAAGCATCTTGTTACTTCATCCCCAAGCAGTATAGGAAGTTTCATATTGTATCCTTTCTTAATCCGGCCGTCTAACCAGTCGGCGACGCGGCCCGGCATCGTGGCGCGGTAATCCTGTGTCACTTCCCACAATTCCACGTCCGGTCTCCGCTTGACCCGGGCGATGAATCCGCCGCCTTTTCTGGCCACGGTTGCCACCAGCGGCAGCCCTGAATCGAGAATCGCCGTGACCGCTTCGGTAAACCGGCGCGAGAAGCACTCCATCTTCCCTATCTCATCGATAAAAAAAACACTGCCTGCTTCCGCCACTGGTGTTTGATTTATCGCGGGTGCTTGATTCGCCGCGAATATTTCCACTGCGAGTTCGTCTTCTACCACCCGGTCCAGCGCGGCAACATCCACGCCGTACCGGCCAACCCGGTGAGGTGAACGGATATCCACATGCGACAGGATTTCATCTCGCCCTCCGAAGGCGGCCAACTTGAACCCGGTCCGCCTTCCTTTCACCCGGATCTCGTGGGTGAGAAATCCCCGCAGGTTCAGACCGTTCCTGCCGCTGGCCAGACGGTCAGCCACCTTCTTTAGAACAGTGGTCTTACCCACTCCCGGGTAACCGGTCAACAAGAGAGCTGACGTTCTACTGCTGGTCACTCAGCGTCTCCGCCGCCCTTGCGGTCGAGAATCAACTGGCCGCCGACTCCGACGTTTTCCGGCTTGTTCTCCTTGATGACCACGACCATGATCTGCTCGGGAAGGCCGTAGGCCCGGGCGGCAGTCGAGGTCATTTCTTCAACCATCCGCCGTTTGACGGCCACGCTGGTGATCGGAGGTCCTTCTACGGTGATGTGCGGCATAAGAATATCCTCTCTCAACTGGTTGGACTACTCCCAATTTCTCAAGCCAGGGGCTTTACAGTGTTAGCTGATAATTGCCTAACATCTTCATAGAGGCAGTATAGTCACCTCGTATCGTTCGTGCAAGTTATGTTGATCTCCGGCGCACTCCGGGGCACCTATGTCGTCGCACAGACTGTCCTAAAAAAGGAGACAACCTGTACAACCCACCTATATGACCCGGATGCAGGTCGCAGCCTCTTGTGCGTATCACTGTAAATAACACCGCTGGTTTTGTATAATGATTCGAGCGGAGGTGTCCG
>CAYSPT010000028.1:2983-30732 GCA_964432985.1 uncultured bacterium
GAGGTGTCCGTTGGGGCCCAAGAGGTGTCCGTTGGAGCCCAGGAGGTGTCCGCTGGAGCCCGGGAGGTGTATAGTTGTATGAAAAAAAACTATCTGATTGTCATTCTCATAACAGTTCTCGTTGGCGTACCGATTGTTCCGGTAACAGTCCCGGCCGGAGCCGACGATCATGGCATCACGAGCCTGGTGGAACAGGAGCTTGCCACCACTGTCGAGCTCTACAAGTGGCTGCACGCGCACCCTGAGCGGCCTGGAGAAGAGGAAAACACGGCACAAAGGCTCGCCGAGGAGCTGGAGAAACTGAATATAGAAATTCACACCGGCGTGGGAGGACACGGTATCGTCGCCCTCCTGGTGGGCGGGGAAAGCGCCAAAGAGCTGGATAAACCGGAGAAACCGGTGACCTTGTACCGAGCCGACATGGATGCGCTTCCTATGCAAGAGGATACCGGTCTTCCTTACGCGAGCGAGAATCCCGGACTAATGCACTCTTGCGGTCACGACATCCATATGGCAGCGGCCATAGGGACCGCCAGGATTCTTCATCGGCTGCGGAGCACCTGGAAGGGTACCATCATCCTGGTGCTTCAGCCGGCGGAGGAAATCGGCGCCGGTGCCCGGAAAATCCTGGCGGACGAAACATTTACCGAGGTCTTAAATAAAGCAGGCTCCCCCGATCTGGCCCTGGCACTGCACGACACTCCCGAGCTTCCCGCAGGGCAAATGTCGGTCACACCCGGCTGGGTGAACGCCAACTGCAACTCGGTGAACATCACCATCTTCGGCAAGGGTGGGCACGGGGCCCGGCCCCACGAGTCCGTCGATCCCATCGTCATCGGTGCCGAAACGGTACTGGCGCTTCAGACCATTGTGTCACGCCGCCTTCCCCCTGGGACTAAAGCGGTTGTGACCGTTGGAAAATTCACCGCCGGGACGAAACGCAATATTATTCCCGCCACAGCCGAGCTGCAGCTGACGGTCCGTTCGTATACCGACGAGGTGCGAGAGAAACTCCTGCAGGAAATCGAGCGCACCGCCGTCAACGTGGCCCGGGCCCACGGGGCACCGTCCGATCCCGAGGTGAAAATATACGAGAGGTATACTCCCGCCGGTTACAACGACCCGGAATGGGTGGAGCGCCTCAGTCGCTGGATAACCGCCGAACTGGGAGAAGGCTGCATCAAGCAGCGGCCGCCGTCCATGGGGGGTGAGGATTTCTCCCGGTACTCACGGACGCTTGGGTGCCCGGGGGTGATGTTAGGTCTGGGGGCGTTCGATCCAGAAACCTTTACAACCACGAAGAAATCGGACCGACCGGGTCTTCACTCACCGATGTGGGCGCCGGCCCCGGCGCCGACCTTCCGGGCAGCCCTGCGGGTAATGACGGCCATCCTTCTGCATATCCATCGTGGCAGCGGCCCGGAAGTCAATAAATGATTTAGTACTATCACATCCTTCAATGTTGACGTTGCCGATTTAGCTCGTTTGACACCTCCTTGTTCCATTGTTACAATTCATATAGAATTTCTCTCTGTATTGAAAGGGGGATATCGTTAATGGATAATCTTCTAGGACACAGGCACGGCAGATTTGGTTTTGTGCTGGTGCTGGTAGTCCTCGTGTTCGTTACAGGCGGTCCCGGTTTCGGCCGTGACGGCGCCGGCGCGCATTACACCAGTGCACTGAAGCTGTTCGAATCCGGAGATCTTGAAGGTGCCGTGGAAGCCATGGAAGATGCCTACAATCTCGACGATGAAAATCCGCAAATTCAGCGCTGGCTCGGAGTATTGACCAACAATATGGGAGTAAAACTGGCCAACCAGGAACGGCACGAAGATGCTCTGGAATACTACGAGCGGTCCATCGAGGTTTTTCCAGTGGACAAAACGAAGAGTAGTTACGCCAACAGCCTCTATGCCGCCGAGCGTCCCTATGATGCCATCCGCGTCCTGGACCGTCTGGTGTACTCTGACAACCCCCAAACCGTTGTCACCGCCCGCTGGACCCTGGGTCAGATTCACTTCAACTTGAGGAACTTCGAACAGGCGGTGGTAGAGCTTGAGGAGGTTGTGTACAGCGCCGGGGAAAACGCCGAGGCTCACCTCCTCCTGGCCAGGAGTTACACCCAGACCGGTGACAAGGAACGGGCCGCCGATCACTTCCAGCGTGCCCGGGAGCTTACGGATAATGAGGACGTCAAAGAGGTTGCCCAGATCTACCAGGAGCGGGTGGAACGGGAAGCAACGGTGGAAGAAGAGTTCCAGCAGGATGGCAGCCGGCACTTCAAGCTTGTTTTTCAGAGCGGCCGCAAAGATGAGCTCACGGATTTGATCCTTACCTACCTGGAGGACGCGTACGACGAGGTGGGAAGCGAACTCCGCTATTATCCCGATCGGGAAACCGTGTGCGTAATCTACACCCCAGACCAGTTCTCTACCGTCACCCAGCTGCCGAGCTGGGTGGCCGGCGCCTACCACGAGTGGATGATCCGGATTCCGGTTCCCACCGGCGGACGGGGCAGTGACAGCCTGGAGACGGTGGTTTTCCATGAGTACACTCATCTGCTGGTACACGCTCTTGCTAAAGGGAACTGCCCCCTGTGGCTGAACGAGGGGCTGGCGGTAAGGTTTCAGCCGACCCAAAAAGGATTCGAGAACGTTCGTTTGCTGAAAGCGGCCATGAATTCGAAGCTGCTTCCTCCCATCAAGAACCTGGATTCCTTCTTCCGGTCGGCTGGAGACTTCAAGCAGGCCATTCTCGCGTATACCGCTTCTCTCTACCTGGTGCGGTTCATCGAGGAAGAGTGGGGAATGTACCGCGTACCCCGCCTGTTGGAAGAATTTAAAGAGGGATACGACACCACCACGGTGCTGCAGGATGTTCTGGGGTACGACCTGGAACGCTTCGAGCAGCGGTGGCACGAATATATCGAGGACCTGTAAGCTAGCCCGAGTGATTCGGGCTGGACGAAGGCGGCAGGAGAGTGAAACGCCATGGGGCGTAACGGCCTGAAAAAGAAAGAATCCGGATTCGTCCCGGGCTTGCGTGCCCGGGTGCCGGGCCTGCGTGCCCGGGTGCCGATCCCGCTTAGCTGCGTGTCGAGCGGGCTGATCATTGTCATGGCACTGGCTCTTTTCGCCGGGCCGCTTTCCGGGTGCACTACTACTCCAGGAGGCAATGTGGCGCATGATGAAATGCGCAAGCTGCAGGCACAACGGGAAAAGATGGTAGAGACCCAGATACTGGGACGCGGAATCAGTGACGAGCGCGTCATCAGGGCCATGCTGAAAGTTCCCCGGCACCGGTTCGTCCCGCAACTGATGAAGTGGGGCGCTTACGAAGACAGCTCTCTGCTGCTTGGAGAGGGACAGAGCATGTTCCGTCCATACATGGTGGCTGTGATGACCGAACGGCTCCGTCTCGGTCCCCAGGACCGGGTGCTGGAGATCGGGACCGGTTCGGGGTACCACGCGGCAGTGCTGGCGGAAATCGTCAAGAACGTTTATTCCGTTGAAATTCTCGAGCAGTATGCTAAAAGGGCGGAGAACCTGCTTGGGGAGCTCGGTTACTCGAACATCCGTGTCCGGAGCGCCGACGGATACAAGGGATGGCCTGCCGAAGCGCCCTTTGATGCTATCGTGGTCAACTGCTCTCCCGATCACATACCGCAGCCACTGGTGGACCAGTTGAAGGTAGGGGGACGGATGGTTATTCCGGTTAAGAAACTGCAGGGTTCCCAGGAGCTGGTGCTGGTCACAAAGACAGGGGAGGGTCTGGAGAAGGAAACGGTGACACCGGGAACATTCAAATCCATGACCGGTGAAGAAGTTAAAGGACATCACGAGGATGCATATTTCCGCTCGAAGCGTATCCGCATGGTAGAGAAGCAGATCAGCGCCAGGGGAGTGCGGGATCCTCGGGTCATCAGCGCCATGATGAAGGTCCCCCGCCACCTGTTTGTTCCGGTGACTCTGCAAGGCAGCGCGTATGGGGATTTCCCCCTACCCATCGGTGAAGGTCAGACCATTTCACAGCCCTACATGGTGGCGTTCATGACCGAGAAGGTCCAGGTCGGCCGGGGCGACCGGGTACTGGAAATCGGGACGGGTTCCGGTTATCACGCAGCGGTGCTGGCGGAGCTGGTCGACGATGTCTACACCGTGGAAATTGTCGAATCCCTGGGCCGCCGGGCGGAAAGTCTTCTCAACAAAATAGGGTACGACAATGTCCATGTACGGGTCGGTGACGGATACAAGGGATGGGGCGCGGCCGCGCCCTTCGACGCCATCATCGTAACCTGTGCGCCGGACCACATCCCTCTGCCCCTGATCAACCAGCTCAAGTTCGGCGGAAAAATGATCATCCCGGTGGGTGACCGGGATACCGGCCAGGAATTGTTCTTCGTGAGAAAAACTGCCGGCGGTTTGATCAGGGAGGCAGTGTACCCGGTGCGGTTCGTGTCCCGGGACAGCGACAAAACCGGTGAGGCGGTAGGTCCCAACGAGGGAGTAGCGCCCAACGAAGGAGAAGAGCCTGGCGAAGGGGAAGAACCCAACGAGGGAGCGAACCAATGAGCGGGCAGTGCCCAGATGAGGTTCTGGAGCGAATAGACTATCTCCGCCGGAAACTACGCGAACACAATTACTATTACTATATTCTCGATTCTCCGATGGTGTCGGATGCGGAGTACGACCGATTGATGCGCGAGCTGATCAGCCTGGAAGAGCGGTATCCCGAGACCGTCACCGCCGACTCTCCCACGCAGCGGGTTGGCATCGCTCCTTCCGAACTGTTCAGTGTCGTCGAGCACACGGTGCCTATGCTCAGCCTTCAGAACGCCATGGACACCGGTGAACTCGCGGAGTTTGATGGCAAGATAAAACGTGTGCTCGCTTCTGAAGACGACATCGATTACGTGGTAGAACCCAAACTCGACGGGCTGGGGGTGGAGCTGGTCTACGATGAGGGACGCCTCACCGTCGGGTCCACCAGGGGAGACGGGTACCGGGGAGAGGATATCACCGCCAACCTGAAGACCATCGGGTCTATTCCCCTCAAGCTGCGCTCGGATCATGGCGGGGTGGGTCTTCCAAACAGGCTCGAAGTCAGGGGCGAGGTGTTCATGAAAGTGGCGGATTTCAAGAAGCTCAACCGCTACCTTGAGCACGCGGGAGAAAAGCTTTTTTCCAATCCGCGGAAC
This sequence comes from uncultured bacterium, assembly GCA_964432985.1. GTDB lineage: Bacteria > Muiribacteriota > CAYSPT01 > CAYSPT01 > CAYSPT01 > CAYSPT01. The sequence continues at coordinate 8,184 of CAYSPT010000028.1, forward strand.
GCTTCCGCCGGGTCTCTCAGGCAAAAGGATCCCCGGGTGACCGCGCGTCGCCCGCTCGAAATCTATGTGTACCAGGTGAGCGTGTGTGACAGTTACCGTTTCAGTTCTCAGAGAGAGGCCCTGGAAATCCTGTCGCAATGGGGTTTTAAGGTCAATCCGCTGTACCGCCTATGCCAGGGTATCGACGCAGCCGTCGAGTATTGCACCTCCCTGGAGCGGCAGCGTGACGATCTGCGTTACGAGGCCGACGGAGCGGTGGTGAAGGTTGACAGCCTGGCGCTGCAGCGTGAGCTTGGGGAAGTATCCCGCTCTCCCCGCTGGGCCATTGCTTTCAAGTTCGCCCCGCCGGAAGAGATCACCCGGATACGGGACATTATCGCCAGCGTGGGCCGGACCGGGGCGGTAACGCCTGTGGCTCAGCTGGAACCGGTGCAGGTGGGAGGCGTAGTGGTCAGCCGGGCAACACTGCACAACCAGGATGAAGTGGACCGCAAAGACGTACGGGTGGGAGACTGGGTGGTGGTGCGCAGGGCAGGGGACGTCATCCCCGAAGTGGTCAAGGTCGTCGTAGAGCGGCGCACCGGTGAGGAGCAGCCCTACCGGCTTCCGGATACGTGTCCCGTGTGCGGCGCCGCAGTGTTCAGACCGGAGGGTGAAGCAAAGTCCCGGTGTACCGGGGTGTCATGCCCGGCTCAATTGAAAGAAACCATCCGTCATTTTTGCTCGAAACGGGCGATGAATATCGAGGGTCTGGGAACAAAGCTGGTGGAACAACTGGTTACCGTGGGTTTGGTGAAAAATGTGGCCGACATCTATACTCTGACCACCGCACAGCTGTCGGATCTGGAGCGGATGGCGGACAAGTCAGCCGGCAACGTTATCGAGCAGATCGAAAAGAGCAAAACCACCGCTCCCGACAGACTGCTGTATGGTCTGGGAGTCAGGTTTGTGGGCGAGCAAACAGCAGCGGTCCTCATGAGGTATTTCCGGTCTTTCGATATCCTTTCCCGCTCCACCGCGGAAGATCTGGAACAAGCTCCGGAGGTGGGACCGAAAGTGGCTGAATCCGTGGCCGCCTTCTTCACCCAGGAAGAGAACCGGACCCTTATCGAGCGGCTCACTACCGCCGGGCTCACCATGTGTCTCCCAAAAAGGGAGGAGACTGCCGGCCGCAGCGCTCTGGCCGGGAAAAGCTTCGTGTTCACCGGTGGCCTGTCCTCGTGGAGCCGCCACGAGGTGAAGCGGATGGTGGAGTCCGCCGGGGGCCGGGTATCGGGCTCTGTGAGCAGCAAAACCGATTACGTGGTGGCCGGGGAAGCACCCGGCAGCAAGCTGGCCAAGGCGCAGAAATTGGGAGTAACGGTCATTACCGAAGAGGAATTCAAGGAGCTGCTATCGTAGTGCAAAAGGATTCTCTGCTTCCTGAAAACGTTCTGTCGGCGCTTCGCACACTTAACTTGGGAACCCCCTATCACTATTTGGAAGAAGTCGGCTCCACCAACGACTTCCTGGTGAAACAGGCCCATCAGGGAGCTGCCGAAGGAACGCTGGTGGTGGCCGGACAGCAGGTGACAGGGCGGGGACGGCACGGCCGCAACTGGGTGTCTCCCCCCGGAGGGTTGTATCTGTCGGTGCTGCTTCGGCCGGAATCGTTGCCGGGTACCATCGGTTCACTGGTTCCCCTGGCTGCGGCGGTGGCTGTTGCGCAGACCGTGGAAGAACTGGGCGGGACCGCCTCCCTTAAGTGGCCCAACGATCTGCTGATCGACGGGAGAAAGGCCGCCGGGATACTGGTTGAAAGTTCGTTTATGGATAACCGCCTGGAATACATTGTTGTCGGGGCAGGGATCAATGTGACCCTCGATGAGGAGTATTTTGACGAAGATCTCCGTGGTAAGGTCACCGCTCTATCGCGGGAGATAACTCCTGCGCCCGGACGCGCGGAGATACTCGTATTGTTCCTCAGGAACCTGCACCAGGCGTATGATCGTTTAAACAAGGGGCGGCAGTCGGAACTGCTGGCAGATTACCGCCGCCGATGCTCCACCATCGGGACCACGGTGCGGGTACTCGTCGGCGATGCACACATCGCCGGCAGCGATGCGGAGATTGCCGGCAGCGATGCGGAGATTGCCGGCGGCGGAGCAGAGGTCACCGGCCGCGGAGCAGAGGTCACCGGCCGCGCTATTGCAGTGGACGACTCCGGAGCCCTGGTGGTGGATGACGGGACCGCGCCGGTTTCTCTGACCAGCGGGACGATAGTAGAGAGCAAAAGACAAGCTCCTGGCGGCATTCACCGAAAAAATAATGATTGAAATTTTGTTACTTTCGGGCCATAATGAAACTATAGGTAAGTGAACGAGTTAAAAATATACCTTTGTAAAGGTGGTTTAAATAATGATTTTAACGATGACCAGGCGCACCGCATCAAGTCAAATGTTTACCTTGCTGGTGGGACTTGTTTTTCTCGGCACGATTCTTTCAACAGGTTTTTCATCAGCGGCCCAGGCCAAGATGTCGGCCGGCGGAAAAGGTAAAATGATCGGTGTTATCGGCGGAGCTGCACTGGGGATTGCCGTCCTGGCAATGCTCGGTCCTGTTACCCTGGTGGCCGGCGCCATCTACGCTATTGTTGGCGGCAGTGTCGGCTATGTGATCGGCGGAGCATTCGGTAAGTTTATCGACTGGTTCGAAAAGGAAACGGGCAGCCGCAACAGTCAGATCGACCGCATAACCAGGGACGACTCCCCTGACATGTAAAGCTAAAGCTTTCAAGTAAAGCTTCTTCTTACACAAGTAACATTTTTTCACGGTAAAAAGAGGCGCACCTCCGGGTGTGCCTCTTTAACATTTGTCCGCTATGTTCAGACCTGACAACCTCACTTTCTACGCTCCTTGTTCAAAGGGACGGCCTGACCAATACTGTTACTGAATCATGTCCTACTGACCTGATAGAAAGCAACCGGCTTTCTTGGGTTAATTCTGATTAAAGCTCCCTGAGATTATCCCGATCGTTGTCAGAACGGTCCCGTGTGATAGTATAATCTACTATGGAAAGCAGGGAGGACCATGAACAGGTATGTGGCGATTGGCGCAGCCCTTTTATTTTTGGTTCCAGGGGTATTGTACGCGCTTTTCTGCCTTGAATGCGGGTATGAAAACCCGGACAGGGCAAAATACTGTATGGAATGCGGTACGGCAGTGGCGTCCGGTGAAATCCAGGCAAATGATCAAGCCCAGGCGTCCCAAGAAATCCAGTCGAACAATGAAAGCCGGCCCGGCAGGCTGCCCGAGAGGCCGTTCCTGCCCGAAGGGTCCGGTGCCATCGTTCTCTATTTCGTAAAAAATTGGCCTGACCGGGGCGACGTACCCGGCTTCTTGAACGTGTATCTTATTGCCGGGGAGAAAAAAGAAAATATCGCTCGTTTGGAGCGAAGCAACTACTGGAAAACCGGAATGCTGACCACCTACCGGAAAGAAGAAAAGACTGTATTACCGGTGCACGAAGATATTGCCCGGGCCGGCTATTTCCTTGTGAAAGAATTGCCGGAGGGGGAGTATACCATCAGTGTCGAAAAGAGATTCCGCATCAACCAGTTCGGGATGAAAGCCGTGAGACACAAGCGATTCGAAAGGGTAACCGTCACCTCGGGTTCTTATTCCCTCTTGAGTTACTATTGGGAGGAAAACAATGATTTTGGTGAGGAACATCTCCTCCCCCGATGGTTTGTAGAGGACCGGGGGAAAATGGAGGAATTTTTTTGTGGTCCGAAAACCGCCCCGGATTTATCTCCGGAGACTATACTAGATTAATGTGTAACTTATGGGGTCAGGTCTTGAATTTAGGCATTTGAATACCAAAATTCCAAGACCTGACCCCGAGATTGCTTGCCGACTTGTTACTTCGCGTTCTCCAACTTCTCCCGCTCTCTGTCCGAGAGGTCGTCTCTGCCTGAAGGATCTATCCTGATCCAGAGTCCCTTGTAGTAGAAGATCACCCGGTCTCCCAGGGAGCAGAACGGTCCCGCTTTCGGCACGAGCCTGAGCAATTCGAAATAAGCCGTGCTTCCGAAGGTGATTCTCATGTCGGTGTTCCCACCGGTGTACTCGGAATCGACCCAGGAATTATCCTGCCTGTAGAAGGTTCGTCCGCTCACGTGCTTGATCTCCAGGGATGAGGATCTATCGTCAAAAGGAGCATCCAGGCGCTTGAGCCGGGAGATTTCCCTGCTGGTGGCTACCGACAGGGCGCCTGACTCGGCCTTGGCGGCTTTTTCTTTATATTCCATCAGGTCCATGTCGGCTGCCCCGGATACACCCGGTGCCTGGCGGAGACTCTCCTTCGCCCCATCACGGAAAATCTGTGACCGGCTGGCCATTGGCCTTGGAGGCCGCCCGTCTCGCCTGACGATCACTTCTTCGTCCTCAACCACCAGGTACGACGTGTAGGGGGTTACTATCCCGTACTTCTTAGCCAGACGTACCACTTCAGATTTGAGTTCCTGGTCCTCGCCATGAAGCCTGATCTCTTCCAACAGGTAGCCCACCTTGCGGGTGGCCCACAGGCGGGGAATAAAAGTTGCTTCATCCGATGTATCCGGGAAATCCACCTCGTAGACGAGCTCGATGTTCTTGCGCCCCATCTTCCCGGCCAGGGTGATGGCCGCGCTGTCGCTCTTGTTGTATCTCCCCAGTATGGTGAGCTGGCTGCCTTTGAAAAGGTCCATTTTGCCCTTGGGGTAGACATCGGTCAAACGCACGTTGGTGGCGGTTACCTTGATGTTCGACAGGATGGGATGGGAGAACTTGAGGTAGAAGTTCGATATCTTGACTTCCATGTCCTCATCGGGACGCACGTATTCTGATACCCCTCCGTTTTGGGCCGCCAGCGTGTCAAGCAAGTGGGTGTTCACCTTGGTCCCGATACCCAGCGGAAAGATCCTGGCTCCGGACTCATTGGCTTTTTTAGCATTCTTTATTATCTCGTCCTTACCGGTTACGCCGATGGTGGGCTTGCCGTCGGTTATGAACACGATGGAAAGGGACCCGTCCTGTGCCGGTTCGTGCTGAAGCGCCGCCAGCAGGGCCTCGTCGATGGCCGTTCCGCCCACCGCTTCCAACTCGTCCACGAATTTCAGGGCTTTATTCACCGTGTTCTTATTTGCCCGTACCAACCGGGTGGAAAGAGGATTCGTTTCGGTGGAAAAAGCGATGATGTTGAAGTGGTCGTCCTTCTTGAGGTGTTTCAGACAGAACTTGAGCGCATCCTTGGCTTTTTCCATCTTGTCCGAATCGGTCATCGAGCCCGAGGTATCCAGGACGAACACCACGTTCTTCTCCTGGATTTCTTCTTCCTGAAAGCGCTTGCCGGGTGAGATCAGCATCATGAAAAAACCGTTTTCGTCCTCTTCTTTCTGTGAGAGAAGGGTCAACCCGAAGTCTTTCTCGGTCACCGAGTAGTAGAGGACGAAATCCTTGTCCGGGATGACGTCTTCTTCCTCGAATCCCACCACCACTTCGCCGTCGCTCTTGCGGTTGACATCGATCTTGTGGGTAGGAGAGTACACGGCCTTGATAGGCAGCTTCGACTTGACGGTCACCTTCATGGAGAGGGTCTCCAGGGGCTTCTTACAGAACGAAGCGTAGTTCATCGGGTAAACGTATTTCACCGTTCCCGCGTCGTAGTGGAGCACGTGCTGGTAGGAAAGTTCGACTTTCCTCTCCCCGTGTGCCGGGATCGGGTATATCCGTGCCTTGAACAGGTCGTTTTCCATGTATTCCAGCAGGGCGGGGTCCCGCATCCGCGACACGATGCCTTCGTAGATGCTGCGGGCTTTGCTGCTGTCGAGCAATTCTGCTTTCGTCTTCTTTCCCTCGATGTAGAGGTAGAAATCGGAGATGGAGGCCCCCTTGGGAAGCGGAAAGACATAGGTCCCTTCCAGGACGCTTCCAGTGTCGTTGACGAACGACTGCTCCGCTGTGGTGGTTGCCACCTGGTTTTCCACCACCGCTTCGATCTTGTCATACTTCACCCGCAGCGGCTCCAGGCGCGGCGTGTCATGCCGCATGGGTTGTATGAACTCTTCGGGTTCAACCAGGTTGGACTGGACCGGCAGAAGTACGCCGGTAGCCCTTGCCGTCGGGGCGGTGCACATCGAAAGAACCGCCACTACACAAAGAACGCTTGCAGCCACACTAAAAGTAACCTTCATCCTCCACACCCGCTTTCTACGCTACTTGCTTTTCCACCCTCTGAACTTTGGGTGAAGAAAGAAGGGATTGACGCCAGACACATGTTACTGAAGTAATGTCCTACAGGTAATTCAATCTGCAGCAGCATTGTAGGGTCCCCTTTCTACGCATCAATTCTTCACTTTTACACATCTTTTTATGTTCATAGCAAATCTATAAAAGCATATCACAGTTGGAGTTGGCTTTACAGGGACGTGAACGCCAGTATGGTCCAAGTCATGACCTCCGACATGATCCCAGATGTGACCCAAACGTGAACTCAACTGGTCCTCTCCTCTTCGTGCCGGTCTGCCGGCCGCCTGTTTTCTAACCGGTGATCGAGCAGGGCTCGCCCTAACCGGTTTCATGTATGGTTACGCTGCGCAGGTACGCTGAGATTTAGGCAATTACATTATTCGTTTACTCATATTATTCGTATGCTCATACCGGCTGCCCCCGCCGTGTGAGTATAAGGAGAGACACTTCGGGACGGCAGCGGAATCTTAAGGGCACCATCTGGGTGCCGATTCCCCGTGAAATGTAGACCGGCCGGCCGTTGATGTCGGTCAGTCCCGACAGCACCTGCTCTCCAAAGGCTTTCCGGTTTATCCAGGTGAACGGCGGGAGATTGAGCTGTCCGCCGTGGGTGTGCCCCGCCATGACCAGGTTCCCCAGGAGCACTTTTCGGGCGGCGCCGGGAGAGTGGGTGAGCACGATAGTGAAAGGACCATTCTCCGCAAGCTCTTTAAGCCGCCAGCGCGGGCTGCATTGTGTCTTGTGGTTGATCCCCACGAGCCTCAATGGTGTCCCATGGTGACTGAGCGTGGCGGAAGCATTATCCAGCATCTTTCCGCCTGCGCGCCGTACTACCCGCGCCACCGGGTCCCTACCAATAGCCAGGTCATTATTACCGTACACGCACCAGATTCCCAGGGGGGCCTTCAGCGACTTGATCACGGTTTCCGCCAGGCCGAGTTCACGCCTGTTTCCGGCCAGGTCGCCGGTGATGACAATCAGGTCGGGTTTCAGTCCCGCCGCTGTCTGTACAACCTGAGCCATGAGTGGTTCACGGCAGGGACCGTGGAGGTCGGTGAGGTGGAGGATGCTGAGCCCTTCCAGCATTGGTGGAAGATCCGGGAAAACCACCGTTTGCCGCACGGTCTCAAGCTGCCCTGCTTCACGCCAGGAAGAGGCCAGCATGCGGCCGGCAAAAAATGAAAGGGTGAATATCACCGTCTGTGTAATCCATTGCATGGTACATCCCAGTATACCGCACGCGCTTTACCGTCGCAGCAACCTCCACAGCCCGTACAGCATGAGCAGATAGGCCGTAGCCAGTGAAACGGCCAGGCCAGCTGCGTAGTCCGGGGGCCGGAATACGGCTTTTATCCTTGATGAGCCGGCCGGGACCGGGATACCCCAGAAGCACCCGTTGGCCTTTATCAGTTGTCCCGGACGACCGTTGACGAATATCTTCCAGCCCGGATGGTAGACCATGCTCACGAACAGCACCGATGGCAGCATGGCGGTGACATCGATAACCAGATGTTCAGGTTGGATAATCTCGAAGTTGATGGTTTCCGAAATGGTCTCACCGGTAGCTGTTTGGGTACTCCCAGTAGCCGTTTGAGTCTCACCGGTAGCTGCTTGAGTCTCACCGGTAGCTGTTTCGGCCACCGGATAGACGGGGGGCTCATCCAACAGGATCATCCTGTTCATCACCGGCGCCAGGGCTTTAAGCTCGTTTGACATGGTGTGTGCGCTCACTACCCTGAGGTTCCTTGTGAGCAGGGCGGGCAGGCCGTCGTTAGTGCTTGATTTGAAAACCTTGAAGGCTCCCGGAGTGGCACCCGGTTTTCTCTCCAGGACCGTGTCGCGGCCTGTGAGCCGCAGCAGATCGGGTACGGCTTGTGCCGTATTCATGAAATCTGCGTAGTGTTTCAGCTGGAGCGGGTGATACCCGGTTATGGAGGAGTACCCATACAAAAGGCCGCTGTTGCGGTAGAAAGGATCGCGGTCGTCCACCCGGTGCAGCAGGGTGCGATGCGGTAGGGTCAGCGCCGCTCCGAGTTCCCTGGTGTAAAAGAAATTATGTGGTTTGGCTTTCGCGAAAACAAGGCACGAAAAAGGAAACAGCATTTCCAGGATGATCAGGCAGGAGCAGGTGATGAGGCGCCACCGCCTGCTTTTGAAAAGAAGCACGCCGGCCGCCAGAACCAGCAGGTGCAGCGATACCAGCCAGCCAGGGTGCTTGGTGGTGTACAGCCAGACGCATGAACCCAGGATGAGAAACCAGACAGCCGCTGAAGCGGCAGGCAGTTTTCGGGCCAGCCCGGCCCCGGACACCACACGCTCGATTCCGTGACAGGTGAAGAAAGCCAGGGAAAAACAAAATAGGTAGATGAACCGTGCCGGTATTCTGAACCGGTTAAAACCGGGTACCACATGATACAACAGAGTGTAGATCCCTCCTGCCGGACCACACACTATGACCAGTGATATGATTGCCAGCGGTAGAAAAAAGAGAATCCCGCGTTTCTTCCGCACAGCGGCCATCACTCCCACCGCCGCCAGGAAAAGAGGCAGAAGACCCGAATACCCGTGCAGTTCCCAGAAATTAGTCGATCCTCCATGCCGCGTCATGTCGGCGCCCTGAGGGTGATAGACGGGAAACACCATGTTTATGAATTCTTTTAACCCGTAGGATCCGCTTGACTGGATTTTCTCCAGCGTGTACCCGGTCCTGGTGCTCAGGGCGGAGTTGACGTACAACGGATACAGCTGTACGGTTCCCAGGCCCAGTCCGATCAGCAGGGCCGCTGCCGCAGCCACGAGCAGATAAATGGCTGGTTTTTGTCGGTGCGCCCGTAAAAGTCTGATTGCCAGGTATGCGGTCCAGGCAGCGGTAACCATAACCGTGATCACCGCCATGTTCACGTGAAAGGAAAGAAAAGAGAATCCCAGCAGCAGCCCTGCCAGGATGGCGTTCGCTGGCAGTCCCGTCCTGGCAAATCGATGCAAAAAAGCCAGGATGGCCGGCAGCCAGATGATGCTGCCGATCATGTCCGTGTGTCGGAGGTGAGCCTTGAAAAAACCACTGAACACGAATACCAGGCTGCCTCCCGCTGCGGCAGCGGGGGACAAACCGAGTTCCCGGGCCAGGAAGAAAAAAAACACCGCTCCCAGCATCATATGTATTATGGTGTACACCTGGAGGAGCATGAAAACACCGTTTGCTGACTGGTTTGAAGCAGCCAGAAACAGCGTTGCGCTCAGCGGTGAAAAATACGCTACGGTGGGGTCCGACAGAAACGGTGTCCCGCAAAATTGATGCGGGTTCCACAGGGGTACCTCCGGCTGTGTGAATCGGGCTGCGGCCAGCACGGTGAGAGGGAGCTTCAGCCAGACCACGTCTCCGATGAGGATGCGGTTGGACTCACCAGGCAGAAAAAGAGGGCTGAAGTAGACCGCCGTTATGACGGCCAGGAAGGACACCGCCAGCAGATCCTTGCGGTGGTGACGCGCGCTTTTTCTGACCGCCGTTATGAAGGACAAAACCGGGTACCGCTTTCCTGCAGTTTTGCCAAAGAGTATCAATTCACCTGGAAAAAGTCAAAGGATCCTTATCGGAGGTATCTCCTGATCTAATCAGTTCCTGATTTAATCAGTTCCTGATTTAATCAATGTCTGCTGTCTGGAACTATTATGAAGCTATGTGGTAAAATGGCGATATTGCCGGTTAAGTTTTTTTGCATAAAAGCGTACAATTTTACCTGGAAGAACAGGTGTAGAGCCGAACCGGCTCGCTGGCGGCGGCCGGCCCAAGTAGGGAAAATAGCTGTTATGAGTGAAAAAACAAAACGTTTTGCAGGAACAACCGGGTTGCTTATCGTACTGTTGCTGATAGCTGGATGCTCCTGTACGGTTAAACGGGAGCTGCCCCTAGAGAAAGTAACCATCGCCGCTTACGCCGGCGACACAACTGCGCTGGTCTACATCGCGCAGCAGCAGGGCCTCTTCGCCAACCATGGGCTGGATGTCACCATCAAGGACTTCGAAGCGGGTAAGCTGGCCACTGATGCTCTTCTCAATGGTGAAGCGGACCTGTCCACCGCATCTATCTCCGTGATCATCAGCAACAGTTTCGCATGGCCGGACCTGAGAGTTTTCGGCTCCATCGCCATGGCGGACATCAACGAGATGGTGGCCCGCAAAGACCGTGGCATCGGGTCTCCCGCCGACCTGAAGGGGAAAAAAATCGGAACGACACGCAAGAGCACCGGCGAGTTCTATCTCGGCCGGTTTCTTCTCTCACAAGGTCTGCGTTTCGAAGACGTCGAGGTCATCGATAAAAAGCCCGGTGAGATCGTGCAGGGCGTCATCGACGGCAGCCTGGACGCCGGGTTCACCTGGGACCCGAACACCTATAACATGAAGCAGGGACTCGGGGACAACGCCATTTCCTGGCCGGGGCAGGGGGGGATGGATTTCTACTTCATCCTGATTACCACCGATGGCTGGATCAAGAAGGATCCGTCACTGGCTGAGCGGGTCGTCGCCGCCCTGCTGGAGGCGGAGCAGTATGTGCGGGAACACAGCGAAGAGGCCAGGGATTTCATACAGCGAAAATTCGCCCTGCAGCCTGATTACATCAAGTATTCCTGGAGAAAGCACACCTTCCAGGTGAGACTTCCACAGGCCATAATTCTGGCCATGGAAGACCAGGCGCGGTGGAGAATAGAGCATGGTCTGACTGAGGTAAAAGACATCCCGGACTACCTGGATTACATCTACCTGACTGCCTTGAAAAAAATCAAACCCGAAGCAGTTTCAATCATCCAGTAAGCTGCAATCTGGACGCCTTGCCAAAGCTCAAACCCAAGCAGTTTCCATCATCCAGTAATTTGCAATTTAGATGCTTTGAAAAAGCTAAAACCCAAACAGTATCCATTCTTTCTACACCTGCAGAGGCAGAGGGCTGGAGCGCCGGCATTGAATGATGATTTGTCTTCTGGTTGGGTGTAGTTGCCTCGGTGGTGCGCTCTTGCGAGGTTGTTCTAAAAAAGGATACAAGGTGTATAATGGCCCCATCATACCCGGGAACTTCTTTCACTGATTACCTTAAATAAAGCGCGAGATGATTACTAGCTTTCCATATATACCTTTACAATATGAATGAGCGACTATGCCAATCCGCCTATCCCCTATGGTATGCTACAATAATGAGGCTGGCCGAGTGGTGGAAAGGGAGGTCGTGGAAGGCAATGGGGAAACGCGACGAAGACCGCATAGCCGAAATGACGCCGGGTATTCCCAGCAAGACTCCCGGCGCCTCCCAGCGTGAAATCTACCTTCACCGGCTCGAACCGGAGGACATTGAAATAATCGTCAGCCGTTTCCTGGCCCGGCGGGCGAGATGCCGCAGCTGTGAGCGCCCGGGGTGCACCAGCACCTTCTCGTGCAGCCAGGCCGGTAACGGTAGGGGCCAGGCAGATAACGGTTTGGGCTAGACCGATAAAGCTTTGAGCCAGGCAGATAAAGGTTTGGGCCAGGCAGAAAAAGGCAAACAGGAGGAGTAACTCGTGGCAGGGAAAAAACGTGCAATTACCTGTGAAGACATACTCGGTGCGGGTAATGGGGGAAGCATCGCTGTCCCGTCCGGTACCATAGTGACCGCCGCCGCCAGGGAGTTGGCTGCGAAAATGAATGTTGGTATCGAGGGCGGCTCGAGCGCCCAGACTGCTTCTTCCGCGGACCCCGAGCTTGACCAGGACACCGTCCGCAGAATCACCAGCAGCGTATTGGCGCACCTGAGGAGGGGAAGGAATGATCCCACCCCGGGAGGTCTCGACAGCCGGGACGTGGAAGAAGTGGTCTCTCAGATAGTGTCCCTGGTAAAAAAGCACGGGGGCGATGCCGGCGAGGTCATGAAGTCGCTGCAGTGCGAGCGGCCCAACCGGTTTGGCAGCCGGGTAGTTATATCCTCCGTCGGCCTGGACCGGCCCGGTATCATGTCCACTCTGACCTCCGTTCTGGCGGAATCGGGAGTCAACATCATCGATATCAGCCAGACTATCGTCAAGGGATTTTTCACCATGATCATGATCGTTGACGTCTCCAATTCCACCATCAGCTTCACCCGTCTCAAGGAGCTTCTCAACGAGAAGGGCGATGAGCTCGGTGTCAAGATCATGGCGCAGCACGAAGAGATTTTCGACTACATGCACCGGATTCTCTAGGCCGCCGCTGAATGGTTTGTGCATTGTTCGGGCCGGCCCCCGGTTGCCCGGTAAACCCCGATGGGAGGTGAGTGGAGTATGGCGTTGAATCCCGAGGAAATCCTGGAAACGGTCCGGATGATCGAGATGGAGAACTTCGATATCAGGACGGTCACCCTGGGAGTCAGCCTGCGCGGCTGCGGTCACGCCGATGTGGGCCGCACCTGCGACGACATCTATGCCAGGCTCCACCAGGCCGCCGGCAGTTTCATCCCCATAGTGGAAGAAGTCACGGAAGAATACGGGATACCCGTTATCAACAAGCGGATAGCGGTGACACCCATTTCGCTGCTGGTGGAGTACGACGACCCGCGGGACTATCTTCCCCTGGCCGCCATCCTGGATGCGTCCGCCAAAAGCCTCGGGGTTGATTTTCTGGGCGGGTATACGGCCCTGGTTCAGAAAGGGGCCACCACCGGCGAGGTCTGCATGACCGAGAGTATCCCCGAAGCCATGGCCATCACCGAGCGTCTCTGCTCGTCGGTCAACGTTGCCAGCACCCGGGCTGGTATCAACATGAACGCCGTGCGGAAGATGGGTCAGATCATCAAGGAGACGGCCTGGAAGACAGCGGAGCGGGACGGCATCGGGTGCGCCAAACTGGTGGTCTTCGCCAACGCCGTGGAAGACAACCCTTTCATGGCTGGGGCGTTTCACGGCCCCGGCGAACCGGAAGTGGTGGTCAATATCGGGGTGAGCGGTCCCGGCGTGGTTTTGACTGCGCTTCGCAGGCTCGGTGAGGCCGATCTGCAGACCGTGGCCGAGGTGGTGAAGCGGACGGTGTTCAAGATAACCCGGGCCGGTATGCTGGTGGGTCGGGAAGCTTCCCGACGGTTGAACGTACCCTTCGGCGTGGTGGACCTGTCCCTGGCGCCAACGCCGGCGGAAGGAGACAGCGTGGGCGCCATTCTCGAGGAAATCGGTCTCGAGGCTGTAGGCGCGCCGGGTTCCACCTGCGCCCTGGCCATGCTGGTGGACGCCGTCAAAAAGGGCGGCATGATGGCCGCCACCTCCGTGGGGGGGCTATCGGGCGCTTTTATCCCGGTAAGCGAAGATTCGCAAATGGCCAAAGCAGTGGAGTCAGGGGCTCTGACCATCGAGAAGCTGGAAGCCATGACTGCGGTGTGCTCTGTGGGTCTGGACATGGTGGTGATTCCCGGCGCCACCCCCGCCGAAACCGTGGCCGGTATCCTGGCCGACGAGATGGCCATCGGCGTCATCAACGACAAAACCACCGCGGTACGGATCATCCCCGCCCCGGGAAAGGAAGCTGGGGATACCGTCGATTACGGAGGACTTCTCGGCTCAGCCCCGGTCATGGCGGTAAGCACTGTGAGCTGCAAGCGGTTCATCTCCCGCGGTGGCCGTATCCCCCCTCCCACCAAGGCGGTCCGCAACTGATCAGCATTGATGAGAAAAGGCGCTTTCGCATTTCAGGCACATGAGGCATGGACACCACTACGGTACAGAAATCGTTGTAATATTTACAACGTTTTGTTGCTGCACAGCCCCCGGCCTCTGGTTCGCGGACTTGCCGTGCAAACAAGTACCCTGGCATGCACCGGAAATTAACCTCATAATGCATTGATAGCACCTTTCCCCAATGAGCCCCCGCTCCGCAAAACACATGTTTTAATTGACACTTTCCGTGCTCACCAGTATAATTTAATGTCTCGCCACTATATTTTTTATATTATGTGTGTGTTTGTAACCTTTGTGTGGATTCGCTGGTTGATCCCCGATCAAGTCGGGGGACCCGAATCACGTTAAATTGATAGGAGTGATTGTTTTGAAACGAGTTTTACTGACAGTATCATTGGCGATAGCCCTGGCAGTCGGTGCTCTGGGTGTCTCTGAGGTTATGGCGGAAACTATGGCCACCAAGGACTGGACCATCATGGTCTTTCTCAACGCCGACAACAACCTGGACCGATTCGGCGTATCGGACATGAACGAGATGGAGAAGATCGGCTCCAGCAGCCGGGTCAACATCATCGTGCAGATCGACCGCGAGCACGGTCCAGCCAAGCGGTATTACATCAGGAAAGATTCCAGCGGCAGCGTCACCTCTCCGGTCATCCAGGAGTTGGGCGAGGTCAACATGGGTGACCACAACGAGCTGGTCAAGTTCGTGGAGTGGGCGGTCAAGAAGTACCCGGCCCGGCGCTACATGCTGGATGTCTGGAACCACGGCGCCGGCTGGAAGCTGCGCTACGACACACCCATCTACCGCGGAGTGTCTTATGACGATCATCCCTGGGGCTACATTACCACCAGGGAGATGGGCGACGCGTGCAAGCGGATCAAGCGGATTCTGGGAAAGAACCTGGACATCCTGGGCTACGACTGCTGCCTGATGCAAATGGCCTCGGTGGCCTACCAGGTGATGGGCTGCGTTGATTACCACGTGGCCTCAGAAGAGGTGGAGCCCGGCGACGGCTGGCGTTACGACACCTGGTTGAAGCACGTGGTGCGCAAGCCCTCCATGTCCGCCGGCGACCTGGCGGCAAAGATCGTCACCGAGTACACCTCTTCCTACTCGTTCATGTTCTCGGTCACCCAGTCATCGGTGAAGCCCCGGGACCTGAGGTACATGGGGCAGAAGGTCGAGAAGCTGGTGAAACTTCTGAAAACCACGCCGAATCAGGCCGGGGCTATTTCTTCCGCCCTGAGCAGCGTGCAGAAGTTTTACGACAAGGACTATGTCGATCTCTACCACCTGATGGACCTGCTCGAAGAGAACTTCAAACTCGCGGTGCTGCGCAACGCCGTAAAAGATATCAAGTACACCAGGGGTGTGGTGGTCCACAAGGAGAGCCACAAAGGCTGGAAAGTCAAAAACTCCCAGGGTCTGGCCATCTACTTCCCGGTGGCCTCGAGGTACCGCCGCGATTACGAGGACCTGGAGTTCGCCAAGGACAGCAGGTGGCATGAATTTCTCAAAACGTTCTACGACGCCCGGCTGGCCGATTCCTACCGGCGGATGGTGGAACTGAAGGCCGAGCGCTTGTCGGAAGAGACCGACCCGGAGATACTGGACCGGATCGTCTACATGGAAAAAGAGACCCGGGACTACGTGCAGGCAAAGCTGGCGGAGAAACTGATGGCCGGGGACTTCAAGGTACTGGACCAGTTGCTCGACTATGCTTCCTCGCTCGATTACGAGGAAGCGGCGGTCCTGCGTCCGGCCCTGAACACGGCCAGGGAGCTGCTCACCAACGCCGCTCTCGATTCCTCAGACGCGCTTCAGCGGTCCGACCTTTTAAAGACTCTAATGAAGGTCAACACCCAGTTGCGCAAATAACCTGGATCTACAACGTTAAAACAGGGGAGAAGGTGTATAGCCTTCTCCCCTGTTATTTGTCCAAGCTCAAATCTCGGGGTCAGTCCTTGTAATTTTGGCGTTTTAATGATTTCATTAACTTAATGCCGAAATTCAAGCACTGACCCCATGTTCATCATACCGATGTGTCCTGAGCAAAGATTATGCCAAAGTTATTTTTCTGTCACCCCTGCTCCTTTAAAAAAAATTTGAACTGACCTGACAAACTCGGATTGTGGAAAACTATCAACATTTTTTCAACACTCAAAACCCTTTATTTAAAGGGCATATAAAGAATGTCGGCCAATTTAGCAAACGGCGTGCCAAAAAAAGATTTAAGTCGGTAAAAAAAAATGACGATACGTTATCTGGAAAGAAGTGAAACGAGGAAGGCAAACGGAAGGAGAGAAAAGAAAAATGAGAATAAACTGCATCGTTTGCGACCAAATTCACGATATAGACATGGCGAGGAAAGTATGGGACATTGACTATGGTGATCTGTGTTGCGACCGGTGCCGGAAATACTACGATCCAGTCAAACGCCTCAACGGCGAAATGATCGTCCCGGCTCTGTAAAAGACAACTCTACCTGTCATAAAAACGGCAAGCAGTGCTTTAATAATCTGACTGTTCGCCGCCGGCGCGCCTGCCGAGTTAACGGGAATCACGTTTGAAGACGTAATAAATCCGCTTTTCCCTTGGCCACACAGCCGACACCTTCTTCGATGAGTTCAGCTTCAGCCTTAATGAGTTTTTTCCTCTCCTCCACCAGTCTGGCCCTGGCTGTCAATGTCCCCGCAGTTGAAGCGGGCCGGACATAGCGAACCTCCAGCCGTGCAGTCACCGCCGGTTTTCCCTGGTCAAGAGCCGCCCTGGCCATTACTTCGTCCAGCAGTGTGCAGATGATACCACCGTGCAGGACCCCTTTATAGCCCTGGTGACAGCGCTGCGGCTTGAAAGAGGTAACGTAGCAGTCGTCTTCATAATGAAATGAAAGGTGAAGGCCGTTGGGGTTATTGGTGCCGCAGGCAAAGCACCATCCATCGTCTTCGAGGACCGGTTTTTCTCTCTTCATTAAAGTTCACTCCAGACAGTATTCGTCGATTACACGTTTAAACCGGTTACCGTAAATGAGATCGAAGGTGGACAGTTTGTCCGGGAACAGTTCCGCTGATTTCGACCGGATATCCGCTACCAGTCCCAGGGCCCTGTCCCTGCTCATCGGATTGTTCATTATCTTGAGAACGGCGTTATCGACCAGCCCTCTCAGGTACTTGACCTTCTGGTCTTCCTCCTGAATCTTGTTTTTTCTGGACATCCTTCGGGCCGGCGGCCGGTTTTTCATTTCCAGTCCTCGTTTTCCGGGCCGATCAGGCCTGATATTTTTTTCCGCAGGAACAGAAATTTATGGTAATAATGGAACGCTTCCTGCATGTCGCCCCTGGCAATAGCGCTCCTGGCGCGGGATTCCATTTTAGACACGAAGGTTTCCGGATCGAGAGAAAGCTCCTCTGCCTTTTCAAACTCCTCTATGGCTGCCTCCGGATCACCATTGGCCAGGAAACCGTCACCTGAAAGATCATGGTGCTTTTTCTTCAAGGTGCGGTGCAAATCGGAAATGATAACGGAGATACGTTGCAGCAATTCAGGTTCTGAAGTGGCAGCCGGCCTGGCGATGAGCCTGGTGCCGTCCACGCCGATTATAATTACTTTTCTCCCTGCATGGATTGTGCCGCGAGAGCTGTAGGCGAGGACCTGCACGCCATCAGCCAGCCTGATCCAGCCGGGATGCCGGGGCTCCAGGCGAGCCGCTGCGGTGGCTGGTTCTCCCAGAAAACGCGCCAGACTGAGATTGGGATCGTTCCTAAGGGTAATGTTGTCCTTATTATCATCAGTAGTCATAATTGGTCTCAAGAAATTGTACCAGATAGACTGAAGACCTTGCAAAGTTAAAAAATATCGTGGTATACTAGCGGTTGCAACAGGCCTGACAGGTTGACCCGTAAAGAGTGGGCTCGAGTGATGTCCACTCTTTTGTTTAGCGGTGATATACGTATTGATTGGACGGTGGATGTTTGGGCAGGACGGTATTCGTATTGCTTGAACAGTATTTACACTGATTGGATGATGTCTGTTTGGGCGAGACGGTATGCGTATTGCTTGAACAGTATACGCATTGATAGGGCGGTGTCTGTTTGGGCAGGACGGTATGCGTATTGCTTGGACAGTATATACATTGATAGGACGGTGTTTACAGCGTGGTTTCGGCAAAACCGGAAGAGTTCGAAACCGAATTTGATGAATTCCTGCAACCGGAAGGTGTCAGGGTGGTCGAAGTATCTGTCAGCCGTGGTCGTGGCCGGGCGGTGATGAAAGTCACCATCGAACGCCTCGGCGGAGTGACCGTCGGTGACTGTGCGGCCATCAGCCGGATTCTGTCTGACTGGATGGAGGAACATGAGCCGTTCTCAGGCAGTTATGTGCTCGAGGTTTCCTCTCCGGGACTCGGACGCCTGTTGAAACGAAGCCGCGATTACGAGATATTCACCGGCCGTCAGGTGATGGTAACCCTCAAAGAATCTGACGGCAGCTTACACGAGATGTCCGGTGTTCTCAAAGGTATGCAGGAAGAAGAACTACTTATTGCTGGAATGGAAGGGGAACTGCATCGGTTCCCCCTGTCACGGGTGGTCAAAACAACACTTGAATGAGTGCGTGTGGCAGTATTAACCCGAATAATTCGGGTTTCAGGTGAGACGAGGAGACAAAAACCATGGATAGCAACTTCATGGAAGCACTGAATGAGTTATACAAAGAGAAGGGTGTCTCAAAAGAGTTCATTTTCGGTGCCCTCGAATCTGCCCTGCTCTCAGCATACAAGCGAAGTCTTGGCACCGACAAGAATATACGGGTTGAAATAGATCACGATACCTGCAAGATACAGGTGTTTCGCAAAAGAACGGTTGTACCCAAAGGTGAAAAAGGCCCCTGGAAAGTTGCCATTACGGACGCCAGGAAAGTCAAGCCGGATTGCCAGTTGGGTGACGAGATAGAAGAAGAAGTAAGCCAGGATAAAGTAGGCCGTATCGCCGCTCAGACAGCCAAACAGGTTGTTATCCAGCGGTTGAAAGAAGCCGAACGGGACCTCATCTACGACAGTTTCAACGAAAGACTGGGAGAGATTCTGGTTGGGACCGTTCATCGCCGGGAGAAGAGGAATGTGTTTCTCCTGGTTGACCGGGCCGAAGTGATGCTGCAGTGGAAAGAGCAGATTCCCGGGGAGAGGTACCGCCAGGGTGACAGGGTGAAAATCTATATCCTGGACGTGGAGCGTAATCCGCGGGGACCGGTTATCATCGCTTCCCGGTCGCATCCTGATTTTCTCCGGCGCCTGTTCGAGCTCGAGATCCCTGAAATTTCGGACAACGTCGTCCAGATAAGGAAAGTAGTCCGGGAGCCTGGGGCCCGCTCCAAAGTGGCGGTGGTTTCCAAGGAACCGAGAGTTGACTGTGTCGGGACATGCGTCGGCTTGAAAGGGTCGCGTATTCAACCGATTATCCGGGAACTCAACGGGGAACGGATTGATATCATCAAGTGGACTGATGATTTGAAGCAGTATGTTGTCAACGCGCTGAGTCCGGCCAAGGTGCTGACGGCGGATGTTGACCGGAAGAAAAAGGAAGCAAAGGTAATTGTTGCGGATGATATGCTTTCTCTGGCCATCGGCAAGGAAGGCCAGAATGTCAGGCTGGCTGCCAAACTCACGGAGTGTAAGATCGATATTCGATCCGAATCGCGGGACAAGCGTCTCAAGGAGAAATCCAAGGAGTTGAGCAGCGAAGAGCCGTTACTGGGAGAGAGATATCACGATGAAACATCTCCTATAAAGGATCAGGGTTGAGGTGGTATTATGGCGAAAAAACGGGTACATCAAATTGCCAAAGAACTGGGCATTTCGAGCAAGGATTTAATTGAAAGGCTTCTGCCGTTCGGGGTTACGGTAAAGAGTAATTTGTCTTCTATTGACGACGAAGTCACCCAAAAACTCATAGAACAATTGAAAGCCGAAAGTTTGGCTCCGGAGTTGGCGAAAATCGAGGCTGAAGAAGAAGCTGCTCGCCTGAAGGTAGAAGAGAAACAGAGACAGCAGGAACAAGCTGAAGAAGAAGCTCGCCGGATGAAGCCTATCCCCGAAAAAATATCGGTCAAGGATCTCGGTGAAATTTTGGGAATCAGGCGGATCGACCTCGTCAAGAAGCTGATGAATCTCGGTATCACCAGCGTTCATCAAAAACTCGATTTCGATACGGCGGCGGTTATCGCTGACGAGTACGGTTTCAAAGCTGTTCCCGCACAGGAAGAAGCAACTCTGGAGGAGAAGAAGGAAATCGGCCCGAGTGCCGACCGCCCTCCGGTGGTGACTGTGATGGGGCACGTGGACCATGGAAAAACCCATTTGCTTGATTCCATCCGCCAGACCAATGTTATTGCCGGCGAGTCAGGCGGGATTACCCAGCACATCGGCGCGTCCGAGGTGCTGCTGGCAAGCGGCCGTTCCATAACATTCCTCGACACTCCCGGTCATGAAGCGTTTACCGCCATGCGGGCCCACGGCGCCAAGGTAACGGATATTGCCGTGCTGGTGGTGGCGGCTGATGACGGAGTGATGCCCCAGACCATAGAAGCCATCGACCACGCCATTGCTGCTGAAGTTCCCATTATCGTCGCCATAAACAAAATCGACCTGGAGAAAGCCAGCATTGACAAGGTGAAGCAGGATCTGTCCAACCACGGCCTGGCCCCCGAAGAATATGGCGGTGAGACCATATGTGTCGAGGTGTCGGCCAAGGAAAAGACGAATCTGGAAGAGCTTCTGGAAATGATTCTGCTTGCTGCCGATATGCTCGAGCTCAGGTATCAGCCTCAAGCCACACCGCGGGGAGTGGTGCTGGAGGCCCGCCTGGACAAGGGCAAAGGTCCCATTGCCACCGTCCTGATCGAAAACGGCATCCTCCGCCGTCACGACGCTGTAGTCATCGGCTCCGTCTACGGTAAGGTCAGGGCCATGATTAACTCGCACGGCCGGAGAGTCAAAGAAGCCCCGGCAGGTGCGGCGGTTGAGATATTCGGGCTGAAGTCAATTCCCAAAGCCGGTGATGTATTCGAAGTGGTCAAGAACGAAAAGGCCGCCCGTCAGATCGCCAGCGCCAGGCAGCGTGAAGAGAGAACCGCCACCCTTACCCGTCCGGCCCACGTTTCTCTGAAAGATCTGTTCAGTCTTATCCAGCAGGGAGAGCTGAAAGAACTGAAATTGGTGGTCAAGGCCGACGCGCAGGGATCTGTTATCGCGGTCAAGGACTCGCTGGAGCGGCTTTCGAACGAGGAAGTGAGAGTCAAGGTAATTCACGGGGCTGTGGGAGCCATCACTGAAAACAACGTGCTTCTTGCTGCCGCCTCCGACGCCGTTGTTATCGGCTTTCACGTACGGCCCGTAACCGGGGTGGAACGTCTGGCTGAAAAAGAAGGCGTCGATATTTCTATTTACAACATAATCTACAAGGCAATCGAGGATGTTGAGTTAGCCATGAAGGGGATGATGGATCCCGATTACAAGGAAGAGCTTCTTGGACGGGTTGAAGTGCGTCAAACATTCAGGATTCCCAGCGTGGGTATGATTGCCGGTTCTTATGTAATTGAAGGCAAGGCGGTACGGGATAGTTCGATCCGTGTGGTTCGTGAAGGTGTCGTGGTATATGACGGCAAAATGGGATCACTCAGGCGCTTCAAAGAAGATGTCAAAGAAGTGGCCACCGGTTATGAGTGCGGTATCGGTGTTCAGAGATTCAACGACATCAAGGTCGGGGATATTCTGGAAATATTCACCATCGTGGAAGTGGAGCGCACCTGAAACGGTTCCTGTTCCGGGGAACAGTCATGGTGATTGGTTTCTGCAGTGTGGATTTGCATCTGCCTTCCAGCCGCTCGCTGAAAGATAAGCGCCAGGTGCTGCGCAGCTTGATTCGGCGGCTCAGAAACAGGTTCAATGTGGCCGTTTCGGAGGTGGACAACCATGATATCTGGCAATCCACCAGGCTGGGGATCGTATCCATTGCCAGCGCATCGCATATCATCGAGAGCTGTTTTTCCGGCCTGGAGCGTTTTATTGAAAACAATTATCCCGTGGAAATTACCAGTTTCACAACGGAAATGCTTTAACGCGGGTAATTCGTGGATTACTCGCGTTCGCACACCTGCATTCTAGCTCGAATAACTTTTGTGAATTATTCGGGCTGGGAAGGAATGTGACCACATGGTTGACAGAATGGACAGGGTGAATGAGCTGATACGTCAGGAAGTGAGCAGTATCGTGCTCACCGAACTGAAAGATCCGCGGATGGGAAAGGTCACCGTGACCAGGGTGTCCGTGTCCAGAGATCTTCACTTCGCCAAGGTATATTTCACGGTGATGGCCGACGAACGTTCGAAAGAGCGGATAGTCAGTTCACTGGAATCGGCCGCCGGGCATGTCAGGCGGATACTGGGCAGCCGGATACGGCTCAGGTACATACCCAAGATAACATTCCTGTACGACACATCGTTTGATGCGGGGGAGCGGGTCTTCGAGATTATGAGAGGCCTCAAACACGAAGCCGCTTTGGGTGAGGGGCTCTCTGATGATGCAAATGGAGCGGACTACGTCGGAGTTCCCGGCGACTAC
>CAYSPT010000028.1:30832-65937 GCA_964432985.1 uncultured bacterium
CCGGAGTTCCCGGTAGGGAGGAACCCGATGGGGAGGTCCCCAGCAGGGTGACCGGCGGCCAGAGAGACAAAGCCAGTCTGCAGGACGTCATAGATGTTCTCGAGCGTTCCGACCGTATTCTGGTCACCACTCACGTCAGACCGGACGGTGACGCTGTGGGGTGCCTGGCCGCATTAGGTCGGGTGCTCATTGAAAAAGGAAAAACGGTCAGCCTGGTGCTCAGGGAAGGAATTCCGGGGGTGTACCGGTTTCTCACTCACGGTCTGCAGATTCTTGAAGATCTACCCGAAGAAAATTTCCCGGAAGACGCATCATTCGACGCTGCAGTGCTTCTGGATGTGGCTACATTCCGCCGTGCCGGTGCGGACAGGGAAATGCTCAAACAGATACCCGCCATGATCAATATAGACCATCACGGCGACAATGAGTGCTACGGAACCCTCAATCTCGTGTGCCCTGATACATCCTCCACCGGCGAAATATTGTACGATCTGTTTTCCCTTTGGGAAGCGGAACTTTCGGTGGAGACGGCCACCGCGCTGTATGCCGCCATTATGACCGACTGCGGCAGATTTTCGTATGAAAACACGACTCCCGGCAGCCTCCGGGCGGCGGCGGTGCTGCTGGAAAGCGGAATGGACGTCACCGATCTGTCCAACAGGCTGTACAATAATGAACCGCTGCCAAAAGTCCGTCTCATCGGCAGTATGCTGAGCACCATGGAGGTCGATACCGACTGCGGAATCGTGTGGTGTGAGGTTGATGAAGGAGTGCTGCAGAGGGCCGGAGCGACATTCGAGCATACGGATGATGTGGTGACCAGTTTACGGTCGATCGACATAATAGAAGTCGCGCTTCTGTTCAAAGAAGTTACCCCGGACCTGGTCAATGTCAGTATGCGTTCGAAAGGAGCTTTCGATGTTGCTCTTTTCGCGCAGAAGTTTGGTGGCGGCGGTCACCGCCGGGCTGCCGGATGTACCATCAAGGGAACACTCTTAAAGGTACGGAAGAATGTTCTCAAGGAACTGCGGCAGGATCTTTGTCCTGAAGATCATTGCTCATCAGTGACGCGTTCCGACTGACATGTCACTGAACGGTCTTCTCAACGTCGATAAATGGCCGGGCTTGACGTCGCATGACGTGGTGCAGCTGGTGCGCCGCCGTCTCGGGATAAAAAAAGTCGGTCATACCGGAACCCTCGATCCTTCCGCCGGCGGGGTGCTGCTCGTACTGACGGGAACCGCTACCAGGACCGCACGATTTTTCAATCCTCTCGAAAAAGAATATATTGCCCGGGTAGTCTTTGGTATCGAAACCGATACGGGAGATCTGGACGGTACGGTTATCCGGACCGACTCCGCTTCCGGGGCCACCGCCGAAAACCTGTCCCGCCTGTTCCCGGAATTCACCGGCGAGATTGAGCAAATCCCACCTATGGTCTCGGCGGTGAAAGTAAATGGGACCAGGCTGTACAAGCTTGCCAGGGAGGGCAAACATATTAAGCGGCAGGCACGGAAACGGGTGGTCCATTCCATACACCTGGAAGAGTTCGACTACGGAGCTGAACATCCGGAAGCTCTTCTTCGAATCGTGTGCGGTACCGGGATTTACGTGCGGACACTGGTTTCCGACATGGCGGCAGAGATGAACACCTGCGCGCATCTTCGCACGCTGATCAGGACCAGGATAGGTTCATTTACCCGCGAGTCGGCAGTGTCCCGGGAACTCCTCGAAACCGGAGGATCACCGACCGGCTTGCCGGCGCACATACTGCCCATGGCGAAAGCACTTGACTTTCTCCCCAAAATAGTGATTACTCAAGAACAGGCAGATTCGATCAGATCCGGAAAAATTATATCCTGCACAGAAGGGGGATATATGTTTAAGGAAGGGGTGAGGGTGCGTGAGGGAGAAGTGGTCACGACCCCCCCCTCTCCGTCGTACCGGTCGCCATCACCGGGCGAGCCGGTTTTGGCTGTGGTCGAGCACATCGGTGAAGTGGCGGTTGAAGCGATAGCCGTAGTGACGTTTATGGATACGGAGCGGGTGAAGTCGCTCAGGGTGTTTCCTGAGTCCGGATAATTAACCCGAAAAATGCGGTTGTTTCCTGGCCGTAATAGAAAATCTACTGCATTTTCCGGGGTAAAGAATGTTCGAGCCGAAGCAGAATAGTTTGTGAATTATTCGGGCTAGCCCGAATATTTCATGAGTTGCCGTCGCGAGGACGCGAAGTCGTGCGTAGCTACCAGGCGCGCGACCGAGCCTGCCGCAGGCGTATCCTCTGCGATACGTCGAGGAAAGGCGACCGAGCGCAACGCAGTAGATGCGTGCGAATTCGTGGCCGTAGCAGGCAAGTTTGTGAATTATTCGGGCTAAACATGGAGGACAGCAGTAATGAGGGTCATCAGGACCATAGACAATTTTCCCGAAGCGTACCGGGGGGGATGCGCCACCATCGGGTGTTTTGATGGTATGCATCAGGGGCATCGCCGGCTTCTCCAGCTTGCCCAGGAATGCGCGGAGCACCATCACCGGCCCGTACTGGTCATTACCTTTGCCAATCATCCGGCTAACATTATTCGTGGCGGCCGGAGAATACGGTTGCTGACCACTCTGGAAGAGAAGCTTAACTTGCTTCAGCGGTACGGAGCCGATGCTGTGCTGCTCATGACGTTCAACCGTGATTTTTCAGTTCAGCGCGCAGGAGATTTTTGCCGCGATGTGTTGTATCATACTCTCGGCCTCACTTCGATAGTGGTCGGATTCAACTTCCATTTCGGTTGGCAGCGGGAAGGAACCGCCGATTTCCTGGAGGAGCAGGGTCGTCAGCTTGGATTTTCCGTGGTAAAAGTGCCTCCGATGAAAGTTGAAGGGCAGGTTGTTTCCAGCAGTTTGATCAGGGACCTGGTGACCAGGGGCGAGGTTGGCGAAGCTGCCAGGTTTCTGGGAAGAGATTTCGAAATTACGGGAAGAGTGATCAAGGGCAGATTCAAAGGACGGGAGCTTGGTTTTCCCACTGCCAATCTGTCTCCTTTTCATAATGATAAAATAATGCCGGGAGCAGGCGTCTACGCCATGCTGGCCCGCTGGAGGAACAAGTGGTGGCCGGCAGCCGGGTATGTGGGTACCCGTCCTTCCTTCGACAGCGGGTCCGTGTCGCTGGAAGTTCACCTGTTGGGATTCAATGGAGATCTGTATGGAGAAGTGCTGAACGTGCGATTTGTAGAGCGGCTGAGAACTGACAAAAGGTTCCAGAATGTAAAAGAACTTTCAATGCAAATTGCCAGGGATTGCGAAAAAGCGAAGGAGATTCTCGGCTATGTCAGCTGATATCACAGCAAAGGTTAAATTCGGGCTCAGGCTTAAGTTCGTTTTGACGGTCTCGTTGCTTATCGTCATCATTATGGTCATTATGGCGTTCGTGGCTGATTACCGGCAGCGAATACTCATCAAGACAAAAATGGAACGATCCGGGAAGATCCTGGCTAACCACCTGGCTGAACGATGTGTCGATCCAATCATCGAGATGCGGTTCCCCTCGGTTCGTGAGTACGTCAATGAAACGGCCCGGGACAACCAGGATGAAATTGCCTACATTTTCGTTGTGGACGAGGAAGGACTGTGTATTGCGTCAGCTCCTTCGGATGATTCACTCAACCGGAAATTGGCCGATCCGCTCACCCGGGGATCCTTGCTGGACAAGAAAGAAGCCCGCATTACCGAGCGTCCCGGGAAAATCGAGGTCAGCCGGGCGATGATGGTGGGATCCACTGTCAAGGGTTCGGTGCGAATCGGTTTTTCACTCGATTCCATGCAGGCCGAACTGGACAGAATGAGATTCTGGGTTTTCATTGTCACACTTGGCGGCATTCTCATGGGATCGCTGGTCGCCATTCTATTGACCAGGTTCATTCTGAAACCAGTCGGTCACCTTGTAGAGGGGGCCCAGGCGGTGGCGGAGGGCAACTTCGATCACCGTATTCCCATGGAGTCTCATGATGAGCTGGGCATTCTGGCGAATTCCTTCAACCAGATGACCGAGAAGCTGTACCAGAATATGAGTGAGCTTCAGAAAAAGGTACACCAGCTTTCAACGCTCAACCGCCTGGGGCGGGAAATCAGCCGGATATTCGACCTGTCCGAATTGCTCCAGACAATCGTGGTCAGCGCTTCGCGGCTGATGAATTGCGAGCGGTGCTCCATCATGCTGCTTGATAAAGAGTCGGGAGAGTTGAAGATCAGGACTGCCAAAGGGCTTGGCGGTGAGGGTGACGTTCTGGAAAATGTCATTCCAGCCGAAGGAAGTTCAATCGCCGAACTGGTGATAAAAAGCGGGGAGCCTCTCCTGGTTACCGACGCGGGTTCCGATCCCCGAATCCAGGACCTGATGAGCGACACCTACAAAACCGGGTCGTTCATCAGTGTCCCGCTGTTCAGAAAAGACGATGTCATCGGTGTGTTTTCCATTACCGACAAGAGGACCGGAGATGCGTTCAACAACGACGACCTCAACCTGCTCACCATCCTGGCTTCACAGGTTGTCATGGCCATAGAAAACGCCGACCTGTACGCCAGCGAACTGGAACGGTCACGGATGGAAAAAGAGCTCAACATCGCCCACGATATCCAGATGAACATGCTGCCGGAAAAGGCCCCGGATGTGGAAGGATTTAACATCTCCGCCCGCTCTATTCCTGCCAAGGAAGTGGGCGGTGATTATTTTGATTTCGTACCGTTGGAAAACAACCGGCTGGGACTGGCCATAGGCGATGTGGCCGGGAAGGGGGTTCCCGCCGCGTTGCTCATGGCTCTCATGCGAGCAGTTATCCGCTCCGAAGCGGACCGTGCTTCTTCACCGCAGGAAGTAATCAACAGGGTGAACACCCTGGTAATGAGAGACGCGCCGCCCGGTATGTACGCCACGCTTTTCTACGGGATCTATGATATCGACAAGAGAGTCCTCACCTACACCAATGCCGGGCACAACTACCCCATGCTTCTTAAAAAGAAAACCGGAAAATACAAAGCGCTGGAGACCACCGGGCTGTTCGTCGGTATGTTCGAATCTCCCGGGTTTGAAGAGGAGTCCGTGACCCTGGACGAGGGAGACATCCTGGTGTTTTACACCGATGGCGTCACCGAAGCGCAAACCCAGGGAGACCGGGGTGAAATGTTCGGCTTGAAACGGTTGCTGAAAGAAGTGAAAAAGAACCGTGACCTGGCTCCCGATGAGTTGAGAAACTACATATTCGACCGGGTGTTTGACCACATGGGGGACAACAAAGAATTGTTCGACGACATTACACTAATCGTGACAAAATGCGTTTAGCCCGAATAATTCACAAGATGAATCATGACCCCCCTGAACTAAACCTGAGCGGATTCAAAGGACTACTCATACCATTTTTCTTCTGTTTCGGTGTATATCTAAGGACGCTCGCTCCCTCAATAACCGGAGGAGACGGCGGTGAACTGGTGGCGGCGGCCTGGGAGATGGGATCCGCACATCCGCCGGGATATCCTGGTTTTGTCCTGCTGGGACGTATATTCTGTTGCTGCCTGCCTCTGGGAGATGTGGCGTTCCGGTGCAACTTGTTATCGGGATTCGCGGTGTCAGTGGCTGTGCTGGTGACCGGGGCCGTTCTTTTAAAACTCGGTGTCCGTCTCTGGCTGGCGGGCCCGCTTATGGTGCTGGTCGCCACCGGTCCGCTGATGTGGAGCACGGCTACTGCCGCTGAAGTATACGGCCCGTTTCTCCTGGTCTTTTCACTGGCGGTGCTCGTCGGGCTGAAAGAGGGGAAACGCGGTCTGCTGGGAGGAGTTTTTCTAGGAGCGCTCTCTCTGGGATTTCACTACATAGGCCTGGCCCTGTTCCCTGCACTCGCCGTCCGCCACGCGGGTAAAATCCGGGTGGATACCAGGCTTGTACTGGCGCTGGCGCTGGTGTTCCTGCTCGGACTTTCCTCTCTTATGGCGCTGCCGCTGATGTGCCTCCGCGATCCCCTGGTCAATTGGGGAGATTCCCACAGCCTGACGCCGTTTCTCCAGCTCGTAACCCGGGCGCAGTACAAGGAGGTGGAAATCTACCCCTGGTCGGTGGAGTCCACTACGGATCAGATGCGGTTTCTCGCGGGGCTCCTGCTGGGAGGATACATGTGGATTGGCGTGGTGTTTATCCTCTGCGGTCTCTATGCGGGCTTCAAACAATGCCCCCGGTTTCTGGCCGCCTGGGGTGTGCTGTTTCTGGCCACCGCACCGGGGCTGATGCTGTACTCCAACCCGGTCCTCGATGAGCTCAAACGCCACGTCATGGAAGTGTTTTTCGTGGTCCCCTACCTCCTGTTGGCCATCCCCGCCGGTCTTGGCCTTCAGTGGGCTGCCCGGGGAAAATGGGCTGGTCCGGTGATAACACGTGGCCTGGTCATTCTGCTTTGTGTCACGGCAGGGTTCCGGGGTTATCACCAGTGGCCGGAGCAGACGAGACGGCACGACACCCTGGCGCTCGATTATGTCAGAAACCTGCTGGTCTCCGTACCCTGGGGAAGCCTTCTTCTTTCCAGTGGTGATTCTGTGACATTTCCCATCTGGTATCTGCAGGCCACGGGACGCCTCGGAGAAAACAGGCTGGTTTGCGTGAGCCTTCCTTCTCTCACCTACCAATGGTATCCGGGATATTTGAGCAGACATTACCGGGTGCTGGCCGGCCTTGGCGATCTCCTGGCGGCACGTGGTGGGGCCGTGGTCTACGACGATCTGGTTTTCCTGGTGATTCAGGCGTTCAGAAACCGTTCACGGGGCGGAGCGGTCTTGTCCTCCAAAAAGCTCGACCACCTCCCCGCTTCGTGGCGGACGGTCCGGTGGGGCCTGGGAGAACGATTGATTGAAGCAAACAATATCACTGCTTCATCAGCCCTGTCGTATACCGCCGATTTGTGGCCCTTCTTCCAGCTGCGGTCGGTAGAAAATCCTCCCCTGGCCAGCTATGTGGACCGCGGTCTGCTTATTACCTATCGCAGTTTTCTGTACAATCTCGGGACCGATTTCCTGTCGGAAAAACGTTACCTGGAGTCGGAGATATTTCTCAAGCGGGCGCTTGAGCTTGATGAGGACTACGCTCGCGCCTGGTTGAATCTCGGCTACCTGTACTCTAAGACAGGACACTCCTCCAAAGCCCTTCAGTTCTATGCCAAAGTGTGTGCTGACCAGGAGTTGGGGGGACAGGCGCACAACAGTCGGGGAGCTATCTATTACGCACGGGGATTGATGGAAAAAGCTTGTCGGGAATACACCCTGTCCCTGGCTGCCGATCCCGATTCACTGGAAGCCCTCATCGGCCTCGGTGCCATCGCGTTCAAACGGGAGCAGTGGGCGGAAGCCCGGACTTTCTGGCAAAAAGCGCTGGTGCTGGACCCCGGTAACGAGATGGTTGATAGCAATCTGGACGCGCTGGACATGCTGGTGGGCAAAAAGGGCCACTAATGTGGTCTGATTTGGCCGCTTTCTTCAGATTTTAGGGCCGCCCGGGAATACTGTTGGGTGCTCACGAGAAAGAAATTTCCCCACTTTTTCCGCTTGTTGATGGCTTTTAGATCTGGTGGTATACTTTTCCAAATTCTATATATTTGGGCGCAGTATATGCAAATAGACCTGTGCTCAAAAGATAGTAAAATCGACAAAAAGCTAGGGATGTAAGGAGAGAGAAATTTGCGAATAATTCATGCTGGTCAGGTCTCCCGTTTTTTGGTTGGTGCTTTCATCCTGTTAATGGTAATTGGGTATGCTGTCCCCCTGGCGGCGCAACAATCGTACGAGAAGGCAGATAAAGAGCGGCGCGATTCGGAAGAAATTCGGCTTGACCGGCAGCTCAAGCAAATGGGGTACGATGAGTTCCTGCAGTTACGTGAAAAAGGGCATGGCTACTCCGGCCTGAAAGTCAAGAAGGATATCCAGAAGGAACGCCGCCAGGTAGAACTCGCCGCCGCTGCGGAAAGTCAGCTGGTAGGCAAGGCAAACTGCTGGCTCGGCCCAACCGGATATATTGAGCTTCCCAGCCCTGATCTCGCTCCTAAAGGTCAGTTCATTACTGATTTCTCTTTCGTGAGAAACAGCGGGACAAAAACCACCTGGCAATATTTTTCTTTAAACTATGGGATAACTGAAGATGCCGAGCTTACCGTAGCTAAATATGATATGCAGGTCAGCTATTTCGGAAAAACAGTGACCGGATGGACCACGGTCATCGGCGCAAAATACCTGCTGGCCCCACCCCGGGACAACCTGAAATTCTCGGTTGGTTACTATTATGGCTACCTGGAAAAATTCCTGCGGGGCCGTGACCTGGGCGAGTTTTTCGGCGTCACACTTGGAAAGAAATTGAGAAACACGCATATCGGTTCGCTCAATATGGAACTAGCCGTCAATCCTACGCTCGACGTGTTGTTTGTTTACCTGTACGAGGGCGGCGGACTGGGTGCTGACAGCGGACTGAATCTTGGATTCAGGGTTAAACCGAATACCGTAACCTTCAAAGGACTTAGTTTCATGTTTGAGTTCAGGCAGCACCGCGGAAGATACGATGAGATGAATTTCGGTATCCGCAAGGACATGGGTGAGAACCTGACATTTCACATTTTCAGAATTCAAACGGACCGCCGGGCCGAGGACGCTCCTAATTTCAGCCCTCCGGCCAGTGGTACGGGTGCCGGACTGGGACTCAGATTTTGATGACGGACCCCCGGTTCCGGCCGGTTCAAGCATCATGACATAGAGACCAAATATCCATGGTTGCTCACATGTGGCACGAAACGTGCTATATGTTTAGTTGATTAAATCAGCTTAGGGAGGCTGTTTGCCTTGAAAAAAATGCGTAACGCGATCGGTGTGGTCTTCGTAACCCTCTTCTTTACTGTCCTGGCAGCGATTACCTTGACTATCGGCTGTGCTCCCCCCGAGGAACTCGGAAGTACTGTGGTGATTCCACCAAGTGGACCATCTTCTCCGACGGGCGGTCCAACCACGCTTCAGGGAAAGGTGGTGGAGGCCAGTTGGACCAAGCCCGAGCGCGGGTTGACGGGGGTCCAGGTGACCTGCATTATTACGGGAGGCGACAACCTGACCACCACGTCCTCCGACGCCGGACTGTACGTGCTGTACAACATTCCCATCGGGACGCACGTACTGCGTTTTTTCAAAGCCAACTACGAGATCAGCGACGTCCAGGTGGTTATAGCCAGTACCGACGTGGGCAAAACCAAAACGGTGACTCCCGATTCCCGGTGTTATCGGCGGGACATGGACACATCCAAGGGAATGATTCAGGGCCAGGTGATGGATGAGAACGGTAATCCCCTGGACGGGGCTTCCGTCAAGACAGACCTGCGGGATCCCACCACCGGCCAGCCGTATTCGGCCACCACCACCTCCGTGGGGATGCCCAAAGCCGGTATGTTCCAGATCACCATACCAGCAGGCGCCACCTACAACCTGACCATCTCGAAGACGGGGTACGTTACTTACAAGCTCAAATCGCCCGTTACCAACCTGGTCCCCAAGCGCCTGGCTGTCACGGACATCGGTCCGGTCCAGCTTTCCCCGACCACTCCCGGTCCGGGCGGCGGCGATGATCCCGGCGGCGGAGACACTCCCGGTCCTGCTCCCACTGATGCCAAGTTCCGTCCCCTCAAGGGCCGGGTGGTCGACTCTGTAACC
This sequence comes from uncultured bacterium, assembly GCA_964432985.1. GTDB lineage: Bacteria > Muiribacteriota > CAYSPT01 > CAYSPT01 > CAYSPT01 > CAYSPT01. The sequence goes on from CAYSPT010000028.1 coordinate 40,541, forward strand.
AAGCTGGGTCTCAACGGTGTCAAGGTAGAAACCGAGGTCGGCCTGACGTCCTACACGGCATCCGACTTCATTCACACCGGTGTATTCATGTATCCTCTGGCGCCGGTAGGGACCTACCGCCTGTTCGCCACTCCTCCTCCCAACCTTGGCTACGACCCTCTGGAGCGTGGAATCGAAGTCACCGTTCCCCCGGGCTCCGGTACTTACGAGCTGAGCCAGTTTATCGAACTGCAGAAATCAACCGAGGACGTGGCCCGGGTGTTCGGCCAGGTCAAGGATACGGTGAGCGGACAGCCGATCAACGGCGCTACCGTGGAATTGGGCGGCCAGATCACCTTCACCGGCCGTATCGGGGACCACTACGGTATGTACGAGTTTCCCCGGGTGCGGACCAGCACCATCAGCTATTATGTTACGGTCCGCCAGACCGGCTACATTCCTATAAGCCAGACGGTCAAGGTGGAGAATGCCAACAGCGAGTACCTGGTCAACTTCAAGGTGGAGCCGTTCACCAGTGATCCTGACCGCGGTATCGTTCCCGGTACGGTTATAGAGAGCGGCTCATTCGAACCGGTGGCCAGCGCCAAGGTATGGATCGAGACCTGGGACGGCCTCCCCCTGAGATTCAACGATGACGAACCACCCAAGCCTGACATTAACGGTACCGGCGCCACCGTTGAAGCGATGACCGTCGTCGACGGGTCCTTCGTGTTTCAGAACATTCCTCCCACACCCACCACACCGCCGCAGTACTACAACTTCCGGGCCGACGCCGGTGCAGCTTTTCTTCCGGGGTACGCAGCAGGAATCGTGGTTGAGGAAGGCAAGGTCACCGATCCTCCAGTCAGGATCGAACTCACCGGAATCCGCGGTACCATGTCCGGGTACATCTACGAGGACAAAAACGGCAACAGCGCCTACGACAAGGGAGAAGGCATTCCCGGCGCCACCATCGAGATCTTCGGGATGGAAGACCAGCACAGCACGCGGACCAGGCTTGACGGCTGGTACAAATTGGAAGGTGTGCCTCTCACGCGGCCTGATGAAGGTTACTTCCTGGTGGCGGGTGCCGGGGATTATCTCCCCAGCGCTTACGAGGATGAAGTCCCGCTTACTCCGGACAATCCTGACCGGGACGACATAGATATTTCTCTGAGGCCCGCCAAGATCGAAGGCCTGGGACATGTTTCCGGTGTGGTGACCGACGCCTATGGGAACATTCTCCAGGGTATATCGATAGAGCTTGATTTCATCTACCAGCGTGAAGGCGTCTACGCGGTGGAGGTCACCCGCTTCGACGGCAGTTTCTTCATGGTCAACCGGGCCGAAGGCAGCTTCCTGATCAGGGCGGGGCAGAATGTCAGCGACAAGTACATACCTGTTCTCAAAGAAGTGAAGGTCACTGAGGGAAAAGTTGAGGACGTCGACTTCACTCTCAATTCCCAGTCGCGTCAGCTGCGAGGCACGGTTACGGATGATGCCACCGGGCTTCCGCTCATGGGTGTCGAGGTAATAGTGCTCGACATTCCCAAGGACAAACAGGAGAAACTGACCACCACTACCGCCGCCAACGGGTCGTATGTCCTTCCCAAGATGCCGGTGGGCAGCGGCTGGCGGATACAGTTCAGCAAGGACAACTACGACACCTGGGTTGAAATCATCGATGTAAGAATGGATGAGTTCAGGTACACCGATGGAGCTACCTTTGATGACCTTGACGTTCAGCTCGCTCTGATCGTGGGTGAAATTGCCGGCGTAGTCTATGAAGATGAAAATTCCAACGGTACCCGTGAAATCGGCGAAGACACACCCATTCAGGGTATCAATGTCTACCTGCTCGATGAAGGCAACAAAAAGATTCAGTCGCGGGTCACGGGCACCGACGGAAAATACAAGTTCAGCCGGGTGCCCATCGGGCTGTTCACCATCGAGGTCGAGCACGAAGATTACTGGAAGAAGAGCGAACCCTTCACCATGAACAAGGACAATCTGGCCATGTCGCTGGATTTCATCCTGGCTCTCAAACGCGGCGATATCGCCGGTGTCATATCGGACAAGGACACCGAAGACGGTATACCCGGTGTCACCGTGGAACTCATGGGGACAGACTGGGCCGTGCTGACCGATTCCAGCGGCGCCTACATGTTCACCGATATTCCAGAGGGAACCTACAACCTGATAGCCTATTCCATTACCTACGAAACCGGGACCTCCAGCGGCGTGAATGTCGTGGCCCCAAAAACCACCACCGACAACAGCACCATGTTCTCCCTGACCCGCAAGACCGGAAGTATCGCCGGCCAGGTAGTGGACAGCGAATCACAGGTCGGTGTGGCCAGCGCGTCCATCGTGGTTGTGGGGACCGCATTGACCACTTTGTCATCCACCGACGGCCTGTTCACATTCTCAAAAGTCCCCATCGGCACCCTGTACACTCTGAAAGCGGCCAAGGTCGGCTACGGAGTAAACCAGGTGGTCGGCCTCGAGGTGAAAGCGAGCCGGACCACATCGCAGGATATCGAACTTACCGCCGGTACGGGCTCAGTGGTCGGCGTGGCCAAGGATGACGATACCAGCCAGGGGCTGGCAGGCGTGTCCATCGAGGTGGTAGGGACTGATTACAGGACCATCACTGTCGCCAACGGGTCATATACCATGGCGGATCTCCCCATCGGGAATTACCAGGTTATCGCCTACTCTATCTCCTACGAACTGGCCAGCGTGACCGGAGTGGAAGTGAAAGCCGGGGAGATTACCTCGGTCAAAGATTTCGATCTTACCGCCAAGGTAGGTACCATTGCCGGTCAGGTGACCGACGCTGAAACCGGTGCCGGTCTCAGCGGTGTCCTGATCAGAATCAGCGATTCGACCAAGAGCACTACCACCGGCGCCGACGGAAGTTTCAATATAACAGGCGTCAGGGTAGGTTCCGGGTACCTGGCAACCTTCACCAAGTCCGGGTACCAGAAAGCGGAAGCAACGGACATCACCGTTCTGCCCGGAAAGACAGCCGATGCCTCACAGGTCATGACTATCGGTACGGGAATCATCGCCGGCACCATAACTGACAAATCCACCAATCTTGGTATAGAGGGAGCGACGGTGGAAGTGGTAGGTACCACCTTCAAGGTCACTACCTCCCCCAGCGGTGCGTACCGCATCGAGGACCTTCCTGAAGGAATTTATACTATAATCGCGTATCATAATGATTACGATACGGGCAGGCTTAGCTCCCTCCAGGTGGCTGCCGGAGTTATCAAGAGTACCGGTACATCCATGCAGCTTACCAAGAAAAAAGGAATGATTGCCGGCGAGATAACCGACGAGTCAACCGGAATGGGCATAGTCAACGCCACCATCAGGGTGTCGGGCACCACCATGGAGGCCTCCTCCAACGAGTTCGGTAATTACAGCCTCAACCGGGTACCGCAGGGTACCGGATATACCGTCGAAGTTTTCGCGTCCGGCTACGAGCGGGCCAGCCAGGGCGGGGTATCGGTCCTGGCCAACCAGACATCAATCGCCGATTTGGCCCTGACCTCAAAGAGCGGGTCGGTGGCCGGCCAGGTGTACGACAAGTCCACCGGGAAGGTAGTGCCTGACGCCATCGTCAGGGTGTACCGGACGTCCCTGCAGGAACGAACCGGGGGGGACGGCAGTTATGTAATCTCGGATATTCCCACCAGTGTCAGCGGGACCACGGTGGAGGCGGCGGCGGCGGATTATACCACCGAGCAGGTGGGCGGTGTGCCCGTAACCGCCGGTATGACCACCACGGTCGATATCGGTCTCTCTCCCACCACCGGGGCCGTGTCCGGCCTGGTGTACAACCAGACCACCGGAGACGGCATCGCCGGCGCCCAGGTTCGTTTGAAGGGCACTTCTCTTACCACCACCACCGATTTTGCCGGCACCTACACGATGATCCAGGTACCCCTCTTCCCCGACGGCACGACTATCGAAGCCGTGGCCGTGCAATTCCAGCGGGGTGAGACTAGCGGCGTCGTCACCAGGGCCGGGGAAACGGTCACCGCCGATGTCATGCTGCAGCCAACCGCCGGTTCCGTAGCCGGCCAGGTGGTGGAAAAAGGTACGGGCATACCGATCAAAGACGCCCTGGTCCGCCTGTCCGGTGCACCTTCTGCGCAGAGTAAAACTGCAGAAGATGGTACGTTCAAACTCGAAGGCATTCCCATCGCCGCTTCAGGCAGCACCCTGGAGGTAACGGCGGTAGGGTACCAGCGGGTGACCAACAGCGGTACCACGGTGCTGCCGGGCCAGACGACCTCCGTCAACTTCGAGATGGAGCAGGGGACCGGTTCTCTTTCCGGTACCATAACGGACGAACGTACCGGCGCGGGCATCGGAGCGGCCGAGGTCAGGCTTCTTGGCACGTCATTTAACCAGATCACGGCCAGTGACGGTATTTACAAAATGGAAGGTGTGCCGGTAATGTACGGGACCACCGTGGAGGTGCTGGCTACCGGCTACACCACCGTAAAAGTCGGTTCGGTAGACATCGAACCTGGCAAACGGACCCACATTGACATTATCCTGTCTCCGACGTCCGGTACAATCGTGGGGCAGGTAAGGAATGCCTACACATCCATGGAGATTGAAAGCGCCCAGGTCCGCATCATGGGATCCAGGCTCACCACCGCCACGGACAAGTCCGGGTATTATACTTTTGACAGCGTTTCAACCTCCCTGGACGGTAATACCGTGGAAGTATCGGCGGTTGGATTCGACACCTTCCGACAGGCCGATGTCAGCGTCAACTCGGGGGAGATCACCACTGTCAACATCGACCTGATTCCCTCCACTGGCAGCCTGGCCGGCCGCATCATCGACGAGGTCAGCAGCGATGTCATCAAGGGCGCCACCGTCCGCTTGATGGGCACATCCTACACCACCATGACCAACGACAGCGGCGAGTACTCCATCACCAATATTCCCACCATCCACAGCGGCAAGACACTGGAAGTGTCCGCCACCGGGTACGCCCTCAAACGAGTGGAAGATATAGATATTGTACCGGGGACCATTGCCAGCAACGACGTGGAGCTTTCGTCCCGGGTGGGTATGGTGGCCGGAGACATCACGGAAGCTCTTTCGGGACAGCCTATAGAAAGCGCTATCGTGCGTATCATGGACACGTTCTTCTCCACCCAGACAGATAAGACCGGACACTACGAGATTACCGACGTTCCTGCCGCCGCCGGCTACACCGTCGAGGTAGTGGTAACCGGTTACGGCTACCAGCAGGAGGGTGCCGTAACCATCCCGGCGGGAGGCGTGGCCACTGTCAATGTCGCTCTGACCGCCAACGTGGGAACCCTGGCAGGCCAGGTGCGCGATTCGCTGACTGTGCTGGGGCTGAAAGGGGCCAAAATACGGCTCCTGGGATCACGGTTCTCCACCACTACCGACGACAGCGGTTATTATGAATTCGAAAACCTCCCCGACTCTCTCAGCGGCAACACCCTGGAGGTCAGCAAGAGCGATTATGAAACCGCCACCGCTGGGAATGTCCAGATTATAGCCGGCGGTATCAGCACCCAGGACGTGAGCCTGGATCCCTCTACCGGCAGCCTGGCGGGACGTGTTGCCGACGAGGTCAGCGGCGATGAGGTCAAGGATGCCACCATCCGGCTCATCGGAACGTCTTACACCACCTCCACTGACGCTCAAGGTGAATTCACTATCACAGGTATTCCAGCTCTGCACAGCGGGAAAACCGTTGAGGTCACCGCCAGCGGGTACGCTGTGAAGCTGGTGGAAAATATTGAGATCGTGCCCGGTACCATCAGCAGCTACACTGTCGAACTTTCCTCCCAGGTGGGTGTGGTTGCCGGCGATATTACGGATTCCGTTTCCGGTCAGCCAATTACCGGCGCCACCGTGCGCATCGTGGACACGTACTTCTCGGCCCAGACCAACAATGTGGGCCGGTACGAAATCAAGGACCTTCCCGCCACCGACGGCTACACCATAGAGGTGGTGGCCACCGGTTACGGATATGCGCAGGAAGGTTCGGTCACTATCCCCTCCGGCGGTGTAGCCACCGTCAACGTCTCGCTCGTTGCCAACGTGGGGACGCTCACCGGTCAGATCCGCGACGCCCTCACCGGAATGGGGCTGCCCAAGGCCAGTCTCCGCCTGCTCGGTTCACGGTTTTCCACCCTGTCCGACACCAGCGGGTATTACCTGTTCGAGGACCTCCCGGATTCTCTCAGCGGCAACACCCTGGAGGTCAGCATGGCCGAATACGAAACGGCGTATGCTGCCGACGTTGACATTACTCCGGGCGGCGTCACCACCCAGGATGTCTCTCTGCAGCCGTCCTTCGCCAGCCTGTCCGGGACGGTCACCGACAGGGTCAGCGGCGATCCCATTGAAAAGGCCTCCATCAGGATAGTGGCAACGTCATACACGGCAACAACCGCCAGCAATGGTACGTTCCTCATCTCGGACATCCCGATTCTGCACAGCGGCAAAACGGTGGAGGTGGACGCCCAGGGATTCGCTCTCCAGCTGGTGGAAGATCTACAGCTCGTGGCCGGAACGATCACCAGTCTCAAGGTGGAACTCTCATCCCAGGTTGGTATCGTGACGGGCGATGTCACGGAGTCTCTCTCCGGCCAGCCCATAGACGGCGCCATCGTGCGTATCGTCGACACCTACTTCAGCACGGAGACCGACAAGAACGGCCGGTACGAGATTACCGATGTCCCGGCCACCAGCGGCTACACATTGGAGGTCGTGGTCACCGGGTACGCATACCAGGAGGAGGGGGGAGTGGATGTTCCCTCCGGAGGTGTGGCCACGGTAAACCTGGCCCTGTCCGCCAACGTGGGAACGCTCACCGGGCAGGTGCGTGACGCCCTCACCGCCGTCGGTCTTCAGAGTGCCAGGATACGCCTCATCGGTTCGCGGTTTACCACCAGCACCGATAGCACCGGGTACTACCTGTTCGAGGACCTCCCCGACTCCCTCAGCGGCAACACCCTGGAGGTCAGCAAAGCCAATTACGATACCGCCACGTCTGATAACGTGGAAATCGTGGCCGGTGGAATAACCACCCGCGACATCAACATGGAGCCGTCCATCGGCAGCCTGGCCGGCCGCGTAACCGACGAGGTCAGCGACAGCACGGTTGACGGAGCCACGGTCAGGCTCATGGGAACATCGTATACCACCACAACCGACGGTAAGGGCGAGTTTCTCATATCCGGCATACCCTCTCTGCACAGCGGGAAGACGGTGGAGGTTTCCGTCCAGGGATATGCTACCAAATTAGTGGAGGACATTGAAATCATTCCGGGGACGGTCAGCAGGATAGAGGTCCAGTTGTCCTCCATGGTCGGCACCGTGGCCGGTGAAGTCACCGAGACCGTGTCCGCCCAGCCGGTGAAAGACGCAATCGTCCGACTGGTAGGCACCATGTTCTCTACCAAGACGGATTCCATGGGCCGGTACGAGATTACCGATATTCCGGCAGAAGACGGATTCACCATAGAGGTAGTGGCCACCGGGTATGCCACCGGGCAGCAGGGTGGCGTGAACATTCCCGCCGGAGGAGTGGTGAGCACCAACGTGTCTCTCACGCCAAGCGTGGGAACCCTCGTAGGTACAGTCAAGGATTCGATTACCCTGGAAGGGTTGAAATCGGCGAAGATAACCCTGTTGGGATCGCGGTTCTCTACCGTTACCAACGACCAGGGACAGTTCGAATTCGAGGACCTGCCCGTTACCCTGAACGGCAATACGCTGGAGGTCAGCCTGTCCAGCTACAGCACCTACCAGGAGACAAACGTGAGGATTGCCGCCGGAGAGATAACCTCGCTTGATATCACGCTGGATCCCACTACCGGCGCTCTCGTCGGAAGAATCCTGGATGAATCCACCAAGAAAGGCGTTGGCGATGCCCTGGTGAGAATCCTCGGGACATCGTACTCCGGGACAAGCAATTCATCCGGTAGTGTCGGCTCGTATTCCCTGACCGCCATCCCCATCATCCACAGCGGCAAGACGGTGGAGATATCCCTCCTGGGATATGCCACCAAGCAGGAGGGTGGCATGGCCCTGGTTGCCGGCACCACAACCACTATGGACGTGGAGCTCATACGTACCATGGGTACCATCACCGGTCAGATCAAGAACGCCGTCAGCGGTGACGCGGTGGCCGACGTCACCGTCCGGATAACGGGAACGGGATTCAGCGACGCCACCGATGCCAACGGGGTGTACGAGCTTACTGATATCCCGGCAGCTACCGGGTACACCGTGGAAGCCATGTCGCTGGGGTATTCGTCCTCCGACCAGGGCGGTGTCGAAGTAGTGGCCAGCGGCGTGGTAATCGTCAACCTCACCATTACCGCCGATGTGGGCGCCGTAGCCGGTCAGATTATGGATGCCGGACCCAACACACCCATCGACGACGTGATCGTCAAGATAGGCGGTACCTCTCTGGCCAAGTTCGAAACCACCACCGATGCGGAAGGGTTCTACGCTATCAACGAGATTCCGCTCAATATGGACGGCCTGACCATCGAACTTTTCCATCCTGATTATCAGCCCAAATCAGAAATAAACGTGGCGGTTGTGGCCGGCCAGGTTACTAAAGTTGATTCCAGCTTGACCTCTAATACCGGTACTATCGCGGGCTACATAATCGACGCCACCACTGAAAACGGAATCCAGGGCGCGACGGTCAAGCTCAAAGGGACCGAGTACGAAGAACTCACCACCTTCGACGGCAGCTTTACAATTACCGATGTTCCACTGCCTTACGCCGGCCGGACAATCGAGGTGCGGATGGAAGGGTACTTCATGCAGAGCCAGAGTAACGTCGCTCTGACTGCCGGAGAAACCACCTTTGTCAACCTGGAGCTCAAGAAGCGGGTGGGGAGCGTAACCGGTACCGTCTACAGCACGGTGGAGGGAATCGGGCTCAACAACGCCATCGTGCGGGTGGTCGGCACCGATCTGGAAGATATCACCACCGCCGACGGGCGATACACTATCACCAATATACCGGTCCAGGTCGACGGCGAGACCACTGAAGCCATGTCGGCCTTGCTCAGCGGCTACGGAGAGCAGGAGAAGACCGTCATCATCTATGCCGGAAGTACGTCGGTGCTCGATTTTGAACTGACCGAGCAGACCGGTGGAATCGCCGGTGTGGTTTCCGACGAGGGAACGGCCGAAGGCGTATCCGGCGCTACAGTGCGGATCATCGGTACCAGTGTTACCACCAAGACCGACGGGGACGGTTTCTACACTATTACCGATCTCCACGTAACTACCGGCGCCACGGTGGAGGCCAGAGCATCCGGGTACCAGTCGGTCACCCAGGGTAACGTGGAGATACCTGCCGGATCAGTCACCACGGTGGACATCAGGCTGCAGAAGAGCACGGGCAACCTCGGCGGACAGATTACCGACTCCAGTACCGGCAACGGCATCGGCGGTGCCACCGTGCGTATAGTGGGCACGTCCAAGAGCGCGGTAACCGACGCCGTCGGTGTTTACCGGATAGATGGAGTCCCCGTGATCTCCGGTACCACCATCGAGGTGACCGCTGCCAATTACCAGCGTGGCAGCGTGGGCGGTATCACCATCAATGCCGGTGAAATCATATCGCAGGATATCACCCTGGATCCGACCTCCGGATCCATAACCGGTATCGTCACCGATTCCAAATCGACCAACGGAATATCGGGCGCCACCGTGCGTATTATCGGCAGCGCTCTGGCGGAGGTGACTGCCGGCGACGGTACCTACACCATTACCGGTGTACCGGTCTATCTGGACGGCACCACCGTGGAAGTGACCACCAGTGGTTACCGCCAATCCCGCCAGTCGGACGTGGAGGTAGGTCCCGGCGCGGTGACCACCGTCAACCTGGAGATGATCCGGAGCATTGGCTCCATCGCCGGCGTGGTCACCGACAAGAGTTCCGGTTCGGGGCTATCGGGAGCGGTGGTCAGGATCAAGGGCACATCGCTGAGTATCGTGACCGGCCCCGACGGGAGTTACCTGATCACGGATGTACCCACGGTAACCGACACCACGGTGGAAGCCTTTGCCACCGGCTACCTCAGCAGTTCTGTTGCCAGTGTGGACATATTGCCAGCCGAGACGAGCACCGTGGACTTCAGCCTGTCTCCGACCAAGGGATCTCTGGTGGGTCAGATCACCGACTCCACCACCAAGTCGGGAATCTCGGGTGCCGTGGTCAGGGTGACCGGGACGTCTCTGGTGACCACCACCGCCAGCGACGGTACCTATGACATACCGGAGGTGCCTATCACCAGCGGCACCACCATCGAGGCGTTCAAGATTCACTACGACCTGGGGTACCGCTCCAATGTGGTGATCGAGTCCGGCACCACCACCACCGCCGACCTCGAGTTGACCCCCAGCGTAGGTGTCATCGTGGGGCAGGTCATCGATCAGTCCACCAAGCAGGGTATCTCCGGCGCCACCGCCCGGGTTTACGGTACGATGCTGTATGAAATTACCGCCGAGGATGGAAGCTACACTATCACAGAGGTTCCCGTCAGCACATCAGGGCTGACCGTGGAAGCCACCGCCAGGGGTTTCGAGCGGGGGTACACGTCCGGGATCGTGGTCGATCCGGGAGCCACCACCACCTCGGTTGACATCATCATCTCCCCCACCGCCGGCGCCATTGCCGGTCAGATCATCGACCAGTCCACCGGTGACGGCCTGGGCGGCGCCACAGTGAGGGTGGCCGGGACCTTCCTTTCCGCCACCACCGCTACAGACGGAAGCTACGTGATCACCAATGTCGCCATCACCTCGGGCACCACCATCGAAGCGGTGGCGGTAGGGTACGAGACGAAGGCGGAAATGAATGTGGAAGTCAAGGCCGGGGCCACCACCACGGTGGACATGTCCCTGGTGCCGAAACGCGGTGACATCGCCGGTATCGTTACCGACAAGAGCACAGCCCAGGGGATTAGCAGCGCCGTGGTCAGGGTCGGAGGGACTTCGCTGGTAGCTATTACCACCACCGACGGAACCTACTCGATAACCGGTATCCCGGTGATGACTGCCACCACGGTGGAAGCCATAGCCTCGGGGTACTCGCCGAGTGAAATCCTCAGCATTACCATTAACCCCGGCGAGTCGACCACGGTGAACATTTCCCTGGAGCTCACTACGGGCAGCGTGGCCGGAGTGGTGCGCGATCGCAAGACCGCCAAGGGCATCTCCAGCGCCATCGTCAGGGTGCTGGGGACGGCCCTGTCCACCACCACCAACGAAAGCGGCACCTACCTGATCGAAAACGTACCGGTTATCACCGGCACCACGGTTGAAGCGGTGGCGGGCGGATACACGCTCAACAGCGCTTCCGATATAACAGTGGTGTCCGGGACCACCTCTACCGCCGACATCAACCTCGATCCCAACGTGGGTATCGTGACCGGCCAGATCACCGATGCCGGAACATCGGCGGGGATCGAGGGCGCGACGGTCCGTGTGGCCGGGACCGCCCTGTCCATCACGACATCTGAGAACGGCAGTTACACCATCGAGGAGGTCCCGGTTCTCACCGGCACCACGGTAGAGGTGTTTGCTTCCAATTACCAGAAGGGCGAGCAACCTGATGTCGATATCATCGCCGGCGAAGCGGTCCTGGTCAATATCCAGCTAGAGCCGACCACGGCTTCTCTCTCCGGTGTGGTGGTGGACACCAAGACCGGTTCCGGTCTGAGCGGCGCCACCGTGAGGGTGGCCGGGACCGCCCTGTCCGCCAACACGGAGTCGGACGGCAGCTACACCATCACCGCCGTCCCCATAGGAATATCGGGTACCACCGTCGAAGCCTTCAGGACCGGCTACGACAAGGACACCGCCCTGAACGTGCAGTTCCTGCCGGGTGAAACCACCACGGTAGATCTCTCGCTGCTGCCGAGCACGGCCAATATCAGCGGTGTTATCACCAACCGTGCCACCGGCCAGGCCATATCCGCCTCCACGGTCAGGGTCTCCGGCACTTCGCTGTTTGCCGTGACCGGTGATGACGGGGCGTACACCATTACCGCCGTCCCGGTCGGGGTGTCGGGCACCACGGTGGAAGCCAGCGCCACCGGGTACACCGCTAACCAGGAACTCAATGTCGAGCTGGTGGCCGGTGAAACGACCAGCGTCGATATCGAACTGCTGCCACGGGTGGGTAACCTGACCGGCCAGATCATCGACTCCACTACCCAGGGCGGTGTGAGCGGCGCCATAGTCAGGGTGGTCGGTACGCTGCTGTCCGAGGAGACCGACGAGGACGGCGTGTTTACCATCATCGATGTTCCCATCATGACCGACGGCACCGTGGAGGCCTTCATCGTGGGATACACCAAGGGAGTCCAGGGCGGCGTGGACGTACTGCCGGGCGAAGCAGCCACGGTTGATATCGAAATTTCGCCGAACATCGGTACCCTGGTGGGCCAGGTCACCAACGCTTCTACCTTCGTGGCTATCAGCGGCGCCAGCGTCAGAATCGCCGGTACGGCCCTGTCAACCACCACCGACGCCGACGGTATCTTCTTGATAGAGAGCGTTCCCATCGGTACCGGCAAGACCGTTGAAGCGTACGCGGCCGGATTCGTTACCGACCGGGAAGGCGGCGTGTCGGTGTCGCAGGGCGCCGTCACCACGGTGGACCTGAGCCTGTACCCGAGCATGGGGGTCATGGCTGGCCAAATCACCGACTCCAGCACGGGTAACGGTATTTCCGCCGCCATCGTCCGGGTGTCCGGAACGTCGTTGGCAGCCAACACCGGTGATGACGGGACGTACACCATCACCAGCGTGCCTGCTCGCACCGGTATCACGGTGGAAGTGTCCGCCGTGGGCTACCAGCGTAACAGCAGCGGCGGCCTGGAGGTCAAATATGGTGAAACAACAATTGTAGATCTCTCGCTCACGCCCAATTACGGCAGCATCGTCGGTATCGTCACCGATGGCAGCACCGGCGCCGGGCTTTCCACGGCCACAATCCGCATCAGCGGCACGTCCTTGTCCACCACCACCAACAACAGCGGTGAGTACGAGTTCGAGTCCGTGCCCATCGGGGCCAGCGGAGCTACGGTGGAGGCATACGCCACCGGGTACACCTCCGCCAACGAAGGCAGCGTGTCGGTAGTGGCCGGGGAGGTCACCATGGTCAACCTGAGCCTGCTGCCCAATACCGGCAGTATCTCCGGTATCGTGTCCAACCAGGCCACCGGTTCCGGTGTGAGCGCCGCCACGGTCAGGATCCTGGGAACATCGATTTCCAAGACTACGGGCGCCGACGGCAGCTTTACCATAGAAGACATCCCCATAACAACCGGCACCACCATCGAAGCGTACTTGACCGGTTTCGACAGCACCACGCAGGGCGGGGTAGCGGTCAACGCGGGTGAGACCACCAACGTCGATCTCGAACTGGTTCCCAAGACCGGCACCCTGGTGGGGCTGGTGCTTGACCAGACTACCGCCGAAGGAATCTCGGGAGCCGCGGTCAGGGTGATGGGCACGTCCCTCTCGGCGGTGGCCGCTGCCGACGGCAGTTACTCCATCACCGATGTGCCGGTCATGACCGGCGGGACCGTGGAGGCCTTCTCTTCCGGTTACCGCAGCGCCAGCGAGGGCAGCGTCGATGTCGGCCCCGGTCAAACCACATCGGTGGATCTGGAACTCATCCCGACTACCGGTATCGTGGCCGGACAGATTTTGAACCAGGCCACCGGCACCGGGCTTTCCGGCGCCACCGTCAAAGTTGCCGGGACAGCGCTTCAGACCAACGCTGCCAGCGACGGCAGTTTCACTATCACCGGCGTTCCCACCACCTCCGGTACCACGGTTGAAGCGTTCGCTTCCGGGTTCGTGGCCGGTGAAACCGGCGGGGTCGAAGTCAATCCGGGTGAAGCATCCACGGTCACCGTCTACCTTACTCCCAACACCGGTGTCATCGCCGGTATGGTTACAAACAGCAAGACCTACCTGGGTATTTCAGGCGCAACGGTGCGGGTGGGCGGCACCCAGCGGCAGGCCACCACCGACGGTAACGGTATGTATAACATCACCGATGTGCCGGTGACCACCAACGCTACCACGGTGGAGGTTTTCTACTCCGGGTACACGTCGGTGAAGGAGGGCGACGTACAGGTGAAAGCGGGAGAGACCATCACTGTCGATCTCGCGCTCACACCGAATGTGGGCAGCATCGCCGGCGTGATTCGTAAATCCGGGACGTCAACTCCGATCTCCGGCGCCATGGTCAGGGTCATGGGTACGGCCCTGTTCAGCACCACCTCCGGCGAAGGTGACTACAACATTACCGATGTACCAGTCATGGACACCACCCTGGAAGTTTCCGCCCAGGGTTACCAGATAAAGGACGATGTCACCGTCACCGTAAATTCGGGCGAGGTGGCCACCGTCAACGTGGACCTGGCCCCCGGCACCGGCAGCATCGCCGGCGTGGTCAGCGACGGCACCACCGCCCAGGGCCTCAGCGGAGCCACCGTACGGGTATCCGGTACGGACCTGTCGATAACCACCGCTGCAGACGGAACATACACCATTCCAGATGTTCCGCTCATGACGGGGGTTACCGTGGAAGCCTTCGCCACCGGCTACCAGGACGAAGGTTCCGGAAACCTGGTGATAGCAGTTGAATCCGGTTCCACCACCACCGCCGACCTGGAGCTGAATCCGCTCACCGGCGGTATCGTCGGTGTAGTGACCGATGCTTCCACAGGCGATGCCATCTCCGGGGCCAGCGTCCGGGTCATGGGAACATCCCTGAGTACCACTACCGAAGGGAACGGCGCCTACACCCAGGCCGCGGTGCCCACCAAGGTGAGCGGCACCACCGTGGAGTTCTTCGCGCCCGGTTACCAGAGCGGTACGGTGTTGTCGGTTACCATCACCGCGGGTGAATTCACCACGGTGAACAAGGCGCTCGATCCCACCACCGGCGATATAACCGGCCGGATCACCGATTCGAAGACCAGCGCCGGGGTGAGCGGTGCCACCGTACGTATTGCCCAGACGGCGCTTTCGGATGGGACGGACGCCGACGGTATCTACACTATCACCGGTATTACGGTAAAAACCGGCGGCGCCACGGTAGAAGCTTTCATGACAGGGTATACCTCCAACAACGTCAACGTGACCGTTCTGGCCGGGTCCGTAACCACGGTGGATCTGAGTATCACGCCTAACGTGGGCAGCATAGCCGGCCAGGTCATCGACGCCACCACCGCCGCTCCCATCGAGGGAGCCAAGGTCCGGGTGGCCGGGACGCAGATCGAGCGGACCAGTGACGAGGACGGTCTCTACCTGATTACCAACGTGGCGGCCGGGACGGGAATCACCCTGGAAGCCACCGCCGCCAACTACACCTCCGAGGAGGTGGGCGGTGTCACCGTGTCCGCCGGCTCCACCACGTCACAGACCATCGGTCTCAGGCCGATTACCGGTTCTCTGGTGGGCCAGATCACCGACGTTTCCACCGGTTCTGGCATCACCAACGCCACCGTCAGGGTGGTGGGCACGGAGAAGACCGGGGACACCCAGGACGAGACCGGGCAGTACACCATTACCGGTATCCCGGTGGATTCCGCTGCTGAAATCCAGGTCATCACCATTGGTTATTCCACCGAAACCAACGTGGTGGCCATCGTCGGCGGCCAGGCGTCGGTGCTCGATTTCGAGATGAGCCCGAAGACCGGCACCATCACCGGTTTCGTCAAGGACAGCGTAACCAACCAGGGTGTTTCAGAGGTCCTGGTGAGCATCCTGGGTACCGCCCTGTCCGAGGAGACCGACGAAGACGGCGTGTTCACCATTACCGCGGTCAAGGTAAAGGGAGGTTCGGGGTACACGCTCGAGGCGCGCCACTCCAACTACACCGTCGGTTCGACCACCGGTATCACCGTTGAGCCCGGCGAGACCACCTCGGTGTCCCTCACCTTCGATCCCAACACCGGTAACCTGGTGGGCCAGGTGGTGGATTCCGGCACCGGCGAGTCGATAAGCACCGCCACCGTGAGGATCGCCGGCACCAGCCTGAGCGCCACCTCCGATGTGGCCGGGGCCTACGAGATCACCGACATTCCGCTGGACGGGCAGACCGAAGAGGTGACCGTCACCTTCACGGCGCCCAATTACACCAGCATAACCGGCGCCACGATAGAGATTGTCTACGGCCAGACGACGCTGCTCGACCAGCAGCTCACGCCGAACTACGGCGCGGTGGCCGGTACGGTCATGGATTCCGGCAGCGGCGCGGCGCTCACCACCGCCACCGTCCGCTTGCTGGGGACACTGCGGTCCGCCAACGTGGACGGAAGCGGTAACTTCGAGATCACCAATGTGCCGGTCAAGACGGGTATCGTGGCCGAAGCCACCGCCAGCGGGTTCGGTACGGCCACCGTGGAAGTCACCATGACCGCCGGTTCAACCACCACGGTGGTCCTCCAGCTCACCAGCGCCACCGGTACTATCGCCGGGCTGGTCACCGACGAGTTGGACGGGCACGGAATCAGCGGGGCCACTGTCAGGGTTGTGGGCACGTCGCTGCAGGAGACCACCAATGAAGACGGCTTCTACGAGATAACCGACGTGCTGGCTGATTCAGCCGGCGGCGCCAGTGTCGAAGTGACCGCCACCAACTATGCCATGGGCAAGAGCCGCGAGACCATTACAGCCGGTTCCACCGCCATTATCGACGTGACGCTGGAGCCCAACGTGGGTCACCTGTCCGGCCTGGTAATCGACGCCGATACCGGCCAGGCCATATCCGGGGCCAATGTCAGTGTGGTGGGGACCCAGCACGAGGTAGCCGCCGACGGGTCCGGCGTCTGGGAGATCACCGACATCTACGTCGATCTGGACTCGGGAACTTCTATCGGGGTGACCCTGGAGGTCAGTGTGCCCGAGTACGAGACGCTGGAGCAGAACGTGACCGTGACCAGGGGTGTCAAAGTGTACAGCCAGCTCGAGCTGCAGGGGGTGACCGGTACCATCACCGGCCAGGTCACCGACTCCTCCACCGGCGCCGTGGTCACCGGCGCCCGGGTCCAGGTGCAGGGTACCGCCCTGTACGAGACCACGGGCTCCGACGGGGCCTTCGAGATAGAGGATGTACCGGTGGCGGAAGGCGGCGAGACGATGACCGTCGACGTGACCGCATCCGGCTACCTCTCCAGGAGCGGTGATGGATCGCTGGAGCGCGGCGGCACGGTATCGATCGATTTGGAGCTGACGCCCAACACCGGTACCATAGCCGGTATCGTCACCGACTACTACAGTGGCGAAGCTCTGGAAGCCGCTACGGTCAGGGTCCAGGGGACCGCTATCGACGCCGACACCGCCTCAAACGGCTCGTACTCCGTGGCCGACATTTTGGTGGATTCCACCGGCACCCGGGAGGTAACCATAGAGGTGGTCCTGGCCAACTACCAGACCACCACCGAGGTAGTGGAGATCGCCGGCGGCAGCACGGTGAGCAGTGATATCAAGCTGAAGCCCCTCACCGGGGTGGTAGCCGGTTTCGTTACCGATTCCACCACCGGCGAAGCTCTCAGCGGCGCCACGGTGCAGCTGCTGCAGGGCAGTGTCGATCCGGAGGATACCGACGGTGACGGCGCCTTCTCCATCGCCGGCCTGAGCACGTCGCTCTTCGCCGGGACCAGCGTGGAAGCCACCATGAACGGGTACTTCTCCAAGGACGTGGCCATACCGGCCACCTTCGGCGGCAGCCAGCTCACCGTCAGCCTGAACATACCCATGACGCCGAACACCGCCAAGATCGAGGGCACGGTGACCGACAAGACGAGCGGGCAGCCTATCGAGGGGGCCCTGGTGCTGGTGGTCGGCACCGGCAAGAGCGTCGACACCGACGAGAACGGTGCGTACGAGATCGCGGATATCTCGATTTCTTCCGAGGATGGAGAAGACAAGGACCTCCAGGTGAGCAAGGTGGGGTACAAGACCTACACCACCTCCGTCGCCATAACGCTCAACCCGGGTGAGACGGTGGCCAAGGACGTCGAGCTCGATCCCTCCACCGGCTCGGTGGCCGGCACCATAACCAACTCGGTACAGGGTACTGCTATCTCCGGTATCACCGTGGTGGTCAAGGGGACCACCTACTCGGACGACACCGGAGAAGACGGGACCTACTCGATCACCGGTATCTCCGTGGAGGTCGGCACCACCAGGGACATCGAGATCATGGCCAGCGGTTCCGGGTATGTCGCCGGGGAAAGCGACACGGTAACTCTCTCTCCCGGTGAGCGGGAGGTCGTGGATCTGGCACTAACGCCCAACGTGGGCAGCATAGCCGGCCAGGTGGTGGATTCCTCTACCGGGTACGGTATGACAGCGGCCACCATCAGGATTCTCGGGACGGGCTTCGAGCAGACCACCGAAGCGGACGGAACATTCCTGATTCAGGACGTGCCGCCCCAGCAGGGCGCTACAATAGAAGCGGCGGCACCCGGGTACGCCAGCGTCGCTCTCGGTGTGACCATAGAGGCCGGCAAGACCTCCCAGGTCAACTTCACCTCAGACGATGCACTGGATCCGCTGTGGGCCAACGTCGTCGGGATCGTGTACGACTCCGGCGCCAGCGGTACCGTGGACCTGGGCGACGGCAACGTCGTACGCGGACTGCCGGTACCGGGAGCCATCGTGTCGTTTGACAACGACATCAACTCCTACACGGTGGCCACGGGGACTGACGGTACCTTCTCCATCGGCAACATCCAGGGCGACACGGAGAACGGCTACGAGTTCAGCGCCGTCAAGCAGGTGTTCGCCATCGGCTCGCTGGCGGACCCGGTCATCATCATGCCCGGCGCCACGGTGGAGGTCAACATTCCCATTCAGCTCGGCGCAGAAGAGCTGGGTCTGGAAATCATCGGTCTCGTCTGGGATAGCGATGATACCGGCGGAGACATAGATGTGGGCGACGCTGCCGAGGCGGACGCGATAATTTCCGCCGGTACCGGTCTGAGTACCACCAGTATTGCCTACACCGTCCCGGCCAGCGGTACCAACCCGATGACCAATGGCGAGTACATCAACTTCATCCTGTACGTACCGGTACCTGAAGGCGCCACCTCGGTCTGGTACTTGATGGAGGCGCAGGACGCAGCGGGTGCGAAGTTTGCTTCCCAGATCGTCTACTTCCTCTTCGACGAGACGGACTCCGCCTGGGTGCAGACCATTCCGGCTGGCACTCCGGCCGGGACGCGCCGTGTCAACATGCCGCTTGAGTAATGTGTGGCTGGTGTGTTGCTCGGAGAGCCGTGCGGTGTTGTGAACGCTGAAACTGAAAAAAAGAAACGGGCCGGTTCAACCGGCCCGTTTCTCTTGTACTCCGCCCTGGTGGCTAATGCCATCTTCGCCTTCCCGTTTACCACCGACGGGATGCTGAAGCCGAAAGTGTGGGTGCTTCAGGCGGCGGCCGCGTGCTGTGTGCTCTTGATGCTGCGGTACGGTCGAAAACCGGCTGCCACCAACGGTCCGGTCTGCTTTCTTTCGGCCTTTGTCGGCTGGAGCGTTCTGTGCGGTGCGGTCAGGCTCTGTTCCTCCGGAGCGATGAAACTGAACCCCCACCTGTTTTCGGAAAAGATTCTGGTAACCATCGCGCTGCTGGTGGTGTTCGTAACGGCCCGGGCATTCCGGCTCACACCGGGACAGAGGCTCCGCCTGGCGTCTTTGGCCGGGCTTACCGCCCTGGTGCTGGCAGCCGTGGGGATTGCCCAGTTCTCCGGTCACGACATCTTTCCCGGAGCGCTTCGATCCAGCCGAATGAGGGTGTATTCCCTGGCCGGCAACCCCAATTACCTGGCCGGATCATTGGCCTGTCTGGCTCCGCTTTCCCTGTACTGGGGTCTCAGCGGCGGCTGGTTGAGAAAGCTGGCCGGCAGTGCGGTGGTCGGTGCCAGCGTAGTGTGCCTGCTGCTGACACAGTCGAGAGGCGGTTGGCTTGCGTTTGCCGCGGCGATAGTGGTGATGACTGTTATGTGGCTGAGATGGCGTCTCCGGGAAAATGAAAACCCCAACCACCCCTTCGGTATACGGTGGTTGAAAACCCTGGCGTTGCTCCTCTTGCCGATTGTAGTCGGAGTGCTGATTACCGTCTTCCTCTGGAGTGACACCCTGAAGCTGCAGGACCGGGTGCGGTCGGCCTTTGACTCCGGCAGCCAAAATATCCAAAAGCGGATGCTCATGTGGAAGCTTGCCTGGAGCATTACCTGCGATCACCCGGTAATCGGTGTCGGTCCGGGAGGGATACGGGAGCACTACCTTAACTATCAAAAGCGGTATTTCAGCAAGGGGCACGAAGACCGGCGGAAGGTCTCAGCCACGCCGAGTCATATTCATAACGATTACCTGGAGATCGCCGCCGAGACCGGATTTCCGGGTATCATACTGTTTATTGCGTTTCTTTGGGCCTGTATCGTTGATGCTTTCGGGCGGCCCCCACCGCCTAGAGACGGGCCGATGCCGGCCCGCGAGGGACTATGGTGCATTGTGCTGGCAGGCAGCTGCGCGGCATGTCTCACCCACGCGCTGGTCAGTTTCCCGTTAAATCTCCCGGCCCATGCCGGGCTGTTATTTCTTTCTCTGGGCCTGCTTTCAGGAAACAGAACCGCCGGTGGTTTTTCGACGAAGAGTTGGAAACTGATTTCCGGACGAGGCCTGTTAACCGTTCTTCTCCTGCTGGTAACCGGTGTATACCTGGCCGCTGCCGGTGTGCTGGCGGCTGAGGATGTACACGTACGCTCAGCACTGGACCGTTTAACGGAAGGTGATACGAAGGCTGCTGCGGGATACCTGGACCGTGCGGGACACCTCGATCCGTATGACGCCAGGATTCCCTACTATCGCGCTCAAGCAGCATCCCAGGACAAAGACAGCGGCCGGGCACTGGATTTGTACACCAACTCGCTTCAACTCCAGAGCAATTACATGGCCCATTACAACCGCGGGGTCCTGTACCAGAACAAGGGATTGTGGCACAAGGCACGCGACGAATACGAAACGGCGCTTGGATTGTACCCACGGTTCGGCGAAGCGGCGTATCTCCTCGGGCATGTCCTGGAGCATCTCGTCGAGCTGGATGAAGCGTATCTCGCCTGGACACGTGCCTCGCGGGACAGCCGCAGTCCGGTTATAGAAGCGGACTACCGGCTCGGGTCCCTGGCCCAGCGGCGGGGGCAGAAAGAAGCAGCCGTCAAGCATTACAACTGCTACATTTACGCTTGCTACAAAGAAATTAAAACAATTCAAAAGGATGTTACCCGCTTGATGGGCGGTCCTCCTACGGACGCCTCTTCGCTTGATGACGCTCCTCCCGAAGTTATCAACCTGCTGCGCAGGCAGAACAATCTGATGAAGACCATGCAGCAGGGAGCGAACTACCTGCACTCCCAGGGAATAAAACCTCCCCCGTTCTTCAAGTATCCTCGAATGTAGAGACCCCATCACTCACAGGGAATAAAACCGCCTCCCTTTTTCAAGTATCCTCGACGGCAACTCGTGAAATAGGCGGACTAGTATGGTATCATGATGGCCATGAGCACGCAGTCGAAAACGAAGTCGAATACGAAGTCGAATACGAAGTCGAATACGAAGTCGAATACGAAGTCTGATGCGCTGTATGACCGAACGATAAACATCCTCCTGGCGGTCATGTTTCTTTTGAGCCCGGTGGTTTTTTTCAAGTACACCACCAAGATGTTCTATATCCCCAAAGACATGTTCATCCAGGTAATTGTCATGGTGGCTACTACGCTCTGGGCGGTAAAGATGATTGGCAAGGGAGAAGTGACACTCAGCCGCTCCCCCTTGTTGATTCCGGTGTCTGTCTTCCTGGGGATCATGACCGCATCGGTCTACTCGTCATACCGCGTGTACCTGGCGCTTTCCGACTGGATCAGGTTCATCAACTATATACTCGTGTTCTACCTGGTCCTCCACGTCATCAAGGGCATATCTTCACGGCGTTTCCTGGTTCAACTGGTGCTTGCCTCGGGAATCCTGTGCGCCGGTTATGGCATCATCCAGCATTTCGGCGGTGAGTTTATATTCAATGTCAACCCCCACGACCGGTTGAAGGTTTTTTCGTTCTTCGGAAACCCTAATTTCCTGGCCGGATTTTTGGTGACCATGCTGCCGCTGGCGC
This sequence comes from uncultured bacterium, assembly GCA_964432985.1. Taxonomy (GTDB): domain Bacteria; phylum Muiribacteriota; class CAYSPT01; order CAYSPT01; family CAYSPT01; genus CAYSPT01. The sequence goes on from CAYSPT010000028.1 coordinate 62,760, forward strand.
TGGGAGAGCTGGTGAGCGGCCTGACAGACTTTCTCTTGTTAGACAGGCCGTTTACATCTATTGCCCGGGCAGCGTTTGGTTGTGTTGCATTCGTCATGTCCTTTCTCTGCATCATCCCTACACAGACCAGGGGAGCCTGGCTTTCATTCGGGTCTTCGTTTACTTGTTTTTCCCTGCTGTTGCTGATCTTTGTCGCCGCTCCATTGCGAAAGAGAATTTCTTCACGGGCCAACAGGATACTGCTCGTCGGTGGTGCGATGGTGGTGATACTGGCTGTGGTGCTCGCCGGGACTCTGTATCACAGCGAGTTCGAAAAACTGTATAACCGGATGAAGAGCATTACTGATTTCAAAGGCAAAAACATCATGCAGCGGTTCTTGATGTGGCGCTGCACCACGCAAATGATGAAAGATCATCCGCTGCTGGGAGTGGGTATCGGAAATTTCAAGTACGTGTTCTTTGATTACCAGGGAAAATTCTTCGAACAGCCGGGTGTGGAGGAATACCGAAGGCACGCGGTTTCACCCATCAGGGTCCACAACGAGTACCTCCAGTTCGGTGCGGAAACAGGCGTGACCGGTCTGTTCGCATTCCTGTGTATCCTGGGCACCGCGGCGGTGGTGGTGGTGAAGCTTCTTAAAACGTTGAAAAATCCTTCGGACCGGGTCTTTTTTGCTTCGCTGGCCGCTACCCACGTGGGCATTCTAACCCATTCCATGGTCAGCTTTCCACTTCACCGACCCACCATAGCAATTATATTCTGGGGGCTCCTGGGTATGTACGCAGGTGCGCACGAAGAGACCGTGCGTGCGCACGAAGAGACCGTGCTCACCGCGGAGAGAGGTTCTGCTCCACAGAAATCCAAAGAACTCGATCAAGGTATTGCCCCATCGGAGAGAGGCTCGGCTCCGCAGAAATCCAAAGAACTCGATCAAGGTATTGCCCCATCGGAGAGAGGTTCGGCTCCACAGAAATCTCATGAAACAGATAAATCCGTCGCCGCCGGACCGAACCTGCTGCTGCGGGGAGCGCAGGCAACGGTTGTGACCGCTTCCGTAGTAGCGCTGGTGATGCTGCTCAGGCTCTTCATTGCCAATGCGTATATAAAAATGGGACTCAACTATGTGTTCACCACGTCGCTTGAAAAAACACAGCGGCACCAGTTGGCCGAAGAGTGCTATAAAAAGAGCCTGGCCATCGATCCCAAGAATGGTGAAACGCATTTCAGAATGGCCGAGGTTTTCCGGGTACAGGAACGCAAAGAAGAGGCAATTTCCGAATATGTGAAGTCTATCGAACAACTCCAGTCGAGATTTTCATATTTCTACCTGGGCCTGATAAAGGAACAGATGGGCGACACGGACGGCGCGGTAAATCATTACGAGCAGCTCCTGAGGTATATGCCGAATTACTCTGACGGGCACTACCGTATGGGAGGTATAGAAGTACAGCGGGAAAACCTGGAAAAGGCGCTATGGCATTTTGAACAGGGGCTCGAATACGATATCCGGCCACATCGGGAAATCCCCCGGTTCAACCTGGCCCGGCTGTATTTCCAGGCGGAGCACTACCGGAAATCTGCACGGGCGCTTCGTGAAATCCTCCTGCTTAACCAGAAACAGAAATGGGACACATCGGTCATTCCAATAACAAAGGTGAAGCAGCTGCTGGCATACGCCGAAAACAACGCCCGGATACAAGAGCAGGGCGGGGAGGACGGACCGGTACTGGAGGTAGAACTGGAATGATACCCCGGAACCGTGCTTTGATCCCGGTTTACTTTGCAATGATTGTCTTGGTTTGTGCCGCAGGGCCGCGTGTGTGCTCTGCTGAAGACAGCTCCTTTACCCGTTCTCCAACTTTTTTCGGTCCCAGCGGCTATGTTTTTCTCCCCTCCAGCGAAGTGCTTGGCAGGGGTGCCTCCACGGCGTTTGTCACTACGGGAAGCCTGACCGCTCCCGAACTGGACGTGTCTATTCAACTGGCAGGATTCTCAACCGGGATTACCGATACTATCGAGGCCGGGTGCACCTTCCGCACGGCGGAGATTGACTCGGTCAGATCTCTTGGTCTGGGAGCGGGAGAGACCCATTACCGGGGAGAAGAAGCGACGGTGTTCGCCAAGTGCATGATCAACCGCAGCCAGCGGGAAACGGGGCAGTACATCGATTCAGCCGTAACCATCGGGGTGAGCCTGCCGGTGTCATCCATGTCGGGACTCAGCCCGCCGTTGAGGAAGATTTATGAAAGCATTGACGAGGAGCTGGGGCAGAAGGTTGGACATCCAACGGTCTACCTGGCGTATGGGGGATACCGGGTCGGCGGTGGGCCGGCCACATCGTTGTATCTCAAGCTGGGGGACAGCTTGAGCCTCGGGCTGGGTTTCAGGAGTATTGTCTTTGGCGGTCGCCTGGAGCTGACCGGTGAGTATATCGGTACGATCTACCAGGTGGAAGAATCGCTGCTGGACCGGACACAACTCAGTTTGGGAATCCGAAAACAGTTGTTTAACGGCCGCGCCGCCCTCAAGGTGGCGGTCTCCAGCCTGGAGATCAACCTGGAAGGAACCGGCGGGCAGGATGATCTTGCCACCACTCTGGACAACCTGGTGATAGGATTGGATGTACTCTTTTAGCGCTTTTGGAAAGCACCGGGTGCAGAAACTATGCGAGACCGTAGAGCTGCGGTGGTATTGTTCCTTGGATCGGCCGGCCTGTACCTGAGGACGCTCTGCCCGACCATCTTTACCGGGGACAGCCCGACGTTTTCCACCAGCGCTTTCTGCCTGGGAGTGGCGCATCCTCCGGGGTATCCCCTGTACGCGCTTTTGGCCCGGCTGTTCTGCCTGCTGCCTCTGGGAGACGTGGGTTTCAGGACCAACCTGGCGGTTGCCGTTATGGGCGCCGGCGCGGTGGCGGTGACGTATTATTGCGCCCGGACCCTGGGGTTGAATCGTATCTGGGCGGCGTTTGCAGCGGTTATACTGGCCTGTTCCCGGGTGTTCTGGGACCAGGCCCTGGCAGCGGAAGTGTACTCGCTGCACGCCATGATGGTGACTCTGGTCCTGCTCGTTTTGTTCAGCCGCCAACCTATGAAACGGAAAGTTCCCCTGCTGGCGTTTCTCATGGGACTGGCCATGGCAAATCACTTCATGAGCGTGTTCCTGTTCGTGATTTCC
>CAYSPT010000029.1:0-30617 GCA_964432985.1 uncultured bacterium
TTTTCGCTAAAGGTTTTTGTCTGACCTGCCGATTCATTAAATAGGAGGCAGTACACAACCAAGGAGGGTTGACAGTGAAAATAGCTAATTCCGACGTAACACTCACCTCACAATTCCAATCCGAAGAACTGACCGTTCAAGAACGGTCCGGCATGCAGTCCCCCGGAAACCCCGATATGGCAACGGAAGGCTCGCAGGACGATCCCACCCAGGTAGAAGCCCGGTGGATCTGGGATGATCCCCTTCCCGAAACCGATACAGCACAGATTGATGGTGAACGCACCGTGTGGCGGCTCAAGGTGCTTCTGGAGGAGTTCCTCATGCGGGAACTCGACGGCAAAAACCACCGGGAATCCGAAAGCAAAGAGTTGAATCCCGCCGCGGAGGGACTTCTCGATCTGAGCAACGACCCGCTGTGGGAAGCCGGGGCGAGACACGAATATACACCCGGCCAGTTCACCCACGAGTACTATCACGAACAACAGCAGCTCGATGTGCTGGCTGAAGGAACGGTTACCACCGAGGACGGCAGAACCGTTGATTTTTCTCTTTATTCTCACCTGTTTAAAGACCTGGAACTTCAGCGTGATATCTATACCATGCCACGTACAGCACGAAAAAGGAAAGATCCCCTGGTCATCAATTTCAACGGTCCGGTCAGCCAGTTGACTGAAGAGAAGTACAGTTTTGACCTTGATTCGGACGGGACCGAAGAGCTTATCTCATTCGTCCCATCGGGAAGCGGGTTCGTATTCCTGGATAAAAACGGCGACGGCATAGCCACCAACGGTCAGGAGCTGTTCGGACCCGAAAGCGGCAACGGATTTGCAGACCTGGCCCAATACGACCAGGATGGTAACGGGTGGATAGATGAAAACGAAGTCATATTCGATAAACTCAAGATCTGGGCCAAGAATCCCGCGGGGATCGACCAGATATTCGACCTGCAAGAAGCGGGTGTTGGAGCTGTATACGTGGGCTCCGTAGACACCGAGTTCGACCTCAAGGACAGTCAAAACGAACTCCAGGGAGAGACCCGGCGATTTGGCCTGTACCTGAACGAAGACGGATCGGCCGGCAGCCTGGAACAGATAGATCTGATCGTTTAAATTGGTTTAAACAGGCCGTGCAGGCCTGAGAAACAACACGCACCTCCTGCGATACCACAAAATATAAGAGACGATTTTACATTCAAGCCGATGCCTGATTTTTGCCCGTTCTTCCGTTGAAGAACACAGCACCACAGCCTGTATATGAAACAGGACTGCCAGGCCGTGAATAGCCACGGACGGCACGTAAAAACAGGGATGATTATGCCTGGTCCGGGTGCTGGACGGAAACGTGAATACTGGCAAAAATCAGGCATACTGTTTTCCTGTCAAAACCGGAGCATTCAAAATGCATAAATTTGACAACTGTCACCGCCTGTGATAACGTGACGAATTGCCATGAAAATCCACACGCTGGTCCCGTCACGGGAAGATTTTGTCAAGAAAGCAACCGGGGGAAACCTCATTCCTGTCTACCGGGAAATCTTCGCCGACCTCGAAACCCCTGTATCCGCTTTCAAGAAAGTTGACGACGGCGGCGACGTGTTCCTGTTCGAAAGCGTTGAACAGGGAGAGAACTGGGGCCGGTACAGTTTTATCGGTGTAAACCCGGTTCTGGTTTTCAAAAGCAAGGGCACCCGGATAGAGATCATCCAGGACGGTGTTTCCACCACCGTCGAGGGAGAACCGATCGAACACCTGAGGCAAATCCTGAGCCGCTTCCAACCGGTGAGAACGGAAGGTCTGCCTCGGTTCTACGGAGGGCTGGTAGGATATTTTTCCTACGACATGGTCCGTTTCTTTGAAAAGCTCCCGCAAACCTCTGAGCGTGATGTTGATTTCTACGACTGCTTTTTCGTCGTTCCCGAAGCAGTGCTGGTATTCGATAATGTAAGCCACACCATCAAGGTAATCGCCAATGTGTTCGTGCAGGACGGCGAAGCGCTGACAGCCTACGACCGGGGAGCCGAGAAGATAGACCGGATCGTCGATCGGCTGAAATCACCGCTTCCCCGGGTCCAGGCCGACGAATCGCGACCGCTGTCTGCCGGCTCCGGTACGGTCACCGAGTTCACCAGTAACTTCAGCCGCGATGAATTCCTCTCGGCGACCCGTAAGATCAAGGCTTATATTCGTGACGGAGACGTTATACAGACGGTACTTTCCCAGCGTTTCGAGACAAAGCTCGACGTAGACCCTTTCGACATTTACCGGGCGCTGCGGGTAATCAACCCGTCGCCCTACATGTTCTACCTTCGGCTCGAGGACACCATTCTGGCCGGTTCCTCCCCTGAAATTCTGGTCCGGGCCGATCACGGACAGGTGATGGTCCGGCCCATCGCCGGCACCCGCCACCGGGGACGGGACGAACGCGAAGATAAAGAGCTGGAAAAAGATCTCCTGGCCGATCCCAAGGAGCGGGCCGAGCACGTCATGCTGGTCGATCTGGGCCGTAACGACATCGGCCGGGTGGCCAGGACGGGAAGCGTCACGGTGGACGAACTGATGGCGGTCGAGCGGTACTCCCACGTGATGCACATCGTGTCCAATGTCAGCGGAATTCTCCAGGACGGAAACGATTCTTTCAGCGCCCTGAGAGCCTGTTTCCCCGCTGGAACGCTTTCCGGTGCACCTAAAGTCAGGGCCATGGAGATCATAGAAGAACTGGAACCGAACCGCCGCGGCATCTATGGCGGATCGGTGGGCTATTTCAGCTTTTCGGGAAACATGGACATGTGTATTGCCATCAGGACAATGGTAATCAAAGGCGACCGGGTATTCGCCCAGGCGGGCGCCGGAATCGTCGCTGACTCGGTTCCCGAAAGCGAGTACGAGGAAACGGTAAACAAGTCCCGGGCCCTGGTCAAAGCCATCGAATTGGCCCGACAGGGTTTGGAATAAAGGTTCGTGCCATGCTGCTAATGATCGATAACTACGACAGCTTCACCTACAACCTGGTCCAGTTTCTACGGGAACTGGGTGAAGATGTCAGGATTTTTAGAAACGACCGGATCAGCGTTAGCGACATTACCGGTTTGAAACCGGAGCGGATAGTCATTTCTCCCGGCCCATGCACGCCGGAGCAGGCTGGTGTGTCCGTGGACCTGATCAAAGCCTTTGCCCACAAGGTACCAATACTGGGGGTGTGTCTGGGACACCAGGCTGTCGGCTACGCGTTCGGGGCCCGAATCGTAAAAGCAAAGACAATCATGCACGGGAAAACGTCCCGCATCCGCCACGACGGCAAAACCATTTTTCACAGCATCCGCAGCCCCTTTGAAGCCACCCGGTATCACTCCCTGGTTATCGATGAAAACACCCTTTCTGACGACTTTGAAATCAGCGCCAGGAGCGATGACGACAAAGAGATCATGGCAATCAGGCACAAGCAGTATCCGCTTGAAGGGGTCCAGTTCCACCCGGAATCCATTCTGACCTGGAACGGGAAAGATATACTGCACAACTTTCTGAGAAGAACGTGAGGACCAAGTGTTAGGAGTCGAATGACAATGATAAGAGAAGGGCTTAAGAAGGTCATTGCGGGGGGAGACCTGACCGAGGAGGAAATGGTCGGGATCATGCAGGAAATTATGAGCGGCCAAGCCACCGACGCGCAAATCGGCGGTTTTCTGGCAGCACTTCGAATGAAAGGGGAAACGGTAGAAGAGATTACCGGCGCCGCACGGGTCATGCGGGACAATGCCGCCAATGTTTCCATAACGACGCCCGCACCGGTTATAGACACCTGCGGCACCGGCGGTGACGGTGTCAACACCTTCAACATTTCCACCGCGGCAGCTTTCGTGGCAGCCGGTGCAGGCCTGACGGTAGCCAAACACGGCAACCGCTCGGTTTCCAGCAATTGCGGGAGCGCCGATGTGCTCACGGTACTGGGAATCGATATTACCTGCGATATCACCGTCGTGCAACAGTGTCTCAACGAGATAGGGATAGGCTTCCTTTTCGCACCCACCTTTCACAAGGCCATGAAGCACGTGATGGGGCCCCGGCGGGAAATGGGTGTCAGGACCATGTTCAACATACTGGGACCGTTGACTAATCCGGCCGGTGCCCGCTGCCAGGTGCTGGGGGTTTATGAAAAAGCGCTCACCGAAACCATGGCCCACGTGCTGAAAAACCTCGGCAGCCGACACGTATTCGTCATCCGGGGAGAGGACGGGATGGACGAAATCACCCTGACCGAAAAGACCACTATTTCAGAGTTGAATAATGGTCGGGTGCATACATACCAGGTCTCACCGGAGGACTTCGGACTTCAGTTGTGCTCCCTCAAAGATCTCCAGGGCGACACACCGGAAATCAACGCCGCTATCATCACCAATATCCTGAAAGGTTCTCCCGGCCCGCGGCGGGACGTGGTGGTACTGAACGCCGCCGCTGCCATCGCAGCCGGAGGTATGGCAGACGATATCAGCCACGGTTTGTCGATAGCACAAGAAGCCATCGACAGCGGACGCGCTCTGGAAAAAATGCATGCCCTGGCCGAGCTCACTACCCGGGAAATATCGTCGGAAAGCGGGTAACGGAGGAACAGTGCCACCCACCACTATTCTCGAGCAGATAATCGCCGACAGAAAAAACGACGTGAAAGAACTTCTCACCAGGACTACTCTTTCGGACATCAAAAGCCATGCACTGGACACCCCGCCGCCCCGTGATTTTCTTGGTGCATTCTCTTCTCCCGGGACTAGCATCATCGCGGAATTGAAGAAAGCGTCACCGTCGCGGGGTGTCATCCGGATCGACTTCGATCCAGTTTACATCGCCGGTATCTACCAGGCCAACGGTGCCCGGGCACTGTCGGTTCTCACTGAAAAAAAGTATTTTCAAGGTGACTTGTCCTATCTTTCCCTGCTCAAGAACCATGTCTCCCTGCCGCTTCTGCGCAAGGATTTTATAGTGACGGAGTTTCAGGTGTGGGAAAGCCGTGCAGCGGGAGCAGACGCCGTACTTTTGATCGCCCGTGCACTTTCGCGATCTCTTTTGCGCGACCTCATCTCGTGTGCATTCGAAGCGGGATTGGAACCGCTGGTTGAGATACACGACGAAGCGGATTGTGAAAAAGTGCGGGATACCGATGCACGTCTTATCGGCATCAACAACCGTGACCTCACCCGGTTTACTACCGATATTGCCGTTTCACTCAGACTGCGGCCGTCGATCGCGGCGGACAAAACGGTCATAAGTGAGAGCGGATTGAGAACCCGGAAGGATATTCTGCAACTCGAACTGGCCGGGTTCGATGGGTTTCTTATCGGAGAATCGTTGCTGTGCGAAGAGGACATCGGTAAAAAGTTACAGGAGTTGGCCGGAGTGTAACCCGCTTACTGCGCCTGTAGGGCGCTCGCCTGTAGGGCGCTCGTATGTAGAGCGCTTCGCCGTGATGGCGCTTATTATCCTTCGTGGTTAATCTGTTTTAACGGCTGCATCCACCGTGGAAAAAATTTGAAACGTGTCATCGAGAAGCATGAAAGACAGGACCGATTCGAGATCTTCGTTGACCACCGCAAACCGTATCCAGCCGTTCATCGGTTCAAGCTGCTTGCTCAACTCGCACATGGTACCCAACCCCATGCTCGTCAAATAGGGAACTTTTTCCAGGTTGAGAACAAATCTGGTTTTACCCTGCTCGATCAACGAGCGGATGCATTCGGAAAATTCCGTCATATCTTCTCCGGACAAGCGAGAATCAGGCTTTATAACGGAAACTCCGTTTACTTCCTGGCAGTCAAACATGGTTGGAAGCCCCCTCGCGGTTTTTCGTGCAACACCAGGTCCACGAATTCACCTTCATCATACTTTATATTAACCAGGCACCGACGCTCTGTCAAGGGTGGCAACGTCAGCCTGAAACGATGACAAGCAGCAGGTTCTTCGCTGTTGCCATGCAACCTGCTTGCGCTTCAGCGAGTTTTTGCCGTACAATGCGTCACTGGATATGGCTATGGTACGAGTCAAGATTTGTGGTATTACAACTTTGAATGACGCACAAGCCGCCGTGGAAGCGGGGGCCGATGCCCTGGGATTCGTCTTTTATCCCGGCAGCCCGCGTTACATCACTCCCCGGGACGCCAACACATTGGTGAGGGCGCTTCCGCCGTTTGTCACCACTGTGGGTCTTTTTGTCGACGAAGCAGGTGAATCGGTCCTCACAACCGTGGAGTATGTCGGGCTCGACGTCATTCAACTTCACGGTAATGAATCCCCCGATTACTGCCGGAATCTGAAGCGCAGGGTAATCAAAGCGTTCAGGGTACGGAACCGGGCCACCGGGGCGTCCGGGTCCATCGGAGCGTCCGGGTCCATCGGACCCGACGAAACCGCCACCAAAGTAAAGAAACTGCTGGACGAACTCAGAAAGTACAACGTTTCAGCCTGCCTGCTCGACACTTACCACCCGGATGTACGGGGAGGAACCGGACATACCTTCAACTGGGACATCGCCAGGCAGGTAGTGGACGCGGAAAGCGAAAAGAAAACGAAAAGCAGTAAGATAATTCTGGCAGGCGGTCTGACACCGAACAATGTAGCGGAAGCTGTCAGGACAGTTCTCCCGTACGGAGTCGACGTATCAAGCGGAGTGGAGAAATCTCCCGGGAAAAAAGACCACGTACTGGTACGAGAATTCATTGCCCAGGCACGGCAGGCTGCCGTAATGCTGCAGAACAGTAATGAGAGCTAGAACTCCAGGTATGGAAAGCAAGGTAAGAATTGACATGGAAACGATACCCGATGACGGAGGACATTTCGGCCAGTACGGAGGAAGATACATCGCCGAAACACTCATGCCCGCCGTTCTGGAACTGGAACAGGCCTACGAGGAAGCGCGGCAGGATGCGGTGTTTCAGGTAGAGTTTGCCCGATACCTCCAGGAGTATGCCGGTCGACCCAGTCCGCTGTACCTGGCCTCTCGCCTGAGCCAGTTGTGCAGCGGAGCGCGGATCTATCTGAAAAGGGAAGACCTCTGTCACACCGGAGCACATAAAATCAACAACACCATCGGACAGGTCCTGCTGGCACTGCGAATGAAAAAGACCCGTCTCATTGCCGAAACCGGAGCCGGGCAGCACGGGGTGGCTACCGCCACTGTGGCTGCGTTGTTCGGACTTAAGTGCGAAGTGTTCATGGGAGAAGAGGACATGGAGCGGCAGGCGCCGAATGTGTTCAGGATGCAGCTTCTGGGAACGAAAGTTACCCCGGTAGGGTCTGGCAGCAAAACTCTCAAGGATGCAATGAACGAAGCCATCAGGGACTGGGTTACCAATGTCCATGACACTTTCTACATCATCGGCAGCGTGGCCGGGCCGCACCCGTACCCGATGATGGTGCGCGATTTCCAGTCAGTAATCGGCCGGGAAGCACGGCAGCAGATATTACACGATGAAGGCCGGCTTCCCGACCTTCTGGTGGCCTGTGTGGGAGGCGGCTCCAACGCCATTGGGCTCTTTCACCCGTTTCTCGACGACAACGTGGCCATGGTGGGAGTCGAAGCAGCCGGGAAAGGTCTACAATCCGGGCAGCACGCCGCGTCGCTGGTCAAAGGGCGGGTCGGAGTGCTTCACGGCAGTAAAACCTATCTTCTTCAGGACCGGTACGGGCAGGTAAAGCAAACCCATTCGGTATCCGCCGGGCTCGACTATCCCGGCGTCGGACCGGAGCACAGCTACCTGAAAGATAGCGGGCGTGTGACCTATGAGGCCGTGACGGACCACGAAGCCCTGAGTGCTTTCAAAACATTGTGCCGATGCGAAGGTATCATCCCCGCCCTGGAAAGCTCCCACGCCCTGGCATACGCCATGAAGATAGCGCCGGAGATGAATCAGGATGACATCATTGTGGTCAACCTGTCCGGCCGCGGAGACAAGGACGTGGAAACGGTGTCGAGAATTCTGAGGTGAGACCATGAAAAAGCAGGCCGGAAGCCTACTGACCGCGGCTTTCAAACAGCAGAAGGAGAACGGGAACAAAACACTTGTTACCTTTATCACCGCCGGATTTCCCGATCTCGACACTACCGAAGCGCTGATTTACACCCTGTCAGAAGCCGGCGCGGACATCATCGAACTGGGGATTCCCTTCTCAGATCCTATGGCCGATGGCCCGACCATCCAGCTTTCGTCGGAAAAAGCCCTTAAAGCCGGCGTCACACCGAAAGATGTCATCAACCTGGTTAAAAAGGTGAGAAAGCACACCCGGGTACCGATCATTCTGTTCGGATACTACAATCCCATCTATTCCTATGGACTCGAGCGGTTTACCCGAGATGCCCGGCGCGCCGGGGTGGACGGGCTGCTGGTGGTAGACCTGCCTCCGGAGGAAGCCGGCGAACTGGAGGAGCACGCCGACCGAAACGGCCTGGACTTGATCTTCCTACTGACACCCACCAGTGATACAGACCGTATCAAACTGGTAGCCGACCGGGCCAGGGGGTTCGTCTATTTCGTGGCGGTAACCGGGGTGACCGGAGCGCGCACCACGCTGCCGCGCAATGTAAAGATGAAAATCCGGGCAGCACGACGGGACATAGATCTTCCCATCGCCGTGGGATTCGGAATCTCCACTCCCCAGCAGGCAGCCACCATTTCCCGCTGGGCGGATGGGATCATCGTGGGAAGCGCCGTCATCAAGATCATCGACCGCTACCAGGAAGATCCGGCCCTGGAACGGAAGGTAGCCGTCTTCGTCCGGTCGTTGAAGAATGCCATTTCCGCCCTGTAAAGCCGGGTAGGTGGCCTGCCCTGTACAGCCGGGTAGGAAAAAAAGAGAGTATACGTGTCCGGAGGTAGTACTGTGAAACGTCGCGGACGGTACATTTTTATCCTGCTTTTCACCGGTGCCTTAACCGCTTTTTCTTCCGTTGCCGGAGCTGATATATGCCCCCACTGCTGGACCGACTGCGGGATTTCGGGGCACGGGGGACCGGGTCCCGAACCGGCGGCCAACACGGCTGTTCCGCTCGAAGTTACCAAAGGGACCATCTCGGTGGGGCACAGCTTTCTGGCTCCTCCGGATTCACAGCCTTCGGGACTTGCCTGGCACGGTGGGCATCTGTGGATGTCGTCATACATACTCGAGCCTGGAATCTACAAGCTCAATCCGAATACGGGAGAAACAGAAAACGTGTTTCGTCCCGATGTCGTGTGGAACAACCGATACGGAGGGCTGGCTCCCGGTACCACATCCATGTTTCACCTCCAGGCTAATAACGGCAACAAGATATCCGAGCTGGATTACGTGCGTTTCCGGGAACTCAGGAGATTTCCCATAGAGGATTCCCGCTGGAACTACTCCGATATCGCCCAGCACAACGGTTATCTGTGGATGATAGGCAATGAGGATGCCCTCGACCCCGATTCCTACCGACTGATGAAGATTTCCATCGAAGACGGATCGGTCGTTGCCTCCTTCCCAGTGCCTGAAGGCACGCAGGGGAACCAGAATTACGGGATGACGGCCGATGGTTCGTCCCTGTGGATATCTACAGGAAGCAGCCTGTTCAGGATCAGCCCGCGCAACGGTGGTGTGACCGGGACCTTTGATTTCGCGCCGGGTAACCGTGCTCACCGCCGGATTGAAAGCCTGGCCTGGGACGGAACCCGCCTCTGGGGAGCATCTTTTCACGGCAGTATTTTCGAATTGATCATTGAGTAACGGAAGGGAAACCTATGTCAAACGACAGCAACCTTTGCCGGTGCCCCTGGGTCGAGTTAAACAAACCGGATTACGTGGATTATCACGATAAAGAGTGGGGAGTGCCCGTCCATGACGACCGTCTGCTATTCGAGTTTTTGACCCTGGAATCGGCTCAAGCGGGACTCAGTTGGTATACCGTGCTGAGGAAACGGGAGAACTACCGCTCCGCCTTCGACGGTTTCGACCCCGAAAAGGTGGCCCGGTACGATGAAGAGAAGATCCAACAGCTGCTGGCCAACCCGGGAATCATCCGTAACCGGCTGAAGGTGCGCAGCGCTGTGAACAACGCCCGGTTGTTCCTGAAGGTACAGGAAGAGTTCGGCAGCTTCGATGCGTACATCTGGCGGTTTGTGGACGGCACACCGGTAGTGAACAAACTCCGGACATTGAGTGAATACCCGGCGACAACACCACAGTCCGACGCCATGAGCAAGGACCTGCGGAAGCGCGGGTTCAAGTTTGTCGGCTCCACCATCTGCTACGCCCACATGCAGGCTACCGGCATGGTCAACGATCATACCATGAACTGCTTCCGCTACCGGGAAATTATCGAATTGTACTGAGTAATTCCAGTAACAGGTGTGCTGCATACTGGCGAACCGAAACATCGTCTGTTTTGAAGGAGGGAAAATATATGAAACGTTTCATTTTGATTTTTACCGTGCTGGGCCTGATGTGCTCCCCGTCCCTGGCCGTGGAGTTTAAAACCTTGAGTCTGGATGATGCCTCTTCCGTCACCCCGAAAATAGTGACCGATTTCGAGATAAAAAAAGAGGGAGAAGCATCGGTCAGGATAGAGACGCAATGGCCCACCACCGTGTGCCTGGGAGAGGTTACCGGGTTGGACATCGAGAATGCCAGGATAACTTACACCGCTTATGTCAAAAGTGATTTTACCGGGACCGCCTATCTCGAAATGTGGGCCCACGTAGACGGAGGGCAGTACTTCTCCCGCGGCCTGAACTCGACTATCAGCGACACCGCCGACTGGAAACCGCTTTCGACACCCTTTATGTTTCAGAAAGGGCAGGTCCCCGAAAAAATCACCCTGAACCTGGTTATAAACGGCACGGGCACGGTCTGGATTGACGGTATCATACTGTCGAAGGAGCCGCTGCACTAATAGTTGATTCCTGCTCTTCGCCGCCCAGTTCCACCACAGCCTTGGCCACCTGAGTGCTCAAGGAGAACAACTGCTTGAAATCGGCCAGGATACTCAGGTAGTTGGTGCTGGTAGCGATGGTTTTCTTGTCGCCCGAACTGTACTTCTGCAGATGCGCTATGTGCAGTGCCGTGCAGTACACATCTATTTTCTTGGCGTCCTCCACCACACTTCGGGCCAGTTCGAAGTCGTTGTTGATAAATGCTTCGGAGGCCCGGGTAAGATTGGTTTTGATTTTCCCATGGAAGTCGGTAATGTGTGCGATGTCAAGCTCGGAAAATGTTAGATCGTATTCAATCATCTTGGTAAAGGTAGAGGGAAGCAGGCTCTTGCTGATGACGTCCCCGAAGTTTTCCAGCTCTTCGGCGATAATCATCAATTCGGCCTCCACCAGTGATTGTTCCGAACCGAGCTCCTCCTGGATGATTTTGGCGATGTACGGTTTGACCGCTTTGTACAGCACATCGATTATCTGATCCTCTTTTATGGCCTGCTCCAGAAGTTTTGGGTCACGGGTTTCGAACACCCCGATGACCTTGTCTAACAGCCGCTGGGCGTAATACGTCATTCTTCCCACTTCTTTTTTGGCTACCACCAGAGCCATCTCCGGGTACTTGAGCAGGGTTTCGTCCAGGTATTTGGGTTTGATGTGCTTTTCGTCTTTCCTGACGGGAATCAGCCACTTGCTCACCTTCGCCAGGTACGGGGTAAAGGGAAGCCAGGCGATGACCGCGATAATCTTGGCGATGGAGTGGGCGTTGGCTATCTGCCGGGGGGCGTATATGGCTATCTGCTCGGCGGTGGCCAGGGAAGACAACCCGGCGGGATGCGGGGAAATGGCGTAGATCAGGTCCCGATACACGCCAATCAGCGGCAGGAATACCGCCACCTTCGACATGTTGAAGAACACGTGTACCAGTGCCGCCCGCTTTGATTCGCGGTTGGCACCCAGGCTGGCGATGACAGCATTGGTGCTCGTTCCGATATTGGCTCCCAGGATAAGGGGGATGGCGTTTTCCAGGGTCAAAAGGCCCTGGAAAGCCAGGGCGATATAGACCCCGGTGGCGGCACTGGAGGACCGTATGATACCGGTGAAAAGCGCGCCTACCAGGACGCCGATAAGAGGATTATTCAGGTTGACCATCAACTCGATGAACGGTTGATAAGTCCGCAGCGGTTTGGTTACATCGGTCATTATCTTGAGACCGAGAAACAACAGCCCGAATCCGATCATCATGTTGCCGGTGGCAATTGTCCGCTTTCTCCTCGATGACACCCTGATGAGGAATCCGATGGCGATGAATATCAGAGCGTAGTCCGTCAGCTTGAACGCCACGATCTGGGCCGTGATGGTGGTACCGATGTTGGCCCCCAGTATGACGCCGATGGCCTGAACGAGGTTCATCAAACCGCTGTTAATCAAGCCTACCACCATGACCGTGGTGGCCGAGGAGGATTGAATGACTGCGGTTACGAGTGCCCCCACCAACACCCCGGAAACTCGATTTGATGTGTACTTCGCCAGCACCTCTTTGAGCTTTTTGGCCCCCATTTTCTGAAGATTGTCACTCATGAACAACATGCCGAAGAGAAACATGGCCAGGCCCCCGAGCAGCGAGAGGGCGATGAAACCCAGCCAGAACTTGTTGAGCACGTTTATTTCGAATACCAGTGGGGAGTTTCCCGATTCAGGGACAAAAGCGAAAATTTTGTAGGTGCCGACGTACTGTCCAACGGGCAGGCTGGTGGAGGCCAGGCCGGAGGAATCGGTGGTTACTATCAATTGAGCGAGTTTGATTTCTTTATCTTTACGAGGTGACTCAAGGATGGAAAAGTATACTTCTTTATCACTCACGGGTTTTCCATCCAGGACGAGTTGCACGGACAGGGTCTGGTCTAACCGGTCACCGGCGATAACATCGATTTTGCTTTGGCCAGCCTTGTACGTCTGGTTTATCAGCGACGGGCTGATTTGAGCGTTGAGCGGGGGTAGACTGAGAACAACGAGACCAAGAAAAAACAGAACCACTGTGATTATATTATGTTTGTGTAGTAACGTCATTACTTACAGCCCCTCTCTATACTATAGGAGAAAAGAGCTGCTTCGTCAAAAAATTATTCGGGACTCTCTCTAAAAACCACTTTTCAAAAGACACCTATCAGATGACCCGGTGAGCAGCCGGTGCTACTCTTCCTCAGTGCCTCCAGAGCGCTCACCGATGAGAATCCGGCTGGTGGCGATGATGCTGGCCGGCAGCACGAAAAGATCGGCCGCCAGCGCAAACGAGAGGGTCATGGCCACCAGCAGCCCGAACTGACGCGTGGGCTGGAAACCCGACAGCATGGGCACCAGGAAACCGGCGATGTTGACCACCGAGGTAAAGATAATTGCCTTACCGGTAAACACCGTGGTCATGGAGGCCACTTCCTGAAGGGAGCAGCTCGATGAGGCGAGCTCTTTTCTGAACCGCGTCAGGTAATGGATTGTATCGTCCAGGGCGATTCCCAGGGCAACCGAGGCCACCATGACCGTCCCCACATTCAGGGTAATGCCCATCCATCCCATCAAACCGATGATGAAAATAATCGGAAGCAGGTTCGGCGTGATACTGAGGGCCCCGTAGAGAGTTGAGCGGAAAATCACGAACAGGATGACCGTCACCAGCACGAAAGCGATGGCAAAGCTCTTCACCTGGCTTTCGAGCAGGTACTTATACAGGATATTGTACATGAACGAGATACCGTTTACGTGTACCGTGACGCCTGTTCCCGCAAATAGTTCCCGGGCCCGCTTCTCAATAGAGTTGGCCAGGTCTACGATATCCCTGGAACGAGTGCTCTGAATCCGTATTTTTACCGCGATACGTCCCCGGGCGTAGTCGGGGGTCACCAACCGCTGAAGCTCCTGGCGGCCCGCATCGGACAGGCTGAACAGAAACAGCTCCTGGGCGATCAAGGCCTGTCGGTCGGGCACCCGGTTCTCAGCGGGGTTGTCGTCGTGAAGCGCCATGTTGATACGCTTGATATACACGGGCAGAGACAGTATTTTTTCCACCAGGGGATAGTCCTTGATCTCGCCGGCCAGCGAATCCATCCGCTTTAGAACGTCAGGGTCTTTCAGGATTCCCTCTTCACCCGAGATGAGGACCTCCAGATCGCCGGCACCCGAGAGGTCCCGGTCGATCTCCATGGAAGCCAGGTAAAACGGGCTGTCTTTCGGAAACCATTCCATCTGGTTGGTCTCCACCTGCATCCAGGCGATTCCGAGACCAAACACGATGAATCCCAGTACCGTCACCACCAGTACGGCGTTGGTGCGGTGATCGTTGACCCGGGAAACCCGTTTGAGCAGCGCCCTCCACCCGGCGGCTTCCCGCAGTTTCTTCGCTCCCGGAACCAATGTCAGCAGCAGGGGAACCGTAAGAATGGACACGATGAAGGCGAACATGATACCGGCAGCAGAGCCTATCCCGAAATTTTTCACCGCTTCGATGGGGCTGGTGGCCAGCGAAACCAGACCGATGGCGGTGGTCACGCTGGTAATGAAGCAGGGAATGGTAATGTAACGTACGGTCTCGATAAAGGCTTCACGCTCATCCGCGCCGTCCGCCCTGACCTCGTCGAAATACTCGATGATGTGTATGCAGTCGGCAATGGAGAGGATGATCACCAGCGGAATCAGCATACCAGTGACCACATTGACGGAAAATCCCAGGATACAATTGAATCCCAGGGCCCAGCACAGGCAGATACCCACCACCGCCAGCACTATGACCACCCGTGAGAAGGAACGGAACAGGATGAACATGAAGGCGGTGATGATGAGCATGATCAGCAGCGGGAAAATGGTCTGGTTTTGCTTGGCGTAGCGGTTGAACTCGGACATCATCATGATGTCTCCGCAGAACAAGATATTGAGCCCGGCGGGTTTCCCCTTATAGATGATCTCTTCCACCTGCCGCACCGCCCGGTCAGTTTCAAGCACGGTCATGTCCTGAAACGCCACCACGATGGTGGTGAACGTGGCATCGGCCGACACCAGGTACCCGTTGAACAACTCGTCCTCTAGCGCCCGTTCCCGGATAGTCTCCAGGCTGGTGCTCTCCAGGTCCTGCAGAAGCGGTGTTATCTCTATCCCTTCTGATGTTCCCACTATCTTGTTGGCGTTGGCCAGGCTGTGCACCTGCTTTACCAGTCCGGCAGCGGGCCTGTCGGGCGCTGCCGATGGTGTGGATCCTCCGGTCAAACCGGAGGATGACTCAGGCTGGTTGGAGGATGGCTCAGGCTGGCCGGACTCCGCCGACAGGTCCTCCCCGCCGATGAGAAAGTCGAATTCGTCCAGCTCATCACCCGGTTGGCCGCTGGCGGCGAAATCCGTTCCGTCACTCTCAGCCGCGCCCAGGGTTTCCAGTTCTTCGGTCTTTTCCTTGATGTACTCCAGGATTTCCCGGGTGAAAACGTCCCCGGAGCGAAGCCCGATAATGATAAACCGCCCGTCCTCAAAGGTGTCACAGAAGTCCCGGTACCTGACATAGTCGGGATTACTTTTAGAAAACCAGGCTCCGATGGAATTGTCCATTCGGATCTCTATGAGGTAAGCCATCCGGGCGGTTACGAGAAGCACAAGCACCAGGAGAGGATAGCGAAAACGGTAGATAAAACGTGCCAGGCCGGCCATTAACGTTTGAGCTCGCTTCGTGTGAACCGGTCGTCACCAATACTTTGGTTGTACTCTATCTTTTTCACGTTTATGATCGTCCGGTGGCCGGTTTTGCGGTTTTCCATCCGCATTTCCAGCGGGGTCCAGATGCCTTCAACCTTTTCCACGGACAGCACTTCATAATTCTTTTCCAGTTTACCGGCGCTGTTGTAGTACCCCCCCTTGACGGCGACGAAGTTGTCTCTGCGGATCACGGTGATAATCTTGGGGTACTTCTGTTTTTTCTCTTTCGGGTAATAACCCACCACGAAACAGTGGTGCCCGTTATAGACCACATCTTCCTTGAGCATGCGGTAGGTGTAGTCTTCAAACATCCGGCCCGAGATGTCTTCGTAGGAAAAATCCGTACCGGCAAAGTTTTCATCCCGCTCCCGGGAAGCGATTCGCCTGACACGGCCCAATTCTGGCAGGTACAGGAAACGCTCGTTGTCTTCATCCCGATGCTCCCATACCAGAAAAGACGTGCCCTTGATATCGTTGGGATAAGTGAACTTGACCAGCAGCTTATCGCTCCCGTCGTAGTCTTTGCGGAGAATAAAGAGGTTTCGTTTCCGTTCGATGCCTTTTTTATCAATGAGAATCATTTCCATGGTAGAGGTGGAGTCTCTTCCCGTGTAACGGTCATCCACTTTTTTAGCCACCCAGGCACCTTTTTCATCGGCGAAACAGCAGGTATCCCCGGCCGCAGCCATCATCACCAGGGCTACCAGGCAGGATAGGCACAAGATTGTACGCATGATATCTATCACTCCTCGTGAAACCTTCACCGGTGCACACGTTTACGTGCACCGCCTTAACTCGCGATTGTAAGCAAAGTTATTGTAAACAAACACCGGACAAATGGCAAGAGGCCGTGAGAACTCGCTGCCCTCACGGCCTCGTCATGTGCAATTTTTACCGGCGAGAACTTCAATCCAGGCTTCTTCACTTAAAGTGTGCAACTATTCGTTGATCGTACCCTCATCCGCGCCGATGACCTCCCTGGTTACCGGCTCGGCATCATCGAGCCCGGTGTTGACAGAATCAAGCACGTTGTTGGCGGTGTCCAGGAGCGTTCCGTCATCCTGAAGGTTTCCGGCGGTGTTATCATCGTCCCCGCCAAAAATGCTTCCGACGCTCTGCACTGTCTGCTGCACGCCGTTCACGGCTCCAGGCACTGCCTGTACCGCCTGTCCGACCTGACCCAGGGTCTGAGCGGTATCATTAGCGCCGAATGCACCGGCGATGTTACCGGCAGCCCCCAGCGCTTGACCGACCGCGCCCATAATGTTTGAATTACCAAGAACATTGACGATCCCGGAAATAATACTGCCGATAGCACCTATGGCACCGCACCCCTGAAGCAGCATACTTGACATGACTAAAACCACCAGCACCAGCAGTGATGAACAATTTTTTCTGAACATTTTGCATCCTCCCTTTCAGTACCGTCCCGTTTTTCCTGGGGAGCTCAACCGCCCCGGTTTTTCTCATCTTCACTGTATATGTAACGCGAAGGTGGAAAAAAGTTGGAAATTCTTCACAAAAAAATATCGTGACCCCAAAAGAAACACAGAAGTCGATGGGGCAATCTAAAAACCGGCAGGGCGTTTAGCCCTGCCGGTTCTTTCTAGTCGGATGGAAGTTTCGTTGTTTATTTTTTCTCTTATTTTTCCTCGTCGAGGATCGGCTCGTCTTTATCTTTGTCCTTGCCGAACAGCTCGTTCCATTTATCCTTGATCTTATCCAGGGTCTCTTCGGCTTTCTGCAGGTACTCGGGAGCCTTTTCGATTTGCTCGTTGGCTTTCTCGGTGTATTCATTGAGCTTGTCCAGGTCCTCGCGGAACTCTCTCGTGGCCCTGGTGTCCGGGAGCGTTTCAGAAACCCGGTCGGCGGCGTCGATTCCGGTGTTTACGGTCCGCAGAACGTTGTTGGCGGTGTCCAGGAACGTCCCATCATCCTGAAGCGTACCGGCAGTGGTCTGGCCCTGGCCCTGGAAAGCGTTCTGAGCACTCTGCACCGTCTGCTGTGCACCTTGCACTGCGCCGGGTACGGCCTGTACTACCTGCCCTGCCTGCCCCAATGTCTGCTGCACGTCGGTAGCACCGAAAGCGCCGGCGATGTTACCGGCGGCACCCATAGCCTGGCCCACGGCACCCATGATGTTGGTGTTGCCGAGAACACCCATGACAGATGAAATGACCTGACCGATAATACCTATTGCACCGCACCCCTGAAGCAGCATACTTGACATAACCAGAACCACCAGAACCAGCAGCGATGAGCAATTCCTTCTAAACATCTTTCATCCTTCCTTTCCTTACCTTCCTGGATTTTCCTGCGGAGCGTCGTTTCGCTCCGGTTTTTCCGAACTTCATTGCATAGGTAACGTCAGGTTGGTAAAAGTTGGAAATATTTTTATTCTTTTTTTGACGATCGTGAAAACCCGCATGATATCAGGGTTTTAGATTTAAGGCGTACCCGGTTTTTTGTTCTCTGCAATTCGCTGGACCGTTATTCTTATCCGCCGCTGCCTGGTTTCAGGCTTTTTAGCTTCTGTTATCCACCAGATATAGTGTTTTTTGTAACATGAAGCCAGGTTATTGAAATTGCTTTCGGCCTTCGCATCGGCGCCCAGAGCCTGTTCAAGATCGGCGGGGATTTCAGGATATGCTTTCTCGGGGTAAGCGCGGTTCCATTGACCGTTTTCCTTAGCGTCCTTGATCTTACGCAACCCCGCTTCCGTCATCCGGCCCTGGCTGATCATTTTCTCAACGCGGATTTTATTCGAGTCCGACCACGTACTTCTCTTTCTACGCGGGGTATATTTCTGCATATATCTCTCATCGTCAATCCTTTTCACCTTGCCGTCTATCCAGCCGAAGCACAACGCCTCTTCCACGGCTGCATCATATGGTATTCGAGGCTTTCCGGTGTGCTTTTTGTAATAAATCAGCCAGATGTGCTCACTGGTCTCATAGTGTTTTTCAAGCCAGGAGCGCCACTCCTCCCGGGTAGTTATATAAAGAGATACAATCGATTCCGGTTGGTTTTTACGTTTCATGATCATTCCTCAGCACAGCAAAAACATTCTACATTAACAGGCAGTGTTGTGAACATAGCGGTTTTATAAAGACCGATAATTCAGTTCCACCCTCTAAGCAAGAAGCGTAGAAAGTAAGGTGGAAATATCAAGACCGGGAGGGCGGTTAGCCCTCCTACTTTCCATACCCGGTTTTCAGAGGGTGGGTGGAAATATCAAGACCGGGAGGGCGGTTAGCCCTCCCGGTCGTTGTTTGTCAGATTAATATACTTATTTCTACTTAGCGTCTTTACTCCTGGTTCCAACTTCCAGGCCTCTTTGGATCATGAGTTTTTTCTGGGCGTCAGAGAGATCCGTTCGAGCGTTGATGCGATCGATGGCCGCCTGCCGGCGGGCTTCCTCATCGGGGGATAGCTGAACAGCGTCTTTCCACTGGCTGATGGTACCATCTTCCATGGGCGATTTTTCATCATTGCCGCCGAAGATGTTGTCCCAGGTATTCGTAATCTTGTCCCACCAGCTATCGGCCTTTTCCTTGTACTCCGGAGCCTTCTCCAGGACATCACCAGCCTGCTCGGTCACACGGCCGGCCCTGTCCAGATCCCTGCGGACTTGTCTGTCACCTCCCAGAGCGTCGTTTACACGGCCAGCAGTGTCTATGCCGCTGTCGACGGTCCGAAGAACGTTGTTGGCGGTGTCCAGGAACGTCCCGTCATCCTGAAGCGTACCGGCAGCGGTCTGGCCCTGCCCCTGGAAGGCGCCCTGGGCGTTCTGTACCGTCTGCTGCACGCCCTGTACCGCTCCAGGCACGGCCTGTACCGCCTGGCCCACCTGACCCAGTGTCTGTGCGGTATCAGTCGCTCCGAACATACCGGCAATGTTACCGGCAGCACCCATAGCCTGGCCTACAGCGCCCATGATGTTGGTGTTGCCGAGAACACCCATGACAGATGAAATAACCTGGCCGATAATACCAATTGCTCCGCAGCCCTGAAGAAGCATACTTGACATGACGAGTACCACCAGCACCAGCAGAGATGAACAGTTCTTTCTAAACATCCTTCACACTTCCTTTCTTTGCCTTTCTCGTTTTTCCCTCCGGAACGTCGTTTCGCTCCGTTTTGTCGTACTCTAATTTATTTGTACCAGATGAAAGGGGAAAGTTGGAACTTTTTTTTTATTTTTTTTCTGGAAATGTAAATTGTGGATTGCCCGGTCAAGCCTGGCAATGACAACTGAATGGTGGCAATGTCAACTGAATAGTGGCAATGACTACTGAAAAAAGCAATGATGGTGGTCTAAAGAGAATAGAGAGTGATGGATTCGGCCCGTTCATCGTCAACCGTCGGACCGGTCTTCCATCCGTCCGCCCACCAGGTCTGCCGAAGTTGGGCTGGATATTCAAACCAGCGGAAGGAGTAATCATCCGTGTCGAATTGGGTGTAATCGTGACTACCGAAAGGCATGCTGCTCCCCTCTTTGTCCAGATGATAAAAGGTGCCCCATAAATTACCCTCCAGGCTGTCGGCAGTCCAGAAACCCCAGTCGCTGGAGTTGGCCCAAACCATGATAATTTTTACCGAGCGGCTGTTTATGAACTCGACGGTCCTCACGAAATACCGGGGCACGAAAGCCGGAGAAAAAGGGTCCCAATTGAGAGCGCTGGTTATGTCTCCTTTCCACTTCGTGGCCGGGGTTGTAAAACCGTTTCTGATCAATGTGAAAGTCCCTCTTATGCCCCGCAAACGTCCAGCCGAAAAAGTGTAATTACCGGATGTTATCGTGCTATTGGGCAGGTAGTTGCCCACCACGGTTCCATCTACGTTAAAAAGAGTTGAATCGTGAAAATACCCGTACTCTTCCCCGGTGGTCCAGACTCCCTGCCGGCCATCCACGGACATGGAATACGGGATGAGTATCAGTTCCTTGTTCTGCCAGGTGACCGATTCCACATCGAAATCGGAAGAAACAGGGTGGGACACTTTATTGAAGGCCGCCGGAGCGTCCAGATCGATCATCATGATAGTGCACCGGCCAGCATTGACCTGGAAACCAGACGTGGTTACTTCTTTCACCAGGGGACCGTTGGGTATGTAAGATACCGGATCGAACGCGTCGGACTCAAGACTGGTAAGGTACAGTTTAAGGTAATAGTAACTCTGGCTGCGGACACCCATTCCCTCATGGAGGAATGACAACTTGTCCAGCGCGTCGTTCGGATCGAGCAGATCAACAGGTTCTACGTTATCGAGAACTACGGGGATCCAGACCTTGCTGGCATCGGCAATCTCAATGCGCTGGATAACCACCCGGCAGTAGGTGCCCTCTTCTACCGCTTCCGGGCCCGAACTGTCGACCCCCCGCGCACTGCTGTTGGTCAACGCAATCCGGATCGTACCTTCCTGGAGACGCGGACCGGAGGGGCCGGCAAACTGGTAATCGAGACAACCAGAAACGAGTGCGCCCAGAACGGCAGCCGCAACAATGGCAACCACCGCCCTGGTTTTCAAGCTGGAACGAAAATCGATGGTCACACCCGTGCCCCTTCAAAAGACATGATAAATACTCTAGCTAGCTTATTGTATCGGTTGTAATCATCATGATATTGAGAGATGAACGATCAGCCGGACACCTTCACTTTTCACACTGTTAATAAATATGCAATTCACACGCAATTTTTGATACAATTCAAATTGGTAGATACATGCCGGTTCGTTGTGATGAAGAGTTCACATAAGGAGGCAAACTCAATGCTGACCAAGCTGTTTTCGTGGTACCTGAAAATTCCCCTTATCTACAAAATGGGCGGTGCTTTCGTCCTGGGGGCCGCCCTGGGACTGGTGATGTTCTTCACTATGGGCCCCCAGTCGGTGGAAACTGTTTCGAAATATCTGGCACCCTTCGGAGCAGTTTTCGTCAACATGCTCAAGATGATTGTTATTCCCATCGTGTTCTTTTCCCTGATCGTGGGATCGACCAGCGTGGCTCTCAACAAGCTCGGCCGGGTGGGTATAAAAGCTATGGGTTGGTATCTGGCCACCTCGTTGTTCGCCACCACCTTCGGGATCATTATCGGACAGATCGTCCACCCCGGGCGGGGAGTCGACATAGACTGGTCGCGCCTGGCCGAAGCATTCGGAGAGCAAGCCGCTTCCATCACCGCCCCTTCAAAAGGCCTGGTGGACGTGTTCACCGGCATGTTTGCCAATCCCTTCGAATCCCTTGCCAACGGCGCGTTTCTGCCCATGGTGGTCTTCGCCCTGCTGTTCGGTATCGCCACCAGGGTCATCGCCGACTTGGGCAAAGAGCGGGATAAGGAGCTGGCCGGTTTCATTATCACGTCTGCCAACGCCATCAACAACTCGCTGTACCAGATAGTGGGGTGGGTGCTTGAATACGCCCCCATCGGGGTGTTCGCCCTGTCGGTGCTCAATTTCGGACTATACGGCACCGACCTGTTCGGCCCCTACGCCAAGGTAATAGGCGGTATCGTGGTTGGCATCATCCTCATGGTGTTCCTGGTATACGGCGGGTTCATCCTCCTGTTTTCACGGGAGAATCCCTTCAGGATCTTCGCGGGAATCAAAGAAGCTATGCTGACGGCCTTCGTCACCCGAAGCAGCGCCGCCACCCTGCCGGTCTCTATCAGGGTCGCCACCAGAGGGCTGGGTATCAGGCGGGAGGTAGCCGGATTCACCCTCCCCATCGGAGCGACCATCAATATGGACGGCGTTTGCATTCACCTGCCCATGTGGGCCGTGCTGGCTTCCGATCTCTTTGACATCCACCTGACCTTCGGAATGATCGTGGCTATGGTGGTCACCACTGTGCTTGCTTCCATCGGGGCCGGCGGTGTCCCCGGCGGCAGCCTCATGCTGCTGTTTGTCATCCTGGGAATAATGGGACTCGATCCGCAACAAATAGCCATTATTATCGCCCTGTCTCTCAGCGTCAATCCCATTCTGGACATGTTCGAAACCATGAACAACGTTACCGGCGATATCGTGTGCACCTACATCGTTTCCAAATCGGAGGGGATGGTGGATGAGAGCCGGATCGAGACGTTGACCTGAGTGTGGAGGATTCACCGTGACAGACGATTCCGATTTTGTACGCGGCAAAAAAGACCGAAATGGTACGCCCTTTCCGCCGAACAATGCGGAACCGGATGGCCCGGAAGATGGCGATACCGGTATTCAGGACCCGGTGGATGAGAGTACACCGTCCCTACCGGAAGATGGCAACCTAGCTCCTCCTGCGGAGAGGGAACATTCATTAAAGCTGACAACCGACCTGTTCGATCCTGAGGAGCTAAAACGAGAAGCGCCGGAACCGGGAGAGTTTGATGAGAGCCTTTCCGCCGAACAATCTGAAGGTTCTCCCCTCCCCTGCACGGAAGATGACGGGCAGCCGGAAGGTCCTACGCTGGATGATATATCCCTGGAAGAAGTCCTTAACCTCATCAAGCACCAGTTCGGAGAAGGAACGCAGGACCGCTCCTGCTACGAGATAGATCCCAACTCACCGGTTATCTGGTACCGGACCTACCGCGACCGCCTGGTGGACAACAAGCACACATCCCTTCATGAACGGTACGACCAGATGGCAAGCGGTTGGCACGACAACGCATTCGAGCACTTCTATGAAATCTATTCCCGGACCGTATTTGACGTGGAACGTCGTGTCCATCTGTCAGGGAGCACGACGGTACGCTTCCATGATTTTGTAGGGAATGTGTCCCGGGCTCTGGCGGCAGTGGACGAGGAGTTCGACTTCGACTACGTCAAACTGATGCGGGGAATGCGCGACGGAAGATTCAAGAAGGACGGTTCCATGACTGAAGAAGAAGAGGAGCGTGTCGTCATCAAGGAATTTCTGGCCATGGTAATCGAGTTTGACCGGGAGAATCTGAAGAACTCCAACCCGGATTTTCTGTTTTTTTTCGACTGCCTGGTACGTTACGATGAGATGACTATTAGCGAAATTGAGGACAGGCAGTTCACCAGCACGTTACTGAGGTACAAAAAACAGAACCTCTTCCGCCGACTGATGATTACCCGACTCGGACTGGAAAACAACGAATCGAGGAACCTGGCCTTTCTGATGATGAACAGGGGATATCACTTTTCTCACTGGTTCGTCGATCCGAAAAATGAAGTTTACCAGACGAGCGAGATGATGGAAAAAACCGTGGGAATCAAGAAGGTGCCGTTCACCAACGGTGTGATCTACCGCTACCAGAATCACTACGCGAAGATCGACTGCGACATAGAGACCGTCGAAGAGCACTTTCTCGAATTCGACCTGGGAGTGAAGTACCTGATCGCTTCGGCTATCCTCACGGAATACGAGATCAACAAGGAAGGCCGGTATACCATACTGGGGCGAACCCGGCTCGAGCCGGAGAAAATTGCAGTAAAAACGGTAGGACATCCCTGGAACGCCCGCGAGTTTTGGGACCTGACAAAAGAGGATTTCGACCGTTTCGAGCGGGAGCGGAAGTGGGGTTGGACATGAACAGAACGGCGTGGCCGATGTGGTTTCTGACAGTGGCAGGGTTCGTGTGCACCGCCGGATTTACCGGCTGGTGCGAGACAGCTCCGGAGCCGTCAACCGTGCAGCAGGCCGACATCGTGCCGTTTTACATTCAACGTATCTCACCACTGGTCGGTAAAACCATCGTGCTCGACCCCGGCCACGGCGGCGAGGATCCCGGGGCTGTCAGCCCGGGCGGTCTGACCGAGAAGGAACTGAATCTACGGATCGGCCGAATATTGAAAAGGATGCTGGAAAAGTACGGCGCCAGGGTGCTTGTGACAAGGACCGGTGACGGCACCTATGTATCTCTGGGAAACCGGGTGGCACAAGCCCAGGAGGCACGCTGCGACCTGTTTGTCTCACTGCATCACAACGCCACCTACCGGCAGGACGTGAAGAACAAAACCGAAGTCTACTACTCCATGCTGGATCCTTTGACGTCCCGGAACCTGGCCGCACGGGTAGCCGAATCCCTTCACTGCGAGTTGAAGCTGGACTACGGAATCTTCCCGGCGAACTACTTTGTTCTCCGGAACCTGAGCGTTCCGGCCATCCTGGGAGAACCGCTTTACATGCACTTAAAGGACTGTCAGCGGGAACTGCGCACCTTTTCGTTCTGCTTCCGGGAAGCGAGAGGATATTTCAAAGGGATACGCGATTATTTCTCGCTGGGCGTTCCGGATATCCAACCCCCTATTTCTGATTCGCCCCGGCGGTACGGGCGTTCCCCCGGAACCATCCGGTGTACCGTTTCGGGAGAAAATCTTGAAGCGGACCGCGTGCACGCGAATCTCGACGGACACCGTCAGCCTCTCCCGGTGGCGCTGCACGATAATGAAGTTGTCATTCATCTCGATGACCTGTCCAACGGTCCCCATGTGCTGGATGTCCAGGTAGGAAATATTCACGGCAATTATTCAAAAAAACGAAGGTACGCTTTTACCGTCGCCCATCCTCCCTATGGGATGGATGTACAGTACCACCCCCGGCACCGGTACCCGCGGCAGGAATTCCTTCACGTTACCTGCTCGTTGAACGACCAGCGGGGCCAACCTCTCGGTGACGGTATTCCGGTAACCCTTGAATCCAGCCACACGGTACTGGCCGCCGAACCGTTCCTGACCAGCGGGACGGTCAGCGCTGTGGTGAGCCTGGACAGACCACATCACCATCCGTCTTCACTGGTATCTACCGATTCCACTCCGGTAACGGTGCGTGTCACGGTGGAAGGACGGAGGTTTGAAAAAACCGTGAACATCAGCAAAACGAGGACCCGATCCATCCCCCCGGCCACCATCGTTCAGGGGCGGGTGACCGATGACGGCGGACAACCCCTGGCGGGTGTCCAGGTCAAGAAAGCCGGGGACGATTCAGTTTTTTCAACCAGCTCTACGGGGCATTACACCGTCTTGGCTTCGGAGCACGATCTCATCGTGTTTTCGAAAGCCGGGTACTTCGGGAACATCGGCACAATCCGCTCCTCTGCGGAGGTTGTGCTGCAGCCCATCTGCCGGGAGCTGCTGGGCACGCGGATTACCCTTTCGGCCCGAAAAGAGCGCACGGCCGCCCTTTCATACCTCAACAGAATGACCGTAAAGCTTCTGGAGTATCTGCTCAGGCGCTCCGGGGCCGAGGTCAAGGTGGGCTCACGGGGTATTTTCAACCGGTCCTACCTTCAGAAGGCTATGGGAAGCAACAGGTTCAAAAGCGCCTGGTTCATAGAGCTGGCGGCTGAACTGGACGACCGGATGCGAGCCGGGGACATTTCGCATCTTTTACCCGGCGAGCCGTACTGCTTCCATTACCCGGGAAGCAAAGGGGGCACCAGGTTCTCGAAGGCATTCCTTTATCGCAGGATCGGCACTTCTGGCGACATCGACGGCCATCACCTCAACTGCTCGAACTATGCCGTGATCAACACGTCCTGCCCGGCGATACTCATTTACCCGGGGATCAACCACAGCATGTATGCAACCGGTCTCGGCCGGCAGCGGTATTTCACGCAAACAGCCCTGGATATTGTGTTGACGTTGGTAAAAGCCGTACAGGGGACCCTGAGCGAACGCCAGGAGGAACGAATACAGAGCTACTTGTCACCCATGGCGGCCACGATCCTGCGTATTCCTTCCAGCCCCCCCAGCGGGATGGACACGTGCCGGGACGAGGGAACCTGGTGATCACGGGGATTGATCCGTATCAGCGTTCCTGCCAGATGACGGGCCAGTTGCTCACACGTACCCCGGACGGTGGGAACCGCCAACCCCGCACCGATTTCAATGATGCACAGTGACCGGTCCTGCCTGACCAGGTCATTCAGCCACCGCTGGAGACGGGTGTTTTGCGCTTCAGTACGGTCAGGAACCCACGACCAGTCCCCGAACATCAAGACGTTGGGACGGGCCAGGCCTCCGCATCGGGGGCATACCGGAAGCGGGTCACGGGCCTTGAACAAATCCATGTTCACATCGACAGTCACCTTTTCGGCGTCCCAGATTGAATCGGTGCAGAGCCGAACACATTGCAGGTGGTTGATGGAACCATGACACTCTTCCACCCGTTCCTCACCGAATCCCACTTTCTGGAAATGGCCGTCAACATTGGAGGTGAACACGAAGTATCCTCCCTTTTTCTCCCTGGCCAGCGCCAGCAGCAGGGAGAAGCCTTCATGCGGTTCGGTCCTGCGGTAGAGGTGAAGGCGATGCCCGTAAAAAGCCCAGGCCAGTTCGGGATCTTCTTTGAACCAGCGTGGATTGGCCATCCCGGAGAAGGATATTCCCAGTTTGGCGATGGGGGGGTATGCTTTCCAGAAGCCGGATTTCCCCCTGAAGTCGGGCAGCCCCGAATCGACACCCATTCCGGCGCCGGCGCCGATCAGGACGGCGTCCGAATCTTTCAGGACGGAAGCGGCTTTTCGAATGACGTCGGCACAGGTATCCGGCATGGTGTTATTCTTCGCCGGTGGTTGCGCCGCTGGCGGTAGTTGCACCGTTAGCGGTGGAAGGTTTGTCGTTCTGGTCTGTTGTTTCCTGATTTGCCAGCATCCGGAGGAAAGCTCTTACTACCTGCGGATCGAACTGGCTGCCGGAGCAACTGTTTATTTCCTCCACGGCAACCTGGTGGGAAAGCCCCCGGCGGTACGGGCGGTCGGAAACCATGGCGTCAAATGAATCGGCCACGGCGATGATCCTTCCCCCCAGGGGTATCGTGTTGCCTTTAAGCCCCTGTGGGTACCCTTTTCCATCGTACCGCTCATGATGGGCCAGCAGAATCCTGCGGACCGAATCCAGAAATTCCACCGACTGCAGGATCTTCGTCCCCAGCAGCGGGTGCTGCTTGATCATGCTGAACTCTTCATTCGTCAAACCGCCGGGCTTGAGCAGGACATTGTCGCTCACCCCAATTTTTCCGATGTCGTGAAGAAGGGCCGAGTGCCTGATGATGTCGATATCATCCTCCGAAAGGCCGAGCTCGAAGGCAATGCTCAGCGACAGCTCGGTTACCCTGGTTGAATGGCCATGGGTATAGGCGTCTTTGGCTTCAATGGCGGCGGCCAGAGACTGCACGGTACCCAGGTAACCGTTGAGCAGGTGCCGGTAAAGATCGGCGTTCTCGATGGCAATGGCGGCAGCGGACGACAGGGTGGAGAGAAATTCCTGGTCTTCCGCGGTGAACGACCACAGCTCCTTTTCTTCATCCAGTGTCCGTTCAACGTTTAAAACGCCGACCACTTTGTCACGGCTCACCAGCGGCACCGAGAGCAGGGTCATGTCCTGTACGGACTCACGTTTCTTGTACCGTTCATCAATGTTGACGTTTTCGATCAGCAAAGGGTTGCCGGTCAGCGCCACGGCGCCGGCCACGCCCTCACCCGGCTCGAAAACCAGGTCTTTAGCTACCTCCTCGGGAATCCCGCGGGAAGCGCCCACCGTCAGCATACCGGTTTCTTCATTTCTGAGCATGAGAGAACCCCGGTCAGCCTGGAAAATGCTCATCACGGCCTCCATGATACGATCGAACACCTGCTGCAGCTTCAATGTTGAACCGATACTTTTTGTCAACTCGTGCACCAGTGAAAGCTGCTCCACCTTTTCACTGGCCCGCTTGAAGTGCGCCGTGCGCTCCAGCGCAACCGCTATCTGGTTGGCCAGAATGACGAGCAGACGCAGGTCATCTTCGGTGAAGATCTCACCGCTTACCTTGTTGTTGACATTGATGACTCCCATCACGCTGCGTTTCGCCATCAGCGGAACGGACAGGGCCGAACGGGTCTTGTAGTCAAGTGAGCTTCGCTGCTGGCCAAACCGTTTCTCGGCGTCCAGATCCCGTATGAGCAGCGGCTGCCCATTCTCGGCAACCCAGCCCGATATTCCTTCTCCCGGTTTGATGCAGGCGGTCTTTACTATTTGCTTCGGTAACCCTTTGGCGGCCCTGATCCTCAGGCAATCACCGGCCTGATCGAACAGCATGACCGAGCAGTTTTCAACCTTCATGATGTCGGTTATGAGATCAAGAACTGTGGAAAACAGGCTGTCGAGATCCAGCACCGAATTCATCGTTTCGCCGACCCGCAGCAGTACTTTTAGTTCCTGAAGCCGCCGCTCAGTATCGTAATGGAGCCGGGCATTCTCAATCGCCGTAGCCAGGGGAGCCGCCAGGCTGGTGAGCAGGTCGAGGTCATCATCGTTAAAAGCCTCTCCCGACTCGGGGTTGGTCACATTGACGACGCCGATAATCTGGTTCTTTATAACCATAGGCGCGCTGATCGCCGAACGAGTCCGGTAATCGGTCAGCTTTACCTTTTTAAACCGGGTATCGTGCTCGATATCTTTTATGAGTAAAGGCTTACCCTTTTTAGCCACCCACCCGGCAATACCGTCCCCCACTTTGACCCGGGTGGATTCCACCACCTCTTTTGGGAGCCCGCATGCAGCCCGGATGGTAAGAAATTTGCCGCTTTCATCCACAAGCATGAGTGAAGCGGTCTGCACTTCCATGACCCTGGTAATATGTGTCAGCGCCTGCTTGAGTAGTTCATCCGGGTCAAGCAGTGTGCTGAGTGCCTGGCTTACTCCCTGAACGGTGGACATCGACCGCTGGTAGTGCTCGAGGCGGTACTCGGCGGTCAGGCGGGCAAGATACTCATTCAGGATTTCCCTGAGGAATACGGCTATGTCCTGCAACTCCTCCCCGGTCATGGAGCGCATGGCCTGGAAAGCATCCCGGACCTCATCCTGTCCCATACCAACCCGGGAACTGAGCTCTTTTACCCACACATTTCCCGGCTGGTCTATAACCACTCCTTCACTGACCACCAAGCCGCATACTTCGCGGTCCACCATGACAGGAAAGTAGAAGAACGATACTCCGCAATTGCAGGTTGTTACCCCCACTCCCCGTGATTTCTTGCGGCCGCGGGGACGCGGGTTGAGCTGCTGGTGAAACCGGGTGCACAGCTCTCCGCCTTTTTCAGACGTTCGCATAAGATGACAAGCCGGAGTGCGGGGAAAACCGGAAGGGTTTGCTATATCAGAAAGGGGCAGCATATTCCATGAGATCCGGCAACACCGGGAAAATCGTTCTCGCAGTGATACAAACTCATCCGATTCCGAAAACAATTGCCAGATATCATATCCCGAATACATGCCCAAACAACCCTTTCCATATTTAACTTGCTGTAACAGCTGATGTTATATTTAACTTGCTGCAACAGCCGATTTTTATATTTAACCAGTTGTGATAGCGGGTGTAATATTTAGCTAGTAACCCAAACCGATGCTAGCACTCATTTCATCGAGAAGTCAAACAATTTCAGTGTGCTCGTACCTTCCTATTCTCTGATTTTCAGGGGACGTCAACAGATTGTGATGATTTTTTTCATTTTTTTTTAGTTTGTAGCCAATAAAGTTATCAACAGTGCATTTCCCTTTATTTATAGGGGTTTTCGTGGTTATCCACATTTGTCAATCTCTTAAACCGCACGCTATAACTGGATTCTACGCCTATAAAATAGCGAAAACTGTTGATGTCATTGGGATTATGTGGTATACAAGTTTCGAAACGTTGATTTCTAAAGGGAAAGGAGGTGAAGATGAATGAACAAGACCGAACTGATCGAATCAATCGCCAAGAATGCCGAGCTCACAAAAAAAGAAAGCTCAAGGGCTCTCGAGGCTATGCTCGACGCCATCACCAAGAGCCTTAAGAAGGGGAAAAAGGTCAGCCTGATGGGCTTTGGCAGCTTCACTACCAAGAAGCGCGCCTCCCGCACGGGCCGCAATCCCCAGACCGGTGCCAGCATCAAGATCAAGGCCAAGAAGGTTGCCAAATTCAACCCCGGAAAGGCCCTGCGCGAAGCTGTCGCAAAAAAGAGATAATCATATTTTATTATGCAGCGCAATTGAAGAGGAAGCT
>CAYSPT010000029.1:30717-63378 GCA_964432985.1 uncultured bacterium
GGAAGCTGATGCAGCTTCCTTTTTTCTTTGTGCTGGATCTGAAGGATAACCCCAACGGAAGCTGATGCAGCCCTGGTAGAGTATCCAGCTATTGCACTGTATCTTGCACTGCATCCCCAAATAGAGTACTCTTCATTTAGTTGAAAATATGTCCGGAAGGTATGGAAACGAATCCAGTCAAACACAGGTGAAAGCACTTACAGTGGCACTTTTCAGCGGGGGAAGATCATGACATTTGACAAGAAAAAGAGAGTGATTTCGGCAGTCATTGCGGCGGTCGTTTGTGCGGGTATCATTTATGTGTTTGTGGCACAGGAAGAATACGGCACTACAGACAAAACCCGTTCTATTGTAAAAACTGAAGATCTTTCCAACCATCCGATTTATAGAAACTACCATTTCGGGAGCGAAAAGAATGTCATAGACTTCGGTGAACAACCCTTATGGATTCCTACTTCAACAATCAGCGAGGTGATGAAAAGAGATACGATTTTACGGAACGAATTAAAAAAACTGGGATTCAGTATTAGATTTCATTCCTTTCTCAAAGGCAACGATGTCAATTACTTCATATTGAACGGCAATCTGGAAGCCGGGATTGGTGGAGATATGCCTGCTATCAGGGTTGTGGCTGAAGGTGATGTAACCGTTACCTCCATCATCCAGGAAGGTCCTGTTTCGATTATTTCAAAGGACATCAGGGAAGTAAGGAGTCTGAGAGGAAAGAAAATTGCGTACGCCCTTGGCTCCAATGCTCATTTTTACCTTTTGAACACCTTGAACAAGAATGGGATCATGATAGATGACGTTGAACTGGTAAAACTTGATATCGTATACATGGCCGATGCGCTTCAAAAAGGGACAATTGATGCTTTCAGTGCCTGGGAGCCGACAGCGTCCATGGCGTTGACAAAATATCCCGAGTTTATAGTTACCCATAGTGGTAAATCATATGGATTCGTGTATTTGAAAAATGAATTCTATACGTCAAATCAAGAAGCGGCGGGGCATATCCTGGCTTCGGAAATTAGAGCCTTGAAATGGATAAGGGCGAAAGAGTCCAATCTCACACTGGCCGGTGAATGGGTCATTGCCAGCGCGGTGGAACTGTCTTCAAAAGTGTCGAAAGAACTGCCGATCACCCTTGAAATGATTAGCAGCCTGGCCAAAAAGGATTTACCGGGAATTCTCATGAAAGAGTACCCGCGGATACCGGCTGATTTACTGGCTACTCACGGAATGCTGAAAAAGGAATTCGATTTACTGCAAAATCTCGGTTTGGTTTCGGGAACGGTGAAATGGGAAGATGTCGAAAAATATTTTGACCTGGACATCATGGAAACCGTAATCTCAAACTCGGAAAAATACAAGCTTTTTGATGAAGTAAACTATAGTTCTGCAGAAAAACAACAATGAGAATGAACCTGCAATGAGAATAAATCTGGGACTGAAACTGACGCTTCTTTTCTTGGTTTTAAGCATAATTCCGGTTTCCATTATCAGTTATCAAGCGTATGAGCTTGGAAAACTTTCCAGTGAAGACATGGTAATTGCCCATCTCACTTCGATTGCCGAGATCAAGAAAACAGAACTGAACAACTGGTTTGCCACCCAGATCGAAGATGTGAGTATGCTGACCAATGATATTGGACCATTAGATTCCCAAAAACTTTCTTTCATACTAGACCAT
The DNA here is from genome assembly GCA_964432985.1 of uncultured bacterium. Classification (GTDB taxonomy): domain Bacteria; phylum Muiribacteriota; class CAYSPT01; order CAYSPT01; family CAYSPT01; genus CAYSPT01. Next base: position 32,408 of record CAYSPT010000029.1, read on the forward strand.
AAGGACTACCATCGTCTTTTTGTGGCGGATTCTTCTGGAAAAATCGTGACTTCGAGCAAGAACAACGATGTTGGGAAAATTCTGGAGTGCAAAGATCTGCTCAAGGCTGCAACTACCAGAGAGATTTATATCAAGGATATTTTCCAGTCGGACGACGGCCGAACGCTGATGGTCTTTGCCGCCCCTATCTTTTCGCTCGACCTGTTCACACACCGGCGGACAATGAATGTATTAGGCATAATGGTAGCGGAAATTGATATGGAAAACACCCTTTTCCCGAGTATCCGGAAGTGGCCGGGAATGGGCGCCACGGGAGAAGTTTTTCTGGTGAGAAAAGAAGCGGATAATGCAGTCTTCCTTTCCAACCTGAGAAAAATGGAAAACTCTGCGTTTAATCTGCGAATCCCCTTCGATTCGAAAATTGCCAGGGCGGCAATCTTCGCCGCATCGGGCGATGAAGGAATACTGCGGGGAAAAAATTACCGGTCCGTGGAAGCATTGTCGGCTTACCGAAGTGTTCCCCTCACAGGGTGGGGGCTGGTGGCTCAAATGGACACCGATGAGGCTTTTGCCTCAATCGTGGAGCTGCGAAACAAAATACTCGTAGCCAGCCTGTTATTGATGTCCATATCTATAGTCGTATTTTTACTGGCATCCCGCATTATCACCAGGCCGGTTCTCATGTTGAAGCAATTGACGGAAGAGGTTGGCAAAGACAGATTGGATGCGGAAATCGAGGTTTTGTCGAACGATGAACTGGGTGACCTGGAGGCAAGTTTCAACCAGATGGTAAACAGCCTGCAAAAGACACGGGAAGCATTGGAACGTTCTAATCAAGAACTCGAGCAGTTCGCCTACGTCACTTCCCATGATCTGCAAGAACCCCTCAGAGCGGTGTCGGGCTTTCTGCAATTGCTGCAAAAGGAATATGGCGAAAACCTCGACGAGAAAGCTGAGCATTACATTCAACGATCGTGTGCCGCCGCAGTAAGGATGAGAGAACTGATTCAAAGTCTGCTGTCATACTCGCGACTGCACCGCCAGGCAAAGCCAATGGCCCCCGTGGACTGTGAGGTGGTGCTCGACCGGGTCATAGCGAATCTCGAGATGTCGATAAGGGAGAGTGACGCCCACGTTTCTCGGGATCCCCTACCCACGGTGATGGGTGATTCTTCCCAGATCGGGCAGGTTTTTCAGAACCTCATAGGGAACTCTATCAAGTTCAGAGGAGACAAGACTCCGGAAATCCACCTTGGGGCCCGTGACCAAAATGGTGAATGGGTGCTGTCGGTAAGAGACAACGGAATAGGCATTGAAAGTGAATACACTGAGCAGATCTACAGAATTTTCCAGAGACTTCACAGCAGGAGCAAATATCCAGGTACCGGTATGGGATTAGCCATATGTAAGAATATTGTCGAGCGGCATGGTGGAAGAATCTGGTTTGAGTCGGATCCCGGAAACGGATCGACGTTCTTTTTCACCCTCCCGGACGCTGGTCCGTCTCCTGCAGTAGAAAATTTGCAAGGGCACGGTGAATAATATATGATTAACAGTATGAATAGTCCTGGCAGAAGTGATTCAACTATTAAAATTCTCCTGGTCGAGGACAATCCGGACGACGTGGAACTGACTATTGCCGCCATGAAGGAAGCCAAGATCAAGAATGTTGTTTTTACCGTGGAGGATGGAGTGGAAGCGCTTGAATTCCTTCACCGCCAGGGAGAGTACGAAAATGCTCCACGGCCTGATCTTATCCTGCTTGACCTGAACCTTCCCCGGAAAAACGGTCGGCAGGTATTGGCGGAAATCAAGACTGACGAAAGCCTGCGACGCATACCGGTTGTGGTTTTGACAATGTCACGTGATGATAAAGATATTCTTCAAGCTTATGACCTTCATGCCAACTGCTACATTACCAAACCAGTGGATTTGGACCAGTTCACCACCATAGTAAAAAGCATCGACAGTTTCTGGTTTTCCATTGTAAAGTTACCCGAGGTTTGAAGGCCAGGTTTTGCAGCGGCTTATTTGTGGTTCAGGCGTTGCTGCAGGTTGGTGAGAACAGTTTGTATGTTCTCGTTTTCCGGATCAAGTGAGAGAGCTTTCTTGAAGCAGTCTGCCGCCTGGAGATAATCTTTCAAACGCACATTGAGATTTCCTCTTCGAACGTAGTAGGGAACCAGAATTTTATTTTCAAAAAACGGTGAAAACCGCTCAGCACGGGTCATGTACTCCGCCGCCAGGCGCAGGTTCTGTTCCCCTTCATAGTGATCATCTGATGCTATTCCCCGCTTTTCGAGACGGGCGGCCGTATTGAGATGGCCAAGACCGTAATACGAAAGGATTCTCCGCTCCGGCAGAGCTACCGCTCGCAGGGGAACGGCACGGTGGCCAAGATTATAGTCCCTCCATTCGCTTTCGACCGGGGCCCATTCGCTTTCCCGGGTACGGCTAACCGTATAGCCGATTCCTCGCGGATGGAGGGTGAACTCCCCGGGAAGACCCGGGTCACTGCTCGAAACCAGGTAAAAGGTAAACGCCGCGCTGTTCTTTTCCACCAGCGCAGCGGTTCTGAGGCGCCTGTTAAGGTCAACTGACCGGACAGAACGGGGCAGTGGTGGAAACTCGATTTCCGGAAACAAGCGCACAAGCTCTTCAATGTACCATTTCAGACAGAGCATCCGGGTGCACACTATCCCGGGATTCATCTTCCGCCAGCGGGGTTTGGTCCTGGCCACGCTCCACAAGGGGAAGTAATTATCATCATGATCGGTGAGAAATATAGTTGCTTCCGTCCCGGCTGTCTTGAGGATATTCTCAGAAAAATGGTACGCCACCTGGTCAAAGCGCCGGGAACCTGATGAGACCGCCGCACCCGTCCAGCAGACCACGGCGGTCACGGCCGCGGTTATCACAATCCTGGTTTTCCACAGGGTGGGGGGAGCATCTGCATGACCACTAATTGACCTTATCACCCGTTCAAATCCCAGTCCTGCTCCACCATAGAGAAGTAGAAGATACGGAACCATAAACGGTTTGATGGCAGAAAGCGCCGCCTCGCTTCGCCCGTAGTTGACCACCAGAACCATACCTACCCCTGAAAAAAGAATTCCCAGTCCCAGCAACCACCTGTCACGGCGGCGGATACTCCTGTCCGCCAGGCCAAACACGAGCAATACTATAAGTATAAAGCGGCCATGGTGGCCGGACTCCCGTGCTAATATCCACAATTGGCCAAGCGTCCTGGGAAATGACCTGTTGGGCGACCAACTCACACCGTACTGTCCCCGGGACACCACATTCCACAAAGCCCTGGCCGTGGCCGGACGGCTCCAGTTTGCTTCGGGATTTGACAGGGAACGTACCGGCAATACCAGGAAAACAGACAGCCCTATTCCAAGGACCGACGCGGCAAGAACAACGTTTTTACCACTGCGAAAGGTTTTCTTTCCTGAAAATATAAGAATCAACGGAGCAAGCAGGGCAAACCAGTAATGACACGCCAGCCCCAGACCAAGAAACAGCCAACCCGCCAGCCAGCGGCCGCAACGGACGGGTCCGGCACCGGGACGTTCTGAACAAGACCAGATAAACAGCACAGTCAACAAACCGGCAAGAGCGTAGACTTCGGCTGACAGTCCCTGAGCAAAAATAACCGGAGCGGTAAAAGCCGCCAGGGCAGCCAGCAGGGCGGTCAACCGGCTCAGGCCGAATGTCCCCAGCAAATGACACAGCATCATTGCCGTACAACTCGATATAAACGCACATGACAGATTAACCCTGAAGGCCACATCGCCACAGGGAATGCAGGTAAAAATCCTGCCCAATAGGGCAAATACGGGGTATCCGGGTGGATGAGGAACTCCCAGGCTCCAGGCGGCGAGAATCAGTTCTCCCGAATCACCGGCCACCACCGTGGGAGCCATTGCCCTCAGCGATAGGGCAAAAGCAGTCAAGAACACGAGAAGAGGGATATCGAATCGAAATCGTACGGGTCCAGCTGTGTGCTTCTTCACACCTTGCGCCTGCCGTCAACTGATGCCGCCGGGCTGGGTTCAGCGGCAGACCGGGGGGCCTCAAACAGGGCGAGCAGGAGATAGATGACAATGAGCAGAACCAGTGCCGTATCAAACAAGTAGACCATCAAAGCCGAATGATACCAGGGGATTCCCACAGCAGTCACCATCCAAATATATAGCTAATCCGAAAAATGCAGTAGCATTTTGCGGTTTTAAAACCGGAGCAATGTTAGCACATTTGCCTACGATTGCGCAAGGATGTCACTTCTCGGCCGTACCGGCGGCGGTAAGGCGTTGCGACAACTGCCTGGCCACCATCCAGACATCACCGGCTCCCATGGTGATGGTCAACTGTGACGGCAGCAAGTTGTTGATAAGGAACTGCTCTATTTCACCAAACGAAGGAATGTAAACAGCGTTTCCACCGTTGTGAATGATTTCATTCACCAGATCTCTGGAGTGGATATTCTTTTTCTCCGCTTCCGAATCCCGGACAAAATAAATATCGGGAACGACGACCAGGTCGGCATCAGAAAATGACCTGGCAAAATCCTTCAGCAGAAATCTGGTCCGTGAGTGCTGATGAGGCTGGAACACGACCACACTTCGATATTCCGGAAAATACCGCCGGAGACTGGACAGGACGGTGCGGATCTCCGTAGGGTGATGGGCGTAATCATCCATTACGATCTGGTCCTGATCGCGAAGCAGAAGTTCCATGCGTCTGGAAACTCCACGGAACTCCCCGAGAATTTCAGACGCCTGCCGTGGTTCGATACCGACTTCAGTGCTTACTGCCAGAGCGCACAGGGTATTCATCAGGTTGTGCTCACCGATCAGTTTCAGCTCGAGATCAACGCTTCTTTTCCCGGGAAGAACAGCCTTCGCCGAAGTGATACCGGACTTGATAACGATGTCTTCAAGCCGATAGTCACACTCATCCGATACCCCGAACCATTTAATGGAGCACCCGGCCCCTTCCACCATTTCGTCACGACCGGTAATACAGTCGTTCATCAACAGTACACCGTCCGGTGGTATTTTCCGGATAAATTGCTTGAAGGTAGCTCTTATTTCATCAATACCACTGTAGCAGTCAAGATGATCCTCTTCGATATTATTAACTACCGCCAGCCAGGGGAAAAGAGCCAGGAACGACCGGCCGTATTCGCAAGCTTCAGCGACAAAAAAACGGCCATGGCCAACCTGTGACCCGCCCCCCAACTGAGGGACGTTGCCCCCGACGACAAACCCGGGATCGAGCCCGGCCCGCGTCAAAACGAACGAAACCAGGGCGGTGATGGTAGTCTTTCCATGCGTCCCTGAAATGGCGATCCCTCTCTTTTCCTTCATGAGCATACCAAGCATTTCGGCATACTTTATGACAGGAATATTTCTGAGCTTGGCGGCAAACATTTCGGGGTTGTCTTCCTTGATAGCGGCAGACCGAACTACCAGCTGTGTACCGGAGAAGATATTGGCGGAATTGTGCCCATGAAACACCCTGACCCCTTCGTTTTTCAAAACACTTATAATATCGTCGGAAGCCATATCCGATCCGGAAATGCAGTATCCCAGCGCAGCCATACTGCCAGCGACTCCGGACATACCTGTCCCACCGATACCAATAAAATGGATAAACCGGTCTTTGTCCAGATCAAGCAACCGACCTGCAGACTGAACCACTCACAACACCTCCCGCTCCTCACGGTATTGTTATCATGTTACCCGCTCCCCTTGCAAGGTAGTTAAAGACTGATTGACTATTTTACCTTGTCCGTACTATGATATTTGGGTTACAATAAGCCCTCGGATACGTTTTACGATAAAAGATTTAGAGAGCAGGTTTGAGCGTTGGAAGGGAAAAACAAGCACCGGGAAAATCAAGTTAAATTGATACTTATGCTGTACGACGGAGTTATCAAACTTCTTCAAGAGGCACTGGACCGACTCGAGGAAAAACGTTACGACGTTGTCAATGACTCTCTTGTTCAATCTCAGAAGATACTGACCGAGCTGATGCTTTCCCTCGATCTCGATGTGGGAGAAACCGCTCTTAATCTCTTTATATTGTATGACTCATTTCACGAAAAACTGGTCGAAGCCAATGTTCAAAAAAATGGCACGCTGATCAACGAGGTGAAAGATACGCTTATCGGTCTGAGGAAGATCTGGGAAGAAGCTTCTCTTCTGGACATTGCAGCGGTTGAGGCTGCACAGAAGGAAGAACCCGGAACAAATCCGCAGGAGCAACCGAGCGATAATAACCAAAAAGGGACAAAGGATGGGACAACAAGGCAAGAATTCGACTTCTAAGGGTCCTTCTCTCTCCGTTCGAGCTATTTCCGCTTCAAAAAGTAATGTGAACGTATTCGGTGTCGGGCGAGGAGAACTGCGCGATTTCAGCAAATTCTTTGCCGCACCTGCCAAGAAAATCACCGCCATTTTCCCCCTTACAGAATCCCGACGCAAAGGTGATGAGTTATTTACATCCGGCCTTATCGCCTGGGATGAGGGGAGCCACAGAGAGGCTTTCAGCGCCTGGGAGAAAGCACGTAAAGCTTATTTGCAACGTCTTCGTTATCACGGTGGTGATGCCGAAACTCATTACCGTCTGTTTGACATAGCGTTTAAAACGGGCGACATGTCAGAAGCAGAACGGTATTCATTGTCGGCCACGCAACGATATGAACAAGAACTGGGACTCAATCCCAGCAAAGACAAAATCATATACGAGCGGATGGCTGAAATATGCGGAAAAATGGGCTGGTATGACCTCCAGCAGGAATACCAGGCTGAAGCCGAGCAAATTTTAGAACGTGGTTTTGGTTCTTATTTTGCTCCTTTCTAAACCTTACTCCTCCTTCATGCGTAAACATGTTGCGGGAGGAGTCAGAAGGTGCGATACCAATGGAACAAAACGTACCTGACGAGATACTTATGAACAACTACGCTCAAGGAGATGTCCTGTCTTTTGAAGTACTCGTCAAACGGCACGAAAAATCCATGTACAACTATATTCTGAGAATCCTTAAGGATTACTCGCTGGCCGAGGATGTTTTGCAGGAAACATTTCTCAGGGTGGTCAGACACGCCTCGCGATACCGTCCCGATGCCAAATTCACCACCTGGTTGTACCGTATAGCCAGGAACCTGTGCATCGATAAAATACGGAGGAAGAAAATAAGAAACTATATATCCATGTCGGTACCGGTAAGAAGCTATGAGGGTTCGGAAACAACGCTGGAGGATTGCCTGCCAAGCGGAGATCCGCCGCCCGAAGAAATCGCCCAGGTACATGAACTGGAAGAAGCGATAGAGGAAGCCCTTGCCCAGCTGCCGACACCGCAGCGCGAAGTTTTTCTCTTCCGTCATCAGGTCGGGCTGTCGTTCAAAGAAATCTCAGATGTCATGGAATGTCCGGAGGCAACTGCCAAAAGCAGGATGAGATATGCTCTCATGCGCATTCGTGAACACCTCGAAAGAGGGCAGTTCCTGGAAGGAACAATATCTGAACGCACTGGAGAGGGAGCAGCATGAACCCGGGGAGCAACATGAACGAGGGAGCAACATGAACTGCAACGAGTCACAGTCCTTGATTTTAGAAGAGCTTTTTGGGGAACTGAACCCTGTCCAAAAAAAGGAGCTTAAAGAACATCTCAAGACTTGTACGGCCTGCAGTAAAGAGTACGACCAGCACCGGCAAACTCTTAACCTGTGTGCTTCTCTACCGCTCCATACCCCGCCGGAATTCATTACCAGGACGGTTGTCAACGAAGCGGCCAAAGCCGTGGAAGAGGCTAAAGCCCTGGAAGCGGCCAAAGCCGTGGTGGAGCGGCACATTGTAGTTACAGATACGAGAAAGAAGAAGGTGTGGTTCGACTTTTCTTTCTGGCGCGTGGCCGTCCCCCTGGCCGGTCTGGCAGCGATTATCCTGGCCGCTATTATGACGCCTTTCATTATGGGGGGAGACAGTCTGGAAAGTAAGCAGGAAACCTCCTCTTCCCTGGCAAAGACTAAAGAGCGTGGTTTTACCGAATCAGCTCCCGTAGCGGTAGCCGACATATCATTGAAGTCGGAAGAAGACACATTTACAGATGAAGACGCATTTGCCGAAGGCGCGTTTGCCGAAAGCACACTTGCCGAAGATACGGCAGTTGCGGACAGGGAATTGAAAGCTTACCCGGCACCGGGTGCTAAGGAAGTTCACGACAAGGGTACCGCCGTCCAGGAACCCACTCCCGTGGTTGTAGCCGATTCGGGGCTGGGGATGGGAGTCCCTCCGGAGGTAATGGAGGAGGAAACATCGTTCAAGGACGCCTTTATGCCCACTCAGCCGACCGGTATGGCCGTGAGTGCACCAGCGGCCCAGTTATCTTCCGGCACCGTGGACGCAGATGCGGAAGCAGACGAGGAGTTCACTCTTTCTGACGTCGAATTCAGTCGGACGAAGCCGGTGGTTCTTACGGAGATTCCCCAGCTTCAACAATTCATTCAAGTAGCTGAATCACGCTCTCCCCGCCCCTCCATGCCGCAGGTTCGCAGGCGTTCCGTGCAAAAGAGATCCGAGCGGAGCGGGCAACCTGTTACCACGGCCGATTGGAGTGCGGACCGCCGCCGGTACGAACAACCGCCCGCCGGTCAGTCACTCTCGGCAGTCAACGTTCCCGGGCTCATCCTGCTTGAGGCAGAGCGGATGACATCGGAAGGCTTTCTGACCCAGGCTGCCGGTCTTTACCATTTCTTCCTGATCAACTACCCGGAATCCGCCCGGGCTCCGGACGTCTGGCGCTCACTGGTTATATGCCTTCTCGAAGCCGGTGAATTCCAGGCCGCGCAGAAAAATGACGCCATTCTCCGGGAGCGTCTGCCCACTTTGGCACGGCACGTTCCGCCTTTCACCGAACTGCTCAAAGACAGTTTGAAGGACGAATAGAGCACCCTTCCCCCGGCCTATTTTGTGCGTTTACTATCTTTTGGCACGATATAAGCAATATTTACCTGATGAATTAGGTGGAATACCTACTGAGGTTACCCCCTCAGTTGTATTCAACAACTGATCCCCCCTAATGAGCCCCTCCGCGAAAAGGGGCTTTTTTTTTGGGCTTTTCCCCCTTCGCTTTTCGTGTTACATGAAGGGACCTCTTTAGCAGCAGGTAGAAGAGGATACTGTTCACCAGTGTCAAAAAATTGAAAAAACCTGTGGGAAAATGCTAATTATTTAACACCTACAGGCTTTTCTGCAGCCTTCCAGCCATCGATTTCACAACCCGGATAAAGAAAAATCTATATTTTTTTGGGGCACCATTTCGCAACCGGACAGCAACTGCAGTCAGGACGCCTGGCCTTGCACACCATGCGGCCATGAAAAACGAGTAAGTGGCTGAACAAAGTCCAGTGTTTTTTAGGAACGACGACCATGAGGTCCTGTTCGATTTTCACCGGGTTAGCGGAGGAGGTCAACTCCAACCTACCCGAAAGCCGTTTGACATGGGTGTCAACAACCATACCGGGGATGCCGAATGCATTTCCCAAAACGACATTGGCTGTCTTTCGCCCCACTCCTTTGAGGCTCACCAATTCATCAAGCGTATCCGGAACAGAACCCGAAAAATGCTGGACTATATCACGGGCACAGGCAAGTAGACTGGATGTCTTGTTGCGGAAAAATCCGGTTGACTTGATTATCTCCATGAGTCTTTCACCATCTGCCGCAGCCAGAGTTGCAGGAGACGGATACTCTGAAAAAAGTATCGGAGTCACCGTGTTGACACGCACGTCGGTGCATTGGGCGGCAAGAATAGTCGCTACCAGCAATTGGTAAGGGTTTTCATAATCAAGCGTGCAGTCCGCATGGGGATACATCCCCTCGAGAACAGGTATAATTTTACCAACCCTGTTCTTTCTCTTCCGTAGTGAATCCACCAGTTATCACCACCATCTCTACTCTTTAAAAAAACACAATTATGTACATATTTCAAAAGGAAATAGAAATATTGGTGAAATCAGTTGGCAAGCAAACTAACCCGAATAATTCACGAATGTTCGGATTAAAGAAGTTTCGGGTCCTTTACATCGAACCGGTGACGGAATTCGGGGGGAATTTCCTGATAGGGGCTAATAGAGGGAGTCGAGGCTTCTTCGGTCAACGACTGCGCTTCACCGGTCAGACCATGCGTTGCCCACGCCTCTCCCGTCAGAGTGAGTTCAAGAGTCACGCCAATCAGCTTAATATAGCCGTAATTAGCCTCCAACGTCATCACCGTCTCATGCATGGCGGACCGGTACCTCTGAGCCGCACCGAATGATGTGGCCGGCGGCGGCGTCATTATGACCTCAGCCAGTTCGGGAAAAGCATAGAATAAATACCAGCCCAGGCCCAGCACTACCAGGGAAAGGAACACAATGAGCATGATCTTGAGGATTTTATAGATTAAGTCCATCATCAGTAATCAGACTCCATCGTGTGGATGCTCCGGATATACCGGGTATGACCTTTTCTGCTTGCCGGGTTTGATCATCTTCAGCATTTATTTACGTAAGACTTGCCAAAAATCTTCTATATAAAGTAAAATCGGCTAATAGACCCGAATAATTCACATATTATCCACAACCGTGCGGTGATGATTCAAATATTCTTCGACGTGAGATTATATATAACAAATCATGGAAGATAAGAATTACGCTCCAACCGAGTTGGTCAAAGCCAGCTTTATGAAACGGGCCCTGCTCCCCATGCACATTCCGAAAACCGGTGATGTGCATATTTATCCATGGTATAAACCGGTGGAACTGGTAGGGGGAGACTTCTACGACATTTTCAGCGTGGGAGTCGACAGTGTCGGGATATGCCTGGCAGACGCCAGCGGACACGGACAGTCTGCCGCCCTGATTGCTTCTTTGAGTAAGGTCATCATTCACACCCTGGTACGGCAGCAGGCAGAGCCCGCTGCCCTGCTGAGCAAGATTAACTGTTTTCTTCTGGACACCCTGGTATTCGGAGAGTTTGTCGCTCTTACCTACCTGCTCATAGATCTACCGCGACACCGGGTATTGTATACCAGCGCCGGACAATTTCCTATCCTTCTAATACGCGCAGGTACGGTAAAAAAACTCGAATCACACACTGTTAACCCCCCTCTAGGTATTTTTCGGGAGTACACTTATAAGCAAGGAGATTGTATACTGGAACCGGGGGACAAACTCGTCATGACCACCGATGGTATCCTGGAAGCAAAGGACCATACGGAAAACATGTTTTGTGACGGCAGATTTCTCAACGTTTTGGAGAACCACAGTCAGAAAACCGGACAGAATTTTCTGGACAGCATTACAAATGAATTACTGGCATTTACCCGAGGGATCGACCAGAGAGATGACTGGACTCTCCTGGTGTTGGAGCGTGAAAACCCGGCTTACAGCCCGCGCATTTCGTGAACTTCTCCATACAAGAAGCCTAGCGACCAATCGGGCGCAACAGGAAGAGGTGACATCACGTGCATAAAGACGTAATTGACGCAGTCAACGTAATTGACGCAGTCAACGTAATTGACGCAGTCAACGTAATTGACGCAGTCAACGTAACTGACGCAGCCAGGTGGTGGATTGAAAACGATCCGTGTGATGAGACGAGAGAAGAAGTGGAAAAACTGCTTCAGGATAACGACACCGAGACTCTGCAAGAGCGTTTCGGAACCACACTCAGCTTTGGAACAGCCGGCCTGCGCGGTATTATCGGAGCGGGAACCAGTCTCATGAACGAATTCATGGTTGCCAGGGTCAGCCAGGGGTTGAGCAATTATCTGCTTCAACAGTTTCCCGAAGAGCAGCAGATCAGGATTGTAATCGGTTACGACGGTAGGCATAAATCAGTCCAATTCTCCCGAACATCGGCGGAGGTGTTTGCCGGGTCAGGACTCGACGTGCACATTTTTGATACCGTTATTCCCACCCCGTTGGTCTCATACGCGGTAAGATTTCTTAACGCCCATGCAGCTGTGATGGTAACCGCCAGCCACAATCCTCCCCAATACAACGGTTACAAGGTCTACTGGGCCAACGGAGCGCAAATTATTCCTCCCCACGATTCAGGAATTTCCGCCGAGTTCGAAAAAATCACCGATTACAACCAGATAAAACGCCGCCCATTCGAGAGAGCCAAGGCAAACGGACAGATTCATCTCCTGGGAAGTGAAGTAACCGAAACTTACATGAGCGCCATTGAAAAACTGAGGCTGCCGGCGCTGCCCGGAGACCATGGGAAACTCACCGTTGTCTACACCGCACTGCACGGAGTCGGCGCCGCTCTTTGCCTGGACGCGCTCAGGAGAAGAGGAGTAGGAAACCTGGTCCCGGTGAAGGAACAGTGCGAACCCGATCCGGATTTCAGCACAGTGACATTTCCTAACCCCGAAGAAAAGGGGGTCCTGGACCTGGCATTGCAGCGCGCGGCTGCTGAAGAGGCCGATCTGGTACTGGCCAACGATCCTGACGCTGACCGCTTAGCAGTGGCGGTTCCAACCGGCTCGGGAAGATATCTCCAGCTTTCGGGCAACCAGGTCGGCGTTCTGCTTGGGCACTTCATTCTGGCCGGGCTTTCCAAAGAAAAGAGACTTACTGGCAAGGAGCTCATGTGCTCAACCGTGGTGTCGTCAACAATGCTGGGTCGTATCGCCCGTAAATTCGGAATCCGTTTTGAAGAAACACTCACCGGTTTTAAATGGATCGCCAATCGGGCCATGGACCTGGAGAAGGAAGGGTACCGCTACCTGTTCGGATACGAAGAAGCACTCGGATACCTGGCCGGGCCGTATGTCAAAGACAAGGACGGTATAGTAGCCCCGGCTCTCATGGTCGACCTGGCGGCGTGGTGCTTTTCGAAAAATGAATCCATTCTTCATCACCTTGACAGCCTCTACTGTACTTACGGCTATCATGCCTGCTTCAACAAGAGCCTGGTTTTCGATCTTTCGGAGGGGCAGGACAAAATGACATCGATGATGATTACCTTCAGGGAGAATCCTCCGGATAATCTTGGAGGACTGGCCATCACGGAAAGGATGGACTGCCTGAAAGGTCTGCGGTTCGGTCCTGATGGAAGTGAAATTGGACCGACCAATTTACCGGAGTCAAACGTACTCACCTATTACCTTGAAGGAGGCGGAAGGGCAACCATCCGGCCCAGCGGCACCGAACCCAAGGTCAAATTCTATTGCGAGGTGGTCCGCGAGGTCCCGGATCCGTCCGAACTGGACAGGGTAAAAAAGGAGGCCGAAGAGCTGGCCAGGAAGATTTCAGCCCAGATGGTCAGCCTCGCCGGGGGATAATATATAAAGAATAAGGGAAACCCTGATAAGCCTTTATTTTCTTGACACTTCCGGTATCCACCAGTAAAATTGAATGCTTTGCATTGTCTTAGAATCTATTAATATACCGGAGGTTTCACCATGAAACGTTATTCACTCGTTCTGGCTCTCGCCCTCATTGTAACGATTACCGGCCTGGTTCCGGGATTTGCCGATGAACAGCCCGTTGTGCGGTCACTGGTACGGATTTCCCTGACCAGGGGAGTCACTCCAGCCTCTCTTTTTAACATGGGTATGCTGTTCGCGTGCGGCTCCAGGTTTAAAACACATCACGTGGACGTCGTTCTTCAGCCCGAAGATATCGATTATCTGCGCAGCCGTAACATGCAGTTCGAAATTATCGAGGAAAATGTAGACGACCAGCTCAAACCATACAAAGACCGGGGTGGTCTGGGAGTCTATCGCAGCGTTCCACAGGCAGTAGAACTTCTCCATTCCTACAGCACTACTTACCCCGAGATAACAAAGCTGGAATCCATCGGCACATCATGGGAGGGCCGTGATGTCTGGGCTCTCAAAATTTCCGACAACCCAAACGAGGATGAGGAGGAACCGGCCTGTCTCGTCATGGGCGCCCACCACGCCCGAGAGTGGATTTCGTACGAAGTACCCCTGGCCCTGATCGAGCGGCTGCTCACCGGCTATGGCTCCGACGAGGCTCTCACCACCCTGATCGACGAGCGGGAGATATGGATCGTACCTATGGTCAACCCTGACGGTGTCAACCACTCACACGAAGAATACACCATGTGGCGCAAGAACCGACGCCCGGCCCCTGAACACTCAGCCCTCAGGTGGGGCAGCTCAAAGATCGGTGTCGATCCCAACCGCAACTACAGCTATCAGTGGGGCGGCGCCGGCACCAGCAGCTATCCCGGTTCTGATACCTACAAAGGTCCTGAGGCCTTTTCAGAGCCGGAAACAAGCGCCATCCGGGACCTCACCCTGCGAGAGAACTTCGCCACCGCCACCTCGTTTCACAGCTACTCGGAACTGGTACTGTACCCCTTCGGCTACGCCTATGATGTTCCCAACCCCCACGAGCCAGTTTTCAAGGAACTGGCGGAGGCTATGGCCCAATTCAATGGCTACGAGGCTATGAACAGCGCCGATCTCTACCCGGCGGCGGGGGATTCGGAAGATTGGCTTTACGGTGAGGCCGGTGTCTTTTCGATGCTCATCGAGCTGGCCAGGCGGTTTGTTCCCTCTGACAGCCAGGTACCGAAAATTTGCGAAGACAATGTCAACGCCGCTTTGTACCACATAGAGCAGGCCGGGAACCTGGTTGAAGAGCGCACCAGGCATATTTCGGAAGTTCAGAGTTACATCGAATCCCTGCTGAAGAAAGCTTCCTTCGAAGGACGCGAACTTAATGACCGGGAGAAAAAGAAGTATCTCCGCTCGATCCGGGTGCGCAATGTCTTCAGGACCAGGCTGGTCGAAGAAGTGTGCGCCGATACCTCCCTTGACAAGGCAAAAGAGTTCACCGCCGTGCTGTATGAACTGCCGGCCAACCTCAGGATGGTTTTCATTCCAGCGGTCAACGAAGTGCTTTCAGCCCTCAGAGAATCAGGGATACAGGATGAATTATCCCGTGAAGAACTTATCAGGGAACTCCTTGAAATCCCCACAGGTAGAACGAGGGAATAATATCTCTGAACTGAACACGGACCTTATCAAAACCCAATAGGTAGAACGAGGGAATAGTTGTTCTGAACTGAACAAAGCCCTTCCTAAAAACCCAATCGGAAACACGAGACGTTAAGATATTCTGGGATCAGACCTGTTAAGAGTATCCTCCCAAACGCTCAGGAGCAAAACTTCCTCACTTCTGAAGCTGTTTCAGTTATAATATGTATACCAGGTAATCTGAACCGGAGGATTTTGCCCGTATGGACACCGCCCAGTACGAAAAGATCAAGGTCCTGTTTCAGAATTCGACCGATCATGATCTTCTCGCCCAGGCGATCGACCAGTTGGGTATGGACGGTTCCTCACGGGCCATTGCCCTACTCCTGGAATCATTCGACAGGATGGATTTTGCTCTGAAAGAGCTGGCGTTCTCGCTGCTTATGAAAATCGAGCATGAGAACGTATACACGGGGCTTCGCTCGTTATTCAAGACAACCGATACCGAGCTGTTTGAAGATCTCCTGGCTCTGACTAAAAAACTGGAGATTACTGCCACATTGGCAGGGAAAATGGTGCTATTGTCGGCTGAACCTGAGAATTTTCCATCATTGGACGCCGCCCTCGAAATACTTGGCATCATTGGTGATGAAACCACTATCGATATCATTACCGGCTACCTCTATCATTGTTCAAACGATATCAAGGACACGGCCATAGAGTGCTTGCAGAAGATTAACTCCCCGATCTGTATTAAACACCTTTTTACCCCGCTTAAACTGGCCACCCCCGATCAAAAGATAAAGATAATCGACCTAATCGGCTCCTTCATGGATAAAAGCAGTATCCTGCCTCTGATATATGCTATGAGTGAATTACCGGAGCTGATGAGAGATAAGATTCTCTCCATTATTACCCGGTTTCCTCCAGAAGAGTTAGGGAAGGTACTCGACAACCACCTGACACAGGAGGACCAGGACCTGTGCCGAAACGCGCTCACGATACTGGAGAAGGCGGCACGATTTGACACTGCCAGAAGGGTACGGTCACGATACCGGGCGGCAGATTCTATTGCTCCGATCAACTATCCGCAGATCACCGGATTGGAATTTCAGATAAAGAAGACCGGGGACATTGCCATCGTTGCCCTGGCCGGCACCATGGACATCTACACCCTGCCCCGTATGAGCCAGGTGCTTGAGGCGCTCTTTAACAAGGGACACGTGAAGCTTCTCCTTTTCTGCGAGCAGGTATACAAACTGGACAATTCGGCCCTGATTGCCCTCAGCGATCTGGCCCAAAAAGTAGCCTGCCTCGGAGGACTTATCAAGATAATCAGCTTGAAAATAACCGACGAGTACCAGCGCGAAACCCTGCTGAAAGATATCGAGCACTACCCGACGATGAAGGAAGCCATTGTATCGTTTTCAAAGGAGGAAAGCAGCCGGGCCGTTACATTCGCATCTGAAAAGGCCACACCCGGAACATTGATCGAGCTGCAAGTATTTGCCGGTTCAAAGCCTCAGACCCGATCCACCAGGGTGATTTCCTTCGACGGCCACTACCTGGTCCTGGAGTGGAACTCGAAATTGCATGAGGACACGTTCAGGGAAGGACTCGGAACCAATGTAAAGGTGGTCATAGCCCAGCAGAACGAAGTTTTTGAGTTTGACAGCCGTGTAATCGACCAGGCCTTTCCTCCGGACAGCCGGATTAGCCTCTCCCGACCGAGAATGGGACGGGTTGTGGCTCACCGGCGTCACGCCCGGGCTGAAACCACTTTTCCGGTCGTGTTTTTCCATGTCATTGACAACCAGAACATCCGCAAGGACCTCAAAGGCGTCTGCCGGGACATCAGCCTGGGGGGGCTGCGCCTGCACACACACGAACGCCTCAAAATTAATGACATGGCAGTGGTTTTGTTTACCGGTCATCCCCAGGTGAGCAAGCTAAAAGTTCTTGGAAAAATCGTACGGGTGAGCAAATCACTGTCCAAAGAGACGACCTGTTTCGAATACGGTATTTCCTATGCTCACCTTCAGCCGACGGACCGTGAAAAGATTGCCGGTCTGGTCATTGATATCATCTCCAGCCGCCTTGACGGTACAGACAAGCCTTCCTGATAAAGCCGACGCTCTTCAAAAATGATGCTTGCTTTCTATAGGCCTATAGAACACCATCCAGTAACCGTGTTAAATAATCCCACCCATACTGATACGCTTGTGTTCTCCCTGAATATGGTATATGCTATATTACTTATTTACGCTGTAACAAAGCGGGGGAGCGTGCGACTTATCAAGCCCAAGCAAATACAACACTTCAGACTTTTGCTCACGGGAAGCGCCGATGAAAGCAGGAAGTCACAAATAATCCAGGAGCTTGGCGTTGACGGCTCTCCGTCAGCCATCAAACTCCTGGCAGAATCACTCTCCTATCCTGATTTTCCGTTGAAGAACAGCTCACTGGAGTTTTTAATGAGAATCAACACCCCGGAAGTCTACGCCGCCCTCCTGGCTGTAATTGGGAAGCTGTCACCGGGCGTCATCGACGGGTTTAAGAAACTGTCGCAGCAGGTTTCACTGCAAGACCACATCATGAAGTCCATTGAAATGTGGAAAGGAGACAAAGTTCTCGCTACCGTCGTAGCGGCCATGCTGACCATCCTGGGTTTTATCGGAGATGAAAGCCACGTGAATCAAATAGTGACCTTTCTTTATCATATGGACAAAACCATACAGACGGCGGCGATTGACAGTCTCAAGAGAATCGGCTCCCCTTCCTGTCTCAACTACCTGTATTCGCCCCTCAAACTGGCGGAACCCGACCTGGGGCACAAAATCCTCAACCTCGTCGGGCTGTTCCGGAACCGGTCCTGCATTATCCCGCTGCTGGCCGCACTGGGCGATTTTCCCCCGGACATGCAGAAACAGGCAGTTGCCATCCTCTGCTCGTTTCCGGCCAATGAACTCCAGTCGTACATCAAAGGGAACCTCGATGTGAAAGACCGTGACATGTGCCGTAACGCAGTGCTCCTTTTCGAGATGAGCGGACAGCTGGCGGCAGCCCGGACAATCCGCGAGATGAGCGGTCTGACCGAAACGCTTTCATCCGCCCCGCTTTCCCACCAGGGGAAACTGGAGTTTCAGGTAAAGAAAACAGGAGATATCGGCCTGGTGGCTCTGGCTGGCGCACTCGATATCTATACGCTGCCAAAATTCCAAAAATTGATAGAAACAATGGTAACCAAAGGGCACCTGAAATTACTGCTCTTCTGCGAACAGATCACGAAGACCGATGTCGAGTTTTTAAAAGCCCTGGAGGTCCTGGCCCAAAAACTCGAGTCGTATTCCGGATCACTCATGGTTATCGGGCTGCACGCGATAGATAAGAAACAAGCGAAGAAATACCTCAAAAAGATTGAAATATTCTCCGATGTCAAGAAGGCGCTCATGTCGTTTTCCCGGCAAAGCAGGGAGCGCACGGTTCGCTTTACCGATGACATGGCACGTATCGGACTCGTGGTGGAAGTTGAGGTGCAGTCCGGCTCCAAGTCATGGACCCGGCACACCAAAGTTGTCGGCTACAACGGCAAGAACCTCACCCTGGAGTGGATCAGCCGGGGAGAGATGGATATATTCCATGATTATTTAAGTCAGGCGATCAAACTTATCCTGGTCTACAAAAATACGGTAATCACTTTCAATGCGAACGTAGACGAACAGGTTTTCCATCCTGCTCCCATCATTATCGTCTCAGTCTCTAAAATGGGTATGGTCATCGACCGGAGACGGCATGTGAGAGCCAGTTCACAGATGCCGGTCAGCTTTCACCACGTTATCACTTCATCAAATATCCGCAAAGATCTTCACGGTCAGTGCCTGAACATCAGCGCCGGAGGAATGATGCTTTCCACCCGGGAAAACATACCCATTAACGACCTGGTTCTCATCTGCTTCGACAAAGGAAGCGAATTCAAAGACAAAAAAGTACTGGGAAGAGTCGTGCGGGTTACCGAGAGAGTTGCCGAAGAAGCAGTATACAACGATTTTGGTATCAGTTTTCTGCAAATACAAGAAGGTGTCATGGCGGTTATCACCCAATTTGTTTTCGAAACTCTTTCATCTTCCGAAAGTGAATCCGGACAAGCTGTCTAATTACTTTCCTTGCTCTCCACCCTTCTAACCCGAATAATTCACAAACTATTCTGCTGCAACTCCCTACAAATAGTTATGAATTATACGGGTTAACTTGCCACGTTCAGATATTTTCCCTCATGATGATGCCATATTTATTCGATACCTATAGTGATGTTACCCGAAGACCTATATTATTACATAAAAGATAAAATGGAGAGCAACACCCGATCAACACCGGGAGAACAGTCCCTGGTTAAAGGAAAGCTTGAAGGATATAAACGCCAGCCCGGGAATGTTAAACGGCAGGAGTTCGCCCTGTACTCCGGTGGGGGTGAACCCGATATTGTCAGGGTTCGAGGAGAAACTGAACAGATACAGAAACACCTTTCACTTCTGCAAAAAGTCGTCCGTTCAATGGAGCAGTACCGCACCATCCTTCAGGAACTTCTCGACAGGATAACACTGCTGGACATGCTGGATTCTGATGAACCCATCTCCCCGGCGGCGCGAGAAATGATCGACTATTATCTGGAATATCTCGAAGACATTTCCCACGGTGTGCAGTTTGAAAGCGCAGGGGATGAAGTAATTTCATTGCTCGACAGCGCCTATACTCCGCAAAAACGGTTCCAGACGGTTCAAGCCGTCCACCGGGAAACAGGCAAGAACAGGCTGTCCGGGAAGGTAATTGCGCATTCGGAACAATTTGCGCCTGCAGACACCCATACAATCGAGGAACTCTTCGGAAAGAGCACCATGAAACCTGTTATCGACGTGATCAAACTGGATTCTGTCCGCACTATTCGCAACTTCTTCACTGCCGGCGGTATGGAAGAAATAAAAGAATCCTTTGAGGGCAGTGGAGAAACAGTCGTATTTACCCTTAAACGCTTGCCCAAACCGGGAAGTGAAATTGTTACCGTCAACGGGAAAATAATACCGAAAAACAAAACTGTTTCCAACCGCCCGGCCGAATATTCACTCGATGGAGCTACCTTTACCATCAAGGGTAAACAGCCGTTACCTGAAACGTTTCAGGTCAAAATCGAGTACTGGACCGATACTCCGGTTGACACATTTCACCTGACGCAGCCACCACTGCCCGGATTTCCGATCACCGCAGTAACAGTCAGGAACAGGCCGGTTCCTCTCGATTATCACGACGGCTACACGTTTGAAAACGGTACCATCAGCCTGCACGGTTCATGGATACCGGATAAAGGGGAAGACGTCCAGGTGACTTTTCAGACAGGAATGCGGGTCCGGTTTATCGAATTAAGAGACAAACCGCCCACCGCCTTCGTGGAAGTACAGATAAATGACACGGTTATCGCCCCAGAGATGTACACGGTCCTGGACAGACGGATATTTTTCGCAGAACCGGCACAACCCTTCCACGGAGACCTTATACAGATTAAAGAGGGAACGGCCCCCATAATCAACCACCTCAAACTCACCCGTGAGCCCATAGTGGGAAGCGTGGCAATCAGGCTTCATTCTGACACCCGCTACGGTACTTCCAGCCGCCTTCTCGACTGCAAACAGGTGGCTGATACACTTCTGCTTTCAAAACCGGTGACGCTTGAGGATGGAGAATACATCCGGGTCGTCTACAGAATTCAGGAACCGGTGCGCAGCCTTGCCCTGTCGCATATTCCCGTCAAAGGAAGCCTGACGATTATGTTCGTACCGGATTCATCACTCTCTTCGGATACAACCGGTAAAGGAATCCATTCAAAAACTACCAGGGTCAGCAACTGGTCAGCACATGGAAATACGGTCAAATTAATCGATTTACCCTTGTTTCCTCACCACGGGAAACTGCTGGTCAGTTATCGTTGGAGAGACAAACAAGCTCTTCGTGATATCCCCTGTATTGCAGTGAAAAACAGTAGTTTGATGGTTGTTCCGCTCGATAAACCGCTGTGTGACGAAACTTCAGTAACCGTGATGGTAAACGGACGAGACATACCGACATCATCAAGCAGAGCAACATCATCTAATGACGGTTACACACTTTCGAACAACGTAATCATCATCAGGGGACGTTTTACCCCGAAAGCCGGCGACGAAATACTGATCTCCTACGACTTTGGGAGAGCTGCTCCCCCGGTCCATGCCGGCTACAAGCCGCGTCTGGGCGGGACAGCAGAGCTTCCGGTAGATCTAACGCTGACCGGTGCCAACCTCGATTCGGTGGACCTGGAAACACCCCGGGGACGCAGGAGAACTATCAGGAACCTTAAGTGGATTTCGACCTGGCTTCTGGAGAAGGAGACTAAAGCACGGGCTCAGCTTTCAAGATTGGAATTGACACTTTCGGGACTGGTAAAACGGCAGAAAGCCATCGCCAGGCGGTTGTCGCATCAACGGGGGATTCGTTTCGAACCAAAACCTGAAGTGGTAAACGCCACGTTCCGGGCCCTCTCGCAAAGCCCGAAGCGCTCGTTAGCCAAACTGGCCATGCTGAAACCGTCCAGTGCCGGGCGCCTTCTGACAAATGACACCCTGCCCTGGAGCGTTATGCTACCCGAGCAAACACAGTTATCAGCCTATTGCTAGTCAGTGTTAGCCTGCTAGCCGCTCAAGCCATATAATCTACGTTGACGCCTACTCCGTATGGGTTTGCCTGCTGCATGGCCGACGGAGTTGTCCGTGCATCAGCCATCTGGTTGGCCGATTCGTTCGGATTACTGGCCATTGCAAAAGTTGCCGTACTCCCGGTTCCGGCACCGAGAAGTGCCGGGGTCACAGAGTTATAACCTGCAGCCATCAATGGGGATGTGAGTTCAACAGCCACCTTGCCTGCGCGCTCCCTTCGCGTTTAAAGAATAAATCCGTTTATCTGGCAGCTCTGTTTCCAGAGTCCACTATAAGTATACCCTATTCTGCGGTAATTGAATGAAAAAATTACAGTTCTCTTATGGAAACCTCTGTTCGTTTGTGACTGCTGCTCCTTACTTGCTACACTGCTTGCTCAGAGAGTGGGATTGACAGACAAACTTACTGGATGGTGTCCTACAGACTATTAGAAAGGACAGAGATTTTATTATCATTAGCGTACGCTTCATCAGCGTACGCTTCGC
Organism: uncultured bacterium; assembly: GCA_964432985.1. Lineage (GTDB taxonomy): Bacteria > Muiribacteriota > CAYSPT01 > CAYSPT01 > CAYSPT01 > CAYSPT01. The sequence continues at coordinate 54,646 of CAYSPT010000029.1, forward strand.
GCGACAAACATTGACGTCCTTTTTACCTTGTGATACGATTATGTTTGATGATGGTTAATACCCCGAAACGCGGCACTATTTTACTCCTCGTACTGGCCGGTACTGTCATTCTGTTCATTATCGGCATGTCATTCGTGTATTACGCCTCCCAGGTACGCCACCAAACCCGTATCACATCAGGAGACATACTGGCCTTTTACCTGGCTGAAGCAGGCATTGAAAAGGCCATATGGGCTTTTAAAAACGAACTGGCTAAACCCCTGGTTGAAGATGGGGAGACCAACACGGACAAACTCGAACTGCTGGACTTCGACATGGCTTCGAATTATAGCAGGATAATAGAGGAAGAACTCATACCCGGTAAAGGCTCTTTTAAGGTCGCCCTGGAGATAATCAATATCAAGGGCACCGTTTTCAACTGCTTCATCGGACAGAAGGAAAAAGTCCCCTCCCGGCTGAATATTTACCGCCAGACCTCATGGGACATGTATGAAAACAAGCCGTTGGGAGGATGGGAAGCAAACCTGCGTATCCGTTCAACCGGCGTCATGGGAAAAGTAAGCAAAACCATCGAGATAATCCAGGATGTCCGCCTGACAGACCTTACTCCACCCGCCTCCGAGTACACCTTGTTCATTTCGGGAGAAAAACATAACGTACTGAAACAGGGAGAATTCGTGCTCAGCAACTGGGACTTTGATGAAACTGTAGGGAAAGTATTAAAACCACTGGTTAAGGAGTGGGCGGAATGGAAAACCGTCCGCTTTGATCCCGATCAGATGGAAACCAAAGAAATGATGGAAAAAATAAAGGATTTTGTCCTGACAACAGACAGCTTCGCCCTGCAAACCGAGATCAACAAAATAATCATGACTTTGAATCCCTGGGGCAAGGTCAGGACAAATGGGCGCCTGGACGTCCGCCTGCCGTTTTTTGAAGTCGACGACATCATCCACTATTTTGTGGATGCCTCTATTGGGGAACTACCCGAAATCGGGTACATGTTCTGCAACAACCGTCTTCACGACAGATTTATGGGTAAATACACGCGTTACGAAGGCAATATTCGCAAATACTACTTCGAACTGCCGCCTTATGCCATCGAATCAGCTCGGAAACAACAGGTTTCGAAAACTTACACATTGTTTTCAACCGACCCCCGCTATCCCAAAACTCATCCATACGAGTATAATCCAAGCGGACTGGAACGACTGGTCAAAAACGCAAGATCATATGCCCACTTCGTCTACCCTGAAGGACCCGCCAAACTGATGGGAAGACTGGCAAAACCTTTACGGCTGGAAGGAGTCACCTTCATGCCGGGCAACGTCACCCTGGGAGGACCATTTTCTGGACGAGGCGTTTTGTTTGTGGCCAACGGAAACGTGCGGATACTTGAAAATCTCAGGGCAATGGACAAAGATACGCTGCTGTCCCTCGTGGTTCCAAACGGAAGAATCATGTTGCCACCGAGTAAGACGATAAAAATCGATGCCGCATGCACGTCCCGCGACAGCATAGTGGGAGGAAAAGCGGTACAGATCAACGGAAACCTGCTGGTCAGGAACCTCAACAGGCACACTCGCGACAAGCAGTCGGGTATGCCGGAAATAGTGCACATCAACTACAATTGCCGTATCCGTAACAGGGCAGCAAACAAAGTTTACGGAAGTATCGGCAAACCACTTATGTTGTGGAGAGAACTGTAGTAAGCGTCCCCCACCTCAGCAGATTATCAGCGAACCCGGAAAATACGGCTGTTTCCTAGCCGTAATAGAAAGTCTATTCTATTTTTCGGATTAATGGTTATTTCGAATCTGTGTTGGCGGGTGTCGCTGATTCCGATTCCCCTGCGGGGACTTCTGATTCCCCTGCGGGGACTTTCGATTCCCCTGCGGGGACTTTCGATTCCCCTGCGGGGACTTCTGCACCTGCGGGGATATCCGCTCCGGGAGTAGGAAGCGGAGGCATACCGGGAATCGTGGAAGCGGGAGCATGCTGCTCCACAGCCGATTTATCCGGCTTTACCATATTGTTGGCACCACTACGGGCCAGATAAGCCATAAATATTGAATTCACGATAAAAAAGACTCCCAGGATAACCGTTGCTTTTCCGAGAGGAGTCCCCCCGGAAAGAAGCCCGAATTTGGTATGCCCGGCCCCACCGCCGAAAGCACCTGACAATCCTGTTCCCTTATCAGCCTGGAGAAGAACAACAATAATCAAACCCAGCGCCATAAGAAACTGGACTACCAGGAGAATATTCATCACCACTGTAATCACCTCCGAGTTAGAAGATATTAGCATATCTGACCCGGAAAGGCAACCTCAGTTCAGGCAAAAATCCTCCTTTCCTCCAGGCAGGAGGGATTCTCCTGCCTGGGGGAGCCAAGAAATTGAACCGATTCAGCTACGACCTCGAATTTCTTGCGATTGACATCGCTCTTATCTTTGTACTCGTAACTCCTGAGCCGGCCGAGAACCGCCACCCGTTTTCCCCGGGTCAGAAACTCATGGCAGACTTCGGCCAGACGGCGCCAGGCGACTATATCCAGGAACGTTACTTCATTTTCCTCCTCCTCACGTACCTTCCTGTTCATGGCGATTGAGAACCTGCACCGGGCAATGTCATCCGACACTGTCCGAATCTCGGGATCTGCCGTGAGCCTCCCGATTCCGAAAAATTTGTTGATATCCCTCACTGCCGACACCTCCTTTGAATGTTGTGATTCACCAGTTGAGCAAACTCCGGGCCAGGTACGTGAAACGAAAATAATGCGGAGGGAAAAGGTCATTAACAGGGGCTTTGGACACTTCCTGCTATGGCTCGTCCATACTCAGAACTGTCTCAGAACGATACAGGCAGGTATAATTGTCTCATTTGGATACAGGAGAGGAAAGGATAGGTTATGAAAATACTGCGGTATATTGGTTCATTGGCTTTCGTTGGAGGGCTGTTCACAACCATCTTTGCGGGAATACCATGGCATATAATCGTTCAAGACGATCCCACTATCCCCCTGTGGCTGAGAACGGCAGTATTCTGCTTTCTGGGCGGTTTTATACTGGTCCTGCTGACCGTGGCTCTCGAACAGGTAATGAACGGGATTCCCCGGGAAAAAGCATTACCGGTAGAGACCGACAGCACGATTTTGCTGCTGAACTCTGCAGAAATACCCGGGCGGGAGACCAGCGAAATCCTCGGGCTCGTCCAGGGAAACACGGTCTTTGCCATCTGGCTTGGCAAGGACCTGTCGGCCATCGTCAGATTGATTCTCGGCGGAGAATTGATCGAGTACACGGAAATGATGGGGAAAGCCCGGATTACAGCCACTAATAAGATGGTTGCTCAGGCCAAGGAAATGGGAGCTGATGCAATTATCAATGTTCGATACATGACGACAAGCGTTGTTGCCAGTGCCGCCGAACTTCTGGCATATGGCACGGCTGTCAAGTTAAGCGGATTGTGACCGCAGCAGGCTGGTTGGTGAAATACGGGTTAATGACCTTCTAATCCAGGTCTAAACCTAGAGCCACCAGCGCATCTTCGATGTCCTGAACGGACTCGTTGTAAGGATCGAGTTCCTTGGCCTCTTCAATGTACTTCTCTGCATTGACCTCATCGCCATCGAGAAAATAGCAGTACCCCAGCACCGCATACAGCTCGGAAGGAGCTACCCCAGTATGCGGAGACGCGTACAACTGTATACCGCCGCCGTGCTGCTCGATGTGATTGAGAAGAGCGATCGCCTGACTGTAATCGGTATCCCTGCCCCGGGCCAGGTAGCAACCTGCCAGCCCGACGTTGGCATCGATGTTGATATTGGCTGAACGTTCAAAATAGGATATGGCAGTGGTGATTTCACCCTGGCGGGCATAGGCCCATCCGAGACCGGTTTCCGCATCGGCCTGCATTACCGGGTCCGGTCCGCCGCCCAGGACATTAGTGAACCTGGTTATTGCATCCGCGTAAGAGCCGCTCTCCACCAGAGCCCACCCCTGGGCGAGATTCTGAGTCAGCGATCCCATTCCCCCTTCGTTGAGACCGCCACCACCGCCGCAACCGACAGTGTACCCGATCAAACCTACACCGGTTAGAATAATCACCAGAGCCTTGAATCGAATTGTTGTACTACGCATAGTGCAGTTCCTCCTCCCGGATTGACCCCAAAAAATACATTTACTCGAAAATGACATTTACCTGAGAACGGCAAAGGTACCGCTTGCTTCCAGATTGCCCTGTGTGGTTCCCAGGTTGACCTTGCAAAAATATGTTCCGTTGGCGACCGGCTTTCCCCGGCTGTTGACCAGGTTCCACGAAGCTGAAATTACATCCGGTACCGTCTCACTAAACTCGACTGCTTCGATTTGCGCTACTCGCTCACCGGACACGTCATACACGAACGCTTCGGCGTCATCGTTCCAGTCCGTGTCGGAAAGCGCGCAGCGTATCCAGATTTCCTCATCGGCAGGATTAGGGAAAATTTTGATACTGATCCCCGCTGCCGGGGTCTGTACCTGTAACTGTTCCACAGTTGTGTTACCGGCACGGTCGGACGCGGTGATTGACACAGCCACGTTTTTCCCTACCGCCTGCACCGGGAAAACAACTTCCAACTCTCCATTTGCATAGGCGGTGATATCGGCTTGAAGTCCATTCGGCAGGGTTGCAGCCAGGTTGCCATCGGGAACACCGGCCCCTTTGTCTGTTACCGCCGCTCGGATAATAATTTCGTTCTCGTCACGATTTATTTCAAGAATCTGTATCTTCGGTGACACCGTATCTTCCAGAAGAGCAAACAGCCCCAGACGATGGACATTTCCAGAAAAGGTGCCTTCTGATTCCTGTTGAACGGGGGAACGGTAAACCCATCGTTGTTCGGTTTTCTGGTATATTCCCAGCTTTTGTACCGTACAGCCCGATTCCATTTTTTCCGGCAGCCCGGAAACAATGAGCCGGGCCGGATACACCAGGTCCGTGGAAGCAGGTGATATGTCAAATTGGCAGGAGGCCGGTACCAGTTCTTCCGTACGGGTTGGTACTCCGGAAGATACCACGGTGACCGATGTTCCATCGGGCAAGGAACCTGCAGCCAGAGAAAGTTTTGAATGGCCCCAAGTGAGTTGAGTCTGATGGCCACTGGTAATGCGTCCCGTTATAAAGTCCAGGCGGGCGCCGCCGAAACGGCCATCGTCTCCTGAACCGGTTACGATGATCTTTCCCGGACCAGGATACTCGGGTTGTATGTGATAGTAAGCTGAATACATAAATGACCCAATAGAATTCACATCTATATAACGGGGATGCTCGCGGCCGGTTTGATACGCCTTGACCACCGGCGTAGGTCTGGCTTCAACATTCACTACAAGCATGTTTGGAAAAACAGGGTTAAAAAATCCGGTCACTATGGGGCCGAACTCCTCCACAAGGTAGGAATACACTCCATCTCCCCAGGGCAGGCCGTCTTCTTCATACGGGGCCTGATTGGAAACGACCAGCATCACCGAGCGATAACTGTTGACGAAACCGCCGAGATCATATTGTATCTTTTGAGTGGAACCCATCGTCAACTCTTCCACTGTCAGGTTTCCGTCCACGTTCATCTGAACCGCCCGTATCTGGAAGTCGTTGACGGTGTTGCCCGCAAAATCGAATTGCAGGTCCTTGCGGTCCACACCCGTCAACTGGATGTAGTGAGCCGCGGTCAGAGGAACCACTCCGCTTGTTTCTCCCAGAGAAAAGTCGGCATGTTCCGCCGTCGGTTCAACCCGCAGATCAGCATAGCGGTACCCCCAGTTGTTGACGGTAGGATCATCCAGGTAATTGGCCATGACCCAATCGTTAAACACACCCTTGAACGTCAGGTTGAATGTCGTCAACACTTCCAGGACTTCATCAAGACCTGTCTCCTGAGAGGCGGTCATCGCCTTAAGGAAATCATCGCCTTGCTGCTCCCAGAGGTACAGAAAAAAGAGGTATGCAGCGCCTTCGTTGGACTCTGTGGAATATATCTCGTCTTCGACGATCAGCTCGCTGTCGGGATACCGTCTGAAAAATTCCATGTGGTAGGGATGGCCCAGACCACACAGGTAACCTGCCAGCAGTCCGAGACCATTTCTCACCCAGAAATCATCATAGCTTCCATCGGGATCTCCGTCGTTGCGAGAAAACCAGTGAACCATGTGGTGCAGCTGCCTGCTCAGGCTCTGGGCAACTTCATCCCCTGAAAATGCGGTAGGATCGACATCGATGAACAAAATGTCTTTCCCGTTGCTGAACTGCCAGGTCCGCGGCAGGTACTGGTCTATCCTGCTAAAGTAACCGGGTATGTACTCTACCACGGACTCACCATCGTAGCCATCCTTGATGTCCGTAAGCACTATGTATAGTTTTTCAATACTGTCGATACCGGAGGTGGGAACAGAGCCGAACCGCCCGGTAATGGTCGGGAAGATGGTGCGGTCAAATGCTTCGACCAGTTCGTCCAGGTCGTCGTCGTCCACATCCTGATCCCGGTCGACAAAGAAATATGCGTACATGGAAATGCGGGCGCACTCACCAGTTATCACCCGGTATGAGTCCCTCCGCTGTGGGGCTTCCGTCTGCACCTTGAACGCGTCTATCTCCACCGGGTAGACCAGGGCTTCTCCGGTCCGCTGGATGACCTCGATGCGCAGACGGTGCGACCCTGGATAGAGCTGGTGCGAACGGTAGAGCACATCGTTTATGGTGTAGCTCTCCCGGTACAGGTCGATGGATCTCTGAAACTTGTTGTCGATGTAGATATTGGCTGCGCCCATTCCCGGTCCGGCTGAACCTATCCATTCCACATATTCTCCATTAAACGAGAACCGGCACAGATCGCCTGGGGTGTTGGATGAACGGGCCGTACCGCCGCTGAAATAGGGATAGATATCACGAGACCACACACCGTCGAAAGTCACCGAATTATCGCTTTCCTCGTAGAGAATATGGTAGTTCATGTCCCTGTAATCAAGAATCCCGTCATTGTCAAGATCGAGATCTTCATGGTCGGTTATGCCATCGTTGTCAAGATCCGAGCTTTTAGTAAAATCCTTGACCAGAAATGTATCCTGATCTCCCAGACGGACCGGCTCGAAAAAGGGACCGGACAAGACGGCAGGGGGGAAAAGAACGGCAGCGCACAGTACCAGACATAAAGCGGCTAGCGGTCCGAAGGACCGATCGGCTAGCGGTCCGAAAGACCGATCGGCTAGCGGTCCGAAGGACCGGCGGTCCAGTCCGTTGCCGCGTGCTGAATCACTTGAGAACAACGATCTTTCCTTTTCCGTTCCATGAATTACCATCTTCATCAATCGTCACGTTATAGAGGTACACTCCGTTGGAAACCAAATCAGACTGAAGGTCCCAGGCATACTCGAATATATCACCGGGCTGATCGGTGAAATCATTTCTGCTCAAAGCAATTACCGTATCACCGGCTACATCATGGACGGTGCAGCGTATGGTTGCCTGCGCTCCGAGCCCACCCTGTACCGTCAGGCTGATGGTCACCTGCTGGGCAGCAGGACATGGATAGGCTTTCATGGTCACACTAGACAGCGCTGCGGCCCCTTGTTTGATCTCGAGACTGCGTGACGCGGTGTTGCCGCAGCGGTCCGCGACCTTAATCTGCACCGTTTTACCGTTCAAACCATCCACGTTTACCATTGCTTCATACTGCGCCGCACCGCCGCTGGTTACGTTGGCGGGAACCTGTTCTCCACCCGCCCAGACCGATAGCGAATTCCAGTCTATTCCACTGCCGCCGTCATACGCTTCTCCTGCCACCGTCACCGAGCCGTCTGCAGCGGAGGCTGTCTGGCGGCAGGACAACCGGGGATTCACCCGGTCACTGAGCAGAGCGTAACTCCCGGGACGGGAGATGGGAACCGCTACCCTGTCAGCATCAGCAGGCAGGGACACTGTTTGTTCAAACTGCCATCCCGATTCCCTGTCGTGAAGAAACAGACCCGCAGGCGGTGACAGAGATGTAAGCGCGGACATGGATTTCTTTTGTAACGGCAACGTAAGCCGGCCAGGAGTGGCAAACTGCCGTTCACGGGCAAGCACCTGTGCAACCGGGCTGAGTGCTTCGAGTTCATCGTCACCGTCTTGCTCGGTCACCAGTAATACCGCGCTGCCGTCTCCGGCAGTGGTGTTTTTCAGGGTAAGAAAGACACCGGACACGCTGCCCAGTTCCATGGAACCGGGCTGTTCCGGCAGGTAATCGAACGGAATGATGATCTCATCGTGTACGTGATCGGGGCCACGGCCACGCACGGAGATTTCCCCTTTTCCAACTAGAGAGGGATTCATCGTGTAAAATCCGGTGTACGCACCATGGGGCGACTGCATTATGTCCAGATCTACGGGACCTGACATGCCCTCCTGGTAAAGGCTTACCACCGGCAACTCCGAGGCCAGTACATCTACAATGATCATGTTTTTATAGATCGGTGAGAGGAAAGCCGCCACTACCGGTCCGGAGAGATACGATTTGATATAGTAGCGCGAATGCATGTCGTCACCGGTGACCTTGCCCACGATCCAGTACGCTTCGGGGTATGTCTCTCCGAAATCGTCTACCCGGCCGGTAGCCCAGCCGTTAATTACATTGATAGTGGACACCACTGTTGATTCGGAGGTGCTCTTCTTCACCAGGCGGACCCGGAGATCATCGGTGGCGCTGGCTGTGATCATACGATACT
>CAYSPT010000030.1:0-27143 GCA_964432985.1 uncultured bacterium
TCGATCTTCTCATCTTCACCGTGGAAGATGAAGGACCGGGAAAAACTGATATGGACGAGGATATCGTCTTCGACGTTTCCCGGCAACTGGTGGAGTTCGAGAATTTCAATGTTGCGGAAATCGGAGTGGGTCTTCCCATGGCAAAGCGTATTGTCGAAGCTCACGGAGGCAAGATATGGCTGCTGCACGATGAGCAGAAGAAGAGAAGCGGGATTGGTTTTTCGTTGAGGAAGTGGTTCTAAGTGCCTACGATCAAGATTCCGGCAAGGCTTGAAAATGTCAAGGACGCACGCGTTTTTCTTGCCAAAGAACTTTCAGAAGCGGGCTATCTCTCAGGGCAGATCACCGAACTGTCCATTGTTGTAAGTGAAGCGGTTTCCAATGCTATCGACCATGGAATGCACAGCACCGGTGAAGATGGTGTTGTCCTTTCTCTTGATGTTACTCCCAGCGATGTCGTCATTACCGTGGAGGACACCGGCGGCAGGGTTTTCGACCCCGAGTACTTTGAGCGGGTAGCTGCTGTCAGGGATTGGGGTAAGGGCGGCAAAGGCATTCTCATAATTGCCAACCTCATGGATGAAGTCATGTATGTTTCTGAGGAGGGTCGTTGCACGGTTCTGTTTGCTCGTGTGAAGCGGAAAGTCGAGTAACCGTTCCTTGTATTCTCTCCAACCCTTCACGCGCTCTCTCCCTGACATCAGGTGAATCGTCCTGAAGGGCATTCTCCAGCGGAGACAATAATCTCGTGATGCCAATCTCGGCGATGGCGCTGACGGCAAGTCCCCGAAGAACCGGCTGTTCTTCGCTCTCCAGCAAGGACGCCAGTGTTTCCAGCCCGCCTTTCGATACTCTGGATGCTTGAGATTCCCACTCCTCTTTGAGATACAAAACAAGTTCTTTAAGCAGCTCTTTTTCGCCAAAACTTCCAAGTATTTCTATTACCTCGTCGTGTTTTATCTCTCCGGTTCCACCGAGACTTCTGGTGATAGCAGTGATGTTGTCTGGTTTGCCGGTAATGTAGCCGAAAGCCTCCAGCGCGAGATTCCGCGAGTTTTTCATCCTGTCTTTCAACATGTCAAACAGCGGTGCCAGCGCCTTGTAATTTCCCAAAGATTGCAGCGACCGCAGCAGGCTCAGGGAGCTTCTGGCTCTGGTTACTTCGTCCCGCATCATGTTTGCAAGCATGGCTGGTTCTGGAATGGTCCCAAGTTCCTTGAGCGATTTAAATGAAAGACGCCTCACCTCCCGGGCACCTTCGATGGCCTGTACTCCCGGTACCGGTATTCCGTGTATCAAATTAGTTTCTTCATCGGTGATCTCGAGAGATCCTGATTCCCGAACGACTTTGAGAAGTGATTCAACCACTTCTCCGCCTACCGTTTCCAGCGCGGCCAGAGCGTTTCTACGTACATCGGGGTCCGGATCGGACAGAGCTTTCATCAGTAGTTGTATCAGGCTTGGATCGGCGATATCTCGCAGAGCGTAGATGGCGTTGACTCTGGCCCATTTATCCGGGCTTTCCGTCATCTGGGTGATGCATTCTCTTCCGAGTGGGTCATCGGCTTTGCACAATATTCTGGCGGCAATGGCTTTTACCCGACTATTTTGCTCGGATTCCAGTATTCTGACGGCACAATCGAGCAGATCTTTGTGTTCTACCGTTTCCAGCGCTTCCAGCGCATTGGCTCTTACTCGCCACGATGCGTCATCGAGACGCTTCACCAGGTGGCTGGAAATATCTGATTCGCCCGTTCTGGGCAGGGCAGATACAGCTGTGGCTCGGACCGCGTCGTTGTCATCGTCGAGAAGCGGGAAAATCCATTCCCGGATACGGTAATCGTCCATGCGTGAAATTGCCTCCACCGCTCTGAGACGTACTTCCGGATTGAAATCCTTAAGCAGCATGGCAAGTGAGTCTATGGCATCGGAGTATCCCCCCGAAGCAAGAGCCAGCGCCGCGTTGGCCCTGACTCGGGGATTGGCGGAACTCAAAGCGGATATTAACGGTTCGATAGCTTCCGGTGTCCGGGAGAGGATCTTGACCGCCGACTGGCTGACCGTTGAATCATCATCTGCTAATATTTTGAGGAGAGGGGCTGTCTTCGGAATTGATGGGAGCCGTTCCATCGATCTGGCTGCATTGCGCCGGACCTGGGGATCAATATCTTGCAGGCACTCGACCAGGAGTTGGAAAAATGAATCATCGCCGATCATTCCCATAGCTGCCGCCGCACTGGCTCGCATGAGGGGAACCGGGGACGCCAGCATATGGCGAAGCGCTTCGGTCCCCTGGACGATTCCCCGTTTGTGAGACAGTTTCCAGAGAGCTACCACGGCATTAGCCCGGACCCGGTTGTTGGCATCATCCAGGAGTGGCAGGAGCATGTCTCCCACCACGTCTCCCCCTACATCCGCCAGGGCTTCTATAGCGTTTGCCCGGACACGGCTGTCCTGGTGTTTGAGATGATCGCATAGCAGTCCGACCACGCTCACGTCTCCCAGGGTACCCAGTGCCTTGATAATGGTCGCCTTTACTCTGTCGGCGCTCTCTCTTCTGAAAACATCGATCAAGGGAGTGGCGGCTTCCGGATTGCCCAGTTTACCGAGTGACCGGGCGGCTTCTGCTCTGACGAGTTCGTCATTGTCGGAAAGTGCTCGGGACAACGGTTCCAGAGCTTCCTGTACTCCCAACTGCCCCAGTGCCACAGCGGCGTTCAGTCTGATGCTGACATTACGGTCGTCGATAGCCCGTATGAGGGCTTTGACCGCACGCCGGTCCCTGCTTCTCCCCAACCCTTCAATGGCGGCAAACCGGACATAATAATTGGTATCTTCAAGGTTCTGGATCAAAGCTTTGACGTAGAGCCGTTTCACCAGGATAATCGAAGCAATCCAGAGCATGGGAACAATCAGGAGAAGTCGGGAGGAACCGCTTGAGATGGCAAGAAACAACACACCGGTTCCGCTAACTCCCAGTGGTACCGCCACACCGTCGGCAAACCGCCGCGCCTTCGAGCGATATCTGCCTGGTATCGGATGATAGAGCGCCGCAGTGGCTACGAGATGGAGAGGTCCATACAGCATGATTCTGATGATCCGGCCCACGGTAGCCAGAAACGACAGTTGAGAAAATGAAAGAGATACAATAACCACAAGGGACAGTGCGGGCAGCACGAGTAAAGAGTTTCCGACCCCTAAAATTGTTAGCAGAGGGTTGGTCAAGCGCAGCCGCATCACTATACCGATCAGGGCTCCAGCCGCGTGTATCAGGCCGAGTAGTGCAGCCAGACTGCTGATCGAATTACCGGATCCGATATATGCATCGAGCACGTGAGAGAAAAACGCCATGTCAATCTGGGTAATGACCGCCCAGGCAAACAACGTGAATAGCCAGACAGAGGCCAGAAACGGTGACCAGGGAGTCAGTTTGAAGGGAGTGGATTTATGCCCATCCAACTGCTCGGATTCAAAATCGAATCCGGATGACCTGTCGGGAAATACCAACCGCTGGATAATGCGGCATTCCATAACTGCTGCCGCCATCAATAGTCCCCATACGGATAGCATCCAGAGGGGACTGAGCAAGCTGGCAATGGTCCACGTCAGAAGTCCTCCGCCCAATGTACCGGCCAAGCCGCCGATGGCAATCGGGGGAAGTATCTTCTTGCTTTCTCCCGGGCTCAAAAAATCTCCGGTAATAACCCATAACTGCAGGGTAGTGATTATCCATGTACAAAACGTACCAACCAGTATCCAGGGATAGAAGGTGGGGGACTTCGGGTACAGCGGGCCGGCTATGAGAAGGGCTGTAAGGATGGAAGTCGTGAATAGAAGCATCCTGATTCCCGTAATGAAGCGTTTGAGAACGGACTGAATAAGAAAAATGATCAGGGCCACAACTCCGGTGACGACATAAGCTTCAGCCACTCCCCGCAGGCCGTAAAAACTCAGAACAAGGGCGTGAGCTACGGACAGGCCGAGTGCGTGGCCGGCGAACAGGAAAAAGCTCAATCTGGAAAGCCGGTCCCGTTTGATACGGGCTTTACCGTGAAGTGTCCCAAACCTGCAGTTGAGATAATTTTCTATTAAAAGCATATTTGACTGAACATTATAGCATGATAACCCGAAAATTGCAGTAGACTTCTGCTGCTACGGAACGTGCACTCCAGATTGGTCAGAATTTTTGTATGGTTTAATGTAGAAAACCAGTTCCTTCACACATAATTCATGATCCCAGAAAGCTGGTAGCTTCCTATTGGCCTATAGGACATGAACCAGTAACAATGCTTATCAATCCCTCCCTTGGGTTTGGTAAGTCATCGCGTACTGGATAGATAGAGCTTGTTGTGAGAAACCTGGATTTTCCTCAGATCTACGTTAAACGGCAGGTCATTTCTGGTAAGCACCGGATTCAACCGGTCCATAACCTGCCGGACGATAAATGACGGCATATTAAGAGATGAAAGCTTGATCAACGACGGTTCGAAGTGGATTTCCCATCCCTCATGAATCACAAATTTCCCTTTGACTTCGAATTTTGAGTCGATAAACCACCATTTGCAGTGTCCGGTTATGGTGATACAGTCAGGTTTCAGGTGGACTGTCGCTTTTTTAACGTTGCTCGATGCAGTGCGCGCTTCCAGGAATGCGTTGATGTCGCGTTCCCGTATCTGTACGTCGAGCGACGCATTGCTGGCTCCTAAAAGTTCGAGTGATCCGGAATTGGTCAATTTGCTTATGTTAAGCTTGACATTGCTGAAAACAAATCTACCCCAATTTATCGGCAGATCGCTTATTTGCCCGCCCCGGACGGTGATGACGATTCTATCTATCGGATCGTCATCACCCTGAACACAGCCTTCCTGGTTCCAGACAAAAACCTTGAGCGTCTTGGGTGACCCCAGCAATGTGTTCAGAGCCGAACGAAGTGATTTCTGAACATCGAACCAGTCCTCTTTGTTCTGTTCGGGAACAGTCCAGAAAGGGAAAAACGAGAGGATCAGGATTACCGATAAAATATAATTCATAATTCAAGATATATCTCGATTGGTGAGATTGACAGTTCGAATGGGTTTCCTTCGGAGTCGATTACTCTGATAGCGACAGGGTAACTTTGCAGGTCGTTCGCCCGCAGCTGAAAAGACCATGTTTTCAGTCCGACGGCATCGTCCCAGTTGGTCCCGTAGTCAGTGCTGACCTGAATCTTTTGAAACGGGTAGTCTCCGGGATCGAATTCTCCTTTGATGGTTATTCTGCCCCTGGAGAGATCTCCCCGGCTGATCAATATGATGCCGCCATATTCCTCGAGTTGCTTGTTGTTAATCCGGATATTGGAAAAGTGGGGTGAACGCATCTCATCCTCATCGAAATCAGCCGCTTCCCGGTCTCCGGTAAAAGTTTCAACGAGCCGCTTCTTGATTCGTTCCAGGCGTTCAATTGCTTTTTGCAGATTTGCCGTCAGGTTACTCAGGTTGTTGGAACTGAGACGTTCCATTCCCTGGAGTAGAGACTGCGCCCTGGAGATAACGGCCTCCTTCATGTAGAGTTTCCGACTTCCGTCAGACCGGTAAAAAATGAGTGAAGGATCCCGGTCTACCAGGTGTCCGTTTCGTTTGAGCAGTGATTTGTACTTTTCGATAGTAGGTCCGGATGAGGAAGAGTACTCATCAGTTAACCTCTTCATGTCTATGTACATTTGGTCAGAAGTCCTGGAGAGGACATCGTTGCGGACAATTTTTCCCTTGATGTGAAAAATATCTCTGTTGATTTGCTGGAGTGTGCCTCCGAGTTGCAGTGCCAGTTCCGATCTGGCCGTTTCGCTGTTTTCAAGGTATTTTTCTTCTATCCGGTCTGCCAGATCAAGTGCTTCCAGGAGGCGTGTTTCACAAACATTGATATGGCGGTGCGGATTCAGCCAGATGGAATACCAGCGGGTGACTCTGGAAGAGCTTTCGTTTTTAAATAGTGCGTCCATGCTGGAAAAGAAGGAGGTCACTGTTCTTCCGAGCATTGTTTCGTAACGGTCGAGGTCTTTCTCGACTTTTTCCCGAAGTTCTTTTATTGCCGAAACAGCTTTCGTCAAATTCTGATAAAAAGCAGCTGTTCTGGTGACAAGCTCCGTCCCTTTTTCCTTGAGCAGCGGTTCCTGGTCAGGGTTGTTCTGCTTCCAGCGGGAAATCCACTGGGTAAGAAGCGGCGGTTCCATGGGGGTTCGGATATGTTCAACGGTTTCAGGACCGGCCAGATACGCACATCGTGAAACCAGATTGCCTACTTCGGTCATAAAATGATTAAAGGAACACTCCCCCGATTCGACCTGTGAACGGGCTTTTTCCCACCGACCTGCAAGCTCCTGCAGTTTGTTGAGCAGGTTTTTAAACTCCTTTTCAGCCTGGGGAGTGAGTGTCGTCAACGGCTTAAAAAAAGAATCAAGTCCGGCTTGCTCGATAGCTGCCCGAATCGCTGGCTGATCATTTTTACCGCCGGATTTGAGCAAGAACGCAAACAGGTCTTTCAGTGATGCCGGGTGTTCTTCTCTGATAATAGCGTAGAGCTTTCCTGGTTTAACGGCCGGCTTTGCTCCCGAGCAAAGCCCGAAGAGCAGAGGAGGTTCTTTGGCCAATCTCAAACCGAGCAGCCAGCCGGTCAAATCAACCAGTTCGTGCAGAAAGGCGGACGTGTAATCTGGTGCTGCCGTGGCGCTGGAGTGCAAAGAGGTCCAACCGTCTTCGGGGGCTCGGGTGAGATCATGGTTCCCAAGCAGAGCGTTTAAAGCTTCGAATGCCAGGCATTGCTTGATGAAGTAACCGTGCGGGTCAGAAACCGGGAGTCTGATGACAATGAATTCCATCCCCTCCGAGCGCGGGGACAGGCGAACGTGAGGCGTGGTTTCTTTGCCCGGCACGAGCACGTGGGTGCGCAGAGACATACCTTCCGCTGCCGCCTGTATATCCGGTCCATGTGAATGTGATGCGGCCAGCGCGGTCTTGATCAGCTTCTGATAGGATATGAGCAGATGCATCGCATGGGCTGTTTCAGTATCCAGGGCGGGATCGATCACCAGCGGAATGAAAAGGTGTCTGACTGCCTGCGGTTTCCCGGTAATTGGCCGGGACTTCAGCGGATTATCTTTGTCTAAGAATCGTTCGCTGACAACTATAATACCAATCCCTGCGGCAATGGGCCTGACTGACACTTCCTGGTTTACCAGAGCATCGTACAGTTGTATGTCTACACTGTCCAGGTTGATTGTGAATGATCCGTCGGAACGGGTAATGGCCCGCTGCTTGCGTGGCCCACCCTTGAATTCGAGAAAGGCGTTATGAATCGGGGTGAGAGAGGAGGTAGCAGGTTCTTTTAAGGTCAGGGTCCCACTTAAAGGTTGTGACACTGCCGCAGGTTGTGCCACTTCCGCCGCAGCTCTATGGAGTGGAAGCATCACCAGAAAGAGAATTGCCAGAAAAAAAAAGCAGAAATACATGGCCCTACGTTGCAAAAGTATCACCCATGCAGATTTTTCCGTAATAGTAGCACAGAGCCCCTTGACGGTCAACGGCGTTCACGGCTACTTGACGTGAGATAAAGATAGCTGGTATGCTTCCTCAAGCAGGAGGTGAGCTATTTCAATGGAATGTCCCGTGTGCCAAAAGCATATGGAATTGGTTGAAATCAGTGGTGTCGAATTGGACTACTGTCGTAACGGCTGCGGTGGAATCTGGTTTGACAATTTTGAGCTCAAAAGGCTCGATGAGGAAAACGAAGGTGGGGGCGAGGTGCTCGAAGAAATCCTCGCTCAGCAGCGGGTGGATGATACCGTCCGCACTGAAAAGTTGAACTGTCCGAGGTGCGAAGAAGTAAAAATGCGCCGGCACAAGTACAACTATATGTCCGATGTTTCCATCGACCAGTGTTATAGCTGTAACGGTATCTGGCTGGATGCCGGGGAACTGGCTGCCATCCGGGCCAATTTCGAGACGACTGAAGACAAAGAGAAGGTTCTGGGCAAGCTGATTGCCAGCAACCCGGAAATTGCCACCGAGATGGTACGTATGACCCAGGAGCGGCAAACGGCCGAGGTGGCATCCTCGCATCGTGGCCGGCGAACAGCGAGTTTCCTCAGGTTTGTATCATTCGGACTAATGCGTTAGAGGAGTGGTGATAGCAATGAAAAAATTGATCAAGTTCATCTTTGTTACTGTTTTCTTCATGGCACTTGGAGCGATCATCGGCTACACCAGCGGCTGATCCTCTTCCAGGACGGATTTCAATTCACGCACTATCTTCTTGAGCAGCGGAGTGCTGACAGCCTGCTCCGCGTTTGTTATAAAAATGTTCAGGGAGTCCTTATCCGGGCAGTCCCGCTTGTATTCCGTGGCCTGCACGGCTGCTTCGAGCCGGTCTATTTCACGCACGAACCTGGCTTCCGGAGTTAGCCCTGTTTCAAACTCTGACCACAGCTCAAGAAACTCTTCCTTTTCGTCAAAGGGATCGAGCAGGGCTTTAAGCACGGTAAATTCCCTTTGGGGTTTCGACGGGTAATCCGGCGACTGTGGTGTTAAATCACCAACCACGCTTTCGGCCAGGTCGTGAAGCACGGCCATCTTCAGGGTTTTTTCCTGGTCCAACCCGGCAGGGGACAATAGCAGGGTCATGAGGGCTACCCGGAATGAGTGATCAGAAACACTTTCAGCTTCAGTAATTCCGCGTTCAATCCAGCCGGTTCTCTTTGTCCGCTTCAGGCGGCCTGCAGTCAGCAGTACCTCTACAATGCGCTCGATACGGTGCTGGTCCATGTCAATAGGCCTTGGCAAAGAGGACCTGGACCGTGGCTGGTTTCCCGCACCGAACGCAGGTGGTGTTCGGTAGGACATTCTTGCTGTCATCCAGCGGTATGAGACGGATTGTTGCTTTGGTTTCGTCCTGGATGGTCTGTTCGCATTCTCTTTCCCCGCACCAGGGTGAGGAAGCCCATCCCTTTTCATTATCGATGATATCTTTGAACTGACTGTAGATTTCAGCTTGGAATATGTGATCGTCCCGGAGCGTTTTGGCTTTTTCGAACAGCTCTGTCTGGATGTCATCCAGGATGCCCGGAAGTCTATCTGGCAGTTCGGCGATGGGAACAGACTCTTTTTTTCCGCCGGTTCTGCGGGCCAGCATCACCGTGTCGTTAGCTACATCCCGCGGTCCGAGTTCGAGTCTCACCGGTATTCCCAGCAGTTCCCACTCATGAAATTTCCAGCCGGGTTTGTACTGATCACGGTCATCGATGTGAACCGATACAGAAGCCTTGAGAGAATCCCTAATCCGGTGAGCGGTTTTTAGCACCGTGGCCTGTTCTTCAGGACCTTTCCAGATAGGCACGACCACCACGGGACGAGGTGCCAGGCGGGGCGGGATGACAAGTCCTTTGTCGTCACTGTGAGTCATAATCAACGCGCCGATAAGCCGGGTGCTCACCCCCCAGCTGGTGGCCCACACGAACTTGCGTTCTCCATCCGAGTCCTGGAACGTGACGTCGAAAGCTTTGGCAAAGTTCTGCCCCAGGAAGTGTGACGTCCCGGCCTGCAGGGCCTTTCGGTCCTGCATCATTGCTTCGATACAGTAGGTGTTGATGGCTCCGGCGAATTTTTCCTTCTCGGTCTTTACCCCGGTGATCACCGGAATAGCCATGAATTCCTCGGCAAAAACCCGGTAAACATCGAGCATCTTCAATGTCTCTTCCTGGGCCTCTTCGGCTGTGGCGTGGGCGGTGTGTCCTTCCTGCCAGAGGAACTCGGTGGTCCGCAAAAAGAGCCTGGTCCGCATTTCCCATCTGACCACATTGGCCCACTGGTTTATCAGAATGGGCAGATCCCGGTATGACATGATCCACTTCTTGTACATGGACCAGATGATGGTTTCGCTGGTAGGCCTTACAATCAGGTCTTCTTCCAGGCGGGCTCCGGGATCGACCGCCAGTTCACCCCGGCCTGTCTCTTTCAGACGGTGATGAGTGACTACCGCGCATTCCTTGGCAAATCCCTCGACGTGTTGTGCTTCTTTGGCCAAGAAACTCTTGGGAATAAACAGGGGAAAATAGGCATTGACGTGCCCGGTTTCCTTGAACATTCCATCCAGGACGTCCCGCATGTTTTCCCACAGGGCATATCCGTTTGGACGAATGACCATGCACCCCTTGACCGGGGAATAATCCGCCAGTTTCGCTCTGGTTACTATGTCAATAAACCACTGAGAATAGTCTTTTTCCCGGGGAGTAATTTTTTCTGCCAAGGCTATCATCAGCTCCTTATCTCATTTGGTGCACAGGGGCGAATCGTGCATTACCGGCTAATGCCGTAAAGCCCCTAGCTTAAACCATAGGGAGTTGTCAACGCTTCATTGGACAACAATTTCAGTGAGGTTTCATTCTATCATGAATGATGACAGTATGGTAGCCTTCTTCTGCGGTCTTCTTTATCATGCCTGGTTGATATTCCGACTATATTCATCTATAATTCTATGTCGTGGATACGAGTACGCATTTACCCGTGAGGAGGAGCAAACGTGACCGGCAGTGATCCATATAGCAAAACGGTAATGGACCATTTCATGAATCCCCGTAATATGGGAGAACTGGAAGACGCCGATGCAGTGGGTGAAGAAGGCAGCCTGATATGTGGCGATATAACCCGGGTGTATCTTAAAATAGAGGATAATGTCATCACCGATATCCGTTTCAAGACATTCGGCTGCGGCGCAGCCATAGCCAGTAGCAGCATGATGACCGAAATGCTCAAGGGCAGGACCATCGAGCAAGCCCTGGCCGTGACCAACCAGCAGGTAGTCGAAGCGCTGGAGGGTCTGCCGGAGGTCAAGATCCATTGCTCGGTACTGGCGGAGGATGCGTTGTACGCGGCGTTAAAGGATTATTACGAGAAAAAGGGACTGGATATTCACCAGCTCGAAGCAATTAAAGCGGCTGTTCGTGAAAAATAGAACGGAGCAAAAAACATGACCCAGGGATCGTCGGGTGCTCCGGCACAAATGCAGTCGTTTCCCAAAGGCACCTACCTTTTTAAAGAAGGCGAAGAGACCATCGAAGTGTACGTACTGGTGGAAGGCGGCGTGGAAATAACAGTCTCTGGCAATCCGGTTACTATTATCGTGGATAAAGGAAGCTTTATCGGGGAGATGTCCGTTTTACTAGGGCAAGTGCGGACAGCCACGGCGGTAACCATTGCCGATTCGAAGTTCATGGTGATCGAGGGAAATAAAATATCCACGCTGCTTCAGACCATGCCCAACATGGGGCTCAAGCTTCTCAAGGATCTTGCCCAGCGAGTCCAGATGACGACCCGGAAATTGGTGACCCGGGAGCAGCAGATTACTGACCTTGCCGAACAGCCCGAAGACTCCGTACCGAGTTTCGACGATTACATGAAAACGGTCGATTTTCAAGAACTGGCCGAGCTGATGGCAGAGCTTTACAAAGAAAATCTGTTCCGCCGGCGTACCACCAGCTTCGAAGCCGCCGGCAGGGACTACAACAGGTTCAAAAACGATCTGGACATCATGCTCGAGAGCCGCTTCACCAAGCTTGAAGATATTCTGGAGTTGGCTACAAAAGCGGGCATAAAAGGTTTGTTGAAAGACAAATTGTACAAACAATATGAAAATGATTTGAAAATGCTCAAGAAGGGAAGTTAAAGCAATCGCCTCAAGCAAGGGAAGCTAAGGCAAGCGCCCGATATTATGAAAACATTGCCCCAGCAGATAGCAGAACTGAGAGCGCATGTTTCTCCCGGTGAAGAGGACATTGGACAGTTGGTGGAAGCCCTGTCCGATCCGTCCGTCAGCGTGCAGCATGAAGCCCAGAATCTCCTGGCTTCTCTCGGTACCGCCGCCATACCCGCGCTTGTAGGCGCTCTGGAATCCGGTCATGGGGGCAGGGCAGCGGGAGCGCTATGGTCGGCTATTCGCATGGGACCGGCGGGAAAGCCGGTTGTCATCCGTGCATTGTCTTCAAACGACGACTCGCTGTTGTCCCTTGCTCTGCAGGCTTCACCTCACCAGATTTTTCCCGAAGGCTGTGCGTCTTTGATCAGTCTGCTCTATCGGTTTTCCGACCAAATGTCGTACCAGGCGGTTCGTCTTATCGCGGCTTCACGTGAAACGGATTGCCAGCAACAGGTTGAAAATGCCTTGTGGGACTACCTTGAAAATGAATGTTTTCACCGCGAGCGTTCCGGGGACACGGCCGCAACTGGTACTGCGGCTCTTGCACCTGGCAGCAGCGATAAAGGATGGTTCCTGGCCGCCGGTGTTCTGGGTGTTTTGCAGGGCCCCCGGGTACGGGATCGGGTATGTCCTTTGCTCGCCGCAGCCGACCCGGTCACGAAAGCGGTGGCAGCCAGCGCCTTGGGCGGCAGTGCCGATAAGGAGTCTGCCCGTGATCTGATTAAGCTCCTGCAAAGCTCTTCTCCGCTGGTACAGGAGGCGGCTTTTGATGCACTGGTTGCCGCTGGGCGTGACATGCTCGGGCTGCTCAAAGCGGTCTTTCAAAAAAGCCCGGCCACGTTGAAGGAGCGAGTGCTCTCGGTCATGCTGGCCATCATGGGGAATACCAGTATTTCGCTGGTTAAAAGGCTTTTCGCCGCCGGCGCCGATCACCGCCTCATGGCTTTGAGAGCATTGCGGGGGATTCGGGAAGCCGAAATAGTCCCTCTGCTGGTCCAGTCCCTGGGAGATAGCTCCAGCGCTGTTGCTCGCGAGGCTTCCCGGAGACTGGTGGAACTCGGGACACTGGCAATACGGCCCCTGTCCGCCTGTCTGAGAGATGCTTCTGTGTCTGTCTCCGGACATATTGGAGTGGTACTGGCCGGGATTGGACCGGCCGCTTCCCGTGAAATTGCCGACCTGCTTAAAACCGGTGATGATCAGGTCCGCCTGCGCATAGTGAGCGCGATGAACTTTGCTCCCGATGCGGATTTAATAAAAACACTGACAGCTTTGCTCACCGAGGGGTGTGAACAAATCCGGCAGGAAGCAGCCAGAATCCTTGGAAAGGGCGGTACAAACGCAGTGCCGGGTCTTGTTGACGCGGCGCTTTCCAAGGATGTCACGGGATGGCGGTGGGCGGTAATTGCTCTAAAGCAGTGCGGTGACGGCTGGAAATCATGGCTGACGGAGGAGCTGAAGGAGGACGATCCGGACCGCCGCGAAAAAGCGGTCAAACTACTCGGGAGAATGAGCCTGGTGGTCTCGTGCGAAGAGTTTCTGGCAGCTGCGGAAAAACTGCAACCGTCTGAGGTTGACCGGGCGGTCAAGGAAGTAAAGCAGCACGCTCCAGCCGGTTTTTACAGCACTATCGTCGATCGCCTGGATACCTTTAAAGGATCCTCTCATGAATTCCTGGTCAAGGGGCTGGTCACGGTGGCGTTACCGTTGGTGGAAGAGCGTATACTCGACCGGTTGGCCGATGAAGAAGATCCATGGGTGATGCAGTTTCTACTCAGCGCTCTGGGTGGTGCCGGGGCCGATCAGGCCATGCCGCTTATACTTTCCATGCTCGATCATGACAATGACTCAGTCCGTTACTCGGCCGTATCCGCACTGTCACAGTCGGCTTTTGATGGGAAAAAAGCGCCGCTTCTACGGAGGGCAAAGGAAACAGCGGGTGATGAGAGAATCCATATTCTCGAAGCCCTGGCGGATATCGGCGACGAGGAAATCTACACGGTTTTCTTTTCCACCTATCGGGACAGCGATGAAAAGGGCCGTGAAAAGGTAGCCTCGCTTTTTCGGGCCAACCCTTCGGTAGAACTGGTGTCTTCCGGTATCAAGCGGATGGCTATCGAGGCCGAGGCTGGCGCTGAGATTTTCCAGAACATGCTGTCCGTGGTGATCATTGCGGAAGAACAAATGAATATGTTGAAGACCATGACGCAGGACCGCAATCCGAAAATCCGCTCGGCGGTGTACATGGTCCTTGAAACTATCGGTTCAGATGAATCCTTCACCCTGCTTGTAGAAGCGTGCCGCTCCGAGGGAGACCCGGCCCTGCATCACCAGTTGTTTGGCCGCCTGGTCAGAGAAATGCTCGGCGGAAAAGCCGGCTGTCGTCAACCGATGGAACAGTACATCAAGGAGATGGGGGCCGAAGCGGCTGTCCCACTTCTGGAAGTCATGGCGGAGCTTAATACCGGGGACTTCATGTTCATGGCCCTGAGCCAGTTGATCGAAAGCATGGGAGAAAATGCCCTGGATATTCTGGATACGCTCGGTGAGGACGACGACCGCCGTATCGCCACTGCGGCCACTGATCTGGCCGACACCATCCGCCGCTCGCTGTTGGTAGGCACCTGATCTGACTTTGTCGGTGTCATTGTCCGGCTTGACCGGGCAAACCACGTCATTGTCCGGCTTGACCGGGCAAACCACGTCATTGTCCGGCTTGACCGGACAATCCACATCACTTTCTACACGTACATTTCACTTGTCAAAGTGCTGATTCGTCCGTACAATGGAATGCGCAGTTATTTTAGTATAACTATGTGTTAGATATTTAAGTGCAAGGGTGTATGCTATGAAACGTCGATTACTACTGGTTGTTGCCATTTTTTGCTGCTCATTATACTTACAGATGATAATAACTGTTACCGCTCAGGCTAGTGACAGCGTCAATACCGGTGACGGACCGGTTACCATTCCTTCCACAGCCTGGAGTAGATCCCTGGGAGATGTCCCTTCCCGCGCCGCGGCCAACGATCCCGACCGCGGCATACCGCTGGGCGGTATCGGTGCCGGTAATTTCGTGTGGACCTATACCGGAAGTTTCAGGCACTGGCAGATCGATACCGGAGAAATTTACGAAGGTGCGGTTCCCGGGAACCGGTTTCATCTGGTAGAGAAGATTCCCGGCGAGGGGGCGAAGGCGGTCACGCTTGCTACCGGGAAATTGACCTGCAAATCGTGGAAATCCCTTGCCAGGGGAAGCGGAACCTACGCCGGTTTGTATCCACGTGGCTTTGTCAACTGGCAGGGAACGGATATGACCGCGCAGGTAGGATGCGAATTCTTCTCGCCGGTACTGCCTGATAACTACGTTGAAACGAGCTATCCGGGAGCGGTGTTTGTGTGGACAATTGTTAACCCGTCCACCGAAGTGCTGCAGGTAACGGTGGCTTTTTCGTGGGAAAACCGGGTACCCACCGATCAAGCCCGTAAAGGGCTTTTTACCAGGGTGGAGGAGCGGGATGGCCTGACGGTTCTTGTTCTTGATTCCACCACCGGCACCGAAGAGATGGGTGCCGGTACCGAGTTTGCTCTGGGGGCTGTGAGCGATGCAGGCCGCCAGGTGTCCGTGAGAGGACATTGGAATCCTCAGGGGGATGGATCCGACCTGTACGATGATCTTCTTGATGACGGCGTGCTTGACGGCTCCGGCCTGGGCCCATCACCAGATACAAGTGCCGCCGCACTGGCGGTTACGGTTGCTCTCCAGCCGGGTGAGAGGGTGGAAGTGCCGGTGGTGCTGGCGTGGGACTTTCCGGTAGTGGAGTTTGCCAGCCACACCCAATGGTACCGCCGGTACACGGAGTACGTCGGAACATCAAAAGACACATCTTCAGAGATAGCGTTCAGGCTGCTGGCAGATCACCACCGACTCAGAAATGAACTGGCGCACTGGCAGGAATCGGTAGCACAGACGCCGAACATCCCCCAATGGCTCACCTGCGCTCTTTTCAACGAACTGTATTTCTTTGCCCAGGGAGGGACCATATGGGAGGCCGGGTTGAAATCGGGTCATCCCCAAGAGTTCAAAGGGCTGCATGTGGACGATAACAAGTTCGCTATTCTCGAAACAACAACCTACAATTATCCCTTCTACAATACTCTTGACGTTGCCTATTATTCCTCGATAGCGCTGCCGCTTTTCTGGCCGGAAATCGAGAAAGACATGCTGCGCCCTTTCGCCGACGCTATCATGGACGAGCCTCTCGGGCAGACCCCCCACGATATGGGAGCGCCGCGGCAGAATACAATTGGCTGGGCTCTGGGTTGGAAGTGTGATCCTTTCTTCGTGTATGACGACTATGGCACCAACCGTCTGAAGTGGAAGGACCTGCACTCCAAGTTCGTTCTCATGACGTACCGGGATTTTGTCTTTACCGGTGACCATGACTTCCTGGCTTATATGTGGCCAGCCGTCAAGAAAACCATGGGATACCTGAAGACCACCGATGAAGACGGTAACGGTCTGCCGGACAACCAGGGCTCCGATCAGACATATGATTTCTGGGCAATGGAAGGAACCAGCACCTATTGCGGAGGGCTCATGGTGGCTGCGCTGGAGGCTTCTCTGGACATGGCGGAACTGCTGAATGACGCCGAAGCACTGGACCTCTACCAGCCGTGGTGCGAACAGGCCAGGATAAGCCTGGAAGAGGAAATGTGGAACGGTACGCATTACAATTATGATAGTCATAGCGATGCCGTTCAGGCTGATGCCCTGGCCGGCGAGTGGTATTCACAGCTGTGCGGTCTCCCGGCGGTTTACCCGGTAACCAGGGCCAGAGCCCATCTCAAAAAGGTATTCGAACTGAACGTTGCTCCGCTGGCTGATTACGACGGCGACGGTATCGGCGACCGCGGGGCCGTAAACGGGCGCCTGGCCGATGGCTCTCCCATACCAAAGACGCTGTCCGATCATCTCGAGCCCATAAAGAATGTCTGGAAGTTCCTGAAAGGGAACTCCCGCACCTCCCGGGCCCGACGCGAAGTGGAAGAGGAAATCACCCGAGAAGCGGGTGCACGGCGCGGCTCACAGGGCAACCTCATTTCTTACCTGTGGTCCAAAATCAGGGAAAAAGGCACCATCCAACCGTTCCCCGAAGGAGGCTGGTATCCGGATGAAGTCTGGACCGGCGTGAGCTATGGTCTGGCGTCGTTGATGATTCATCTGGGCTTGCAAGAGGAAGGATTTCACACTGGCCGGGGAGTGTATGTCACCACCTACGAGGACGAGGCGTGCGCTCACTGGTTTGCCACACCGGAAGCCTGGGATTGGCGGGGCCGAAAACCCCGGGCTGATCTGTATTTGAGGCCGATGGCGGTCTGGGGTATGTACTGTGCGCTCAACGGAGGCGCTGCGAGTGCTGAAGACCGTATTCTTTCTCTGTCCCGGCAGGCGGTACACACAGATCTCTCCGAGTTGTCAGTGATTCAAAAGACCAACGCTGAAGAAGAACTGGTCCGCAATCTATCCGTAGCGCTCAGCGACGGCGATCTTTCCTATGCCGGGGAGTTCCTTTCCCGATGCGAGGATCGCTCGCCGTTGACTGTCCGGCACGTTTTCGGACGAGTACTGGGTCAAATGCTTGAAAAAATCTCTCTTACGCTGAAAGAGAGAGAATTGACCACCCAACAGGCTGCAGGGCTTGAAAGGCTGGCAGCACAGGTTTGTGTACTGCTAGGGCAGGAATAGACAACTCAGGATACCGGGCTCACCGGATTATTCGATCGTGAATTGTTTTTCCCTGGGTTAACATACCTAGGGTTGATCTACCTATTTTTTTCGGATCTCAGACACTACTGCCCGGTGATCCGAAAGGATGTCGGGAACCACCCTGTAAGACACGAATTCGAATTCCGGAGAAATAAGGATCCAATCCAACCGGCCTCCCGTCCCGGGAAAAGTAACTAAATCATCGGCATGTTCACGATATGCAGTCAGGTTGAGTTCCGCAGCCAGCAGGTTCAAAGGTGATTCTCCGGTTCCCCATTGGCAGTTGAAATCTCCCATGAGAATACGTGGTCTTGTTACGGCAGAGAACCGGTTGATCATGTCCCGTGCCTGCTGCTTTCTGACGCTATGCCGGGAAAAATCGAAGTGTACGGACACTATTTCGACGGTCGACTCGGTCTCGCTTGACCAACCGACACACGCACCGACATACCCTTTCGGGAAGGTTGGAGGAGAGGACGGAAAGGTTATGGAAACAGGATTTTGCAGCGGATATTTTGATAACAAGGCTGTTCCGTATGTAAGCCCAATACCACTGGTATGCGCTCCCTGGGTAGAATAGAAATAGCCGGCGTTTCTGGCGACATACTCCACATGATTGAAACGGCCGCTCCACAGGGACGGGCCGTCCGCTTCCTGCAGGGCCACCAGATCGGGCTGCTCGCGCTTGAGCATCGTAACGATGTCATCCAGGTTGGATTTGATGCCGCTGCCGCTCTGGAACATCTGGTTTGGCCAGACCTTCCTGCCATGGGCTATGTTCAACGTCATAACTGTCAGTGTAGTTGTAGTGGCCGTGGGTTCATCCCGGTCCTTTTCCGGCGTGGGTGGGTAGTTCAAAATAGGCGGAGTCATTTCACGTTCGCCGCTGATAGAGGACGTGAGTACGAATAATGAGGCGACGGCTGCCGCCACGATGCCAACACCTATGATGAGTAATTTCATACGTTTCTGATCCCCTGTCAAAAAGCCGTTATTACAGTATTCTGGAGTTCATAGGATACGTCTCGTTCAACATCGTACCAGGTTAATAATACAATCATGGTGGTGGCCGGTCAAAATATGCGCTAAAATAGAGTCGGAATTGACCTGCAGTTAACACGGGCTCGAGGAGGTACGACTAAAGTATGATTAGTTTCCAGGAAAAGGTCGCGCGGTTCGTTGGTGAGCACAACCTGTCCAGCGGAATCGAGCACCGGGTGCTGGACCTGGTCTCAGAGATTGGCGAGCTGTCCAAGGAAGTCTTGAAATCCACCGGATATGGCCGTGATGATTTCAAGCCGACCCAGGGCTGGGAGGGTGAACTCGGGGATGTCCTGTTCTCACTGGCCTGTGTGGCCAATCTGACCGGAGTTGATCTGGAGACTGCTCTGGAGCATACTCTGGAGAAATATCGTAACCGGCTTGAAAAGAGCTCCGACGTGGGCTCTGGAGCATGAGTGAGGAATGAGGGTACAATGGTGAAACATCTGTTTGTTTTTCTGTCAGTGTTGCTGCTTCTGGCGCAAGCATAGTTTACGTAAATAGCATTAAGTTGTGAAGAGGTGATTGTTGGTGACTCTATTTGCATACATCATATTTCCCGTGTGTTTGATTCTGTTTGCCGTCATCAAGTTCGTGCTGGAACCGGAGGACGACCAATGAGTATCAACTCGGCGACATTTCAAATGCTGCTTTCGTTTTGCTGTTACCTGGCCGGAATTCTGGTCATCGGGATAATCGCGGCCCGGTATGGTAAGACCATGTCTTCCTATTTTCTGGCGGACCGTTCTCTGGGCGCCTGGGTCACCGCTATCAGTTCGGTGGCCAGTTCCGAAAGCGGTTGGGTCGTCATCGGTCTGGTCGGTGAAGGCTACATGTGGGGGTTCTCCGCCGTCTGGGCGGTACCGGGCTGCCTGCTGGGATTCCTGATGAACTGGTACCTGATCGCGCCGAGACTCAGGAGGATGGCCAGGGAGAAAGGTTCGATTACCGTTCCCGGGTTCCTGTCGGATGTCATCGGGGACCGCAACCACCTTATCCGTGTGATTGGTGTTATCATCATCGTGCTTTGTCTTTCCGGTTATGTGGCGGCGCAGTTCACTGCCTGTGCCAAGGCTTTCCGCGGGGCGTTCGGGATGCCCTATGTCTACGGGGTGCTTCTGGCAGGCTTTATCACCGTTTTTTACACCCTGCTGGGCGGTTTCAGAGCAGTTTCATGGACTGATCTGCTCCAGGGCCTCCTGATGGTGACGGGGCTGGTGGTCCTGCCCATACTGGCCATACTGCACATCGGTGGTGTGCCGAAGATGGTTGAGGGGCTTAAAAATGAGCCGGCCCGCTACCTGGCCATATTCGAGATTACCGACTCACAGGGATGGCGTCAGATCAGGGTGGAAGAAGAAACGGTTACCTTCGGCGGGACTCAGGATAACGATGTTGTCATGGAAAATGCAGCCGGGAAGGGGATCCTGCTCAGTCTCTATGTGGAAAAGAAGGACGGGGGCAACAGGGTGGTGGCGGACTGCGCTGAAGGCGCGGGAGTAGTGATCGATGGTGCTGCCGTAAGCGGAAAAGTCGAATTGAAAGGCAAAGAAACCATCGTCCTTTCCGGAACCTCAATATCGTTTGCCAAAACCTACTCTCTGGACGGCGGTGAGACGCTGACCGATACCTTCGGCAAGAAAGCCGCCGCCGCCGCGGTGGGATGGGTCCTGGGTCTGCTCGGTATTGCCTTCGGCTACCCGGGGCAGCCGCACGTGCTAACCCGTTACATGGCCGCCAGCAACCACCGCACTATTCGGGTGGGGCGGGTAATCGCCATCATCTGGGGGGTGCTCGCCCTGTACGGCGCTGTCATCCTGGGGCATGCGTGCCGGTTGCTGCTGCCGGGAATAGTGGACCCGGAAATGGCTTATCCCATAGTGGCGGTGAAACTGCTACACCCTCTGCTGGCGGGAATTATTCTGGCCGCCATATTGTCGGCCATGATGTCAACCGCCGACTCCCAGATCCTGGTGGTGGCCTCCGCTATAGCCCGGGACCTGTACAACAAGATCTTTCGTCCCGACGCCAGCGAGAAATCGCTGGTCATGGTCAGCCGGATAACGGTACTGCTTCTTGGGATTGCCTCGATTGTCGTAGCTCTGGGAGAGATCAGGGTGGTGTTCTGGTTCGTTCTCCTGGCATGGTCGGGGCTGGGATCGAGTTTCGGCCCGCCGCTGATACTTGCTTTGTACTGGAAGAAACTAACCCCGGCCGGGGTGGTGGCGTCCATGATAACCGGTTTCGGGGTGACCATCCTTTGGAAATACTATCTAAAAACAGTGGTGAAAGCCGCTTTCGGCATCGGCCTCTACGAGCTCGTCCCGGCGTTCATTCTCTCCCTGATCGTCGCCTGGCTCGTTAGCTTGATTACCTACAAACCACCGGAAGCGGAACCGGAGGGGTAAGACGCCGGTACTACTGTTTGTGGTAGTTAAAACAGTTAAAACGGAGCGCTGCTCTGCGCTTTAGCCAGGTTGTCGAACCGCATGTGCTTCCGGTTGAAGTAAAGTTCTACCGCACCGGTGGGACCGTTACGATGCTTGCCGATGATGATCTCGGCCAGCCCTTCGTTTTCCGGCTCATCCTGATAGGCCGACTCCCGGTAGAGGAAGACAACCAGGTCGGAGTCCTGCTCGATGGCCCCCGATTCCCGCAGGTCCGAAAGACGGGGGCGGCCCCCGCGCCTGTCGGCTTCCCTCGATAGCTGCGAAAGAGCCAGAACGGGAACGTCAAGCTCTCTGGCCAGCGCCTTGAGAGACCGCGACATGAAGGCAACTTCCTGTTGTCGGTTATCGAACCGCTGGTGGCATCTGATCAGCTGCAGGTAGTCGATTATCAGCAGGCGAATGTCGTGTTCTGCCTTGAGCCTGCGGGCTTTGGCCCGCATTTCCATGAGGCTCATTCCCGGAGTGTCGTCGATGAATATGGGAGCCTCCGATAGGTGTCCGGCCGCCTCCGTCAGGTGGGCCCAGTCCGTCTGTCTCAGAAAACCGGTACGCAGCCGGTGAAAATCTATTCTCGCCTGAGAACTGAGCATACGTTGCACCAGTTGCGTATTGCTCATCTCCAGGCTGAAAACAGCTACCGGCACTCCCTGGCGCCCGGCACTTCCAAGGGCCGCATTAGCCGCCACGTTAAGGGCAAAGCTTGTTTTACCCATAGAAGTTCTGGCGGCCAGTATGATCATGTCCGAGTTCTGTAATCCTGCCGTCATCAGGTCCAGTTCCCGGAAACCGGTTTCAACACCGGTAATTTGCTCCTTGCGTTCATACATCTTTTCGATCAGTTCGAAGGCATCCTTGATAAGATGCTTCATCGCTGCGAAATCACTGGTGCGCCGTTTCTGGGAAACCGCAAATATCAGCTGTTCAGCCTGATCAAGCAGAGGAACCAGGTTCTCGGATTCGTTGAATCCCATTTCGACAATCTGCGTCGCGGCGGTGATAAGATTTCTGATAACCGCTTTTTCGTGGACGATCCGGGCATAATGCAACACGTTGGCGGCGGTGGGGACCATTCTCATTATCTTGGTTATGTAGGCGATTCCGCCGGCTTTTTCCAGCACGTCCTTTTTTCTAAGGCGTTCGGTGAGCGTAACGGAGTCTACCGGTTCGGACTCGTTAAACATATCCAGGATAATCTGGTAGATTATGGCGTGTTTCTTCGAGTAAAAGTGCTCGGGTCTCAGAAACTCGGCCACCTGGACGATGGCCTCATTGGACAGCATGGTAGCCCCCAACGTCGACTGCTCAGCTTCCAGATTCTGGGGAGGTATACGGGCAATATCCCGGGTAACGTCTCTGACAACGGAACCCAGTTCGGCAACGGGCATACTCTATTCTCCCTTGTGCTCTACCTATTCTGAATCCGACTCAACAGCAACGGTTTCGGCGGTATACTTTTTGACTTCAACCGGCTCATTCTCTTCAGGTGCCGGTTCAGTCTCCGTGGGACTTTCCGCTGGAGCCTTGGCCTCTTCGGCTTCCGCTGGGGCTGGTTCGGTCTCCGTGGGTTTTTCCACTTGTTTTTTACCCTCGGCCTCTACCTGGATCAGAATCGAGGCCTCCACGTTCGGGTGAAGCTTGATGGGAACATTGTAGGCGCCAACCATTCTAATCGGTTCCATCAGGTGGATCCGGCGGCGGTCGATTTCAACGCCAAGCTTTTCCGAGGCTTTCTCGGCTATTTCCGAGGTGGTGATGGTACCGAAGATTTTTCCTTCCTCCCCTGCTTTTGCCTTGAAAACCAGGTTGAGCGAACCCAGACGTTCAGCGATTTTCTGGGCCCTGATTTCGTCCCGACGGTCTTTTTGTTTCAGGATTTTTAGATCGTTTTCTCTGGCTTTCAGGTTGCTGCGATTAGCTGCCTGGGCCATACCTTTTGGGATCAGGAAGTTCCTGGCATACCCATCTTTAACTTTGACCAGGTCGAGCTTTTTCCCTAGCCCTTCCACGTCCTGCTTGAGAATTATCTGCATTACGATTCACCTCACAATTTTCTAACCTGAATGATTCATGAATTCTTCAGGTTTCTAATTTCACGAGTTGCCCCCGACGCCGGTGGAAGCCGGACTGGTTTTTATACGATTCCTGAAATCGAAGTACAGGTCGTAAATGCCGAGGAAAGCAACAAAAATAAATGCAAACGCATTAAGCATAAAGGCGATGCTGGCTAAAATCAAGTAGGCCGGCAACCTGCCTATGTCCCAGTTTTTCCTTAAATGTTCTACAAAGAACAGCACTACTGCCAGTCCGTGTACAGAGAAAAGGAGAGACGATAGCAACTGGAGATTGAGACCGATTGTGTCAAATAGTTCTGAACTGAATTTGTGCCCTGCCGCGGTGAACACGATGGTGAGAATGAGAAGCCAGACCGTGTACCAGGGCAGTTTAAACTCAAGAAATTTGCCCAACCGGGGAATCTTGTACCCGAGCCGTTTGAGCACCGCTGAAGCGATGATATAGTTGAGCAGAGCCTCGAAGAAAAATCCCAGCGCCAGCCCCGCTGGCAGGATTTTCCACGAGAACCGGCTGAACTGGTCGAGCATCTTTTCATTCATTTCAACAGCCGCCTTGATTTTGTCATCCGTCCACCCCTCGGTGGAGGCCCGTTCTCTTATTTTCTCCGTCAGAATTACCTTCTGCCGTTCCACCCCCTGCTGATACATGCTTTCGAGGTTTTCAAGCGAATTAACGTTATCGATGGTCCTCAATGTTACCAGCAGCAGAATGAGGGATCCAACAGTCATGGTGATTCCACCGAACATTATTACCATCCTGGCTGAAAGCTTCGCCTTGATGGCCAATCCCATGGTCGTTGCCGGCAGGCTAAAAACCATGAGGAATGTTACGAATGCAAACGGTTGACCGGTAAGCAGTCCAGCCAGCACGGTGGCAACCATGTTCCCGGTGAGAACGACTTTGAGTGGGTGCCTCAGTGCCAGTACGATAAGAGGAAGCGGGCACAGAAGCACCAGGGGGCCGCCAATTACCGGCAGTAAGGCGTACCCCAGGTAGAGAATGAGAGCAATACCGATAAGAAGTGCTCCTTCTATCGTTTGCTTGGTGGAATTCTCTCCTCCCACGCCAGATTCTCCCACGCAAAATCCCTCCTTCTCATCCGGACACGAAACGATCAGTCGTTCGTGTAGGGAAGGAGAGCCATCTGACGAGCGCGCTTTATGGCAATGGAAAGCTTTCTCTGATGCCGGGCACAGTTACCGGAAATCCTTTTGGGCATTATCTTGGCCCGCTCGTTGAGAAATTTACGGAGTTTGTTAAGATCTTTGTAATCAATGTCGTCGATACCGTCTTTGCAAAAGATGCACACTTTTGCCCGGCCACGACCATATTTTCTTTTGAATGCCATTGTAATTCTACCTTTCAATACTGGGTTTCCCGCCAGGGAAGACTACTCAGAAAGGGATGTCGTCGGGATCAATTCCGAGATCGTCGTCCTCGAACGGACCGTCGGGTACATCCCCTTTAGAACTCTCAGCGAAACTCGCGTCGGAAGCCGGACCGTATGAACTGCCCGGTGCAGCCGGTGGTTTGGCGCTCACGGCCTTGTCGGCTCGAGGAGGCGTAAAGTCTGCAAAAGGAGCATCGGACTGGTCATGCTTAATTCCTCTGACCTTGTCGAGAAACTGGACATTATCAGCTATAACTTCTGCGTCCCTTCGTTTCTCCCCGCTTGATAATTCGTAATTTCTTATCTGCAAACGCCCGGTCAGACCGACCTGCGATCCCTTTTTAAGATACTTGCCGCACCGCTCTGCCAGACCACGCCAGGTGGTAATATTGATGAAATCGACCTCCTTGGAGCCGTCCCGGCCTTTGAAAGCACGGTTAACGGCCACGGAGAACGAGCAGACCGGTGTCCCGTCAGGAATGAAGCGCAAATCAGGATCTCGGGTAAGTCTGCCGATCAAGACTATCTTGTTGAGATCAGCCATGTTAATCAGCCTCGCTTACTTTGGGTTCCAATATTTTCTCAGGAGTTTTCTTGGAAACAACCGGCTTTTTCCGACGTACAGTGATAAACTTGGGGATCCCGTCGGTTATCTTGATAACACGTTCTACCTCCTGAACGGTCTCGGCAGTACCCTGGTAGTTGAGGATGTAGTAGTAACCGTAAGTGTTCCCTGCTACTTCGTAGGACAGTTGCTTGCGGCCCCATGTATCGATAGACTGCATGGTGCCGTTTTTTCTGGTGATAGCCGCTTCAAGCTTCTTGATTGTTTCGTCTCTCGTATCGTCTTCAAACTCGGGATCGATTATCACCATGGTTTCGTAATCGCGCATTATTATTCACCTCCCCGCGGATTAATAGCCCCGCAGCGCGTGCGCGGAGCGGAGATTCACTCGGAGCATACTACCATGCACCAGGCTCTTCTGTCTACTAACAGTTTCATCAACAAATAAGAGCGGTTTCGAATGGAAAACCAGTCATTTTGAGTGTTGACGTACCCGGAGGCTCATCTTATAATGAGCGCTGGCGTTTCCTCTTGATAATAAATATACTGCCGTGTGTCAGAGAGGTTAATGGATTATGACAACTTTTCACCTTCTTTCCGCAACAACAATGCGTGAAGCAGACAGGGTTACTATCGAAGAGATTGGTGTCCCGGGGCCGGTGCTTATGGAAAATGCAGGCCGGGCAGCGTATGCCCGGGCTGTGTCACTTCTCGGCGGTGACACGGTTAAGCAAACTCTCATTATTGCGGGTCCGGGAAACAATGGCGGCGACGGCCTGGTGGTGGCGCGCCATCTTGTCGAACAAGGATTCAGCGTAAAAGTTGTTATTATCGGCAATGAAGAGCGGATGAGCCCTGATGCTGCGCTTAATTACCGTGTTCTCAAGCAGTTCGACGTGGTTCCGGCTATCCTGGATTCCGTAGATGAAAATCAGATTATTGCGTTGTCCCACGGCTGTTCTCTGATTGTTGATTCTCTTCTGGGAACGGGGATCAAGGGAGCTCCACGGGGAACAGCGGCCGATGTAATCAAACAGATCAACGCCTGTTCTCTACCGGTTTTGTCGCTGGATATTCCTTCGGGAGTCGAGGCGGAAACGGGTGCGGCAGCGGACGATGCCGTGCAGGCGGTGGAAACAGTCACCTTCGGCGCTTTGAAAATAGGTCTCGTTCTTTATCCGGGTGCGGCTCTCGCAGGCCGGACCTGGGTTGCCCGTATAGGCATTCCTCCATTGGTTATCAAACGGCTTTCGAGCTTGCTGGCGGTGACTGTTTTCGAAGATGCCTGCCGGCTGCTTCCGCGACGCGCACCCGATGCCCACAAGGGAAACTGCGGCCGCGTGCTGGTTCTGGGAGGTTCTCCCGGGCTGACCGGTGCACCGGTGATGGCCGGACGGGCAGCACACACCGTCGGCGCCGGTCTGACGACGGTGGCTGTTCCCCGGTCACTTGTACCACTTGTTGCCGGTCATTTAATGGAAGTGATGCATACCGGAGTAGACGAAGAAAGTAATTCTACGCTCGACGAGCGCAGTCTCGGGTCAATCGGCCATCTCCTCGATCCGGCCAATGCGCTGGTTGCCGGCTGCGGTGCTTCCAGAACAGCCGGAGTCAAGCGGTTGATACTGCACCTGCTGGCTCACAATCGTTCTCCTCTGGTTCTCGATGCCGACGGTTTGAATGCCCTGGAAGGAAACGTGGAAGCCGTTACTCAGCGCACCGGCGAGACAGTACTCACTCCTCATCCGGGGGAAATGGCGCGGTTGACCGGCGAGTCCACATCGGCTATTGTAGCTGATCCCATTTCCGCAGCCCGGGACCTTGCGGACCAGACTGGCGCCGTGATCGTTCTTAAAACTGCCAGGACCATCGTGGCATCACCCCGGGGATGCTGGGTAAATCTGTCGGGAAATGCCGGTCTCGCCAGCGGTGGAACTGGGGATGTCCTGGCCGGAATGATTGGTGGGTTCCTGGCGCAGGGTGTTTCACCTGACAGGGCTACCCGATTAGCAGTGTTCCTGCAAGGATTTGCCGGTGATATGTGCGCCCGTGACCTGACGGTATTCGGCACCACTGCCGGGAGCGTGCTCACGTATCTTCCTCTGGCTATGAGGGCTGTCAGGGATGGTGCAG
>CAYSPT010000030.1:27243-32062 GCA_964432985.1 uncultured bacterium
GCAGCTTAAGAATGGTGACCAGGGTGAGCGCCTGAATGCTATAAAAACGCTGAGGAATTGTCCGCACAAAGGGGCGGTCCGTGTTGTTATTCCAGTACTTGCTGACGAAGATGAACGGGTTCGCTCCGCCGCCCTTTCCGCTCTCATCGAAATAGGTGAGCGTGATGTTCAGGCACTGCTCTCATCCATGGGGAGCCGCTGGTGGCTCATCCGTTCCGGAGTGTCTCACGCGTTGATACGCTGGGCCGACGGCCTGATTGACGATCTTGTAAAACGGCTCTCCAACTCGAATAAAGATGTTGTGTACTGGGCAATGAAAGTGCTGGCTGCTTCCAGAAACAAGGAAGGTCTGGAAGCTCTGATCGGATGCCTTCACAACAGCTCCCCGGAGATCCGGGAATATGCGGCGGATTTTCTTGGTCAGTCGCGGGATGTATCTGTGTTCTCTCCCCTTATCAAAGTATTGACTGATCCGTGCTGGAAAGTCCGGCGTACGGCTGCTTCTTCTCTGGCATCCTTCGGCAACGCAGTAGTACCGGCTGTCAGCCGGGCTATACTGGAACAACCTGCCGGAGAGCGGTACTGGCTTCTGAAAATACTGGAAAAGAACGCTGATTCGAGGGCCCTGTCAGCGCTTGTTAATGTTCTGGAGAGTCCCGCTCCGGAAGAGCGGCGGCTGGCTCTATCATCACTACGGCAGCTGAAGGAAAAGGGAATCATTCCGGCGCTGGTCCGATGTTTGGGTGATGAGCTGTGGACCATCCGTAAGGAATCTGCAGAAACACTTCTGGAATTGGGACCGGAGGTTGCTTCCGCTCTGATCCCCCTTCTCAAACATGACAACGCTCATTCACGCTGCTGGGCGTGCAAAGTTCTTGGTGAAATTGGTGATGTCCAGGTGTCCGGCGAGGTGGCTACCCTGCTCAGGGACAAAGAGTGGTACGTACGATGTGCGGCGGCATACAGCCTTGGGCAGCTTCGGTCGTCCTACTCCGTTGAATCATTGATGGACGCTCTGGAAGACCCTTCTGAGGAAGTGAGAAAGAGTGTCGCTATAGCGTTGGGAAATATGAGCGATTCCCGGGCAGTACCGGCGCTTCAAGACGCTTTGGGTGATGAGAACGAATGGGTACGAAAATATGCTGAGGAATCTCTTCGGAAAATACGGGCCGCGTAAAGCCGGCTTCTACTGTGCGGCTGCTGCAGGGCTTTTCCTTCTTCTTGTAACTGTTTCAAATTCCGGTGTCCGTGGCGTGGAGCTGGATTTACCCTCGCTTGACAGCCGTGTTTCTGTCAGCTTTCAGTCAGATTTCGAAATACTGATAAACAACACCTTCAGGCGCACATCCCCGGAAATACAGATCGCGTGCCGGCGCTGGGCTGATAAATTCACCGCCCGTTATGGGGAAGAAGTTTTTGACAGCCTGATCGAACGGTTCATTACCACGAAAACGTACCAGCAGCTCCGCCGCGAAGCTGAGTCGCTACAGTCAACGGATGAAGCGCATAAACTGGCTTCCCGGGTTACTGCCCTGGCTTATCAGGTGCCGGTACTGTGGAAGCGATACCGTGATTTAAAACGAGAAGCTCAAGACGTCAGTCTTTTCAGCGGGCTGGAGCGGGACATGGCACTGAGGCACCGAATAGAGGATGAAGCCCGGCGAGCGTTTGAAGATTACCTTGAAATTTACCAGCGGCACAATCGTCTGGTAGCCGATTACAACAAAAAATATCTGGGTGGCCTCGAATTTTTCACAGATCACCTGGAAGGATTCAGTGAGGGTTTGCAGGGAAGTAGTGGGCAGCATGAATTGGAGCGATACTAGATGGAGTATCCATTACTGGATGAATTGGCGGAACATCCCTCACCACGGGTACGGGTACGGGCAGCTCTTTCTTTATGGAAACAAGGTGATCCAAGCAGCTTGGCTGTACTGAAAAAGCTGCTCTATGATCCGGTGGAGATGGTGAGACGGGCTGCCGTGCGCTCCGCACAGAGACTGAAGTCTGCAAACAGGCTTGAGAATGAAGCCGTGGGATTGCTCATCGAGGTATTGCAGCAGGGGGATTCTCTCGCAGTTATGCGCGAAGCGGTAAGCGCTGTTGCCACCAGTGGCAATCCTGCCGCTATGCAGGAATTGGTGACATTGTATAAGACATTTCCTGGTGAAGTCCAGGCGGTTCTGATCAGGAAGCTGTATCGGACCGGCTGGCGTGACCCCGGGCTTCTCCTGTCGGCTTTGACTGATACTAATCATCTGGTGCGCTGTTCTGCTGCTTCGGCTGCCTCTTCATTCGGAGGTGCCAGGGTTGTCGTGCCGCTGCGAGACTGTGCTTATGACGGCTGTCCCGATGTGAGGGCAGCTGCACTTGAGTCGTTGGCCAGGCAGGGCGACGGTGACTCCCTGGAGCTGTTCATGGTTGCCACCAGGGACAGTCATCCGGCGGTCAGAGTTGCCGCCTGCAAGGCTCTGAGCCGCACTATGGATGATTCGGCTGTTGGTGCTCTGGCTTCCTGCCTGGAGGATGACCGTCCCGAAGTCCGGTGTGCAGCGGCCCATGCTCTGGGCGCTCTGGCGTCCGATGAATGCTGCCAGTATTTGCGTAAAGCTCTTATCGACCCGGATTCAAGGATCAGGGACGCTTCCATGCAGGCTCTTGAACGTAACGGCTTTCGGACACCGGAAGGGTTGGTGGCGCTGGGTGACCGGATTAAACAATCCGGCGATGAAGAAAAAGCGGTTGATCTGTGGCGACAGGCGGTGGGCGAAGGTCCATTCTGTGAAGCGGCATATTTAAGGCTGGGCGAGTATTGGCTGAGAAAGGACGAAGCGGCGGAAGCAAGATCATGTTTCTCCCGGGTGTGTGAAATCAACCCTGAAAGCCGTGAAGGGTGTCTTGGATTAGCGAGAAGTGAAGTAAAAGCGGGCAACTATCGCTCGGCGGAGCGTTTTCTGGCCGGGGTATTGAAGCGCAACCGCGACGATTTTGAAGCGCACCGGCTTCTGGGCGAGATCATGCTTGCCAGTGGCCGGTTATCGCGGAGCCTGGCTCACTTCCGTACAATCAGAGGAACGGGATTTGATGACCCCCGGGTGTTGGCCGGGCTGGGAAAAGTGTACCTCAAGAAGAAAGACTGGCGCCGGGCCATGGTGTACTTGAGAAAAGCCCTCGCAATCGACGAATTCATCCCTGTCTGGCGTGAGCTTGGGGATGCGCTTGAGCGGTTGGGTGAGCAAGACAGGGCCGTTGAGTGCTATTGGAAAGCGCTTTGCCTCAACCCGGATGACCGTCCGGCGCTGCTGCGGCTGCAGCGCGCCTTCCCTTCAGGGGATGATGAGGGCCGGGTGGAGCGGGCATTGGCTGCTTCGTTGGCTCGTACCGGTGACCCGGTAGTGGTGTTTGTTCTGGCCAAATTGAGAGAGCGCTCGGGACGTCTCCCGGAAGCGAAAGAAGTTTTAACTGAAAAAGTGCAGGAGGGAGATGCCCCACCGTTTATCCATTACAACCTGGGGCGAATCTGCTATCGCCAGAACGATATTCCAGGCGCTGTCAGGCATTTAGAAGCGACTGTTTCTATGGATGAAAACCTGGTTCCGGCCAGAAGGCTTCTGGCCAGAGCCCTGGTTCAACAGGGAAAGCGCAGCGAGGCGGTCTCTCTTCTTGAATCCCTGGTCAGAGAACACAATAAAGACCGAAATCTTCTGGAGGAAACAGCGGCACTGGCTGAAAAAACCGGGCGCCTGGAGTTGGCTATCTGGTGTCTCGAGCGAATTGTGGCTAGTACAACTCAATGTACTGATCCTCGAAAAAAATTGGCCCATCTTCTGGTAACCGAGAATCGTCTCGAAGAGGCCGTTCTACACCTGGAAACAGCGCTGGTTGAAAATCCTTCTGATCGCAGAACAAGGCTCGATATAGCCGAGTGTCTCGAGAGCCTCGGGAGGTATTCGGAAGCGATCGAAATAATGGCATTGATGGACGATGATCCCGGTGACCGCCGCTGGGCGCTGCTGATGTCGGGACTGCTTGAGCGTGAAGGCAAGCTCAAGGAGAGCGAAGCTGTTCTGGCCAGGACTGCCGGTGTCAGACCGGATGATGGAGAAATCCTTGGCCGGCGGGGGCACTTGCTGCTGGTGAGGCAGCAGTGGGACGAGGCCATCGAAGCTTTTTCCCGCCTTCTCGAAATCGCCTCGGATACGTATCAGGGGCACTTCGGCCTGGCTACGGCGTTAAATGCTCTCGGGAAGAGTCAGCAGGCTTTGCAGCATTATCTGCGTGCGGCTCACATCAGTCCCGATGAACCCAACGCGTGGCTTGAAGCAGCCGAGTTGTCCTCTGAACAAAGAGATTATTCCGGCGCTCATCATTACTTTTCCCGCGCTTTTGCTCTGGGAATGGAAAGCGACCGTCTTCTCGCCGGATTGGGAGAGGTACGGGAATTTCAGGGCAAGGCAGAAGAAGCGGCGGCCTTGTACCGTAAAGCCTTGCATAGTAATCCGAAGCAGATAAAGGGACACCTTGGTCTGGCAAGAATTCTTGCGGCCCGGGAAGAGTACCAGCCGGCTGTGGACATGCTGCTAAAGGGCTTGAAGCAAGCTCAAGACGCTCCGGCCCGCGGTGTTCTCGCCCGGGAAGCCGGACGGCTGCTAGCAGGGCTCGGACGACGTAACGAGGCGGTTTTCTATCTCCGGGAAGCTGTCAGCAGAAATGAAAAAGACGGTCATGCACAGTATGAGCTCGGGGGGCTGTTTTTGGAAGATGGGATGTACTCGGAAGCGGACCGGCACCTGAAAGCAGCGTGCAGTCTGCTGCCCGG
>CAYSPT010000030.1:32162-53603 GCA_964432985.1 uncultured bacterium
CTCCTGGAAGCACGGTTCCGGCTGGGAGAAATACAGGCGGAAATCGGGGATAGTAAGCAGGCAATAGAAACACTAAGTTCTCTGGTCGATGAAGTACCGGGCCATGTGGCCGCCCATCGTATTCTGGGGATTATCTGTGAAGAAGCCTGTGATTTCGACCAGGCTTCGATTCACTTCAGGCAGGTGCTTTTGCTTAAGAAAGAAGACCTGGTCAGTTCTCTGTCTCTTGGCAGGATAACATTTTTAAAAGGGAATTATCGTGAAGCCATGGTCCATCTCGAACGGGCCGCCGCTCAGTGTCCCACATCACCTGAAGTTCTGATGTGGCTCGGACGGGTACACCTGGTGACGGGTGAATACGGGGAAGCGGTGCAGTTGCTTGAAAAAGCGGTTGAACTCGGCGAAGACAGTGTGCCTGGACGGTTCTGGTTCGGGAAAGCTTTGTATCTGACTGGCGAAATGGATGCGGCTAAACCACTGTTCGAACAACTTCTTAAATGTTCCGCTTACAAATATGAAGCTCATCTGGCCCTGGGAAGAATACTGGTAAGGGAGGGCCGGGACGAGGAAGCCGGAGAACATCTCCAGCAGGTTCTTGCCAAACGTCCCCGCGATCCGGAAGCACTTTTCGAACTGGGGAGAATGGCCCTTGAACTGGGTGACCTGGAGAGGGCGGAAATGCGGCTCACCCGGGCTCGCGAAGCGGGTTGCTGTGAGCCTGCTTTGCCTGAACTTCTGGCGACGGTGCTTGATAAAACAGGACGTTTGGAAGAAGCCCGGCAGTTGTGCCTGGAAGGAATCAAGGGGAATTTCAATCGAAAAAGCCTGCTGGAAAAACTGGCCACCATTGAGGAAAAATCCGGTTACCCGGCCAGGGCGCTGATATTCTATTCTCGCCTACTCGATATGGACTCCTCGAATGGATCTCTGATGTTGCGCATC
Source organism: uncultured bacterium (assembly GCA_964432985.1). Taxonomy (GTDB): domain Bacteria; phylum Muiribacteriota; class CAYSPT01; order CAYSPT01; family CAYSPT01; genus CAYSPT01. The sequence goes on from CAYSPT010000030.1 coordinate 33,105, forward strand.
GGACGGCTTCTCACCAGGTTGTCGCGAACCGAAGAATGTCTGGTTATTCTCCGGAGAGCTGCAGCCATGGTACCGGATGAACCAGAATTGTGGCGGCTTTTCAGTGAGGTATACCGGGCAATGGGCAATACTGACGGTCTTGAAGAATCGTTGCAGCGGTTGTTAAAGGTGGCTGCCGGCGATGTGTCGGCTCGGGAGGAACTTGCCGGTATTCTTCTGGATAAGAATAATGTGGACACAGCCATAGAACTGCTTAATGATGGACTGTCCTGGGACCGCGACGGCCGCTTGTGGAGATTACTGGCCCGGTCCTACGAGAGAAACAATGATTTTCGTCAGGCGGTGCGGGCGTGGATACGTGTCTACCGGCTGTCGCTAGAGTCTCCCCAGGCTCTCCTTAACCTGGCCGAAGCGCTTCACTTCCTGGGCAGGAATAGGCAGGCGCATCATCTGGCCGAATCGGTCGCCAGACGGGACCCGGACAACGGACGTTGCTGTTATCTGGCAGGAAAAACACTGGTTGCCCAAAACCGGCGTTCCGCCGCCGCTCCGTGGTTTCGACGGGCTGCGTCCCTTGGTTTTGAACAGGGGACCTGTTATCTCGAACTGGGACGGTGTTTCCTGGCCGAGAAAGCGTATCCGGAAGCGCATGGGGTCCTGTCCCGGGTGGTGGAGCTGTGCTCTGATGATACCGAAGGCAGGTATCTGCTGGCGATAGCTTCCTCACGGGTAGGGCGAACAGAGGAAGCTCTGGCACATCTGGATGCTCTCGAGAAAATGTCTCCCAACAACTGGAGATCATTGCTTTTGCGGGCAAAGATACTGTGGGGCCGTGGAGATGTTGCTCAAGCCGGCCGTTATTTTGTGAAAGCCTCCCGTACAGCACCCCGGGGGGAGCCGGAAGCGCTCGTTCGAACCGCAGAATACCTGCTTGAAACCGGATACTGGGAGGATTCTCTTAAATTGTACCGTCGGGCCAGTAGTCTACTGGGTGATGCACAGAAGGATGATGAACAGGTAAGAATAGGCCGGGCCAGTAGTCTACTGGGAGCTGCACAGAAGGATGATGAACAGGTAAGAATAGGCCGGGCCAGTAGTCTTCTGGGTGATGCACAGGTAAAAATAGGCCGGGCCAGGGCGGCTACTGCAGCCGGTCATTTGTCCGAAGCCCTGGCGGTACTCGAGGGTTTATCCGGTTCAGGATCGTTGGAGAGTGAAATTTTGTACCGCCGGGGTTTGGCCAAGTATTTGGCAGGGAATTTGAATGCGGCGGGAGAGGATCTTGAGACGGCGGTCCGGGCGGCTTCTGCCGGGTCCGATATCCGGGAACGCTCGGTCCGGCTGCTCGCCAAAATATTTGAACTCTCCGGTAAATGGGCGGAAGCTCTACCCTTGCGGGAAGACCTGGCTGCCGCCGGTAGTGCAGCACCGTTCGATCTGTTGATTATGGGAGATAATGCTTTCAAAGCCGGGTACCTGGACCGGGCCAGAACATACTATGCCCGGTACATTGATGTGAGGGATGAAGACCTGGCGGTGACGGTACGTCTGGCGCGGTTACGTCGAGGCGAGCGGTCCTATGATAGGGCAATTGCCCTGTACCGGAAGGCATTTGCCACCAGCCCGTATGATACTACACTGGCCAGAGAATTGGCCGGCACGCTCAGGGATGCCCACCGTCTGGAAGAAGCACGGACACTCCTGGAAACGCTGGCGGAACGATATCCGGGAGAATTAGAAACGAGAATAGAACTTGGAAAAATCTGCCTGGAAATGCATGATCAATCCGCGGCGCTTCTTAACTTTCGACGAGCGGCACTGAATGAGCAAGCTCCTGCTGACATATTCAAATTCATTGGACAGGCCAGCCTCGACCACGGAGATCTTGACGGGGCGGAAACTGCGTACCGGAAATTGCTGGCGCTCATCCCCGATGATGCTGCCACCACCTATTCTCTAGCACAGGTTTTGCTTAAACGGGAGCAGCCGGTACGGGCCTTCAGGTTGTTGAAAACTTATTTGTCCCATCACCCGGCCGAGGTGGAGTGCAGGATTCAACTGGCTGCCATTTGCCGTCAGAAAGAACACACCCGGATGGCCGAGAGGTTGCTGCGGACTGTTTTAGACGTTTCACCCGATAACGCGGATGTCCACCTGCAATTAGGGCGTATCAGCTTTGAAAAGGGTGATCAGCACGCTGCTTTGGATCACCTGCAGCGGGCGTGCTCGCTCAGGCCCGGGCACATTCCGGCCCTGAGGCTTATCGGTCAGATCTACCGGGAAATCGGTCTTATCGATGCCGCTTTGGATACCTACCGGAAAATAATCGCTTCTTCACCTGAAGAAACCGGTATAGTATTCGATTATGCTTCTCTTCTGGCCGAGAGTGGCCGTTCAGATGAATCAATCGCTGTGTATCAGCGTCTCACCAGGGCGGAACCTGACAATCCGGAGGCACTTTATAATCTTGGCCTGGTCTACAACAGTGAAGGACATCTCGAAAAGGCCGTCGAGTGTTACCGGAAAGTCGTCAAAATAGCCGTCCCCGGAAGTCCCGTTCACCGGCTCGCTTCCGAGATGATCAAACCCCGGCGCGTATCCATTGAGGTCAACGAGTGAACATCCAGTTCATGATGGAACTGGTAACCAGGCTTCTATGGAGGAGCCTGGCCGGCAGTGCGTCGGTTCTTCCTGAGCACCGGGCTCTCCGTGCCGCCCAATTGATCGGCGGCGTAATTCATCTTTGTGCAGGTACCCTCAGGGCACAGGTCGAGAGTGACCTGTACCGTGCTTTCAGATCACATGATTGTCCGGTGAGCCCGCGCAGGATAAGCAGGTTGGGCCGACAGTCATTTCTTCACCTGGCTATGAACCTGACAGAATTCATGCGTTTTCCCGGTCTTGACAAAAGCACCCTCAATGAAAAGGTAGCCGTGACGGGAAGGGAAAACCTGGAAGCGGTGATGCACTCCGGACGTGGCGGAGTAATTCTGACACTGCATATGGGGAACTGGGAACTGCAGGGTGCGTGGTACGGTCTCAACGGATATCCAATGAACGCTGTCTTCATCAATCAGTACAACCGGCTTCTGGGTGAAGAAATGAACAAACTGCGGTACTCGGCCGGGATTTCACTGGTGCCCAGGTCTGAGTTAAGGCGGGCGGTACGTTTGCTCAAACAGGGTGAACTGGTGGGTGTTCTAGCTGATCAAGACGGTGGTCCGAGAGGGGAGTTTTTTCCCTTTTTCGGTCGAATTGTATCTGCCCCTCCGACGCCTGCCTGGCTGGCGGCCAGGGCGGGTGCCTGGGTGCTTCCCGTGCACATTATCAGAGAAAGAGGCCGGCACCATCGTCTGTTTTTTCATCCACCGTTTGCTGCTCCGGACCGTTCGAAGAAAGAAAGACATCTCTTTACACAGCGCACATACCGTCTGTTTGAATCGATTATTCTGGCTAATCCTGATCAATGGCTGTGGTTGTACAGCCGGTGGAAACAAAGAAGCCACACTGACCAGTATATGGTGACGGAACATGAAACAGGATGAATTCATCTGGCGATGCTACCGTCTGGCCTCGACGACGGTGCACGCAGCCCTTGCGATGCTCAGGTGTGTGTTGTCCGGGGCCGGTCCGGCGCGAAAGAAAAAACTGGACCAGTTGCTGGGTTATTATAATGAAGGCTTACTGAAACGCCTGAAAAACCGGAACCCGGTCTGGATTCATGCAGTATCTACCGGTGAAGTGGTTGCCGCCTCTGGAATAATTGAACGTCTTTTACAACTGCTTCACCCTGACACTCCCATTGTCCTGTCCACTACCTGCTGGGAAGCTGAGCGGCTGGCCCGGAAAAAAGTAGGCCACCTGGTGGAAGACGTGTTCTTTCATCCGCTGGATTCACACCGGTCCCTGAATCGCTTGTTTTTCAGCATTAAACCTTGTCTGCTGGCTATTACAGAGACAGATATATGGCCGATGACCGTGTGGAAATCAAATCGATACGGCTGCCCGGTAGCTTTGATCAATGGCAGAATATCTCTGAAAACCGAAAGGTTTTACCGGCGTGTGCCAGCACTGGCACAACGGGTATGGGAGAGTTTCTCGATGCTTCTGGTGCAAAGTGAGGCCGAGGCCGGGCGGCTCAGGAACTGTGGTGCTCCCCCAGAGAAAATCACTATTGCCGGAAATGCAAAATTTGATGTGGCGCTGGCGCCTCTTTCTAAAGCGAAGAGAAATGAATTGGAACATCTGGGACTGAACGTTGGGCGGCCGACTGTTATCTGTGGAAGTACGCATCGGGAAGATGAAGATATTTTGATAAAAGCACTGTCCGCTTTCCCTTCTAAGCGTTTCACCATACCACGTTTGGTGCTGGCACCGCGCGATCCTGGACGGGCAGGCCGGTTGGCACAGCGATTTACCCGGGTGACCAGGAACCTGGTCATCAGATCGGAGACAAACGAAAGAACTAAAACCGGCAGCGCTGACGGTGGACTTTGGGATGTCATGATTCTGGACACCATGGGAGAACTGAGTGATTTCTACCGGTACGGTTCTGTTGCCTTTGTTGGCGGTTCTTTCGGGGGGTGGGGAGGACACAGTTTGATAGAACCGCTGGCCGCCGGATGTTTAACCATCCACGGTCCGGATATACGCAATTTCGAGAGCATCGCCCGCGATGCCGGCCGCTCCGGCGCAGCGGTGTCAGTCGCGTCTGTGGATGATTTGGTAAAGATATTAGTGCGACTGGCCCAGGATCCCGAGGAAATGCGAAAAATAGGAAAAGACGCCGGTAATTATGCCCGGCTGCAGGCTGGGTCGGCGACGCGCCAGGCTGAAGCGCTGGCTTCGTTACTCCTTGACCAGAAATGAAAGGCCGAAGAACAGGCCTACGAATACAAGCGGTCCCAGGATGAATCCCAGCACCATTCCCCATGAATAACCGGGTTTGATGACCGTATCCCGTGAATTTTCAGGATTCATCTTTATCTCGTAGGTCGTACCTGTCTCGAGCCCTTCCAGCAACCGTTTGGCACTTTCCTCCATGGGAAACTTGTGAGTTATGAGGGTAAGTTTTTCCCCTGTCATGACTGTCCCGTCGACGGAATAAGCGTACTGGACCTTGGGAACAAAATGATCGGATGTATTTCCCGTTTGATCGGTCTCTTGAACCGATTCGACATAGGATTTGGTTATGCGTGCAGGAACAGAAGGCCACTTATTCATGATTTGATGCTCTTCATAGTAAATATAAATGCCGGTCGCCTCGAGTACAAGCAAAAGCAGTATTCCCAGTCCCAGCAGTACTTTCTCTCCCCAGTGCATGCCTCAGGCCCTCCTTAAAAAGTAAATCGGGCGCATTGTAAACCTATGGTGAACTTCTGTCAATAAAGAGTAAAGCTTTCCTCAATGCAAGAGGTAGAGAAAGTGAGGTATGAGATTTATTTAATGATAGTGTAATGCAGTGACAGGATTTTATAGCAGGTATACGTATCGCTGTGCGATATACGTATCGCTGTGCGATATTCGTATCGCTATGCTATTTCGTCCAGCAGGGTGCCCATGGTTTCGTCGGCAACTTTGATAACCGCTGCGTTAGCTTCAAAGCTCCTCAGTGAGCTTATCTGGTTAATTATCTCCACGGCCAGACTGGCCGTGGGAGCGCCGGCCATTCGCCGGGCGCTGGCGTTCATGTTGGCCAGGGAACTCTGCAGTCCCCATGAGGCCATGTTGAGCACACCGTTGATTCCGTTTAAGCTGCTCAAAACATATCACGCACCAATACCATTATTCAACTTGTCCTGCTTCCGGTCTGTCATTAAAGCAGGACAATGAATGCTTCTTGCGTAACGCTGCCATACTGCCTGCTGCACCCATCAACCAAACAGGTCGAAATTGCCCCCGATTCCCTCTTCTCCCAGTGCCGGCTGGCCAGGAGTAAGCTGGTTTGTCTGAGCCGGATCGGGTGTGTTCTGGTTGTTCTCCAGGGTGAATTGTGCAGCTTCCGGATTGTTTCGGTTGGTCTGTTGAACTGTGGCTGGTATTCCGTAACCGCCTATAGCTCCGGTAACCATATTCCTTACCCACCTTCCATGGCTTAATAAAAGTCTATCATGCGATTTTTCCATTGTCAATTAGGGCATTTTGCCTTAGGGACAAGCCGCTTGCAACCATCCATTAGCTTTGCTATGATAAATGCATTATGACACCGGATAGAATACTACTGGATGGTTCATCTCTCACAATAGAGCAGGTCGAGGCCGTATCCTTTCATGAAGTAGAAGTTTTTATCTCCGATGAGGCTGTGATCCGTATGCGCTCCTCCCGAGAAGTAGTGGAGAGAATACTCGGTCAACCGGACAGCGTTTACGGTATCAATACCGGATTTGGCCGGCTCTGCCAGGTTGCTGTCAAGGCCGGCGATCTCGAACGGTTACAGGTGAACCTGGTACGGAGTCATGCGGCCGGTATGAGGGATCCCCTCCCGGAACCGGTAGTTCGGGCCATGCTCCTGCTCAGAGCCAATGCCCTGGCCCGGGGATATTCTGGGATCCGTCCGGAGCCGGTGCAACTGCTGGTTGGCATGTTGAACAAACGCCTGCACCCGGTAGTTCCGGAAATCGGGTCGGTAGGAGCGTCCGGCGACCTGGCCCCACTGGCGCACATAGCCCTGGTGATGCTGGGTGAAGGGGAAGCGCTGGTGGGAGGAAAGCGCATGGATGGCGCTTCGGCCCTTGAAGCGGCTGGTCTGAAGCCGGTGACATTGAAGGCCAAGGAAGGGTTATCGCTCATCAACGGCACCCAGTTGATGGCCGCCGTTGGCGCTTTGGCGGTGACGGCTGGTACCAGACTGGTGCGGCTGGCCAACCTGGTGGGAGCAATGAGTCTCGACGCCATCAAGGGAAGTATCTCTCCCATGGACGAAAGGGTTCACCGCTGCCGGGCGCATCCCGGACAGACACACTGTGCCGCTTCGGTCAGAAGGCTGCTTGAGAACAGTGAAATCCTGGCCTCGCATCATGGATGTCGTAAGGTGCAGGACCCTTACTCGTTCAGGTGTATCCCACAGGTCCACGGAGCGGTGATGGATGCACTTCGGTTTGCTGAACAGGTGATCGAGATTGAGCTCAATTCCGTTACCGATAACCCACTGGTTTTTCCGCAGAAAGGCGACGTTATCTCGGCGGGAAATTTCCACGGTGAACCGGTGGCTCTCTGGCTTGATTACCTGGCCATCGCTCTGGCGGAGCTGGGTGGGATTTCGGAACGCCGCCTCGACAAGATCATGGACCCGGTTTTTAACGATAGCCTACCGGCTTTTCTGGCCTGCAAGGGAGGTCTCGACTCGGGGTACATGATTGGTCAGTACACCGCTGCGTCCCTGGTCTCGGAGAACAAGGTGCTGGCTCACCCTTCGGTGGTGGATAGCATCCCCACTTCGGCCGGTAAAGAGGATCACGTTTCCATGGGGGCTGTAGGGGCGCTCAAGCTTCTCAAGGTGATAGAGAATGTGGGGATTATCCTGTCAATAGAGACCACCTGTGCGGTTCAGGCGCTCGATTACCGCTCTCCCCTGGTATCGGGAGAGGAAATTGAAACGTTCAAGCAGGAGATACGGAAACGGCTTCCTCCTCTGGACGAGGACAGGCCGATCAACAAGGATTTCGAAACGGTACGGGGATTTCTGGAAGAGACCGGGTACCTGCTTACGCTGTAACAGCTTAAGATGTAACGCAAGCTCCGAAGAGCATGTGAAGATTATCAATAGTGGATAATAATTTTTACCGGAGGTGATGTGGTGTGAATGAAGCTCCACGAGCGGCGAGAGGAACGACGCTTTCATGCAAGGGCTGGCAGCAGGAAGCTGCCCTGAGAATGCTCATGAACAACCTCGACCCGGAGGTATCCGAAGACTGGCAGAACCTTATTGTGTACGGCGGCAGCGGCAAGGCGGCCAGGAACTGGGACTGTTACCGGGCAATCGTAAAATCCCTGCGCGGGCTTGAAGATGACGAGACCCTTCTGGTCCAGTCGGGCAAACCGGTGGGAGTCTTCAAGACGTCCCCCCAGGTCCCGCGGGTGCTGATCGCCAACTCCAACCTGGTTCCCGCCTGGGCCACCTGGGATCACTTTCGGAAGCTGGAAGCCCTGGGCCTCATCATGTACGGCCAGATGACCGCGGGCAGCTGGATTTACATAGGTACGCAGGGTATCATCCAGGGAACCTACGAGACGCTGGCCGAATGTGCAAGAAAGCATTTCGGCGGTGATCTTTCCGGGCGGTTCACCCTCACTGCCGGAATGGGAGGTATGAGCGGCGCGCAGCCCCTGGCCGTGACCATGAATGGTGGTGTGGTGCTCGATGTGGAAGTCGACCGGGCCCGGATTGAACGCCGGATCGAGCAGGGATTCTGCGACAGAGTAACGGATCGGCTGGATGAAGCTCTGTCCTGGGTTGACGAAGCCGTTAAAACGAAACAGCCGCTGTCGGTTGGCCTGGTGGGCAACGCTGCGGACATCCATCCCGAACTGGTAAAACGGGGAATCACTCCGGACGTGGTTACCGACCAGACGTCTGCCCACGACGAACTCAACGGCTATGTACCGGGTGGTATGCCTTTTAAGGATGCACTGGAACTGAGGAAAAACAATCCGGATGAGTATATCAAGCGTTCATTCGAATCCATGGGCCGGCACATGGAGGCCATACTGGTCATGAAGGACCGGGGCGCAGTGGCGTTTGACTACGGAAACAACTTAAGGGCCCAGGCCCAGAAGGCGGGTGTCCAACGGGCATTCGATGTGCCCGGTTTCGTACCGGAATATATTCGTCCTCTTTTTTGCCAGGGTAAGGGGCCTTTCCGCTGGGCTGCTCTGTCCGGTGATCCGGAAGACATCGCCGTCACCGACCGGCTGATACTGGAAGAATTTCCCGAGGACGAAGCGCTCAAGCGCTGGATCCGGCTGGCACGGGAGAAGATACCGTTTCAGGGACTTCCGTGCCGTATCTGCTGGCTTGGCCTGGGTGAGCGGGCCAGGATCGGGCTGAAATTCAACCACCTGGTCCGGACCGGGAAGGTCAGGGCCCCGCTCGTCATGGGAAGGGATCATCTCGATTCAGGTTCGGTTGCTTCACCAAACCGGGAGACCGAAAGCATGCGGGACGGCTCGGACGCCGTGGCTGATTGGCCGCTGCTCAACGCTCTGCTCAATGCCATATCCGGTGCTTCGTGGGTGTCCATTCATCATGGGGGAGGTGTCGGTATGGGCTATTCAATCCATGCCGGCCAGGTAACGGTGGCTGACGGGACGGAAATGATGGATTCCCGCATCGAGCGTGTCCTTACCAATGATCCGGGAACCGGCGTCATGCGTCATGCCGACGCCGGCTATCGGACAGCTATTGATTGTGCCCGTGAGCAGGATCTCACCATTCCCATGCTGACAGAGGAAAAAGAACAGGAAAACGTATAACAATGGGGCCTGAAGAAAAAATCCGTTCCGATTTTCTTGTGACGAATGCCACCCAGGTAGTTACCTGCGCAGCCGGCGGCGCAGTACCGCGGTGCAGTGACGGCATGTCTGATATCAGCGTGACCTCCCAGGGGGCGGTGGCCTCGTATCAGGGAACCATCGTTGCCGTTGGTCCACAAGAGGATGTGCTTGGACAAACACAACTCGTGCCGCATGGTGTACGGCTCGACGCCGCCGGCGGCGTCATCATCCCCGGCCTGGTTGAATGCCACACGCACATGGTGTTTGGCGGGTGGCGCTGTGGCGAGTTCGTGAAAAAACTTGAAGGTGCCAGCTATCTGGATATACTGGAGTCGGGAGGCGGTATACTGTCTTCAGTCAGGGCTACCCGGAACTCCAGCCGAGAAGAGCTTATTGAAGAAGGGCTCAAACGGTTGGATGCCGTACTGTCCCTCGGGACCACCACCTGTGAGATAAAAACCGGTTACGGTCTCGATCTGGAGACCGAGATCAAGATGCTCGAGGTGATAGCCGAACTGGACCGCCTCCACCCGGTGGATGTGGTCGCCACTTTCCTGGGTGCCCATGCCGTACCGCCCGAGTACGAAGGCCGCCAGACTGAGTTTCTCGCCAGACTTGCGGAAGAAGTCCTGCCCGAGGTGGCCCGGAGGAAACTGGCGGAATTCTGCGATATATTCTGTGAGAACAGGGTATTCCCTGCCGAGAGTGCCGGTCCCTACCTGGAGAAAGCGAAACAGCTCGGCTTCAAGATAAGGCTTCACGCTGATGAGATCGAGCCCTCTGGAGGAGCGGAGCTGGCAGCCAGACTTGGTGCCCGGTCCGCCGATCATCTTTTAAAAGTGTCTGATGCTGGAATAGAGGCCCTGGCTGAAGCGGGAACCACGGCGGTTCTTCTGCCGGGAACGGGTTTGTTCCTGGGAGAAGAGCCCGCGCCGGCCAGACGGCTTATCGATGCGGGGGTTCCGGTGGCTCTGTCCACGGATTTCAACCCCGGTTCCTCTCCTACCATGTCGCTGCCCCTCATTGTCAACCTGGGCTGTGTTCTGCTCAATATGACGCCCGCGGAGGCTATCACCGCCGTAACCATCAATGCCGCGTCGGTGCTCGACCGCGCCGCCCTGGTTGGCTCGCTGGAAGCTGGGAAGAACGCTGACATGCTGCTGCTCGATGTACCTTCATGGGACCATCTGGCTTACCGTTTCGGGCAGAATTTTGTCCGGACCGTAATAAAAAATGGGCGAGTGGTGTGCGAGAACCGTGCAAAAATAGAGAGGGTAATGTACGGATGTTGCGGGCAAGAATAACGTTTTCCCGGAGTATCTCGGGATTCCTTGTTTTCATAACTTTTCTTCTGTGCCACTACCCATTGGCGGCTGAACCGCTGCCCGGTGATTTTCTTCCGTTTATCCGGGGCTGCGATCTTACGGTCCCCCCGGGCCCGGCCGAGCACGACAGAATCAATCCGGCAAAGATTTCGGAGAAATTGGCAGAATCAAAAGACGCTGCCGATGCCCTTGTGGTCAGCATGACGAGCCAGGGAACAGATTTTAATTCTATGTACCTTCTCGATGCCAGGGCTCTGCGGGTTGACAGTGATGGCACCCAGCATCTTTTGATCCGGAAAGCAATCCGGGTGGCGGGGGAATGTGACCGTGAGCGGACGGATGTAAAAATTCACTTCAACTCCCGCTGTGAACGGCTCGAACTTGTCTATGCACGGGTGATTACTCCTGAAGGGGAAATCATTCCCGTAACGACTGATTCATCCGTCGAACAACTGACGGTATATGAGATTATGCAGTTCTATTCCGATCTCAAAATGCTGGTTATCCCCTTCAATGGGTGCGCTCCCGGAACCGTGCTCGATTATGAATATATTGTTCATCGTAGAACTCCCCTTGTTCCGGGCGAGTTCGAGATTCTCTTCAGCATCCAGGGGCTGGTCCCTTACCTGGAAAACCTGCTGGCGGTCGCCGTCCCGGCCGGAAAAAAAGTGTGGTACGCTTCTCCCCGGCTCGAACAATCCGGGCTTCCGGTGCGTTTCACTGCGGGGGGATATGATGTTCGTGTCTGGAATACCGATTTGACCCCACCGTTGATCAGAGAAACAAATATGCCGCAGTACGCCGATCTGAGCCCGTTTATCGCCGTGACCTCGATGAAACAGTGGTCCACCATCGCCCGGCGGCTCCTTCCCCGGATTATGGTGGCAGTCACGCCGACTGATGAGATCCGAAAAGTTGTTGACCGGCTGGTAGCCGGCGCCCAGAGCCTGGAGGAAAAGGTGTGCCGGGTATTCGAATTCGTACAGCGGGAAATCGTACCGGTGGAAATCGACCTGGTGGACACCGGACTCACCTTCATTCCTGCCAACAAGGTGCTCGTTCAGGGATACGGTGCACCTCTGGAGAAAAGTACCCTGCTGGTGTCCATGCTGCGCTCACTTGGTGTCCGGGCCGTCCACGGTCTGATCAGCACCAGGGAGAACGGGCGGATAGCGCATCAGCTTCCTCTTCTCTCCCAGTTCAATCATGTGCTGGTCCTGGCTGAACTGGAGAATCGGTTGTTGTTCCTCGACCCTTCGGCTGAGTGGCTTTCATTTCCTCATCTTCCGGCTGAAGACCAGGGCCGTAGCGTGCTTCCTCTGGAAGAAGGATGCATGGGTTTGATTTCGACTCCCTGTTCATCAGAACAGGATAATTTCGTGCGTGAACGGCTCGAAATGGATATCACAATGGAGGGTACGGTGGAAGTGAGGTCTGTCAGCACTGCCGGCGGAGAAGTCGATCGCAGTTACCGGCGGGAATTCGCCTCGCTGAGTCCTGCGCTTCTCAAGCAGACGCTGTCACGCGCCGTGGAAACACTCTACCCGGGCGGGGTGCTGGTCAACTGCTTCGTTTCCGATCCTCGGGACATGTCATGTAATATGTCCATGGGACTGACATTCAATTCTTCCCGGTACGTGAAAGAGAAGGATGATGTGTTAACAGTGACCATACCCGGTTTGCATTACGCAAGAGTGCCGCAGCCAGGTCGAGGGAGAAAACACCCGCTTTGTTTCCGGTTTCCTTTCAAGGCGGAAACCAGAGTCACCATATTTTTTCCGGAGAAGCTTCAGCTCGTCTCATCACCTGATAACATTGAAATAGAAACGGAAATCGGCTTATTGGAAGCAGGTTCACAACTCAGTGCACCGGGTAAGCTTTCTGTCTGGTTCCGGTATGTGCGCCGGAAGACGGAGATTGGCCCGGAGTATTTTCCTATCTACGTGCACCAGGCGCAAAAAAGTCTTGAATTTTCACAGAAACCTGTAGTTTTCAGGAAAAAGTGTGGTAAATAATAATGCAACGCCGGCCTGAGGCGGCGTTGCACATGGCGTTTAAAACGGACGGCTAGCGCCGCCGATTAAACGTCATCAAACTTTTTTTTAACAGGAAGGAGCCCACTGATGGCTGATCGCGAAAAGATAGAATCCGTTTTGAAAGAGAAAGTCGAACCCATGCTGGCCATGCATGGCGGCGGTGTGGAACTGGTGGACGTGACCGAGGAAGGTGTGGTCAAGGTCCGTCTCCAGGGTGCCTGCGCGGGATGTATGGGAGCCCAGATGACGCTGAAAGGCGTCGTGGAGGCGATTCTCACTCAAGAAATAGAGAGTGTAAAAGAAGTTGAAGCCATCTTTTAGCTTCACGGGGAGGTGAACCTGTGGCTGCGAACCCGCTTCCCGCCGGTGTCGGGGATGTTGAACAGCAGGAACAACAGGTCAGAGAACTTCTCAACAGCCTGAAGACAAAGACCGTGACCGAATCCGTGAGGATGCTCATCGCGGCCTTTGGTAATCCGACCTGGATAGTCAGAAAACGGGCCTCGGAAGCCATGGTCAAGGTTGGTGAACGCGCAGTTCCGGAGCTGCAAAAGGCTCTGTCCGATCCCTGTGAGGATATAAAATACTGGTCGGTTCGTACCCTGGGATGTCTCGGTGCCGCCGGTGTTACACCGCTCCTCGAAGTGCTTGGGAAAGGTGAGTACCGCATGCAGCTGTTCGCGGTGGAGGCACTGGGTAAGAGCGACGACCCCCGGGCCGTAAAAGCACTGGTGCGCAGCCTGGGCAGCTCCAATTGGGCGGTCTGCAACGCCTCTTCCACTGAACTGGCCGCTATCGGAAAGACAGCGCTCAAGCTTCTTGGGCAGGTCCTCAGGCAAAAGGATGAGACCCGGCGGTACTGGGCCACCATCACCCTGGGCAGGATGGGGAAAACAGCCGTTACGGCTCTCAAGCGGTTCACCAGGGCGAAGGACAAGCAGGTCAGGTTTTCCGCAGCCAGGGCCATCGGAGAATCCCGGGAAAAAGAGTGCATCGAGCCCCTCATTGAACTTCTGAATGACGAGTACATGTCCGTGAGAAAAGCAGCGGCTGATTCTCTCGTCTCATTCGGTGTGGAAGCGGTCCCGTCGCTGCTGGGCAGTATCAAACGCCAGGACTCCGGAAAATCCAGGTGGGTCGTCCGCGTTCTGGTAAGAATCGGTCCTCCCGTTATACGGCCGCTGTTGGAGATCATCAAGGAGGACCGGGAAGATATTTACGATCTGGTCACTGAAGTAATGGATAAGATTGGGAGCAAGGGAGCTTCCGTCCTGGTCGGGCTCATGCAGGATCTGGATCCTCACATCCGGGCCCACGCCGCCCAGTACGCTGCCGGTGCGGAAGGGGAAGGGATAATCCCGTCACTTATCGAGCGGCTCGATGACAAATCGTGGCCGGTGCGGCGCAACGCCGCCGAATCGCTGGTGAAGTTCGGCAATCAAGCGCTACCGATCCTGGCCCGGGCGATCGACGCTGATAATACCAATGTCAGGTACTGGACCACCAAAGTACTGGCCCGTCTGGGGGGAGAGGCCCTCGATCCGCTGATCAGGGCTCTTTCTGATGAAAAAGAGGACATCCGGATGTTCGCTTCGTGGGCCCTGGGTGAAGCCGGAGAGGAAAAAGGTGTTCCAGCGTTGATCGGGGCCCTGGGTGATCCGTTCTGGATAGTCAGAAAAAGTGTAGCTGAAGCCTTGAAAAAACTCCAGCTTCTCTCGGTCCCCTATCTCATAAAATCACTCAACCATCCCAACCCGGATGTACGGTACTGGGTGGCCCGTGTCATTGAAGACATCGGTAAATTGGCGGTAGAGCCCCTGATTAATGTCCTGCTCAGGGATCAAGACCAGGAGATGCGGTTTTTTGCCGCCTACGCGTTGAGTGCCATCCCCGATCCCCGCTCCATAGAACCACTGGCCACCGCCCTTGAAGGAGATGTAAACGATTGGGTCAGGAAATACGCTGCTACCGGTCTGGGTAAAATAGGTACGGATGAAGCCATAGACGCCCTTATAGCCAACTTGGGCAAGCAACGGGAAGATGTAGAACGCTGGCTTATCGACGTGGTGACTGCCCTGCAGCACCCGTCGCTGCAAGGGAAACTTCTCGCCCGGTTCTCATCGGCAGGCAGGACGCAGGCTGCTTCCATTGCCAGGATTCTGGGTGCCCGTGGTGAAGAAACAGCCGTCCCCAACCTCATACGGTTTCTGGGCAGCGAAGACGAACTTCTTATCGCCGCTGCCGCACATGCGCTGCAGGCCATTGGACCGCCTGCCATCCCTCACCTGCTTGGAGCCCTCGGCAATGAGAACTGGTCGATACGCTCGGAGTCTGCCGGTATTCTGGTGCTGTTCGGGCAGGAGGCCCAGGAGCAGTTGGAGCAGGCCGCCGGCAGTACTAACAAAAATGTCAGCTACTGGGCTGCCCACGCTTTGCGGCAGATAAAGCAAGTTTGACCACGGTTCTGACATGCCAGTTAGGGTCCGTTTCGGCCTGCTGGAGCATTTCGGGATTTCTTTTCACCATGACACTCCCCAGGGCCTGAATTGCTCTATACCTGACCATCCAGTGCTCCGATACGGCAAGAGGAAGCAGTTGATCATAAAATGCTTCCGGATCGATCTTGCCGGCGGCTTCTGCCAGGTTAGCCAGGGCAACAGGATCTGTTTCTTTTTTTAGTTCCGATTGCAGTGGTGCAATAGCATTTACTGCCCCGATTTCTCCCAGGAGTCTGGGGAGGAAATATCGCAGATGACCCTGTGAGGAAGCGAGACGGGAAAGTGCCGGCTCCACGATCAGTTCACCGAAAGGAATGAGACTCTGGAAGGCAGCGTTGCACACCACCCATTCATCGCTGTCGAGGTAATCGAGCAATACGGTTACAGTTTCCTCTGCCTGCAGAAATCCTAGGGTTCTTATAATTGTTTTTTGTATAAACCAATCGTCAGTTTTCTTCAGTTGTTCGACCAGAATTCTGGCAGCTCCCGTTGGGGCCCGCAGCTTACCCAGGGTTTGACAGAGAAAAAATGCGCAGTCTTCCGGACAGGACCCGTCGAGCATTGCTATAAGGTGAGGTACAGCGCGATGGTCTCCCAGTTCTCCCAGTATACGGAGAATCCAGTATGTCGATGCCATGCGCCCGGGATTGATCAACGAAACCAGTGCATCGAGGGGCGAATCAGTTCGTTTGAGTATTCCGTCGTGGATAGCTTTACATCGGTTCCAGGAAGCGGTTTCCAGTTCCTCCAGCAGATAGGGTAAGGCATTCTGTGAAGCCCGTTCAACCAGTTCGATTACGGCTTTCAAACCGGCGACATCATCGCTCTGCAGGCGGATTTCAGTTAACAGTTCGGATCCCATCCCCCGCGCGTTACCGCTAGGGTTCCTACTGTTACCGTTGGAGCCCCTTGAAACCTTGCTCTCCCTCTTTGCGGGAATAGACAACCACTCCTTCAGGCTGTTTGTCATCCGGCTTTTCCTTCAATGCTACCACGAGAATCTCGTCGTCGGAAACGGGTACTCGCATACCGCAGTAATCCGGTTGAATAGGAAAACGCCGCCTGCCTACGTCGATCAGGATGGCCAGCCAGATAGATCGAGGCCGTCCTCCGTCGAGAAGGGCTTCCATGGCCGCCTGAATCGTTCTTCCGCTGGCCAGAATGTCATCAATCAGAAGTATATCCCTGTCTTTCAGGCTGAATGGAATCTCGGTAGTGTGAACGATCGGCCGCTCGGCCACTGCCCGCCAGTCGTCCATGTACAAATTTATATCAAGCATACCGAGTTCGAGCCGTTTTTCGGAAACAGCTTCAATTTTGTCGATCAAACGCCTGGCTAAAGGGACGCCGTTCGTACGTACACCGATGACGGCCACGTTGGAAAGGTTCGGATAGGTTGTAAGCGCTTCGGCGGCAATCTGGTCCAGAGACCGGTCAATTTCTTCGCCGGTCATTATGTTGCGTTTGAATTTCCTCGTTGTGTCCATCAGGTACCAGCTCCAAGACCGTTGTATTCACTGCTTTGAAGAAATACTTCCCTCATCTGTTCACGGGGTGTCCTTTGGAGAAGGGGGCTTTCTCTGTTTGACGGCTGCCAGGATATCAATGATTTCTAACGCAAACGGCTGTGCCGCCGCCGGTCCCGACGCGGTGACAATAGTGTCATACCGTTCAATATCCCGTCCGGTATACTGCGCGCCGGCCTGCTGAAGAGTCGCTTTCTCTGAAGCCCATACTGTCGCCGGCACCTCACGCAAAACGCCGGCGTTGGCCAGCGTGACGGGAGCCAGGCAGATCGCCGCGGTGAGTTTATTTCTGTCGTTAAAGCCGACCGCCAGAGCGTGAGCCGATGCATCATCGAAGAACACGGTGGCTCCCGGGCCCCCGATGAAAATAATCCCGTCAAAATTATCCGGATTGATGTCGTCAAGGGAAACGGTGGCTTCCACTTCAGCTCCGAGCATCCCTTTACACATCCCGGTACGGGTGGAGGCGATCACCACGTCGATTTCTGCATTGGCCAAAATATCTCTGGGAGTGATAAGCTCTTCATCTCTGAAATTGGTGGGAGCCGCTACCATGACGACCTTCATCCCCGACAGGTCGGGCAGGGGGGGCTCTTTTTCTCCCGGGGCATTTCCTTCCGAGCAGCCCGCTACTCCCAGCACTAGCGCCGCGGCAACCAGGAACCGTGATGCGTACATCAACGATGCGTACATCAACGATGCGTACATCAACGATGCATTCTTCCACGATGCCTCCATACACACACCAGCTTTCATACAGGATCGGGATTAACCCGGGAACTGTAGTTTTCGAGTTAATTATAGAATCAGCCTTCTGGTCTGTCAACGCTGGGGGCCGGTATTTGAAGTATAGGAAGGCTGCAAGAGCATCGAACGTGTGCTCTTTTGGGTGCTGCGGACCCTGAGTTTTTACCCGAAAAATGCAATTTCCGGGTTAATCATATCATTTCTTTTCGGCTGCTGATTCTGTCACTGCGGTGTTCTCTGTTTTATGTACTGCGTACAGTGCCAGAATGAACAGCATTGCCCACCATTCTCCACAGGCGGTACTCAAGAAGAAACCAGTTGCGAGAGCCAGTACCGTTGCGGCACAACTGTGGACAGCTCCAGTTATCATGCTGACAACAGGCTGGCGGATCATGGTCAACCTCCTTGTCTATCCCCCGATAATAACCATGCGTTTAGGGTTATTATAATGCGGTCAATCCTTGACCAGCACAGACTATAACACACTTAATGTAATGCGAAAAACGTGCCATAGTAATAATTCATTAAAACTGATTTTTAAAGGCTATTATAGCTAATATTGTTCAGTTAAAGAACACTTTTAAAAATGAAAGTGTTCATTTTCAGACACCTGATGTATAGAAATGCTACTGTTTTACGGTGTCCTATAATAAGGAACGTCAGTAATATACAAAATAGTTCCACTAAACCTTCTACTCTCTCAAGCAAGCAGTGTAGAAAGTAAGGCTCAGCGGAAATGAAGGAGAATTAGTCATTTACTTTGTGCAGGGTGCGCAGTAGTGGAGTGAGCGTTAATCTGTATGCCATCAGATACGTCGTATCGTATAACGATTCGACAATTATTTCATCACCTGGATGGATTTCGCTAAACGCGTCTCTGGGTACACCTGCGACGATACCAGCCGGTGGAACATTGTAATCGACTATAAAGTAAAACCGTTTACCGGTTATATTATGCACATTTCCAAGCCAAACGTTGAGCCTGGCCCACCCGGTACGCTCGGTTATCGTGGCACTGTCCGGTCTGGTGTTGGAAATATCCGTGTCCCCGGTAAATAGTTCCAGATAGTCGAGACGGTAACCGGGCGGCAGGGAGATGTGAAGTCTTCCGCGACCATCGAGATGGCCCCAGGGACCGGCGTCCAGACTGGTGGGGAACCGGTGAGGCGTCACTAGAGCCTGTACTAGCACTGCTTGTCTCTTCCTGCCAGCCCCGAGTAGCACAGCCCAGGGATACCGTCCGCCATGGTCAGGCCCTCCTCCGCTGAAGTACTCTAACGTTCCGTCTCCCTGATTTATAAACCGGGTTCCCGGAGTAAATATCTGCTCAAATGAGACCGTGCCTGAAATTCGCGGGAAGAAAACCAGTTCGAGTTCGTGAACATTGGCCACTGCCAACCTAATATCTCCCTGTCCATGGTTTTCGAGACTGACCATATCGGGCTGGATGGGTCCCATGACTTTCAGGCAATCGTGGAAGGTTTCATGCTCAGGATCATCTGCCGAGCGGTGCTCGGCGAACTTGCGTGAACCGAAGCGGTCATACCAGGTATACCATTTCTTTTCATCACAGTTATGGGCCTTGAAAAGGAGATAGGCGCCGTTGGGGTCCCATTGGTTTCTGTTGGTACTAATGTATTTTTTATCTTTCCGGTGCTTTAGTATGGCATAGTTGAGTATTCGTTTTTTATAGCGCCGGGGTACCATGAACACCCACCGTTCACCGGATTTTAGCTCATCTCCGTACTGTTGGTTGATCAGAAATGTGACAGAACAAGCAGTCGTTCGGTCGGGGTGGCTGAAGGTGGCCATGGTTCGAACCTGCTCAACGTTTGCTGAAGCAGGATCAGTTGAAACGATATCAGGAAGGTGATTGGGTCCCGCATTTTCAGGAATGTCAGTCCCCAGTGATGGTGAAATGTTCAGCAGTAAAACGGCCAGCCAAACGAGCGCGGTGAAATGGCGTACAGATAACGTGTTAGTTCACCGTCTTTCAGTCATCGACGGATGAGCGGTAGAAGTTATCCAGCGGTGACGTCCTGTTGGATTCTGGTTTAACTGGAGTTTTGTCAATATTGCCCGGGGGTATGTCATCCCCTGAACCGGTAAACCTGTTTGATTCTCTTCGGGATATACGTGCGCGGATCTCGTTAATGCGGTTGTCCTGGCTTTCCGCTTGATCGGGAGACGGAGCCTGTGGAGCGGGAAGAGATGTATCAGAGCTCTCAGGATTGAATTCAAATCCCGGTTCCAGCGGTGACATCTCCATGGGTTGGTGAAGATTGCAGGTGATATCAGGTTCGGTCCCTTGAAGGAAGGCCTGCAATATCCTCGCTTTGCAGTACGAAGTGGCCAGCAATCCCGATTCCGTGCAGATTTCCACTTTTTCCACGGTTGAAGGACAGTGAAAATCTTCCTCAGGAACACCTCGCAACGCCAGTTTCATAAAGGTTTTCCAGATGGGACCAGCCACTACGCCACCTGATTTTTTTTCCCCCAGGGAACTGTTGTCATCACACCCCACCCAGACAGCTGCGGCGAGACTGGGGGTGTAACCGACAAACCAGGCGTCACCGTAGGCGGATGTCGTCCCGGTTTTCCCGGCGCAGGGCCTGCCTATATCGGCTCTGCGGCCGGTTCCTCTTTTCATCACTCCCTGGAGCATGTCAGTCAGTACATACGCTGTTCCCGCGCAGAGAACGTCGTCAAGCCTTATACGGTTTTCCTCCAGGACATTTCCTTCGGGATCTTCTATAGACCTGATCATGGTAGGACTGGCCTTGATTCCCTGATTGGCGAAGACACAATAAGCTGTGAGCAGCTCGATAGGAGAGATCTCCGAAGTTCCCAGAGCCAGAGACAGGTTCATACCAAG
>CAYSPT010000030.1:53703-62883 GCA_964432985.1 uncultured bacterium
TGACGTTTGGCTTGTGTTGCCCGGTTGAATTTGCTGCTCTCAAAATCACGGCCGCCCACCATGGATAGAACGTAACCGTTGCGAGGATCTATAGCCACCAGAGCGCCGTTGAGTTTGGGATATCGTGACTGGGGACGTTCCAGCAGAAAATCACTCTGCATCACAGCTTCTTCGGCAGATTTCTGGAGCCTGAGATCCAGCGTGGTATAAACCTTGAGCCCGCCGCTGTACACTCGTTGAACTCCAAATTTTTCGAGAAGATGTTTCCTGACCTCTTCTACAAAATAGGGCGCTTTCCAGCGTGATTTGTGACGGCCCCTGAGAATTATAGTGGTTTGACGGGCTTTCTCCTCCTGCACGGCAGTAATGTAACCCAGGCTTTTCATCTTTCTAAGCACCCGCAGCTGGTTGTACTTGGCTTTATTCTTGTTCACGTAGGGAGAAAGACGCTGGGGACTGCGGATCAAACCGGCCAAAAGAGCGCATTCCGCTGTGTTGAGCTCGATAGCTGATTTCCCGAAATAATAGTGGGCAGCTGAGGCTACCCCGTGCGTTCCGTGCCCGAAATAAATTTCATTCAAATACGCTTCCAGTATTTCATCTTTTGTGTACTTACGCTCGATCCGAAGCGCGAGCAGCATCTCTTTAAGTTTGCGTTCCACCGATACTTCCGGCGTCAAAAACGCATTGCGGGCCAGTTGCTGTGTAATGGTGCTGGCTCCTTCGGCGATCCGTTTCTTTTTCCAGTTATGCCAGGCCGCCCGGGCTATGCCTTCGAAATCCACCCCGAAATGTTTGTAGAAACGCTCGTCTTCGGTTGAGATTACTGCATGCTGAAGGTGACGGGGAATCTCCGATAAGGGAACAAGCTGTACCCTGTTTTCTTCGGCGTGAAGGGTGGCTATAATATTGCCGTGAAGATCATAGATCTTCGTCGCCAACGAGGGACGGTAAGAGTTGTAATTAATAATAGGCAGACTATCTTCCAGAGAAATAACAAGGCCGGCTATTGCTCCCCCGCCAACAACAACAACAAACAAAAACAGGTACAGGAAAAATTTACCTGTTCTGACGAGGGTACGCCTGATACCCAAGGCGGGAACCTCATTTCCCGGCCCGTTGCCGGGTCCGTAGTAGATTAAACATTGCTAGTCTGCGGGCTATCCTTTTTATGCGGGTTACTGTGTAAGTAGGTTACTTTTGAGTAAGCTACTCTTCCTTGATGGCTTCCACAGGGCAAGTGTCCACGCAGGAACCACACTCGATGCACTCTTCGGTAATGGAGTATTTGTCGTCTCCTTCGACGATAGCGTCAACAGGGCAGGAATCGGAACAGGCACCACAGGTAGTGCAGTCATCAGTTATTATGTACGGCATTTTGAAAATCTCCCTCTCTCAAACTATTTAAACATAATATTTTTTAAGCTTTCAAAAACGCAGGTAATCTTACCAGAAAAAGCAGGGAAAAGCAACAGGTATTGTCATGTCAATTGACCTTTCACGGTCACCTGATGTAGACTTCATAACTGAGCATTTCACAGGTACCGGCATCGACCGCGGACAGTTGTCCAGGTAACGCGAACAGTCGGGAATCCTGGTACCGGGTCGGAGAAAGAAGGTGACATATGAAACTGTATCTGGTGCGGCACGGGGAAGCCTTATCAAAAGCGGAAGATCCTGAACGTTCGCTAAGCCCCCCGGGGCGTGAGGGCATCAGGCGTGTGGCAGAATTTCTTTCCGGGACGGGATTGTCCGTGCCGGTAATATTTCACAGTGGAAAAAAACGGGCTGCAGAAACTGCAGAAATCCTGGCTTCGAAAGTAGCTCCCGGAGTAGTTCCTGTAAAAAGTGACGGGCTCTCCCCAAATGATCCGCTCGAAATCATGCAGGGTCGCCTGGAAGAATGGACCCGGGACACTATGCTGGTAGGGCACCTGCCGTATATGGCTGTTTTGACCTCCAGTCTTCTTATTGAAACGACGGACGATGTACCGGCTCTGGTTGTGTTCAATCCGGGAACGGTAGTGTGTCTTGGTAGGGGCCGGATTAGCGGATGGTACCTCGAGTGGGTGGTACATCCAGGGTTGTTTTCTTCATGATTTTTTTTTGGTATAAAACTTTCGACAGATCGACAGCGTTGATTGAATCCGGCGCGGCTCACAAACGAAAGGAAATGCATTGCTAATGGATCTAAATGAGATGATTTTGACAGACGCACAGCTTAAAGCCGAGTGTGCCAAATGTGAGTTTTGTGAAGAAAAACCCTGTATGACAGCCTGTCCCGCAAACTGCTCGCCGGCTGATTTTATCATGGCCGCCCGGCTCGGGGCCCCGCAGGATTTTTGCCGTGCCGCCGCCGAAATTCTCGAGCACAACGTGCTGGGAACCGTGTGCGGATTCGTTTGTCCCGAGCGTCACTGCATGGCAGCCTGCGTGCACAAGAAGTTTGATGATTCTGTTAATATTCCGGCGGTCCAGGCAACGATTATCACCAGGGCGAGGGAGTCAGGGATGACGCCGCAGTTCACGGCGGTCACTCCTACCGGCAAGAAAGTGGCCGTTATCGGAGGCGGACCGGCAGGTCTTGGCTGTGCCGCTTATTGTGCCCGGAAGGGGCATACCGTAACGGTGTTTGAAGCTGCCGCTTCCGCCGGGGGTATGTGCCGTCTGATTCCGGGTTACCGGCAGCCCTCCGGTATACTCGATGCTGATGTTGAGTTTGTTGAAAGCCTGGGCGATATAAAAATCAAAACCGGGGTAAAAGTTGATGATCCGACACTGCTCACCGACGAATACGACGCGGTGGTTGTGGCCACCGGTCTCACAGAACCGATTTCCATGGGGGTCCAGAATGAGGACCTGGCGGTGACCTGGTGTGATTTTCTGCGCAATCCGGCTGATTTTCCCATGAAGGGCAGGGTGGCGGTGATCGGCGGCGGTTCTGTTGCGGTTGACTGTGCGGTGGTGGCCAAGCAAAATGGCGCTGATGACGTGGAAATGTTCGTTCTTGAAACGGTGAGCGAAATGCCCATTACCGATCACGAACGCCGCGAAATTCTTGAATATGATATCAACTTGACCAACCGCACCCGGGTAACGGCGGTTTTAACATTGGAGCCGGAAGGATTGGCCGGATTGGGCACCTGCCGGGTGGACCTTGACTCGGGGAAGACCTTCAACCTGACCGACATCAAGGACGTTCCCGACAGCTGCGTTCAGCGTTATGGTTTTTCCAGCGTAATCGTGGCCATCGGATCCCGTTCATCGGCTGGAAAATGGAAAATCCCGGGCCTGTTCATGGCCGGTGATGTTGAGAACGGACCTACTACCGTGGTGGAAGCGGTAGCCGCCGGCAAGAATGCCGCCGCAGAAGTGGATGCCTATCTGACACAAGCTCCCAAACCCGCTTTTGAAAAGAAGATCAAGAGTGTCCTTATCAACCCCGGGTACAAACACGTACCCGTACCGGTTGAAGCAGATTTTTTCGGCATTCCGCTCCGCTCCCCGTTCCTGCTTTCCGCCGCTCCCTGTTCCGACGGTCTCGAGCAGATGCGGATGGCTTATGAAGCCGGATGGGCCGGGGGTGTGATGAAGACCGCGTTTGACGATGTTCCCATTCACATACCCGGGGAATACATGCATGTTTTCGAGAACCTGACCTATGGAAACTGTGACAATGTGTCGGGTCACCCTCTTAAACGGGTGTGCCGGGAGATCGAAATTCTTAACAAGGAATTTCCCGACCGTCTGACCATCGGTTCTACCGGGGGGCCGGTCACGGGCAACGATGAAGAAGACATGGCCGGATGGCAGGCCAATACCCGCCTGCTCGAATCCTCCGGTGCCCGGGCTATCGAGTACAGCCTTTCCTGTCCTCAGGGCGGAGATGGCACCGAGGGGGACATCGTCTCTCAAAATGCCTCTCTCACGGCGAAAATCATCGGCTGGATTCTGGAAGCCGGTGACGGGAACGTGCCGAAGCTCTTCAAACTGACTGGGGCGGTAACCTCCATAGCCCCCATTTTAATAGCAATCAGAGAAACTCTCGATCGCTATCCCGGCAAGAAAGCCGGTGTCACCCTGGCCAACAGTTTCCCCACGCTTTGTTTCCGGCCCGGTGCAAAACAGGGTTGGGATGAAGGTATTATTGTCGGGGCTAGCGGATTCGGTATTACTTCCATCAGCTATTTGAGCCTGGCCAAGGCCGCGGGCTTCGGTGTTGCCATTTCGGGAAACGGTGGTCCCATGGACTACAAAGCAGCCGCCGATTTCCTGGCTCTGGGTGCCGAGACGGTACAGTTTTGTACTATTGTCCTTAAGTACGGATATGGTATAATCAGCGAACTTGATTCCGGGCTCAGTCACCTGATGGTTGCTCGCGGGATAGGGTCGGTGAAAGAGCTTATTGGAATTGCTCTTCCCGATCCCGTCACCGATTTCATGGCTCTGAGTGCGGTGAAGAAAATATCGGCGGTAAACACCGATTTATGTTTGAGTTGCGGAAACTGTACACGGTGTCCGTACATGGCCATCGAGTTGGACGAGGACACGCGGCCCATGACCGATCCTGAACGGTGTATCGGGTGCAGCCTGTGTGCTCAAAAATGCTTTGCCTCGGCTCTGTATATGCGGGACAGAACTCCCGAAGAGGCCGTGGCGCTGAAGGAGGATTAGTAAAAGATACGACTATGATTACCGTAAATAATCTCACTAAATATTATGGCCCGACCCTGGCCATCGACGATGTCTCTTTCGAAGTTCAAAAAGGTGAGGTCGTTGGTTTCCTGGGTCCCAACGGTGCAGGCAAGACCACCACCATGAAAATACTTACGTGCTATATGCCGGCCACCCGCGGAGAGGCGACAATCGCCGGGCATGACGTTTTTTCCGACTCTCTGAAGGTCCGGAAATTACTTGGTTACGTTCCTGAAAACGCTCCTATCTACAAGGAAATGGTGGTGCAGGATTACCTTAAATTCATCGGGGCTATACGGGGAATGCCCTCGCATGAGCTCAAAAAAGCCATTGGTGAAAAAGTGGAATTGTGCGGGCTGGAACCGGTCATCAAGCGGCTCATAGGTGAGCTGTCCAAAGGGTATGTGCAGCGTGTGTGCCTGGCGCAGGCTTTGCTGCATGATCCCGATATTTTGATACTGGATGAACCCACGAGCGGTTTGGACCCCAATCAAATTATAGAGATAAGGGAGCTTATCAAACAGATCGGAAAGGAAAAAACCGTCATACTGTGCAGCCACATTCTCCCGGAGGTGTCGGCCACCTGCAGCCGGGTCATCATTATAAATCGGGGAAGAATAGTAGCCAAGGGCACTCCTCGGGAACTCCAGGATAGCATGGGCGGCGGCAAAACCGTGTATGTGACGTTCCGTGCTTCCGACGACGCGGTGGCCGATAAATTGACAGATCTTCAGGTCGCCGACAGCGTGCGCGAGGAAACCTCCCCCGGTGAAGGATTGGTGCGGTTCTCCCTGAGCGCCAAAAAGGACTTGCCTATTTGCGAGACGATATTCTCATGTGCGGTTCAACAGGGATGGACCATGTCGGAGCTCAGGGAAGAAGAGCTCAGCCTCGAAGACGTATTCACCCGGTTGACAACCAACGAAGGAGGTGGTCTCTCATGAAGGTGGTGAGCGCGATTTGCCGCAAGGAGTTCAAGAGCTACTTCGCTTCTCCTACTGCCTACGTTTTCATGTCAATCTTTCTCATTTTGAACGGTTGGCTGTTTTTCAGAACGTTCTTTTTCGAGGGACAAGCCACCATGCGGTACTTTTTTGGTCTGCTGCCATGGATATTCCTGTTTCTGGTACCGGCGGTGACCATGAAACTGTGGGCAGAGGAAAGAAGCTCGGGAACCCTGGAGCTTTTAATGACACTGCCGGTTAAGGATTATGAAGTTGTTCTGGGAAAGTTCCTGGCCTGTTTTTCGTTTCTGGCCATGACTATTTTTATGTCGTTTCCCATTCCTCTCATCGTGTACTACTTTGGAAATCCGGATCCGGGACCGCTTATTGGCGGTTACCTGGGCGCCCTGTTCCTTGGAGCCGCCTACTTATCTATAGGCTTGTTCGCCTCCGGGCTGACCCGCAACCAGATCGTAGCTTTCATCATCGGTATCGCCCTGTGCTTCGGATTGTTCATTATCGGTGAAGGTATTGTTCTGGGAGCGCTGCCCACAGCTCTGGTGCCCATCTTCGAATACATCGGCCTGGGCAGTCACTTCGATAGTATCGGGCGGGGTATCATCGATTCCCGGGACGTAGTGTATTACCTCAGTGTGGTATCGCTCTTTCTCTTCCTGAACATCAGGACCATCGAGAGCCGGAAGTGGAAGTAGGAGAGAGAGGAGATTACCGATGAGTTTTGTACGAAGATTGAAATTTGGAACCGGGTCGGTTATTTTTCTTATCGTGTTTATCGCGGTGCTGGTGATGATCAACCTGCTGTCGCAGCAGTATTTTTCCAGGCTCGACCTGACCGCCGAGAAGGAGTTTTCCGTAACCCAAGCGACTCGTGACATACTTACCTCTCTGGATGATATTGTCAATATCGAGGTGTACTTTTCAGGTAACCTGCCTCCGTACACCACTCCGCTGGTGCGGCGGGTACGGGATATACTGGATGAATACAGAGCCTTTAGCGGCGACAAGCTGCGGATTAGCTACCTGGATCCCAAAGCGGACGAGGAACTTGCCGAAAAGGCGGAATCACTGGGAGTTCCCGAAATACAGATGAACATCATACAGAAAGACCAGGCCCAGGTGGCCAACGTGTACATGGGGCTGGTAACGTTCTACGAGGATCGCACCGCCGTTATTCCGGTCCTTACTGACATCGGGAACCTGGAATACGAACTCACCACCGCCATCAGGGCGGTAATGAGCGAGGAAATCAGCACCATCGGATTCCTGGATGGCAATGACGAAAAAAGCATCGATGACGATTACCTGAGAATACGGCGGTTCCTCGAAAAGCGCTTCCGGGTTTGGCCGGTGTCGATAATGCATGGCAGACCCATGCCCATAAAGGTGAACCTGCTGGTTGTGGCCGGGACCAAGGGAATAACCGAACGGCAGAAGTTCGAAATCGACCAGTTCATCATGCGGGGCGGCAAGGTCATGTTCCTTATCGATTCCGTGGAGATCGACAAGAACATGAAAATCCAGGACCGGGAATCAAACCTCAACGACATGCTTGAGCACTACGGTGCCCGGGTGAAGCGGGACCTGGTAGTGGACCTGACTTGTGGTATGGCCAGTTTTAGCTCCGGCTATGTGACCTACAGCTTAAAATATCCCTTCTGGCCGGAGATAAACAGGGATGGCTTTTCCGAGGACCACCCTGCCACCCAGCGCCTGGAGAACCTGGTGCTTCCCTGGGTGTCGAGTCTGGAGGTGGAAACCGAGAAGCTTACAGGTATCACTGTTGAAAAGATCGTCCACTCGTCACCCGCTTCATGGACGGTCAGGACGGAGAAGGTCAACCTGGCGCCGCAGCAGAAGTGGAACCCTCCCGAAGAAGGTCTCGAACAACAAAGTCTGATAGTGGTCGTGTCGGGCAAGCTGACGAGTTTCTACGCCGGCAAGGATGTGCCCCCTGTCGATGATAAAAAGGAAGACGGGGACGAGGATGCAGAGGACCAGAAAGACAAAGAAGTGGAGTATTACCAGGAAGTGCTGACGGAAATGCAGCCGGACACCCAGGGCCGGATCATGGTCATGGGCGACTCCGATTTCCTCACTGACGGGTTTGTGGAGCGGTATCCCAACAACGCCGTGTTTTTCCTCAATATGGTGGACTGGATCTCACTCAATGAGGACCTTATCGCCATCCGCTCCAAGGGACTGAAAAACCGACCAATTGACAAAGATCTGACGGACCGGTCAAAACTTATGGCCAAAGCGGTAGGTATATTCCTGATGCCCATGTTTCTCTGGGTAATAGGGATAATTAGCTATTTTCTGAGAAGGAGGGATCAGGCCGCAGTATAGCCGGCCAGCTGCTATGAAACTTCGAGCGACTTTGATATTACTGGCCATTTTGATAGTATTGGCTGCGGTATTCTGGGGTGCTGACCGTAGCAGGAAAGACAGAGAAGACACCGGGGTAAACCAGCTTGTGCCCGTTTTTAACGTGGATGAAGCGGAGAAGATGACCATTACTCTGATCGGTACCTCGGTTGAGGTAATCAAAGAAGGGGATGGGTGGACGGTAACACAGCGTTGGCGGCATCCGGCGGACGAAAAGAAACTCACGGAATTCATAGAGGAGCTCCAGTCTATGGAGAGCCTCATGATCGTGTCCCGGAATCCCGAGAAACAGGCAAAATTCAAGGTGGACAAGAAACAGGGCAAGCTGGTAGAGGTGAGCGCTGCCGGAAAGCGGAACCTGGTCAGCTTGATCCTGGGAAAACCAGGATCCGATTACCGCAGCTCCTATGTCCGACCGGTAGAATCAAATGAAGTCCACCAGGTAAAAGGCATGAAGTTAGCAACTTTGTCGGCGGAGCCCAAGGCCTGGCTTAAGAAACGCCTTTTTTCGTTGGAACACGAGGATGTGGGCGGTATTACCATGCTCCGCAAAGACGGTCTTATCACACTGACAAAGAAAAACGGTACGTGGTCAGTCGAGCATCCGAAAAAGGCTGGCGCCAGACTCGATAAAGTCGATGATCTGGTCGACAGCCTGATCAAGCTCGAGTGCGAGGATATCGAAGCACGGTTCTCAGAAGGTGAAACAGTGGCCATGACCGAAGAGATGACCGTGGCCGTCACCACGACGGATAACCGGAAATTCGATATACGGATCGGTGAGTCTCCCACCCATCACAACCGGGTCACTGTCAGCGGCAAGCCGTATGTCTATCTCGTTCCTGCGTTCAGGTTCAGGCAGTGCCGGGTTGACCCGTCGGAGTACATTGAAGAAGAAGTCAAGGTCACTGTGCCCGATACAGAAAAATCGGTTTCACCGCCGCCGGTCCCCGATACTTCCGTATCACCGCTGGTAGAACCACCCGAGGTCACACCGGTATCTCCGGATAAGCTGGAACCGGTCCCCTCTTCCGAGGATCCTCCATCCGACACCCCACCCACCGGGGAAGTAAAGGAGACAGCGCCGTCCGAGTGATGGAAATGGGGCACCAGGGATGGAAGCAGTCCTGTTATG
>CAYSPT010000031.1:0-1451 GCA_964432985.1 uncultured bacterium
TTTCTCTCCCCGGTCATTACGTTGAGCGCTTCACGGCTGTGTCCCAGGGTGAAAAGATGCAGCCCCCCCGTTTTTGCCTGCTTCTTGCTCGTGGGGGTAAATGAAAAACCCAGGGTCTGAGCACAGCGCTGCATCTGCTGCATCCTGTCCAGTTTCTTTTTGTTTTCCAGGCGCATGAGAAACCATACGAGAACCACAACAAAGGCCACCAGGACAACAAAACCGGCTACTCCACTGAGAATCTCTACCATTATCGGGCCCTTTCTTTCATTTATCTTCCTCTTCGACGGTGAACGCCGTGAAATAGCTGTTCTTCCCGTTTTCGCACCGTCCGCACAAAAAGCACGACTCCGGCTCAAGACGCCCTCGTGAAAGCGCCCCGTAGACGCATTTCCCTTTTGGTTTGACTCCCGGCGGAAACCACCGTCTGAGCAGGGAGACCCGCGACACCAGCGACAGGGTGGCGCCCAGGGGACAGAAGAACCGGCACCATGACAGGGAGAAGACCATGGTGGCCAGGGAGACCCCGACCATGGCTACCAGCGAGGAGTAATCCGCCTCGTTTCCATACGCTACGCACCAGGGCTGGGTGGTGTAGACACCGATAAACGTGATGGGAAACCACATGGACATGGAAAGGTACCGCACCCAGTGGTACCGGGTGGCCTGTTCTCGCCTCGGCACCAGGAAGAAAAGAAAAACCAGCAGCATCAGCGCCCAGATGGCTGCCATGAGTTCAGCGAAGTACTGGGTGGCCGGGCGAAAATAGATAGTGACATATGCGGTGATCAGGGTGACGATGACGAGAAAAAGCAGGGCCCCCTTCTTGCCGAACTTCCTTCGTTTCCAGAGCCGGTCGACGTTGCCGAGCAGTTCCAGGAAAAATCCCAGGGGGCAGACCCACCCGCAAAACACCCGGCCTCCAAGGAAAGCCGCGGAGATCACGATGGTGGGTATGATCAGGTTGCGAAACGCTTCGTCCTGGTTGGCTCCCAGGGCGTGAAACCCGAAGACCCATTCGCGGATGGCGCAGATACACAGGTGAAAGTACAGGACGAAAAAGAACAGCGAAACCGTCTGGGTGAGACGCCTGATGATAAAGAGCTTCTTGCCCTGGATGCGGTACGCCAGGATGATGGACAAACAGCACAGGACCAGCAGTGCCCCGACACAGAGCGCGTCGACCGCCATCCCTTCGATGGGGAGCAGTATTTGTCCCAGCAGTTTGAACTGTTTCTGAAGGAAGTTCATGAGGATTCCTCCAGGAAGGTGATACGGCTGGTGTCTATCCGGCAGCGTACCTGGTCCCCGATATGGAAGCGCTCCGCCTGGTCCCACGAAAGGATGGCCCCCAGCACCTGCTTGCCGAGCGACACTTCCGCCAGGGTCTGTCCCTCCCGCCTGAGCAGAAGCCGGAGTTCCCCGATAGCGGTACACGATCCACCTTCGGC
>CAYSPT010000031.1:1551-5038 GCA_964432985.1 uncultured bacterium
CCGCTGCTGACAGTGCCTGCTATGATCGACTTGAGTCCGAGAAATTTAACTGCTTCATAAGAGCTTGGTGACGTGACCAGGTCGTCGAAACTGGACTGCTGAAGCAGACGCCCGTTCCACAGGAAGAGCACCCGGTCGGAGAGCACCGAGGCTTCTTCGCGGTCGTGGGTGACGTGAATGATGGTCATGTCATGGTTCCGCTGCAGAATCTTGAAGATGGAGAACAGCTCTTCCCGGGTGGAAAAATCCAGTGAGGCGAAGGGCTCATCCATCAAGAGCAGTTGGGGTTGCAGCACCAGGGTCCTGGCCAGGATAATCTTCTGCTGCTCGCCCCCGCTGAGGTTGATGACGCTTCTGCGCCGCATCAGGTGCCTGAGATCGAGCAGGCCGGTGATCCAGCGCAGGCGCTCCTGCTTTTCAGCTGCCGTCAGCTCCGCGTACCTGAGACCGAAGGCAATGTTGTCCTTAACTGAGAGGTGCGGAAACAGGTAGCCCGCCTGGTAGATCATGCCGATTCCCCGGTTCTCCGGGGCCAGTTCCGTGACGTCGATTTCTCCCACCGAAACGATTCCGCTCGTTGTGGGCGCCACGCCGGTTATGGTTTCCAGCAGCTTGGTCTTGCCCGCTCCGCAGGGCCCCAGCAGCACGGTGTAATCTCCTGCTTCGGCTCGAAAGCTAATGCCCTTCAGTGCGAACGATCCGAAAACAGCCGACAGGTTTGTCACCTCAAGCATGGGTGGTCACCTCCCGGGTGGTGTACCTGAAAACGGGGCGGTACCGTGTCCAGCGAAGCAGCACGAACAACCATACGCAGAAAATCAGGAACAGGATGGAAAACGGTTGTGTTTCCCGCAGCCCGAAGGAGGCGAAGAGCTCCCAGGTATACACCGACAGCACCCGGGGATAGGGGGCGATGATCATGATACTGCCGAACTCGCTCACCGCCCGGGCCCAGCTCAGGATGGCTCCGTCGAAGATGGCCCCCAGCGCCAGCGGCAGGCTCACCCGGAAGAAGGTGCTGCCGGGGGAAGCCCCCAGGACCCGGCTCACGTTTTCCATCTCAACCGGTATCTGCTCGAAGGCGTTCATGGCCGCCCTGACTAAAAACGGGAAACTCACGAACACCTGGCAGAAGATGACCCCCAGCATGGTCCCCGACACCCCGAGCCCGTACCGCTCCAGGAAGATTCCCAGGGGCGCCTTGGGACCGGCCAGCACCAGGGCGGCGATGGCCACCACCGACTGGGGCACCAAAATAGGTATGTCAATAAGGCTGTCCATGATTTTCCGCCCGGGAAACCGGAATCGGACCATGGCGTATGACAGCGGTACGCCGAAGAGCACCACGATGAGCGTGGACACCGTCGAGGAGAGCACCGTGTTGAAAAGCGCGTCTCTGAACGCCGGTTCGTGCAGGGTGAGAAACAGGGTCTGCGGCGAGTTTTGAAGTGACAGGAAGATAAGCGGCAGCAACAGCACGAACAGGAGAATGATGCCGGCAAACAAGAACACGGAAACCAGGGCGGAATTCCTCTGCCACCGCACTTTTCTGAAGATGAAAAAGATGAACGCTGCGAAAATGAAGACGGGAAACCAGTAAAAGGGCAGGAATATCAGCGAGAAGAGGAGCAGGAAAAACAGCAGCCTGCCCATCTTGATGTGAAATACCGCCGCGTAGAAAAGCACGAACAGCGGGTAGAGAAGCAGCTCGCGGGCCACCACATGCAGCAGCACCAGCACCACCAGGTACCCGGCGGGAAACACCGTTTTTTCCAGGTGACTGTACCGCGGCCAGCAGAGGTAACCGGTGACCACCAGGACCGCGTGGACCAGGCACAAAAACACCAGCAGCCCGGTGGAGACGGATTCACCCGTGGAGAAGTCCTTCCGGAAAAAAAGAACAGTGACGGCAAGTGCCGCCAGGACGGCGACGGCCGCTATGAGCGGGGATCTATTTTTTCGGATACTCTCCGTTACAGGTCTTGCTTGATTTTCTTCCATCGAAGTTCGGCCGGTTCTCCTTTGTCTTCAAACCACCTCAGGTTGAGGATCATGTTCTCGTGGATGCTGATTATTCTGGCTGCAGCCGGAAGCTTTTTTTTGAGCTCGCTGTCCGGCAGGGTAAGAAAGGCTTCGAGTTGCGCGGAAATATCTTCGGTGTTCTTCCCTATGGCCCGTTCCCGGGGATCGGCCGGGATCATCGTGTTGACGATCTGGTCAACTTTTGCTTTGAGCTTGACGGCTGATTCCCGTATCTCGGGAGCTTCGGCGTCTTTAACGGCTATCAGTTCACCGTAAATCATTCGCGGGTCGATTCGGCCGCGGTTCTTGTAGATGTCCAGAAAAATCCCCTCGATGGCCCATACGGTATCGTGAAACCGCTC
Source organism: uncultured bacterium (assembly GCA_964432985.1). GTDB lineage: Bacteria > Muiribacteriota > CAYSPT01 > CAYSPT01 > CAYSPT01 > CAYSPT01. The sequence continues at coordinate 3,936 of CAYSPT010000031.1, forward strand.
CTGGTCTCCGGCCTGGGCTTTTCTCTTAAGGGCGGAAAAAAGCGTCAGCAGCCAGTTGTAGTGCTCCTTCCACCGTGTAAGGTCAAAAAAGAAGGCCGGCGGTTTCTCTTCGCCGTACTGCTCCTTGAGCTTCTCCCATTCATCGAAAGCCTGCTGAATGTCCTCCAGGGAGAGGTCTACTTCCTCTCCCTTGCTGATGGGAACGGCTTTTAAACGCAGAACACGGTCTATGGTGCGGACCGCTTCAGAAAAAACCGGGTCGGCCTCCTGGAATGCCAGGAGTATGCTGAGTTCCACCGAGCACGCGTCGGCAGCCGGGACAAAAGCGGTAGAGAAACACAGCCAGGATACAAGCACGATAAGCGGGAACCGCAGGGAATAACGGGAAGATGACAAAACGGGACTCATAGGTTTATCCTTGTCCTTCCACATTGTGTGAAGTGCCGTTCAGAGAAGCCCATCTTGGACCGGCGCTTGACTTTTATTATAGATTTACCTACCATAACATACGTATATACAATAAAAATGTTGTACAAGCTTCGGCGTTTAAAAGGCAATGTAACATCGCCTAATTTAAAACGCCGAATGCAACGTCTATCACGAGCAGATGCGCCGGCGTTTAAAGCAGCAATCGAACATCGTCTGCATTAAACGCCGTTTGTTACATCGCCAAAAGTTAATGTAACATGGTATTATAACATTAATCGAAGCCATTCGCCTCATGGATGGAAGTGGAACAATTGAATCCAGTATACAACCTGCAAGAACGTTTTCTGTTGAAAATGCGCAAAAGGAAAGCTCCGGTATCCGTTTTTCTGTGTAACGGAGTGAGGGTTGACGGCCGGGTGACCGGATATGACCAGTTCACCGTGGTGGTAGAGTCGAAAGGCCGTCAGATGCAGCTATTCAAATCAGCTATCACCACTATTTCCGGACCTGGAAATATAGATGTTTTTGATGATCGTCCGGAAGGACGTTCGGGACCGCGTTCCGGAGGCGGAGGAAGGTTCCGCCGGGGAAGCGGGCGGAATGACCGGCGCCCCGGCCGCCCTTCAGACCGGAGACCATCGCGGGACTCAAACAGACCATCGCGGGACTCAAAC
>CAYSPT010000031.1:5138-7383 GCA_964432985.1 uncultured bacterium
CGCGGGACTCAAACCGTCCGCCGCGGAGTACGGACCGGCGTCCATCGCGGGACTCAAACCGTCCGCCCGACAGGTATTCCGGCCCGCGCTCCAATCAGCAGTCAACCGGACGTTCGGATTATCGGGACCGGCGGCCGCCGCATAACCCGCGCGGCTCCCGGGAGTGAGCAGGAGGAACAGAGTTTGAGTGATTCAGGCGGAAGCGCGGATCTTCTTTCTCACATCGAAGACATTCTGCGGGAAAACGAGAAATACACCAAGATGCTCCTCAGGGAGCGCAATGTCAACAAGCTCATCAGCAATATCGAACTCGCCGGCGAAGTAGGAGATGTGCGCGCTCTCTACCCCGTCCTCGATGTTTTGAGCCTGACCAGCAACAAGCGGGTTATCGCCACCGCCCTCAACACCCTGGGTAAACTGGGTGACACCACCATCATTCCCGTAATGGCCGAGTATCTCTATGATGACAATTCCCGGGTACGGGCCAACGCGGTGGAAGCTCTCGGGCGGATGGGACATCCCAAAATAGTGCGGCTGGTAGTTCCGTTTCTAAAGGATCCCGACAACCGGGTGCGGGCCAACGCCGCCAAGGCATTGTGGAAGTTCGGACGTGAAGAAATAATCTCGACTCTCAAGGGGATGCTCGGTTCCGGCTCTCCCCGCATGAGGGCCAGTGCCGTGTACGCCCTGACTGAAATGGGAGACGAAACCGTAATCCCCCTGGTGAAACGGGGACTCAAGGACCCGGACAAGCGGGTCAGGGAAGTGGCTGCCCGGTGCTTGAAACAACTGGAGAAAAAATTCAGGACCCGGGATGCACTGGTGGCTCGGTACGGCCGCGAGGGAATGCCCTCCACTTCGGGGCACGGTGCCGAACAATTGTCCTCGGGTCCAATCGCCGTGGAGTCCCTGGCAGAGCCTGCACCGGAAGTTAAATTGGCTGAATCGATACCGGTGGAAATAGCACGGCCCGCAGTAGAGCCGGCGAAACCTGAAACAATCGAGCCGCCTGAAATAGATATACCGAAGAAGACGGTGAAACCGAAAAAGACGGCGGAGCCGACCCTCGAAGAACCGGAAATCACAATCGTCACATCCGCCGAGCCCGAGGCGAAAGAATCAGCCTCCGGTGAGTGGAACGAGCTTATGGAGATGGTTTCGAAAGCCGAAGCCCGGGTGAAACAGCGGGAAGAATCCGCATCCAGGGCCGATACGTTTGTGATGGACGAGCCCGATCTCACCGACCTCGCCGAACTGGAATTTCCCGAAACAGACCGTCCCGAACCTCTGGTGGATGAAATCGATTTTTCGGACCTGGAACGGGTCATGACAGAGGGGATGCCATCCGCTCCCGTAAAGACGACGCCGGAACAAGCCGCTCCTGCTCCGCCGCCGGCACCAACGGCCCCACCCCCTGTCAAAGCCGAAGAGGAGGTGACCTTTCCCGAGCCCGAAGTTCTGCCTGAAAAGCCGCCCGAGGCAGAGCCTGCCACCGAGGCGGAAGCCCCTCACCCGGAGCCGCCACCGGCCCCTGCCGCTGAGGAACCGGATGACGATCATGACGGAATTCCCCTTGAACCCAAGCTGCTGGAGCGCCTGGCAGAAATTGACACGCTGGTTCAGGACGCGGCGGAGTTCATGGCCAAGGTCTCCGACGAAGAAAACACCGTCCGCAAGGTAAATGTCATCGAAATGGCGGGGAAAGTAGGCGATCCAAAGGCGCTGCTGCCTATCCTGGACTTGTTGCAGGTAGAGACGAACGAGCGGGTCATTGCTGTCGGTCTTAAAGCCGTCGGATCCATGGGAGACGAAGCGGTGGTCCCGTTCCTGATGGAATATGTTACACACTCCAGCGCCAGAATCCGGGCCGCCGCCCTGGAGGGCCTGGACACCATTACTCATCCCAGTGGAATCAGGGGAATAATACCATTACTGATTGACTCGAACGTCATGGTCCGGGCCAAGGCTGCCAAGGCCATATGGCAGTTCGAGAAGGATGATATCATCGACGTGCTGGAAACTATCGTGGACGCCGGCACGAAAGATGAAAAGATCGCCTCTCTGCACGCGCTGGAAAAGATGGGCGGGGACCGGACCACCGAGCTGCTGGAGCAGTTGCAGCAGTGCGGTGACACCATGGTGGAACGCGAAGCCCGCAGTGTCCTGTCTCGTATTAAGCAGGATCAGGAAAGAAAAGACCGCTACCAGAAGCCGGCCTCACCCATCGCTGCTGCTCCTGCCCCGG
>CAYSPT010000031.1:7483-62772 GCA_964432985.1 uncultured bacterium
AGAAAAGACCGCTACCAGAAGCCGGCCTCACCCATCGCTGCTGCTCCTGCCCCGGTGACCGCAGCTCCGGCGGTCGCAGCGAAACCTGCGAAGACCATGGTTAAAAAATCGAGGTCTGCTGTACGGCAGGCCCCTGTCCCCGTTGCTGGTGCCCAGACGTATCCGGTACCGATAACGGCAGCGAAATCCGGCGGGTTCATGAAAGGATTGTTCAAGTGGATCATGATCGGTGTGGGGGGAGGACTTGTCATCGGCGTGCTGCTGATTATCGGTGTCAACATCAAGGACGCCATGTTCCCCGATCAGCCTAAGCGAAGCCGTGACCGCGACGAGGATGTCACGGCGACGAGAGATTCCGGAACCGGTACGTCCTCTCCATCCCGTACAACCACTCGTGACAGGGAGATGAACAAATTAGCCGAGCGCCTGAAACCGTTCATGCGGGGCGCTGCCTTTGCCGTGGGTGAGGTGACCAGGGACGGCAAGCGAATACGTATTATCGGCAAAAAGCTGGAATCCGACGCCAGGGTAAATGTTTTTCTCGACCAGCTCCCCAGAGAAACGGTGATCATCATCCCCAAACCCGGCGGTGTCATCATGGTGCACGGGGAGAAAATCGGACTGGCCAAGCGGTTTCTGGGAAAAGATGTGCTGCTGATCAGCTCCGAAGCGGGGGGATCATCCGATTCGGCGGGTGAAACTCCCTCCTCCTCCACTTCGTCAGAGACGGGATCTTCAACGCCGAGTTCTTCTACCTCGTCCATGAGCGGTTCTGATGTGAACATTGAAATGTCCATGTTCTACGGCAGCCTTATCAAGGCCTGGAACGAACGGGATCTTGACGCTTTGATGCGTCATTACTCCAAGCGGTTTTCGGGACAGGGCAACGATTTTGACAGCATGAAGGACAGCTATCTGACCGAGTTTGAAATCGCCGGGGACATTGAGATGCACATGCTGAATGAGAAAAATAAAAAGTCCGGTGACAGCATCAAGCACACCGCCACGTTCTACTTCGAAGGAGCGTCGGCGGACGGGTTCCAGGCAGACAAGGAGAACACGCTCACCAGGAGGATGGACACCCTGAAACGCGAGAACAACGACTGGAGAATCGTGGAATCCGAGGACATTCTGGAGTAGTGTTCACAAGCCCGGTGTACAAAATTTTCAAAATTTCTCTTTCCTCTTCTTTTATTCAAGGGATAGAATGGTTTTTTAAGTTGACGAGTGAGTGACTGTTGCCAGACTGCAGCAGATGTTGACAGGCTGCAATGGGTATTGACAGATGGAGGTAGTATTCGTGGTTCCGAGTAGACTTTTTCTGACCAAGGGAGTCGGGGTGGCCAGGGAAAAACTGACATCGTTGGAGACGGCTCTCCGCAACGCTGGTATAGCCGAGTTCAACCTGGTCAAGGTGTCGAGTATATTTCCCCCGAAGTGCAAGATGATTACGAAAAAGAAGGGCCTCAGCCTGTTATCCCCCGGCGAGATTGTATACTGTGTTCTGAGCGAAAACGCCACCAACGAAGCCAGCAGGTTGATAGCGGCATCCATCGGGGTGGCCATTCCGGCAGAAACTACCCGGCACGGGTACATCAGCGAGCACCACTGCTTCGGACTCCCCGATGAGGTAGTAGGTGATTACGCCGAGGACCTGGCCGCCATGATGCTGGCCTCCACACTGGGCATCAAGTATGATGAAAATGTCCACTGGGACGAGCGCAAGGAGATATGGAAGTTCAGCAAAAACCAGATTGTAAAAACAAGAAACGTCACCCAGTCGGCTCTCGGAAAGAAAGACGGGTTGTGGACGACGGTACTGGCTTCCGCCGTATTCATTCCCTGATAGTGCTGATTCTGCTGTCCGTTTGCTGGATGGTTGCCGTGGTGTGCCCGGCTGCCGCCCAGGACAGTGAAATAAGCGTTTCTCCTGAAGACCGGGATCAAGACCAGGATCAAGACCGGGAGCTGTCCCGGGCCCTCTCCGCCCTGGATCTTGCCCCTGTCACGAAGCTCACTCCGGGTGATGATTACCGGTACCTGGTTACCAGGCTCGTTCAAAAAGGGCGAAGAGAAGAAGCCCTGATAATGGCCCGGGCGGTAGACAATCCCCGATTGAGAAACGGTGTGGTGTGGTCCCTCCTGGAAGAGTTGACTTTGGTCGGGGACTGCGACCGGTTTATCACCGTCCTGGTGGAGAACATGAACACGCAGTGCGTCCGTGATCTGCTCATTGAGAACGTGTACTTGAAGTTCTTTCTCAAACGGCTCTACCTGATGGATTTACCGGGACTTTTTCTCAGGAGCCGTTCGGCGGACCTCATCGGGATAGTCCAACGGTTCACGGAAGAAGGAGCCTACATGGTTCAGGCGCATTTCATTACCGGATTTCTCCACCGGCAGACCGGCCGATTCGACCTGTCCATCGAGTCGTTCAACCAGGCGCTGGCCATCGACGAAACATTTGCCCTGGCTCATTTCTTCCTGGCACTGAGCCGGATAGAAACCGGTGATTTCGAGGCTTCTCTCGAGTCCGTCCGCCGGGCCATCAGCCTGGAACCTGGCAATGATGATTTTTTGGACATCATTCCCGCGCTGCAGATGGTTACCTGGCGGTTTGACGAAGCCGGAGAATCGTACCGGGCAGATGGGGACCATACCGGCCTGGTGTGGGTCGCGCTGGCCCAGTTCGACATCGAGCAGTTGTTTAAGCTGATCAAGGGTAAATACGGGGCACAAGCCAAGGGTCTGGCGCTTTCAATAGTTATGTTTTTGGGATCTATTCCGTTCCTTCTCGGAACGGGTTACCTGCTGGTTTACCGCAGACAAAATCGTGTTCAGGGACTACCCCTGTACTCCTGGCCCTCGTTACTGCTCTTGAGCGCTCTTCTTCTCGGTATCACCATGGTGGTGTTTTTGCTTGTCTCCCTGGTTGTATACCACTCTCCGTATGTTTTCATGTTTCCCAAACTCTGTCTCAGGGTGTTTCTCATTACATACTTGATAGCAGCCGTCCTGTGGCCAATAATCGTATTGAGCTTTGCCTTCAAGAAAAAGAGAGAATCAAAAAAAGGAGAAACTCCGGCCCTGTTTAGGCTCAAAATATCACACCTGGCCTCCGGGACGTTTTTCGGTTTCATCCTGTACGGCATGACCTGGGTTATGGATAAGATCGTTCCGCACCTCCAGAGGTATCTGCCCGATATTCTCATCCAGACCAGGGTAGAAGAGCAAATCATGCGTTCGCTCATGGGATCCGGCGATTTTATTCTCCTGGTGGTGGTGGTGGTGATCGCCGCTCCGTTGCTGGAGGAGACGTTTTTCAGAGGAGTGCTGCAGGGGACGGTAGAGGCGTCCCTGGGAACTGCTGTGGCCATCGTGCTGTCAAGCGGCATTTTCGCCGTGGTCCATATGCGGGCCATCGTGCAGCTGTTTGTCATGGGCCTGGTCCTGGCCTGGTTGTTTCACCGCTCCCGCAACCTGGCGGTCCCCATCGTCGCCCACGCCGTCAGCAACGGACTCACTATTCTAGTAGCACTCTCCAGCTCCGCCGTCATGTAGGGGTCAGGTCTCAACATTTGACACTTGGGGTTTTGTCAAATGTTGAGACCTGACCCCTACTCCGTACGCCGGATTTACTCCGGCGAGGTGTCATAGCGGATGACGCTGCCGCTGAAGTTCAGTCCGAGCTGGGATTGGTACGGAGAAAAGTAGAGGTACCGGCCGTCGCTGGCGGAGTACTTGTACCCCTTGGTGTCGAGCCCATCGGTGGAACCGATGTCGTAGCCCGACCAGCTGGCGGCCGAATCGAAGTCACCCCCTGTGTCGTACCTCAGCACCCGGCCGTGGTAGACGTTGTTTTCACCGCTGTAGGGCACGAAGTAGATATACGGATCCTTGTACTCCGCCCCCACGAATCCGCTGGTGTCCAGCCCGTCGGTATACCCGGCGTCGTAAGCTTCCCAGCTCCCGGCGGCGTCGAAATCGCCGGTGGTGTCGTACCGAAGCACCCGTCCGTGCCGCCCATCGGCATCCCTGAACGGGACGTAGTAGATGTAGCGGCTGCCGTCGTAGACCGCGCCCTTGTAACCCACGGTGCTCAAGCTGTCGGTGGAACCGGCGTCGTAGCTTTCCCAGCTCCCGGCGGTGTCAAAGCCGCCCTGGGTGTCGTACCGAAGCGCTCGGGCGTGGAACTCCGTGCCGTCGTGGAAGGGTGCGTAGTAGATGTACCGGCCGTCGAAGGCGCCTCCGTAATATCCCTGCGTGGTCAGTGAGCCGGTGCTTCCCGCATCGTAGGCGTCCCAGCTGGAGGCGGAGGAAAAGGTGCCCTGGGTGTCCAGCCGCAGCGCTTTTCCGTGGCCGTAAGGATCGTAGCCGAAGGGCACGAAGTAGACGTAGCGGCTGCCGTCGTAGACCGCCCCGTCGTATCCCAGCATATTCGTCACCCCGTCGGTCCCCTCGGCGTCGTAAGCATCCCAGCTGGAAGCGGCGTCGAAATCACCCTGGGTGTCGTAGCGAAGCACCCGGGCGTGGCGGACCGACTCGTCGGCGAATGGCACGAAATAGACGTAGCGGCTGCCGTCGTACACCGCGCCGGCGTACCCCACCGAGGCCAGGCTGTCGGTGCTTCCCGCGTCGTAGCTTTCGTAGCTGCCGGCGCTGTCGAAAGCTTGGGTGGTATCGTAGCGCAGGGCTATCCCGTGAAACCCGTCGGAGGACTTGCAGGGGGCGTAGTAGATATACTGCCCGTCGAAGGCCACCCCGAAGTACCCGGTAGTGTTCAAGCTGCCGATGGAGCTGGCGTCGAAAGCCTCCCAGTTGGCGGCGGTCTTGAAAGGATCGGCGGTGGTGGCGGTGCCGTGCTGGGTGTTGACGGTGCTCGAAAAGGTGCCCACCGTGCAGTTGGAGGTGGTGGTGATGACCGAATTGGCGATCCCCGATGTGATCGAGCCCGGGCTTGACGACAGGTCGGTGCGCACCAGGGTGGAGGACAGGTCGGTAACCGTGGTCGTGGAATCGCGGTCCAGCGATCCGCAGTCGCCGTTGGCCGCCAGCTTCAGCAGCCAGCAGTCCATGTCCCCGGCTCCAAAGGAGTAGGTGTAACCTCCCACCAGGTAGCCGCCGTCCGCGGTGGGCTGCATCCCCAGGACATATTCCATCCAGGTGCCACCGAAGGCCTTCTCCCACTCCACGCCGCCGCCGGAGTCGGTCTTGACCACCCAGTAGTCGATGCTCCCCACTGCGTGTGACGAGCCCTTGCCGCCGAACACGTAGCCCCCGTCGGCGGTCTGCTGCAGCGAGTAGATCTTGTCATACTTGTCCGTACCGTAACTCTTCGCCCATTCGATGTTCTGTCCGGAGTCCAGCTTCACCACTAAAAAATCGTGGTCCTCGGTCACCGGCGGGTGCTGGGCTTCGGTCTCGTAAACCAGTGACAGGTGCCCGCCAAACACCACTCCCCCGTCGGCGGTCTCCTGGACGCACATGGGGATGTCCAGCTTCCCCTGCCCGTAAGCGTAGTGCCAGTTCATGGTGAGACTGCTGGTGAGCTTCAGTATCCAGCAGTCGGTGTTCCCCTGGCCGGCAGACTCGGTCTGAGCGGCTATCAAAAATCCTCCGTCATCAGCAGTCTGGATGAACTTCAGCGCGTCGGTCTCGTCACCGCCCAGGCGGCGATTGGCCATGAGTGTCCCGGTGGAGCTGATCTTGACAACCCACAGGTCGTGGTCGCTTTCCCCGTAGCTGGTGGTGTACCCGGCGGCCACGAAACCGCCGGCGGGGATCTCCTTGATGGAAGACAACAGCTCATCGCCAGTGCCGCCGTAGGCTTTCTGCCACGTAACGGCGCCGGTTGCATCCAGCTTCAGCACCCAGAAGTCCTTGCCGCCTGCCCCGTAGGACTCGGTGTAGGCACCAACGATGTAGCCCCCGTCGGAGGTCTGCTGGATGCCCCGGCCGTGTTCCAGCCCGGTGCCGCCGTAGGTCTTTTCCCACCCGATGGTGCCGTCGGCGTTGTATTTCTGTACCAGGACGTCGTCATCACCCGCGCCGGAGGTATCGGTGAAACCGGCGGTGACAAATCCCCCGTCGTCGGTCTGGCAGATGTAATGGATAACATCACCGCCGCTGCCGCCATAGGTCCGGGCCCAGGGAGTGGCGGCGCTCAGCTCATCGGTGTTGGTGTCGGTGTTGCCGGCTTCGTCCTGCGCGCGCACCACGAAGTAGTGTATTTCGCCGTCCTCCAGGCCCGTCACCTGGCAGGAGGTAACTCCGGCGGAGGTGGTGTAGTCGGCCGTGTCGAAGCTCTGACCGCCGGAAGTGGACGCCCGGTAGACCAGGTATACCATGTCGCCGGGATCGGTGAAGTCGTCGGTGGCGGCGCTCCATCCCAGGTCCACCGTGCCGCTATCTGGCACCGACGCCGAAGTGACACCGTCGAAAGCCGGGGCGGTGTCTTTCACCAGGGTGAACTCGTAGGTCCCGGCCCCGGCGCGGTACTTGTCGGAGATGAACAGGTAGTAGGTCCCGGTGTAGGTCAGGGTGTGGGTCAGCGTCCCGGAATAGGAGTTCACCAGGTGGCCCCCGGCGGAGGTGTACAGGTACATGCTGGGCACGAAGTCGCCAATGACATCAGTCAGGTCCTCGAAGGTCACGTGCACGTGGTCTCCGGACACACCGGTGAAAGAATAAGCCCGGGGCTGGGTGATGGAGTCGATGCTGCCGCTTTCGGTCTCGCCGTAGGCGGTGGCTGTCACATCGGCCGGGTTGTTCTTGCGCTGAAGGGTGAACTCGTAGGTACCGGTACCGTCGCTGTCCAGGTCTGAAATGAACAGGTAGACATCGCCGCTTTGGGACACCTGGGCAGTGAGCACGCCGTCGTCGCAGTCGTCGATGGCGGTACCGTCGGCGTCGTACAGGTGGGCCCACGCCCCGAAGGTGCCCGAGGTAGTGGACAGGTCCGCGAACCGCACGTAGACCACGTCGTTGGCTTCCACCGTGAAACCGTAGGGGACCATGTCGGTGACATCGTCGATGGTCCCGGTGACGGTCTGGCCGAAGTCAACTTCCGTTAAGCCAACCGGATCGTTCATCCGCTGCAGGGTCAGCTCGTAGTCCCCGGTGTCGGTGTAGTCATCGTCGCGTATCACGAACTTGTAGGATCCGGCGCTCGTCATCTGGTAGTGCAGCGAGCCCGTAGACGAGGTGGCCACCGGCGTACCCTCACCGTCCACCAGGGCGACGAAGGGCGAGAGATCGCCGTCGGTGGTCCCGAAGTACAGGTGCAGTGTCTCCCCGGTGATACCGGTCAGCAGGTAGTAGTCCAGCTCGTCGGCGAAGTCGATGCCCCCGGTCAGGGTATCGCCGTAGGCTGCATCGGTGAAACCGGAAGGCGGATCGAAGACGGTCTCGTTTTCCATCTTGAGCTGGTAGGCGTAGGGGACCGATACCGAGGTGAGGGTGTTGAACCGCTCCGGGATGGTCGGGTCGTACACCCGGACTCCCTCGGAGTAGTAGCCCCGGGCGATGATTATATCGTCCTTGATGGATGAGAAAAAGTCTATCGAGTTTTGCTGTATCGTGCCGTAATAGGGGATCACGTTCCAGCCGTCGTGAAGCGTTAGCTGCGTTTCGTAGTCTATATCCGTCCCGGTGGCCGAAGCCGTGTCCTCGGACGCCATCTTGAGCTGGTAGCCGAAGCCCACCGTCACATCGGTGAGGGTGTTGAACCGCTCGGGGATAGAAGGGTCAAAGACCGTAACGCCGCCGGTTGTGTACTGGCGGGCGATGGTCAGGTTATCGGTGACATCCGCAAACACCGTGGAGAATCCCGTCTCGCCGGGCGCGACGTTCACCGTGACGCAGTTCCACCCGTCGTGCAGCGCGGCCGACCAGGCCTGGTCGCCTCCTCCTCCCAGCAGCTTGATCCTCCGGCTCGAACCTTTCATGAACACCACCGAATCGGGCGAGGTGCCGGTGCGCTGGCCATTTATAAAGAAGTACAGGGAGTCGTCCTCCGCGGCAGCGTTTCCAACCGTGACGGCGTACTCTCCCTCCCGCTGAACAGCGCTGCTGCCCGCTGTGAGGGAGTACTCTCCCTCCCGCTGAACGATATGAAGCCCGCGCAGCTCACCGCGTTCGTTTACAACGGTTATCACGTCGCCGGGAAGGGCACGGTCGCCGAAATAGTCGACGTCTCCGTACACCACGCAGGTGTCTTCGAAATCCGGCAGGACGGGCGCTGCTTCCAGCGCCAGGTCGGCGGAATAGGAATCAGATGAAAAAACAACTGTTTCCGTATGGGGATAGTAACCGACGGTGTCGGACAAGTACATGCAAGCCCGGAGCGTCCAGTCCGACGAGGCGTCGTAGACGAAAAACGAAAACGTACCGTCTGCGGTAACCTGCTCCTCTGATAAGGCGCCGTTTCTGTATAGCTGAACCGTGGCGCCATCGGGTGAGACGGTGCCGGAGATATGGTAGAAAGCCGGGCCTTCAGTGGAAATCCCGCCTGCAGCAGGGGATCCGGCTTCGTTTAACTGGGATTCACCGGGGGAGTCCACGTCGCTGACATTGCACCCGATAACCAGCGCGGCAATGGCCAGAACAACCAGGACAAAAGATAGGAATTTTCTCACCGGAAACATCACCTCGCACACCCTTACTTTCCACGCTTCCTGCTCAGAGGGAGGGACGGTTCAGCCAAGTTACTGAATCATGTACTACAGGCTTCTAGAAAGATATGACATTCTAGGGTATCTCATCGTTCAGTGCCTTACAGCCCACTACAATGCACAACACCGTTCCGTGTCACCTTTCCCACCCTCTGGTTTTGTGAGCATAGAAAACTTGGAGATAATTCTCTTTATTTTGTTATCTCCTTTTGTCAAACATTACAATCTGGTATCTCTACGGTTACTCAACATTCAGTAAGAAAGATAATTCCTGATCGATCTCCATCGTATTGCCCCACAGGTCGGTGATGTCTTTGTTCACCGTCAGGAAATAGGTGACGTTTTTCTGCAGGGCATCGGTATTCAACACTACCGTTTCGGGTTTCTTCTGCACCGTCGCTTTATAGATTTTTATTTCGTTGTCTTCCGCGTCCCGGATAGCGTAGTGGGCGGTGTCGCTGCCCGTGGTGTCGTCTACGGATTCACTGAAGGTTACGGACAGGTGGATGGGGCTGAGCGCCTTCGCACCTGTCACGGCGGGAGCGGTAGTGTCGGGGGCGCCGATCTGCAAATCCACCTTCAGGACCGCTCCGTCTTTGGTGAACAGGACCGGTTCTTCGTTCAGGACCGTGGCCGGGACGCCGTCGATGAAAAAGCACAGGCGGTCACCCGGGCGCGCCCCTTCATCGATACCCCTGGTGGTGCGGTCGTCAGCGAAGATGTTCATCAGTCCGAAATAGCCCCGGGCGGTGACTTCGTACTGCCCGCAGATGGTCCCGTCGGGATCGTAGGCCTTGACCAGCGAACCGACGGGGACGTTTCCGCCGTCGACGCTCGCCCGGCCGTAGACGTGGATCATCTCCCGGGTGACGGTGGGGGCCGGCGCTTCACCTGCAGCGGAAATAGACGGAAAGACCGCCATGACTATGATTGTCAGGGCCACAACGGACAACTGACGCGTAAATGCCGATTTCATAATGAACGCTCTCCTTCATGTAACGCAGTTTTACTGGTATGTGCTGTGTACTCTCGTTTTCCTTTCCGGAGCTGACACGAATGAATGGTCTGGTTTAAAACCGGACCAGTGGTTCTCTCCTTACTCACGGTGTAAGAGCAGTCAGGTTGACCGCCTGGCTGGGGACGCCGTTGTTGAACACGGGTGTCGCCGACGGGGTGGCCGGGCTGCCGTTGATAAAGAAGGTGATCGTGTCATCTTCCTCGGCTCCCTCGTCTTCCGGGGTTCCCGACTCGTCGCCGTACACGGTTATAAGACCGTACTCTCCATCGGTGCTGATAATGAACAGCCCGCAGGTAATCCCGTCCGGGTCCTGTGCAGTTACGTAGTCACCCGCCATGACATCCGTGCCATCAAGCGTGGCGGTGCCATAGAAGTAGCAACTGCTGTCGGTAACCGTGATACCAAACTCGCTCAGGCTGAACTCCACGGCGGTGACGTTGTGCGTGTTTGCGCCGGCGTCAAGCTCCACTACCTCTTCTATCAAATAACCCTCGGTGGCCGAGACGACCTTGTACGCCCGCAGGGTGTAGCTTCCTTCGATGAGGTTCCCGCCAGAGCTTATGTTGTCGCTGAACGAATAGCTTCCGCTGGAGCCGTCCTCGTCCTCCGCCACCAGGGTGGTGCCCTGCCACAACTGCACCGTGGCCCCGTCAGGATCAACGGTCCCCGTCAGGGTTGAAGCGCCGGTCACGGTGACCTCCACATCGGGGGACGACTCCGGGCCCTCTCCTGAATCGTTGAAGGCGGAAACCGTCACCGAGTAGGTCCCGAAATCCAGGCCGGTAGCATCCAGCGTGGTGGTGCTGACGGGTGTCACATCGATTCCGTGCTGCACCCCGTCCAGGTAGACCCGGTAGCCGTCAACCTGGCCGTCAACCTGGTCCCAGTCCACGGTAAAGCCGCCGTCCGGGGCCGGTACTATATCGCTGGCCGCCACTCCCGTTGGGGCCCCCGGCAGTGTCAGTGCGTCAACCGGATCGGAGGGATCGCTTTCTCCCCCGGTGGTAAACGCCGTCACTTCCACTTCGTAGGTGGTGCCGCTGGTGCGCCCGGTCACGTTCAGCGAGAGCCCGCCGGTCACGTCGCCGCCGTACTGGACGCTGTCCACATACACCCGGTAGCCGTCTATGGCGTTGCCGTCAACCTCGTCCCAACTCACCGTGAAGCCGTTGGCGGTGAAATCGTTCATGGTCACGTTTTCAGGCGTGTCCGGCACCGTTGCCACGGGCAGAGCTGTTGACAGGTCGCTCTCGCCGGTTCCGTTGTAGGCGGATACTTCCATGTCGTAGGACGTACCCGAAGCCAGTCCGGTAATACTCAGGGAGTTATCATCACTCTCATCGTATGTCTGTCCGTCAATATACACCACATAACCGTCAACTTCGCCGGCCACTCCGTTCCAGGTCAGGTTGAAGCTAACGGTGTCGACTCCGTCTGCGTCCAGCCCATCCGGCGCATCCGGCAGCGTAAGTGCGTCTTCCGGTACGGAAGCATCTCCTTCTCCCCCGTCTGTATAGGCGGACACCTCAACCGAGTAGGTGGTGGCGCTCTCCTGACCGGAAACCACCAGTGATAAGGCCGCGGTCACGTCGCCGCCGTACTGGACCTCGTCCAGGTACACCCGGTAACCGTCCACGGCGTCGCCGGAAACCTCGTTCCAGCTCACTGTGAAACCCGTCGTAGTGATGCTGTCGATGGACACGTTCCCCGGCACATCCGGCAGGGTCGCCACGTCCAGGGCGGTTGACTGAGCACCTTCGCCGGTGTCGTTGAAGGCCAGTACTTCCACCGAGTAGTCCGTGCCGCTGTCCAGTCCGGTTATTTCCACCGATGTCCCGGAGGTGATGTCGGTTCCGTATTGCGCGCTGTCCAGATACACGCGGTACCCATCCACTTCGCCGTCAACGGAGTTCCAGCCCACCGAGAAGCCGCTGTCGGTTATGGTGTCGGCGGCCAGCCCTGTTGGAGCAGCCGGCAGGGTCAGGACGTCGACGGCCGGCGATGATTTTTCGCTTTCGCCTCCCGCGTTGTAGGCCGCAACCTCCACCGAGTAGGTGGTGGCGCCGGTCTTGCCGGTGGCGGTGTGGGCCAGACCGCCGGTTATGTCGCTGCCGTCCTTGACGCTGTCGACATACACCCGGTACCCGTCGGCCCCGGTCACGGCATCCCAGCTCACGGCAAACGAGGTCTCCAGGTAATTGCCGGTGATGACGTTAAGCGGCGCTTCGGGCACCGTCGTCACCTGCAGTGCACTTGATTTAGCGCCTTCTCCGGTGTCGTTGTAGGCGGAAACCTGCAGGGAGTACGCGGTGGCCGCGTCCAGACCGGAAATGTCCATGGTATTATCGTCGATCTCATCGTATTCATCGCCGTCCACATACACCAGGTATCCGTCCACTTCGCCATCGATCAGATCCCAGCTCAGGGTGAAGCTTTCGGTGTCCACGGAAGCCGCTTCCAGTCCACCCGGCGCGGCCGGCAGGGTCAGGACATCCACCGCCGGGGCGGATTTGTTGCCTTCACCCCCGGAGACGTTAGCCTCGCCGCCGGTGTAGGCGGCCACCTGGACCGAAAACGTGGTGGCGGAAGCCACCCCGGTCACCTCCAGGGTGGCCCCGGTGGTGACGTCGCTTCCGTATTGGACTCCGTCCACGTACACCCGGTAGCCGTCCACGGCTTCCCCCGAGACTTCCTCCCAGGTCACGGTGAACCCGGTGGCGCCCGTATCGGTCACCTCCACGCCGGCGGGTACCTCCGGCAGCGTCTCTACATTCAGGGAAGATTTGTCGCCTTCGCCTACCTCGTTGAAGGCGGACACTTCCATGGAATAGGCGGTGGCGGCGGTCAGGGCGGATATGGCCATGGAGCTCGTACCGGCGGAAAGGTCGTTGCCGTACTGATCATCGTCTTTGTAGACCCGGTAGCCCGTTTCGCCGGACACATCGTCCCACGCAAAGGTGAAGCCCGTCATGGTAATAAGACTCGCGGCAAGGTTCTGGGGATCTCCCGGCACGTGGCGGAAAGTCTCGGAAACCGCCGCTGAAAGCGCTCCTTCCCCCTGGCTGTTGACAGCGCTGACCTTGTAGTAATAGAGCTCGTCCACCGTGAGCGGTGTGTCGTCGTCCTCATCATCGTCGTAGGAGTCGTCGGTCAGTCCCGAGGCTATCAGGCTGACAGTCCCCTCCGCGATACCGCGGTACACCTTGTAGCTGGCGATGGTATCGCCGCCGGTGTCGGGCGGCGGATCCCAACTGACCACGATCTTACCGGCCGACAGGTCGGCCGCCACATTCGCCGGAGTGCCCGGAATCCCCTTCGGTACCGTGCTCTCTTCCGCCGTGTTGGCGTCCTCGTTGGCTGGCTCGGCGCTGTCAAGCGCGTGGACCATGAAGTAATAGGTGGTGCCGTTGGTCAGGGCGGTGATAGTGCGCTCATAGTCGTACTGGCCGCTTGAAGCGGTGGGAGATGATACCGCCACTGGTGTACCGCCGGTGGCCGGCGAATCGGTGTGATAGTAGATCTTGTAGGAAACCGGTCCGGTGTTGTCGGTCCCCGCGTTCCAATACACCTTGACCTGCTCGTCTCCGAACACCACCGACTGGACACCATCGAAGGTGGGGGCGGTGGTGTCGGTGATGGCCACGGACAGCTCCGTGGTGTTCGGCTCGTCCTCGTTCTTGCCGCTGGCGGTTTTCGCCCGCACCACGAAGTAGTAGGTATCGTTGTCGAGGCCGGACACGGTGGCGGTCACGGCACCGTTGGTGACCTTCGACACCGGAGCGGCTACGAAGTCCTGCTCCCCGCTTGTCTTGGAAGTGAAAATCCAGTAGGCCATGGGAATGTCGTCTTGAAGGGTTGAGGGCAGCGTGGGCGCGGTCCACGAAAGCTGCGCTTCGCCGCCGGTTTCCAGGTCGGTGACCTCCTGCACGCCGGAAAACTCGTAGGTGGTGGCGATTATGATCGGGATGATCTCCTCCGGGTCGTCCTCGCCGCCGGTGCCCGGTTTCACCTCCGTGGGAGGAGGAATAATGATCTCCTTGATGTCCAGTTTATCGTCGCCGTCCACGTCCGCCAGCTCGGCGGACGACACCGTGTACTTGTCTATCTCGGCCTTGACCTCGTAGGTGACCTTGGTGGTGCCGGCATCATCCACCCACACTTCCACAGACTTGATCTCGCCTGCCGCTTCCTCCACCTGTATCCTGAACTCGTAGCGGCCGTTGGCGTCGGTTATGGTTATTTTTCCGTCGGAGAGTTTCACCGTGGCGCCCACCAGCGGGACCATTCCGGGAGGGGCCTGTACCGCCCGGGGCTGCACCAATCCCCGTTTGGGTACCGATCCTGCCGGCACGAACACGTAGCCTCTGATGGTGGAGTTCGCCTTGTATACAATGGAAGAACCGCCACCTCCGCCTCCGCCTCCGCCGAGACATCCGCCAAAGGTGACGATATAGAGTGAAGCCGCCAGTAACAGTACTGTAAAGCTTAAAGACCGTGCTTTCATGCTATCCACTTCCTAACCCGTAGGTTTTGTTAAGTCAAAAACAAAATTGCTGGGTAACCCCGGCATAAAATCCGTCCAGGTCGACATTCAACGTATGGCCGAGACCATCGAGCGCTATCCGCTCGTTGCCGAAGATTCCCCGGAGTTCCATACCCATCCGCCAGTTGTCCGTGAAGCAATAGATGGCCCCCAGTTTGATCTCATAGGTGTCCAGCCTGAACCACCGGTGATAGTTCATCGTAATCGAATTGTGAAACAGGTCGAACTTGTGTATTCCCGTTCCCACGCCGACATCAAACTCCCACTTGTCTTCCTCCGGGTGTCGGGGAAAGTAGTACACGACGTATCCCGTAACGCCTTTTGTTTTAATGATAACGTCCGCCAGTTGTCCCAGGAAGGTGGTCAACTGGGCCGACCTGTAAGTGTCGTACCGGCACTCCAGGAACAGCCGTCTGTACACTCCCACCCTGGCTGAGCCGAACAGGCTCCACGTTCTTTCAAGCTGCAGACCGCTCACCTCTGGTCTGAGATGGCAGAGCCCCACGTAGAACCCGGCCCGTTTCATCAGGTGATAGGCCGGTTTGAAGGGGATGGCCGGGCGCTGCCTGGGAACGGGCGGGCGTTGCCGGGTGGGCTGATGCCGCTTATCGGTGTAGACCCCGGTAGAGGATTTGTCCGCCGGTTTGGCTGCCACCGGCCGATTTGCCGGTGTTCCCACCGTTCTGGCTTCTGCCCGGGGTGATGAGGCTGCTTCCCGGCGTTCTTTCAAGGGCGGTTGGTGCGTTTTTCTTACAACACGTACCGGTTTGTAGCTTCGCGGCGGCAGGACGATGCGCCGTCCGTCTTTTATGTAGGAAACTGTCAGCTTGAAAAGGTTGGCCATGACGGTAAGGGGCAGCAGTACTGAATCCTGTGTCTGCTTGATGGGCAGACCGATATTGACCGTGGTTCCGTTGTACAGTATGTGCCGGTCGGGGTGCCGCCAGAAGGTGAGATCGATGGTGACGTCATTAGGTTCCTTTTTAATGATGACCATACCGGTGTCCTGGTTGTGATGATACATCGCTGCGGTAGCCGAGCAGAAGTACTCCACCGGTATGTAAAGGATATTGTTTTTGTCACGGAACAACTTTTTCAGAACGAGCCGGTGATTTTCCAGAAAAATGGACAAATCAGCCGATGTCTCCGTTGGGGCCCTGGATGTCTCCGTTGGGGCCCTGGATGTCTCCGTTGGGGCCCTGGATGTCTCCGCTTCTGAAACCGTAATACTGCTGGCAAGGAGCGTGATACTCAGAACAAGCATCAGTGATGCTTGCAGCCGTTTTCCCATGCCTCACACACCTTTCGCATGGCTTATAAAGTAATAATTATTCCATCTTAACTGTAGCGTATCACTATAGAATAGCTATAGCAAGTAAATATTATTGTATACTTACTAATAAATAGTGCTTTTTAACATTATTGTCTGTTCCGGTTTTCCCTGCCCCTGATGGCTGGATATATACCCTCGCCCGCGATATAATGGGCTAAAGGAGGCGAAACGGGTGCAGATCAGGGAATTTCAGGAGATGATCAAGGAGCTCTTCTACCACAGCGACCGCGCGCGGGGGGAGGAAAAGACCTTCCTCTGGCTGGTGGAAGAGGTTGGCGAGTTGTCTGCGGCGGTGATGAAGGAAGACCGCGAGAACATCAGGGAAGAGATGGCCGATCTCATCGCCTGGTGCGCGTCGCTGGCCAACCTGTACGGAATCGACCTGGAAGAGTGCCTTCATGACAAGTACCCGGGCTACTGCCTGGCGTGCGGAGAGGCACCCTGCATCTGTTCAGCTAACAATGTCAGATAACGAAACAGACAGCCGTTTTTCAGCAGAGAGCAGTTTAAAAGAAGATGCCCTGCTGCCGGAGAAACTGCTCGGCAGCCGCAAGTTTACCCGGTCGGTAACGAAAGTGGTGACCATTCCACCTCGCCCGCCGTCCTGTGAGCCGTTTCCCGACGGGTTGGAGCCACGCCTGCTGCGTGCCCTGGAGAGCAGGGGAATACGCAGCCTGTACTCACACCAGGGAGAAGCCTGGCGGGATGTGCAGGGTGACCCGGGCAACGTGCTGGTGTGCACCGAGACCGCTTCGGGAAAGACGCTCTGCTACAACATGCCGGTCATCGACCGCCTGCTCAAGGAAAAAAACGCCTTTGCCCTGTACGTTTTTCCCACCAAGGCGCTTTCGCAGGACCAGCTGGCGGAGCTGAGGCGTTTTGAAGACGTCATGGGTGTGAAGCTGTCGGCCTACATATACGACGGCGACACTCCGGCTGACGCCCGGCGAAAGATCCGCAAGGAAGGGCGCATCGTCCTGACCAATCCGGACATGCTGCACACCGGGATACTCCCTCACCACACCAAGTGGGCCCGGTTGATGGAAGGCCTCGAGTACGTTGTGTTCGACGAGGTCCACATCTACAGCGGGGTGTTTGGCTGCCATTTTTCAAACGTTGTCCGGCGTCTTCAGCGGGTCTGCGAGTTCTATGGCGCCGAACCGCGGTTCATCTGCACCTCAGCCACTACCGGGAACCCGGGAGACCTGGCGGAAACCCTGACCAGCCGCCCTTTTTCGGTGGTATCCAAATCGGGAGCGCCGGCGGGTGAAAAGAAGCTGATCTTCTACAATCCCCCGGTGGTGAACCAGGAGTTCGGGCTGAGGAGAAGCTACATAAAGGAAGCCCAGTGGCTGGCGGCGCACATGGTGACCGAGGGCCTGAAAACCATCGTGTTCACCCCGTCACGGCTCAGCACCGAGATACTGGTGAACTACCTGCGAAAAAGCCTTGAGTCGGTGGGTAAGGACCCGGAAACCGTGGCCAGCTACCGTGGTGGATACCTGCCGCGGGAACGGCGCGAAATCGAAAAGTCACTACGTGAAGGCAGCCTGTCCGGCGTGGTGGCCACCAACGCCCTGGAACTGGGGATAGATATCGGCTCCCTGGACGCCTGCGTGCTGGCCGGGTACCCCGGATCGATCTCATCCACCTGGCAGCGGGCCGGCCGGGTGGGGCGTAAGCTGCGGCCGTCGGTGGCTGTGCTGGTAGCCCGCAACCACCCGCTGGACCAGTTCATCGTCCAGCATCCCGAGTACTTTCTTGAACAGCCATGCGAGGTGGGGCGGGTGGACCCCGACAACCTGCTGGTGCTGGCGGACCATCTCAAGTGCGCTTCCTTCGAGCTGCCGTTTATCGAGGGTGACCGGTTCGGAAACAAGGACATCTCCGTCATTCTGGACACCCTGGCGGAGGAAGGGATACTGCACCACTCCCGGGGCGAGTACCGCTACATCAGTGACGTCTTTCCTGCCTCCGAGGTGAGCCTGCGGATGACCACTCCCGACAACTTCGTCATCCTGGAGCGAACTGAAGGGGACGCCACCGAAACCCTGGGTGAAATCGATTACCAGGGCGCGCCGTCGCTGATCCATCCCAAGGCCATCTACAACCACCAGGGGCAGCAGTACTTCGTGGAGGAGCTTGACTGGGAGAAACGGACCGCTTACGTGCGCAAGGTCCAGGTGGATTATTACACCGACGCCATCACCTACGACGAGGTGACCGTGCTCGACTCCTTCGACCGCGACCGGCCCAACGACGTCACCTGGGAGCACGGGGAGGTGCACGTGGCCAACCGGGTGGTGGGATTCAAGAAGATCCGCTTCTACTCCGGGGAGAACCTGGGCTGCGGCGAAGTGGTGGTACCCCAGCAGGAGATGCACACCACCGCCTGCTGGTTCACTCCCGACCGCGAGCTGCTGCTTGGTACGAAGCTGAGCTGGGTGGAGATCATGGAAGCGCTCTCCGGCGTGTCGGAGCTCCTCAGGGAGCTGGCGGCGGTGTTTCTCATCTGCGACCGGCACGACATCGGCGCCGCCATGGGCGACAGGTCCGGAGAGTGGTTCTTCAAGCCGCGTCTCACCGGCGGGCTGAGTCCTGACGCCCTGGCCACGGCGGCCACGCTGTTTTCCAGCGATTTTGCCCCCACGGTGTTTTTGTACGACAACCACCCGGGAGGCGTGGGATTCAGCATGCACCTGTTCGAAATCGGGCGCGACCTGCTGCTGGCGGCGTTGACGCACATCGGCAACTGCTCCTGCACCCAGGGGTGCCCGTCGTGCGTGGGACCCTCGGCGGAAGGCCGGACCGGCAACAAGTCGGCGGCGCTCAAGGTCCTGGGGTGCATGTTGTGATGGGGTACATGTGTTGATGGGGTTCATGCGGTGAATTTCAAGGTGCATTGTGAGCTCCGGGGTACATGCTGTGACACGGCAGAAAACAGGCCTAGAAACATATTTATGAATACCAGGACTGTCCGTACAAACATGCTGGTTCTGCTGCTGGTACTGATCCTGTTTACGGCCACCGGTGTCCCGGCGGCCGAGGTCCCGGTGACACGGGCCGAAACGGGCGAACAGACCCCCGGCCTGGATGAATTCCTGCACTTTGCAGAAGCATATCTCGATAGCCCGGACGAGGGCTCGGGAAATCCCATGGCAGCGCTCATGCAACACGCGTTTTCCCGTCGGTCGGCGGCATTGAGATTCAGCGAAATGGTGCTGGGCGGCGTGGAGCCTGCCGAGGTGAAACGCCGCGGCGAGGCAATCATCTCTGAAATAAAAAAAGTATGGCCGGCGGTAATCTCACGGGATATTTCCGGGACAACTATTCCTGATTTAATCACGGCGTACGCCCTGGCAATCATGAGCCGGCAGGAAACGGAGCTTCTGGAAAAACTGGTTTACTGCCTGATGGCCGCGAAACGTCCTCCGAACGAGATACACAACACCCTGGTTCTGTTACAGAAACGCAGCGAACAGTTGATGATGATGTACGATTATCTCCCTTTGTTTGATTACGAGACACTGGACCTGGCGCTTACTTCGTTTCTGGCCGGTCACAAGCTCGTATCTGAAAAGCAGGCTCTGAAAAAGTGTTCGGCAGTGTACAGGAAGAGACCATTCAGCAGTGAGATTTTCTATGCGGTGGGCTGCGTCATGGCCCAACTGGGGATCAAGGAAAAAGCCCGCGATATGCTGGCTCGATGCGCGCTGCTCGATCCACTGCTGGGCACTAAGATCATGCATGATCCGGATCTCGTTGATTTCAGAAATGATTCCGTCTTCATGGAATCACTCGCCGCCGGAACACTCAGGCCTGAGGTCTCGGCCTATCAACCGTTCATAATCCGGAAAGTGGAGCTATTCTACCAGTGGAGCGGTCTGGGAACACCTGTTGCCGAGGAGCGGAGACTGGTCTGGAAAGAAGACCGGTTCGTGGAGCAGAGCAGCGGGCAGGAGATACCGGGCCGTCTCATCAGGGCTCTGCTTCGCCACATAGAAGAGGCGTCTCCCGTCGGCGATATAATCTATCAGTTGAACCACACCGATGACTACCCGGCGCTTCTCATCCGCTTGAGCGGCCCGGAGACAAAGCCGGTGCTCTTTTATTCTGAAAGCAACACTGCCGGGATGCTGCCCTTCGTGGTGACGCGCGGAGGACCTCCTCGTGCCATCCAGGCGGAGAGTATGGGGGCTATCGTAACTATGCTGTTGAACTGGTTGTCAGTCGAGCGCGGTAGTCCCAGCGGCAGTTACCATTTTGGCGGATCCGAGATACCGTGTGATGAACTGGGGGGCGGAGACAGGCAGAGCGGTCTGGCGGGCCGGTTCAGGAAGGCCGCCGGCCTCGTTGATGTTCCCGCGGTACCTGAACAAAACGAGCCACCCCCGGCCGAGTTGGCCTCTCTGGCCGGTTACGAAATGACCGGTCAGAGAAAGACCATGGTACCGGCCCAAAGCCCTCTTTCTCCTCTCTACATTCACTATTATGCAATGCAGGAAAACGGCGGCAAGAAGACCTGTTTATGGCTCATACGTTTTACCCGGGACGAAAAATCGTGGTGGTTCGGCGAATCCCCGGAAAGAATGGGTTCCACTGTTCCGGCTGCGAGAAAATCCGCTTCGGTCCTGCTCGGAGCAGAGGCGGAAGAACTCGTAATCAGACCGATGACGAAAAACGGGTTCACCGGCTCCGGGTATCCCTCTGCGGCTGACATCCTGAAGTCGTTGAACATGCTGTTATATGCCGGAGGAGATGCTGATTGGATGGGGGGATTGCCGGTTGCGCTGGCTGCATTCGGTCAAACAGCCAACGGTGATACTGCATTCAAAGGCTATTACTTTCCCGGAAAACCGGCCTTGATCATCGATGATATGGAACTGAAAAAACCGTCACCGGATCATCCGCCGGTGAAACGGCTGCTTGCCTGGTGCGGACAGGATACATCAATCACCAATCTGCTCGCGGAAATGCTGCTGCGTAATGACCAGGTGTACCTGATATTCAAGCCGGATGTGGATGAAGCGCTGATAGCCGAAATAGAGAAGAAAGCCAGTGACAACGGCCGGAAACCTGAACGGGCGGAAGTTGACGGCTCTCTGCGGCTTTTGATCGGGACGGACCGCTATCCGCCGGTGCTGATGGTCGGTGGTAAGGATAAGCTGGAGCTGCTGTCCGGCAAATTAGAAGAAGAGCACTGACTTGGGAGATAGACACGTGAACGATCACAATAGGCTCAAGGTACCGAGGTGCATGCTGTGACCCAACAGGAACAAGCATTAGAATCCGTGGCATCACCTGAATCCATGTGGATAACGGTGGTGTACGGGATGTTCATCATGGCCGGGCTGACCGTGGCCAGCGGTTATAACTACCTGCTGTTTCACGGTCTGGCGGAAATATTCAGCATCGTTATCGCCTGCGGTATATTCATGCTGGCCTGGAACACCCGCCGGTTCCAGGACAACGCCTACCTGGTGCTGCTGGGGATAGCGTACCTTTTCATCGGCGGATTCGATCTGCTGCACACGCTGGCCTACAAGGGGATGGGAGTCTTTGTTGAAGCCGGCGCCAACTTGCCGACCCAGCTCTGGATAGCCGCCCGTTACCTGGAGAGCATCTCCCTTCTGGCCGCGCCGTTCTTCTGCCGCCGCCGCATAAGACCGGTGCTGGTGATGGGGGCTTTCACCGCTGTGACCGGGCTGGCCGTGCTCTCACTGTTCGTATGGCGTAATTTTCCCGTGTGCTTCGTGGAGAACTCCGGGCTGACCGCTTTCAAGATCGGCAGCGAGTACGTGATTTCAGCCATTCTTCTCTGCTCTCTGACCCTTCTGTTCCGGCAGCGGAAAGAGTTCAATCCGGCGGTGCTTAAACTGGTGATGTGGTCCATCATCATGACGATAGCCTCTGAGCTCGCCTTTACCTTTTACATCAGCGTTTACGGGTTGTCCAACCTGGTGGGCCACCTGCTCAAGATCGGTTCCTTCTACCTTATCTACCGGGCCATCATCCAGACTGGTCTCAGGAGCCCCTTCGACCTACTGTTCGTCAAGCTCAAGAAGCGCGAAGAGGAGCTTAAACGGGACCGGGACGCGCTCAGGGAAGCTCATTCCCGGGTGAAGGTCCTGAGCGGACTGCTGCCCATATGCTGTGAGTGCAAGAAAATCCGTGACGACAAGGGCTATTGGAACAAGCTGGAGAAGTACATAAGCACACACTCGGAAGCAGGATTCACCCACGGGATCTGCCCCGATTGCGCCCACGCGCTTTATCCTGATGTTTTTCCGGAAAAAAGCGAAGAGGAATCTGGGGCTGCATCTGATGAATAGCAGTATACGAGGGGAGACGTTATGAACACCGCGGAACGGCTTCGGATACTCAGACGCCTGGTGGGCGATGTAGAGAAAAAACACCGGCGGCGTTCCGTAAGCCAGGGGATGAAAAATGTTTCCGGAGGGAAGGGCGGGACTGCCGGTGAATCCATCGATGAGCGACAGATGGTTGCCGGGCCGGAACCCGCACGGTCTGGTTCAACGGGAATCCACACGGTCATCCGGGCCAGCAGCCCCGAGGAAAAGGACCGCTTCCTGAACAGCCAGGATTTCGTCGAAGTGGAGACCTCCCGGGGAGGGGTCATGGTGCGGTCCCGGTTGGTGGGCGATCCCGCCGCCAGGTTCGGAGATGTGGCGCTGTCGGGGCTCAAGGACATCGATCTTGAGCAGCTGGCGGTTCTCTGCGGTGACGAAAGTGTGCCCGGCGTATCGGTGGGGGATTTTCTTTTCCTGGATATCGAGACCACCTCCCTGGCCCTGGGCACCGGTAATTGTGTCTTCCTGGTAGGCTACGCTTATCTCGGCCCCAACGGTATCGTGGTGGAGCAGGTGTTCGCCCGGGAGCCCGCCGAGGAGCCGGCCCTGCTCGAGGTGCTGGCCGACCGGATCGGTAAGGCGGGGGGACTGGTTACGTTCAACGGCAAGGCCTTCGATCTCGACGTGCTGGAGACCAGGTACCTCATGAACCGCCGCCGTCTCAAGCTCAAGGCCATGCCCCACATCGACCTGCTGACAGTTTCCCGCCGGCTCTACCGCAACTGCTTCGATTCGTGCCGCCTGCAGGAGCTGGAGGACAAGGTGCTGGGCTGCCCCCGGGACCATGACGAGGACATACCCGGGGAACTTGTGCCCGAGGCCTATTTCTCCTTTATCCGCCGGGGCGCGGTAGAAGCGCTGAGACGGGTTTTCAACCACAATTACTCCGACGTGCTGGCCATGTGCGCCCTGGCCGTGCGCTGCGCCGCTCTGGAAGGGGGCCGGGCCGCCGATGGACAGGTCCTCTGGAACGTGGGGCGGTTCCTGGACCGCTCGGGAAAGCGCGAGGAGAGCCTGGAGTACACCCGTCAGGCCCTGGCGGGAGACGATCTCTCCAAAGAAGAGCGCCGTGAAGCCGTCCTGACCCTGTCGATCAACTACAAGCGCGACGGCCGTTTTGATGAAGCCGTGGCCTTGTGGAAGGAGCTTCACGAATCCGGCGACACCCGCGGAACGGTAGAGCTGTGCAAGCACCTGGAGCACCATGAAGGCGATTTCGACGCCGCCTTGAAACTGGTGGAGAAGATGCTGGCCGGCAGCCTGCCGGTCATCGGTCCACTGAGAGAAGACCTGGAGAAGCGGGCCCACCGCCTCCGCTGCCGTATAGAAGGCAAACGCTGGTACTGACCGGCTCCACCTTACTTTCCAAACCCGGAATTCAGAGGGTGGATGGGGTATTCAAGCTCATCATTAGTGAGAATTATCACATATTAAAGCTATAGACATCCCCATAGTTACTTGTATATAGTAAGCTGGTCAAAAATATGTCAACTTGCATGGGGGTTTGTTATTACTATGTCCAGTATTTCCAGCTTGAACGCACATTCCAATGATCACTATCCACCTAATCATAACCATCCGGCCCGGCCGGGAAAACAGCCGTCACGAAAACCGCTGCGGTTCACCGGTGTAGTGCTGGTGACCGCTTTGCTGCTCGCGGCCTACGGCCTGATGTTCCTGGGCTGCGGCGGCGGTGGCGGCGGATCGCTTCCCGGAGCGGTTACTGAGACCGGGACGCTTTCCGGACGGGTGTCTCTTCCCGGAGATGCCGATCCGGCGGGCGCCCTGGTGAGCGCCACCAGGATGACCGCGGACGGGACACAACCGGCGTCGGCCGCCCGGCCGAAAGCCGGCAGAATGCTGAATGTCCTTCAGGGAGCCGGCGGTTCCTACGTGACCGTGGCCGACTCGGAAGGCTACTACACCTTCGAGGAGGTCGACAAGGGCGGCTATTACGTGGTGGCCACCAAGGGGGCCTACAAAGCGTCCCAGGTGATCGATGTCCAGCCGCGGGTGGCCACCATCGTGGACTTCACCCTGACCCCTACGGGCACTGTATACGGGAGGGTCATTCTCTCCGGCTCCGATTCATCCGGCGGCGACATGTCGGGAACCATGGTCCTGATCAAAGGAACCAGCTACCTGGCAGCCACCGATTACGCCGGCTATTACACCATCTCCCAGGTACCCATCGGCAGCGACTACCAGCTCATGTTCGCCCGCCCGGGTTACGAGACCAGCGAGTACACCTCACCGGTGTCGGTGTCGGCCAGTGCCATCACCACGCTGGACACGGTGGCCATGGTGGTTGATTTCGGCCAAAAGGGCGGCCTGGCAGGGGTGGCGCAGCGTCCCGCCGGCGCAGAGCATCACGAAGGTATCCTGATCGCCGTTCTGGGGACCCAGTACATGGCCGTCACCGACGTGCACGGCAACTGGGACATACAGGGTATTCCCGCCGGTACGTACTCCCTGACCTTCGCCGATCTGACCACCGATTTCGAGGAGCTCCAGATTACTCTGGACGGAATTGAGGTAACAGCCGGAGCGGTGGAAACGCTTGACCCCGTCACCCTGCAGCCCACCGGTATCGCCGGAACAGTGCACGTGCAGGGCGGTGAAGCGGCCAACGGCGCCATGGTCCAGGTGCAGGGTCTGGGGCAGGAAGGGTTCGACATCACCGGCACCGACGGTAGTTACGAGATACTGGGAATCGATCCCGGAACCTACACCGTGGCCGCCATTCTCACCGGGTACCAGCCGAAGATCGTGGAGAACGTGCAGGTGCAGCAGGGCGCCATGGCCGATCTCGATTTCACCCTCCTCCCCACCGGGATGGAGGCCGGTACCGGTACCGTGGCCGGCACGGTATACGTGTCCGGCCCGGCGGAAAACGATAACGGGAACCTCACCCCCAACCAGGTTGACGACCCGGTACCGCTTGCCCGGGCCTATGTGGCCCTCTCCGGCACCAATCACTTCGCCGTCACGGACAACCAGGGCGCCTACACCATGATCAATGTCCCCGAGGGGAACTACGAAATCTACGTGGACGTGGAGTACCCCGGGCTGGAGTACAGGGACCTCGTCGGGCAGGTCCAGGTGGTGGCCAATACCACCAGCACCAGGAACATTACCGTATCCGATGCCGAACCGCCCGAGACCGACGGGCCGGAAGGGATCGTCGATGTGCGGGAGGTGTCCGGCGACGGCGGCGCACCGGCGGTGCGGGTGTTCTTCCATCTCGGCGAGGACATCTCATCCCCGGTGGTCTACACCGTGTATTATAACGACGATGTCAACTGGGACCAGCAGGACTGGGACAACAATGCAACCCTGGCCGTACCGCAGGACCAGGCCGGTCAGGCAGAGAGCGGTCTTCTGTACGCCGATATCATCGGAGTTGCCATCGGGACCACGTACGTGTTCGGGGTTACCGCCGCCGACTCCTGGGGCAACGAAGGCTTCAACGGGATCTCTCTGATGCAGCAGGTGGTGGGTACGGACGATGTGTATCACCCGGTGTGGAGCGACAGCAGCCGTTCCGGGGTGCAGACCGCCTACGCCACCGACACCGACGGTGAGGTGGCGCTGGAGTTCGAGGACGCCACCGACGATTACGGGGACGGGCGTCCCGCCACGCCGCCCATCTCCTTCCGGGTCTACTACGCCCCGGTCACCGAGTGGGACGGGCAGGACTGGCTAAACAACGAAACGCAGGATTTCGCGGAAAACCTCCTGAAAGCCGGATCGTACTACACCAACAAGGTGATCCTCAACGGCCTCACTCCCGGGATCCCGTACACCTTCGGAGTCAGGGTCCGCGACTCGGCCGATCCGGCCAATGAAGACGTCAACCATAGCGTCCGGTTAGCCACACCTGCCGGTTCCCTGGCCGGCGACCCGGCGAAGCTTGCTTTCGGGATGGTCCCGCCGACGGTGCTGGCCGGGGAGACCTGGACCACCTTCGGTGTGGCGGTGACCGACGACAAAGGCGTCGTCGTCCCCGAGGCAGACCACAGTATCACCATCTCGCTTCAGACGGGATCGAACGATTCCGGGCTGGACGGGACCCTGACCAGGACCGCGCAGGTCCACGAAATAAGCGGCCAGACCATCAAGGGCACCGCCCTGTTCGACGACGTTTCCTACTCAGCCGATCTGTTCGACCTGCCGGAAACCATCGTCATCGAGGCTGCCGCCCAGGACCTGGCGGGGGCCACCGTGGAGGTGCGGGTGGAAGCGTCTGATCTCACCGGCGACGCGGTCATCAACGAGGTGGTGTTCGATCCTGAAAACGACTGGAACGAATCCACCGGCGGCAACCAGGCCGCTTTCGATGACCATCCGGGTTACGGCACGGTTGACGTCGGCGACAGTTATATCGAGCTGAAGAACACCAGCGGGCAGGCTTTGAATGTGAGCGGGTGGCATATCGGTGTGTTCGACATCCCCGATGCCGATCCCGGTTCCAACTCGCCGCCGGTGTTTACCGCTCTCGGCTCCGCCCCGGTGTTCCTGTCACAGGGGACACTCCAAAGCTGGCCCGACGGCGCTTACCTGGCGGCGGGCAGCGTGCAGGGAATCAGCTCCACGGTCCTGTCAGGATGCTTTGTAATCGTGTTCAACGGCAACCCGGCCACTGGCTCGCCGGAGCGGGTGGCCGAAGCGGCTTTCGGCGATTTTAATGACGGAAACGCCGGCGACAACGCACCTGCCCTGACCGGCAGCGGCAAGGCCGACGAGGCGGTCTGCCTGAACGTGGACGGGAATCTCACCGGCACCGACGCGAGCGCCTACGTCAAGCGGTTCGCCACCCCGGGCGCGCCCAATGCCCCGACGGACACGAAACCGCCGCTTTACATGGGCACTCCTGGAATCCACGACGCGGGACCGGTGTCGCCCCCGGGCTCTATCCAGGTAGTAATAACACAGGCTTACGACACCGCCTCAGAGCCGGTATCGTACAACGCCTACTACGCCCTGGAAGACCAGTGGAACGGCAGCGACTGGGGCAGCAACCAGGTCATTCTCGGTATAACCACCGAATCCGGCAACGCGTTTCACGCCAACCTGAAAGGATTCACCCCCGGCGAGTCTTACACCATCGGTATCAGGGCACAGGACGCCGCCAACCCGGCCAACGAGGACTCCAACACCGCCACCCGCACGGCCACGGCCCAGCCCTGGCCCGACAGCGACGGCGACGGTATACCCGACAACGAAGACGATTCTCCCGACGACGCCGCCGTGTCCACCCCCGATTCGGCCACCGGGACCGGCAAGGTGGAAATCAATGTATCGGGTACCACCGGCGCGAAGCTGGCGGCGGTTGAATCCATCGATCCCGACTCACAGGATGTGCCCCAGACCGGCCGGCCGGTGGACTACGCCTTCCCCGACGGGCTGGTGTCGTTCAATGTGCAGGGCGTCACCCCTGGGAAAACGGTGCAGGTGAGCACCACCTGGCCGTCGCCCATCCCTAAGGGCGCGGTTTACTACAAGGTGGACGACACCGGGTTCCACGCTTTTAATGGCGCGTCGTTCGACGGCAACACGGTAACCCTGACCCTGACCGACGGCGGCGCCGGCGACGCCGACGGCACGATCAACGGTGTCATCGACGACCCCGGCGGGGTGGCCCTGCCGGTGGTGGCGAGCAATATCCAATCGGCTACCGGTATGATAGCTCCCCTGATCGGCTCTTTTGGTCTTGCCCCCTACCAGTACGTGCGCGCCGGCGACACCTCAGGCGACGGCATGTTCAACGTGTCGTACTCTTTTATGTTCAAACCGACCATTCAAACGGGACAGGGATTTGACAGCCTGTCCTTCTCGTTCCCGGCTGCCCACACCGGCTGGGGGCAGGTGACCGTTCCCGTTGTCGGCCTGGCCCCCCCCGGCGTCAAAACGATCTCCGGTCCCGATACGATCCAGGTCACGGACTATTCCGTGGAGAATTCCAAGCCCGGCCAGGTAACGGTAAACTTCGATATGGCGTACAATGCCGCCTACAGCGAATGGTTGTTCCTTATCAACCTGGCCGCAGACGCGCCGCCGGCACCGCAATCCATGGCGTCCTGCGAGGCTGCCATCGGGGCCACCGTGGTCACGGCCGGGCCGGTCAGTCCGGACATTCCGTCCGGCTCCATGGACCTGGCGGTGGTGGACGCTTCGGCGGTGGCGGAGCTGTCGCCGGTACAGGTTGACGCCGGGGCTACCGCTGAGGAGTTCAATCTCGATCTGGCGCCGCTGCTGCGCGAAAACGAGGGCGCCGACACGGTGACCTTCGCTTTTCCCCAGACCCATACCGGCTGGGGGAGCGTCACCCTGAACTCGGCGGTTTCCTGGGGGTATGCCTATGGTCAATATAGTCCCGCCTCCCTGGATGAAGGAACACATTACTCGCTGGTTTCATCACCGGACGGGACCATGAGCGTACAGATTCTGAGCCCTCTGATGCTGTCGTTGCTTTCGACAAACGCTCAGGGAATGACCTTTGTTTTCACCGTTGACACTCCCGTTACCTCCCAGAGCGCCGCATCCTGCACCGTGGCCCTGGAGGGCCCCGTGCCGCCTACCGTACCGGGAACGGCCGGGGATATCACCCTGGGGCAGGGCACCGCTTCCCTGGATGTTGAGGTTCAGGGCAATGCAGGCAGCGTGCAGTTCGATAAAGCCCAGTACACGATCGGTGAGCAGAGCGCCAGCGTGACTGTCACCGTCAACCGCGCGGGCGGCGCCGACGGCCAGGTGACGGTGAATTACGAGCGTACCGACGGCAGCGCCACCCCCGGTACGGATTTTACCCTCGCTGCGGGTACGCTCACCTGGAACAACGGAGAAACAGGAGCGAAGACCTTTTCCGTTACCATTATCGACGATTTCGTGGACGACGACGACGAGACCGTCGTTCTGGGCCTGTCCGGCGCCGCCGGAGGAGTAGCTGTCGGCAGCCTGGATTTCACCACCATCACCATAACGGACGATGACCTGCCGCCGGCTCCGGCCATCCTCAGTGCCGTGGCCGACGACCCCGACGACGGCGACAATTACCTGAGCGTCGGCGACACCCTGACCATCACCTTCGACCAGGACACCAGCGCCGCCACTGGTCCTGTCACCGAGACTGACGTGAGCATCCTGATTGACA
This sequence comes from uncultured bacterium, assembly GCA_964432985.1. GTDB lineage: Bacteria > Muiribacteriota > CAYSPT01 > CAYSPT01 > CAYSPT01 > CAYSPT01. The sequence goes on from CAYSPT010000031.1 coordinate 36,574, forward strand.
TCGGGTCCAAATTCCTGGGCCAGGATTATGCCGGAAACTGGACCAGCAAGAGCGTCCTGGTTATCACCATCACCGACAATATGAGGGCTTCCCTGGTGCCCGGCGACTCGCTGGATATCAAGCCGGGAGCTAATTTGACCAACGCCGCCGGCACCAGCGCGGCCAGCTCCGCCACCGCCACAATAACCGGCGACTGGGGGACCGGACCGGGGATTCCGCACCACCTGGAATGGCACACGGCTCCGCCGGTATCGGTGTCCCGCGATGTCACCTGGGACAACTTCATGGTAGGCGTTTACGACGAGGGCAGCGCCCTCGTCGTAAACGCCACCGGTACGGTCGCCCTCTCCGTCACTCAGGGGAGCAGTACCCTGCGGGGAGGCAGCACCAGCGCCACCGTGACCAACGGCGTGGCGGTGTTCAGCGGGTTGAACTATCCGATGGTTGAAACAATCGTCATCGCGGCGGCTTCCCAGGACTTGCTGGGGGTCACTGCCGAAGTGGATGTGGTCCTGCCGACCCTCACCGGGGACGCGGTGATCAACGAGGTGGTATTCGATCCAGAAAACGACTGGAACGAAAGCACCGGCGGCAACCAGGCCGCGTTCGATAATCATCCCGGATACGGCGCCGCCGACGGCAGCGACAGCTACATCGAGCTGAAGAACGTCAGCGGGCAGACCCTGGATGTGAGCGGATGGGTCATCGGGGTGCAGGAGACTCCCGGTAGCACTCCCGTGTACACGGCCATTGGCTCCGCTCCGGTATACCTGCCTCAGGGAACCCTTAACTCCTGGCCCAACGGCACCCACCTGGTGGCGGGAGCGGTGCAGGGAGTAACGTCAACCGCGGTTTCCGGATGCATGGTGACTGTGTTCGCCGGCGACCCGGAAGTCATCACGCCGGACCGGGTGGACGAGGTGATGTTCGGGGAGTACGACGACGGTAACATGAGCGACAACGCACCGGATCTCGTCAGTTCCGGGAAGACCGGGGAAGCGGTCTGCCTGGACGACGACGGAGTGAAAGCCGGCGACGCCTCCACCGACTACGTCAAGCGGTTCGCTACGCCGGGGGCCGAGAACACCGCTGCCGATACTCTTGCGCCCCTGTGGAAGGGGATTCTCGGCGGCGCCCAGGACGCCCAGAGGGGCGCGACGCCAGGGACGCTTAAGGTCATGATCACCGAGGCGTATGACACCGCTCACGAGCCGGTCGCCTACAACGTTTACTTTGCCGAAAGCGGCAGCTGGAACAACTCCAACTGGTCCGCCAACACGGTTATTTCCAACGCTACGGTACTCACCGATCCGTCGCTCCACGTGGTCATTGATGACCTGACTCCGGGCGGCGAGTACATCGTGGGCGTGCGGGCGCAGGACAGCGCGTCCCAGCCCAACGAGGATACCAATATCGTGACAAGGACCGGCGTCGCTGCCAACTACCCGGACACCGACGGTGACGGCATTCTCGACAATGTAGACGATTCGCCCCAGGATGCCGCCGTGGCCACGCCCGAAACGACCACCGGCACCGGCAAAATCGGCGTGGACGTCTCCGGCGCTGCCGGCGCGCAGCTGGCAGAGGTGAAAGCCGTCGATCCCGATTCCCAGGACGTGAACCAGGCCGGCCGGCCGGCGGACAGGTCTTTCCCCGACGGACTGGTGGCCTTCAAGGTGCAGGGAATCAGCCCGGGCGCCACGGTGCAGGTGGTAACCACCTGGCCTTCGGACGTGCCCGACGGCGCCGCCTACTACAAGGTGGACGACACCGGCTTCAACGCGTTTGCCGGTGCGGCCTTTGACGGCAACACCATTACCCTGACCCTCACCGACGGCGGGGCGGGGGACGCCGACGGGAACGCCGACGGCGTCATCACCGATCCCGGCGGGGTGGCTTACCCGGTGGTGACCGGTGGTATCACTTCGGTGGCGGCTGAAATTGCCACGGCGTACAACGACAGCTTCATCCAGCACCAGTTCCTGCCTGCCGGTGCGCCTTCAAACGGATTATACTCGTATCACCTGGCCTTCGCGCCCGTCATGAGCGCGGGCCAGGGATTCCAGACGCTGACCTTCTCCTTCCCGTCCTCCCACGCCGGGTGGGGAACGGTGACCGTGGAGTCCATGCAGATCGACGACGGCGCCGGGGGCGTCACCCAGGTGGATTCCGGCACGTATACACCGGACACATCCACCGCCGGCACCGTCGCCCTGCAGTTCGACACGCCGTTCAACGCCACCCGCTCCGGCCACGTCTTTTCGCTCAAGCTGAAGGCCGACGCCCCGTCGGCGGGCAAGCCCCTGGCTGCGTGCCGGCTGCTACTGGGAACCGTGCAGGCCTCCGCCGATGACGTGCACGCCGACCTGCCCCACGATTCTCTCAGCCTGGAAGTGGTCAACGGCTCGGGGGTGGCGGAGATAACACCTTCACTTACCGCCGCCGGGGCCGCGGGTCAGCAGTTCACCCTGTATCTGGCACCGCTGGTCAAAGCGGCGGAGCAGGTGGACACCATAAAGTTTGCGTTCCACTCGAACCAGACCGGGTGGGGCGCCGTTTCCGTGGATTCCTTCACCGTCACCACCTACGACGACGGGGAAAACATCGTCCCCTACCAGGAAGGCACCGACTACACCCTGGGGACCTCGGCGGACGGCAGCCTGTCGGTCCAGATTACCGGGGGTATCCAGGGCGACTTCAACGTGTCGCTGCTGACCATCGGCATCGCGGCGGACGCGCCCACGCAGGGGTTCGCCAGCGAGTCCTGCTCGGTATGGTTCGACGGCACGACACCGCCGTCCCTGGGCGCGGTGGAAGGCGACATCACCGGCGGCCAGAACACCTCCTCCCTGGATGTGGAAGTGGCCGACGCCTCGACGCTTGCCGCCATAACCGTGAGCGATTTCAGCGAGTACTGGGCTTCCGCCACCTACTTGAGCGCCACCTGGCAGGTGACCAACGGGGTGACGGTGCAGGAGTACCAGTACGCCATCGGGACCACCTCCGGCGGTACCGATGTTCGGGACTGGACCTCCACCGGAACCACCGCTTCGGTCACCGCGGATGGTCTTACCCTCCAGGATGGACAGGAGTACTTCTTCGCCGTCAAGGGGCAGAACCAGGTGGGTCTGTGGAGCACTCCGTCGATGAGCGACGGTGTCACCGTCTGGGCCACCGCCCCGGCCATAGCCGTTTCGGATGACGGTGAGTACACGTCTATCAGCAATGTGCTCAACGCATCGTGGCAGGTAACCAACAGCGTCCCGGTCACCCACTACCAGTACGCCATCGGAACCACTTCCGGCGGCACCGACGTTGTCGGTTGGACGTCAACGGGCACCACCGCTTCGATGTCCCGGACCGGTCTCACTCTCCAGGACGCTCAGGCCTATTACATCTCGGTCAAAGCCAGCAACCCGGCCGGGGCCTGGACCGACCCGCCTGCGGTGAGCGACGGCATCACCTACGCCGCGATTCCGCAGCTGGCAGGCGTGGTGTTCGACGACCCGGATGACTCGGACAACTACCTGAGCATCGGTGACACCCTGACCATCACCTTCGACCGGGACACCATCGCCAATGCCGGTCCCATAACGAAGACCGACGTGGACAGCCTGATCGATATCGGTAACAAATCCCTGGGGACGGATTACGCCGGCAACTGGACCAGTAAGAGCGTGCTGGTCATCACCATCGCCGACGCTTCCGCCGGCACCCTGGCTCCGGGTGATACCCTGGCCATCAAGGCGTCGGCCGGGATCTCCAACGCCGCCGGCACCAGCACCGCCAGTTCATCAAGCGCCTCGATCTCCGGCGACCTGGGCACCGGACCCGGCATCCCCCATCACCTGGCCTGGGTCACGGCGCCGCCGGTATCGGTGGTCCGCGAAACCGCCTGGGCGGACTTCGCGGTGGGCGTATACGACGTGACAAATGTCCTGGTCAACAACGCCACCGGCACGGCGGCCCTCACGGTCACCCAGGGCAACAACACCCTGGGCGGCGGCAGCACCTCCGTCAGCCTGACCAACGGTGCGGCAACTTTCAGCGGGATAACCTATGCCACGGCGGAGACCATTGTTATCCGGGCGGATTCCGGCCAGCTGATCGGGGTGACCGCCGAGGTGCACATCGACAACGTGGCTTCCATGGCGGTGGCCGACGGGTCCTGGCACGACACCAACACCTGGGACGGCGCCATCCCCGGAGCCAACGACGAGGCGGTGACCATCCAGGAGCACGCCATCACCCATTCAGACACCGGGGTGACGAGCAATCTCGGCCGCCTGTCACTCCTGGCCGGTGACCTGACGCTCAGCGGCGGCACCATCACCACCACCGACGCTTCAACGGTAGACTCCGACTCCCAGTTCACCCTTTCCGGGGGCACCCTGGGCGGCACCGGAGCGCTGTCGATACCGGGCAGTTTCGTCTTTGATACCGGTACCATCAGCGGCACCGGCGACGTTACCGCGTCCGGGCAGTACAGTTTCGGCAACACCGGTACCAGGACCCTGGACGGGAAGCTGACCCTGGCCGCCGACGGCAGCCTGATGCACCGTTCAATCGCCGGCTCCGGCACCCTGGAAAACACGGCCGCCCTCGATCTCGAGGGCAGCTGCACCATCGCCCCGGCGGTGACCAACGCCGCCGCCGCCACGCTGTCCATGCAGGGCACCTCCAGCTACGGCGACGCGTGGATCACCGTAACGGGGGCGGTAAGCAACGCCGGCACCCTGGTGTTCGACGACGTCAACACCTCCTCCAACTCAGAAGCGCATCTTACCACCAATGGCGGTTTGACCAATACCGGCACGCTGCATTCACGCACCACCGGCGGCACCGGGGGCACCCCGGCCCATGAAATCACCGCTGCCGTGACCAACACCGGCACCATGGACATCGACCACAACCTGACCATCATCAACGCGGGCAAGAACCTCGACTCCTCATCGGGAACCATCGATATCGCCGACGGCGAATACCTCACCATCGCCCCGGGCTCCGGTCAGAGCGGCCAGTTCACGGTGGGCAGCGGCACCACCCTGAGCGGGACCGGGTCAATCAGGTTCTACCACACGGTGACGGTCAACGCCGACAGTGATTTCACCTTCACGTCTGACTCTCCTTCCCTGGTCATGGGTGACGGGCACGTGATCTTCGACGGCGGCAGCACCTTCACCATCGCCCACGGCAAAGAACTCGTCTTCCACTACGACGACGACCTGGCCGCCGGCACCAGCCTGGTGAACCAGGGCGGTCTGCGCTTCAGGAACAACTACAATGAGGTCAACGGCACGTTCAGCAACGCCTCGGGCGCTGTCATGGTGGTGGAGGGCGCTTCCAACATCGGTGACGGGTACGCGACCTTCGCCGACGGTTTCGCCAACGCCGGTACCATCGTGCTGGACAATAGCGATCCCGCCGCCGCCCGTGAAGGGTTCTTGACCGTCACCAGCGGCGCCCTGGCCAACACCGGCACCATCCAGTCCGCCAATTCAGGTGAATACGGGAACACCGGCGATCACAAGATCACCGGCGCCATCACCAACAACGGCACCATCGACGTGGACCACGACCTGGTGCTGGCAGCGGCGGCCAAGACCATCGACTCTTCCGCCGGGACCATCGATGTGGACTCCGGCGCGACGCTCTTTATCGCACCCGGATCCGGCCAGACCGGTACCCTGCTGGTAGGATCGGATACCTCTCTGACCGGTACCGGCACCATCTGGTTCTATCACACGGTCAACTTCAACACCGCCTCCGACTTCACCCTGAGCGGTACCGTCCCGGTTTTCGAAATGAAGGACGCCCACGTCATCTTCGGCGGCGGCAACACCTTCACCGTGGGTGACGGCACCGAGCTCATCATGCACTACGACGACGATCTGGCGGCGGACACCACGCTGGTCAACCAGGGAACGGTACGGGTCCGCAGCAGCTACAACGAGTTAGACGGTACCTTCAGCAACGCTTCCGGGGGCACCCTGGCGGTGGAGGGCGAGGGCAGCAACGACGGGTACCTGAACGTGGCCGAAGGATTCACCAGCGCCGGCACCATCACCCTGGACAACGTCAACGACAGCTCCGCCCGGGAAGCCCACCTGACCGTTGAAAGCGGTACCCTGACCAACACCGGCACCATCCTGTCGGACAACGCCGGCGGGTACGGCAGCACCGCTTATCACGACATCCACTCCCCCATCACCAATACCGGCACCATCGACGTGGACCACGACCTGATGATCAGGTCATCGGTTGACACTTCGGGAGGCGTGATCGACATCGTTGCCGGCGAGCACCTGCTCTTCGATCCTTACGGTTCTTCGGTAACCCTGACCGTGGGGGACGGATCCACCCTGACCGGCGGCGGTACCATGCGGTTCGTGGACACGGTGAACTTCAACGCCGCGTCTGATTTCACCTACGCCGCCGGCGCCCCGGTCCTGAACCTGGGTGAAGGACACATCGTCTTCGGCGGCGGCAACACCTTCACCGTGGCTTCCGGGCAGGAGCTGCTCTTCGATTACGACGACGACCTGGCGGCGGACACCACGTTGGCGAACCAGGGGACGGTGCGGGTAAGAAGCAGCAACAACGCCTTCGACGGTCCTTTCAGCAATGCCGCCGGGGCCAGCCTGGTCATCGAGGGCGAAGGCAGCAACGACGGGTACCTGACCGTGGCCGCCGGCTTCACCAGCGCCGGTACCATCACCATGGACAATGTCAACGATGCCTCGGCCCGTGAAGCACACCTGACCGTGTCAAGCGGCCCCCTGGCCAACACCGGCACCATCCAGTCGGTCAACTCCGGCGGCTACGGCAGCACAGCGTACCACGACCTCCACGTCCCGGTGACCAATACCGGCACCATCGACGTGGACCACGACCTGATGATCAGATCGTCGGTGGACACCTCGGAGGGCGTCATCGATGTGGCCGATGGTGAACACCTGCTCTTCGACCCCTACGGTTCTTCAGTCACCGTGACCGTGGGGGACGCGTCCACCCTGGTCGGCACCGGTACGCTGCGGTTCGTGGATACGGTGAACTTCAACGCCGCCACCGATTTCACCTTTGCCGCTTCCGCCCCGGCCCTGAACCTGGGCGAAGGTCACATCGTCTTCGGCGGAGGCAACACCTTCACCGTGGCTTCCGGGCGTGAGCTGTTGTTCGATTACGACGACGACCTGGCGGCGGACACCACCCTGGTCAACCAGGGCACGGTGCGAATCCGCAGCAGCAACAACGCCTTCGACGGCCCCTTCAGCAACGCTTCGGGAGCCAGCCTGGTCATCGAGGGCGAGGGCAGCAACGACGGGTACCTGACGGTGGCCGCCGGCTTCACCAGCGCCGGCACTATCACCATGGACAATGTCAACGATACCTCGGCCCGTGAAGCCCACCTGACCGTGTCAAGCGGCACCCTGGCCAACACCGGCACCATCCTGTCTACCAATTCGGGCGGATACGGCAGCACCGCTTACCACGATCTCCACGTCGGTATCACCAATACCGGGACTATCGACGTGGACCACGACCTGATGATCAGATCGTCGGTGGACACCTCGGAGGGCGTCATCGATGTGGCCGACGGTGAACACCTGCTCTTCGATCCCTACGGTTCTTCAGTCACCGTGACCGTGGGAGATACGTCCACCCTGGTCGGTACCGGCACGCTGCGGTTCGTCGATACGGTGAATTTCAACTCGGCGGCGGCCTTCACCTTCGCCACCGACGGCCCGGCCCTGAACCTGGGCGAAGGACACGTGGTCTTCGGCGGCGGCGGTACGTTCACCGTGGCCGCGGGACGGGAGCTGCTCTTTGCGTATGACGACGACCTGGCGGCAGGGACCACCCTCACGAACCAGGGGACGGTGCGGGTCCGCAGCGCCAACAACGAGTTTGACGGCGCCTTCAGCATCGCCGCCGGCGCCAGCCTGATCATCGAAGGCGAGGGCAGCAACAGCGGTTACCTGACGGTGGCCGACGGGTTCACCAGCGCCGGCACCATCGTGCTTGATAACGTAAACGGCAGCACCAACCGCCTCGCCCATTTGACCGTCGAAAGCGGTACCATCACCAGCTCGGGCACCATCCTGGTGGACAACTCCGGCGGTTACGGCAGCACCGGCGAGCACAAGCTTTATGCCGGGGTTACCAGCACCGGGACCATGGACCTGGACCACAACCTGCGGGCGTATTACATCATCGACAGCTCCAGCGGCGTCATGGATATCGCCGACGGTAAATACCTGATCATGGACCCGGCCGGCGCCTCCAGCACCCTGACGGTGTCGGGCACTTCCGGTTTCACCGGGACGGGCACGCTGAAGTTCGCTGACACGGTTTACTTCAACGCCGCCGGCGACCTGACCCTGGGCGCCACCTCTCCCACGGTGGATATGAGCGGCGGCCACGTCATCCTGGGCGGCGGCAACACCATCACCGTTGCTTCGGGAGGATCGATGATCTTCAACAGCGACGACGACATCGCCGACGACGGCACCACCCTGGTGAACCAGGGCACGGTGACCATCCAAAACACCAATAACGAGTTCGCCGGCCTCTACACCAACGCCGCCGGCTCAACCCTGCTGCTGGACGGTGATCCGACCACATCCTCCATCACCTTCAACGGCGGCGCCTCCAACGCCGGCACCATCACCATGTGGGGCGACTACTACAGCACGTATATAACCGTCGGGTCCGGGGAGACGCTGACCAACACCGGCACCATCAACTTCGGCGGCACCACCAGCGGCGGCAACAGGATCACCGGCTCGGTCACCAACCAGGGAACCATCGACGTAACCGTGGACAGCCTGGAGATGGTCAATACAAACGCCACCTTCGACACCAGCGGCGGTGACGTCACCGTGGCCGCCGGACGGGAGCTGGTCATCAAGAACGGCACCACCACTTTCGGGACCGACACGGTGCTCACAGGCGACGGCACCATCTACCTGCAGGAGATCCAGACCTTGAGCCTGGCCAGCGACTTCACTTACGTGGCGACCATGCCCGATATCTACATGGACGGCACCGTGACCGTGTCGGGGGCGGGCTCCCTGATCAACGACGGCGACCTGCGCCTGCGCACCAACAATGATGTCTTCTCGGCGGCGGTCACCAACAACGCCGACGCTACCCTCACTCTGGACGCCGGCCCGACCACCTGCTCCCCCACCTTCAACGCCGGACTAACCAACAATGGCACCCTCACCCTGTGGACCGATTACTACAGCGCCTACGTAAACCTGGGCGCCGACCAGACCCTGGTCAACACCGGTACCATCAATAATAATGCCAACACCGGCGGCGACAATTACCTCAACGGCGCCGTCACCAACACCGGCACTATCCACGTGACCGGAGACGACATGCGGATCAACAACGCCGGCGCCGGGCTGGTAACTTCCGCCGGCACCCTGTCGGTGGACAGCGGCCGCACCCTGACTATCTCCGACGGCACCACCTCCTTCGGCGGCAGCACGGTTCTGGCCGGCGCGGGGACCATCAACCTGATCAACACTCACACGCTGGATATAGGTACCGGGTACACGCACAATACCGAAACGTTAGACCTGCACTTCGGCGGCGCCGTCACCGTGAGCGGTACCGGCACCTTCACCAACAACGGGCAGCTCAACCTTGAAACCACCGACGACGCGCTCAACGTGGCGGTGGTGAACAATGCGGCGAAGACGCTCGTCATCGACGCCGGAGCCAACACCTCCACCCAGCATTTCAACAACAGCCTGACCAACAACGGCACTCTCACCTTCAACGGCACCTACTACACCGCCACGTTGAACATGGGGACCGACCAGGTGCTGACCAACACCGGCACCATCAACATGACCGGCAACACCGGCGGCGGCAACGCCCTCAACGGCGAGGTGGTCAACACCGGCACCATCGACGCCACCGTGGACGACATGAAAATCACCAACGCCGGGGACGGGCTTACGACGTCCGCCGGTACCTTGAACGTGGCCGACGGCCGGGTTCTGGAGATCGCCAACGGTACCACCACCTTCGGCGACGGGACCGACCTGACCGGGGACGGACGGATCAACCTCAGCGGCACCCACATCCTGAACCTGGCCAGCAATTACAGTCACGACACCACCACCGCCGACCTGTACTTCGGCGGCGCGGTGACGGTGTCGGGCGCCGGCACCTTCACCAACAACGGCACCATCAACCTGCAGACCACCGATGACGTGTTCGCAGTGGCGGTGACGAACAACGCGACCAGGTCACTGGTTATCGACGCCAACGGCAACCACTCGTCCCACACCTTCAACGCCGGCCTGACCAACAATGGGACCATCACCTTGAGCAGTACCTATTACAATCCAAGGATTTACCTCGGATCGGGGCAGACGCTGACCAATACCGGCACCATCACCCAGGCGGGGAACACCGGCGGCGAGAAGAGCATCAGCGGCGCCATCACCAATACCGGCACCATCAACGCCGCCGTGGACCACATGCACATCAACAACGCCGACGGCGGACTGGTGACCTCCAACGGCACCCTTGCGGCGGCCGAAGGTATGATCATGGTCATCACCGGCGGCACCACAACCTTCGGCGACGGCACCACCCTGAGCGGCGACGGGCAGATCAACATCAACGGTACCCACACCCTGGCGCTGGCTTCGGATTACACCCACGCCACCACCACGGTGGACCTGTACCTGGGCGGCGACGTGACGGTGAACGGGGCAGGCTCCTTCATCAACGACGGCGCCATCAAGCTGCGGACCACCGACGACGAGTTCGACGTGGCGGTGGTGAACAATGCCACCAAAACGCTGATCATCGACGCGGGACCGAACCATTCATCCCAGTACTTCAACAGCAGCTTTACCAACAGCGGGACGCTCACCTTCAACAGCGACAACTACAACGCCAGGATGTACATGGCCGCCGGCCAGACGCTGACCAACACCGGCACCATCACCCTGACCGGGAACACCGGCGGCGAGAACAGCATCACCGGCGCCATCACCAACACCGGCACCATCAACGCCGCCGTTGACCACATGCACATCAACAACGCCGACGGTGGCCTGGTGACCTCCAACGGCACCCTTGCGGCGACCGAAGGTATGATCATGGTCATCACCGGCGGCACCACCACCTTCGGCTCCGGCACCACCCTGAGCGGCGACGGGCAAATCAACATTTACGGCACTCACACCCTGGCGCTGGCGTCTGACTACACCCACGCCACCACCACCGTTGACCTGTACCTGGGCGGCGACGTGACGGTGAACGGCTCGGGCTCCTTTATCAACGATGGCGCCATCAAGCTGCGGACCACCGACGACGAGTTCGACGTGGCGGTGGTGAACAACGCCGCCAAAACGCTGGTCGTTGACGCCGACACCGGCAACTCCACCCAGACCTTCAACAGCAGTTTGACCAACAACGGCACGCTGGAGCTTTTCAGCGATCAGTACACCGCCCGTCTCACCATGGCCGCCGGGCAGACTCTGACCAACGTCGGCACCATCACCGTGGGAGGCAACACCAGCGGCGACAACTACATCACCGGCGCCATCGCCAACACCGGCACCATCGAAGCCGATGTCGACCACCTCTACATCAGCAACGCCGACGGCGGGCTGGTGACCTCCGCCGGCATCCTGTCCGCCGCCGCGAGCAGGGTTCTGAGCATAGACGGAGGTACCACCACCTTCGGTTCAAGCACCACCCTGAGCGGTGAGGGGCAGATCAACCTGAGCGGTACCCACATCCTGAACCTGGCCACCGACTACAGCCACGACACCACCACCGCCGACCTCAACTTCGGCGGTGTGGTAACCGTGAGCGGTTCGGGTATCTTCACCAACAACGGGCTTCTGAGCCTGGAGAGCGCCGACGACCAGTTCAGCGTGGCGGTAGTGAACAACACCGCCAAAACGCTGACTATCAACGCGGATACCGGAAACTCCACCCAGACCTTCAACGCAGCGCTGACCAACAACGGCACGCTGGAGCTCTTCAGCGACCAGTACACCGCCCGGATCACCATGGCCGCCGGACAGACGCTGACCAACGCCGGCACCATCACCATGGGCGGCAATTCCAGTGGCGATAACTATATCACCGGCGCCATAACCAACACAGGCACTGTCGAGGCCGACATAGATCACCTGTACATCACCAACGCCGACGGCGGTCTGGTGACCTCCGCCGGTACCCTGTCCGCCGCCGCCGAAAAGGTCCTGAGTATCGACAGCGGCACCACTACCTTCGGCTCCGGTACCACTTTGAGCGGTGATGGACAGATTAATTTGAGCGGCACCCACACCCTGAGCCTGGCCACCGATTACACACACGGCACCACCACCGCCGACCTCAACTTCGGCGGCGTGGTGACCGTGAGTGGTTCGGGCACGTTCATCAATGACGGGCTTTTAAACCTGGAGAGCACCGACGACCAGTTCAGCGTGGCGATGGTGAACAACGCGGCCAGGACGCTGACCATCGACGCTGATTACGGCAACTCCACCCAGACGTTCAATAACAGTCTGACCAACAATGGCTTCCTGAAGCTTCTCAGTGACCAGTACGCCGCTCGGATCACCATGGCCGCGGGGCAGACGCTGACCAACGCCGGTACTATCTCGTTGGCCGGCAACACCAGCGGCGACAACTACATCACCGGCGCCATCACCAACACCGGTACCATCGAGGCTGACATAGACGACCTGAGTATCACTAACGCCGACGGCGGTCTGGTGACCTCGGCCGGTACGTTGTCCGCCGCATCGGGCAGGACGCTCAGTATCAGCGGCGGCACCACCTCCTTCGGGTCCGGCACCACGCTGAGCGGTGAGGGCAAGATAGACCTGGCCGGCACCCACACCCTGAACATGGCCAGCGACTACAGTCACGACACCACCACCGCCGACCTGCACTTCAGCGGTATTGTCACAGTAAGCGGGACGGGCACGTTCACCAACAACGGTGAGCTTCATCTCGAAACCGATAATGACCAGTTCGACGTGGCGGTGGTGAACAACGCAGCCAGGACGCTGGTCATCGATGCCGACTACGGCACCTCCACCCAGACCTTCAACAGCAGCCTTACCAATAACGGCATCCTGGCGCTGTTCAGCGACCAGTACACCGCCAACCTGACCATGGATACCGGCCAGACGCTGACCAACAACGACACCATCATCACCACCGGCAACTCCAGCGGCAGCAACGTCATCACCGGCGCGGTGCTCAATGGCGGCACCATCGAGCTGCCGTACGTCATGTCGGTCAGCGGAACACTTACCAGCGGGACCTCCAGCCTGATCAAGGTGTACGCGACGAATTCGTCGTCATACACGTACCTGAACGTGACCACCCTGGACCTTTCCGGCACCGGCGACATCCTGCACATCGAGTTCGATGCCGGCTACACGCCGGTTGACAGGCACACCTTCACCATCATCCAGAACGCCACGGGCGGAATCACCGGCACGTTCGAAAGTCTCACCCACAACCTGGGCGGGGATTGGATACTGGAGCAGACGGTCAACGCCGATAACATAGTGATCACCCTGAGACCGTTCATGGGCGACGCTTAAGATGACTTGACTAGGGGGTCAGGCTTAACTTATTAACATAAGCGGTTGACACCACCGCAAATCCCCCACCCACCATATCAGGGTTAACTTTGTTTTAGGAAAAGGTTATATGGTCAAGAGGCTGCTGGAGATGCTCCACCTCCTCCCCGACCCGGGCCGCCTGATCTTTGCTGTAATGCCTATTTTCACACTCCTGGTATCACTGCGCCCGAAAAGGCCTGTTTTTCACGATTGCGCTACTATTTGTTGCCACCGGCCGCGACCCGGAAGTATAATGAAAGTGGAGCCGGAGACGATGGCGGAAAAGGAATTTCCTAAAAAATTAAAGGAATTCCAACCTTTTTCTTTTTTGCAACACTTACTATACGATAGTACATAAAAAAGGAGAGAAGGGATGCTCCTGAAAAATCCAAATAAGTTTCAGATTAGGAGGAAAGATAAATGAGGAGACAGAGAATTGTGATGCTGACGGTGCTGGTGGTTCTGGTCGGCTCGAGTATGATGTTGCAGGGCTGCGGTCTTTTTGGAGGCTGCAACAAGAAAGACGATAACGACGCGGCTAAGGCCCCTGAGCCCAGTGTAAACATGAGTGTGCCGGCGCCGGAGATTAATGTCACCCGGACAATTATAGTGGAACCCGAGCAGCCGGAAAATCTCGCCCTTCCTAAAGGGGGAAAAATTACCGACGGAAACCTGAAGAACGATGGTTCACTCGAGAACAAGATCGAGGAAGATGCCGACACCATCAACAAAAAGATCGAAAGCACCGACAAGAGTACTTCTTTCTAAGTCAACAACACGGCAAATAAGTAAGAAAGCCGGAAGAGCAAACGATCTTCCGGCTTTCTTTTTAACAGAATATCTTCAACACATCCCCGAACCGGGCCGCCTGATCTTTGCTGTAATGCCTATTTTCACACTCCTGGCATCACTGCGCCCGAAAAGGCCCGTTTTTCACGTTTAGCCCCACTATTTGTTGCCACCGGCCGCGACCGGGAAGTATAATGAAAGTGGAGCCGGAGACGATGGTGGAAAATTGTGTCGATTTGATACACAACAGGGATACAGGTGTCAAATTTGAGACTCATGAGGCGTTGCGGCGGCTCGGAGAGCCCCCGCGTGCTGCTGACCGATTGAGATATGAATATTGACCCGGAAAGTGCTGCTAACCGCTCCCGAGGAATAGGTGTACTGACACTGATCGGTCTGGCTGTTATGATCGTTCTGTTTCTGCTCGGCATTGCCTCCTGGTTTTTTACATCCAGCACTTCCAATATCTGTCTCCAGGTGACCGGCGGTGACAAGGCGGTTCTTATTGCCAGGGCGGCCATCGCGGAGGTCCTGGCGGTTATCGAATCTTCCGCCAAAAGTTCCGACAACCGGATCTACTACCATCTCCGACTTCCCTTGACCACCGATTATGCCGGTGACCTGACCTTCGACGAGAACCTGCTCGTGGAACCGGTGGAAGTTAGAAAGATGCTGAAGGACGACAAATCGATCCGGTACATCAAGGTCGAAGCCTGGATTCCCTGGCAGCTCAGGTTGTTCCAGTTCCTGCCCTATGAAAAGTACGGACGGCTGCACATCCGGGGCGAGGTCTCCCTCGATCCCGGGGCGGGCTTCAAGAAGGTCGTGCGGAGCCTCGAGCACGTCTATGAGTTCAAGATAGTGGCGCCGCTGCCCCCGAAACCCTTCGACTCGGTAACCGTCTTTGCCGGGGCCATGGAAAACGCCCTGGTGCCCTACGAAGGAAATTACCGGCAGAAGCAGAAGGAGATCGATGAGTGGCTGGCGGACATCGAGAATGACTACAATCTCGACCGGGGTGCCCTGGGACGGTTGTTTCAGAATAATCCCCCGTACAACATCTACCGTGCTTTTCCGAACTTCAAGTATCCTCCGTTTCCTCTGAATACCAGGTCCGGTCCGGGGCCGCTCCGGTCCTGGGACACGGATATGGACAACCCGATATTCGTAAGGGAAGATCCTTTTCCCATCAAGAAGCTTCGACTGAAATGGCCGGAGGACCTACAACAACAGGCTATTACGGTCAGCTATGTCAGCCAGGGCAACACCATTCGGGTGTGGGAAGGAATGGATGGTACCAGCTCCTTCCAGAGGGGGGAAGTCATTACCGTTCGTACACTCGGGTCTTCATCTGTCTCTGCCACCCTCAACAACGGCGAGGGCTCGGTGAGCATCAGTCAACGGCAGAGCGTCGATTCCCAGGGAAGGCCGGTCAACGACATCGATATCACGCTTCGGGCCGATCCCAGCCCGGGGTACGGGAACGACACCGTCACCATCACCGGCGGAGGCTTTGCCGGATGCCAGGTGCTGTTCCGCGGGCAGCAGGTCCATTCCCTCGACTCCCAGACGCAGGATCAGATGAAACGCCTGGAGACCGTCATCCAGACGACCTTGGACGATTACGGATTTACCTTCCGTCCCCTTGACGAGAATTTCATCGAACAGTTCCGCAACGAGCTGGCCGTCCAACTTACTTGGGACAATTACGTCACCCGGGCCACCAAAAAGTTCGACCGGGCTGCTGATTTCAGTCGCTACATCAAGGTCGGAGGCAAGTGGGAGCTGGACGGGATATACCTGGTGCAGGGGCCGCTGACCATCAACGCCTTGTATCGCGGCAACGGGGTGATCGTGACCAGGGGAGGTACGGTTTCCATCGAACAGGCCAGGGCCGACGACCCGGATGAGGATACCTTGACCGTCATCAGCACTGACAGTGATATCGCGCTGGGCGGCGCAGCCTCGTTCGACGCCTCCCTGATCGCCCCCCAGGGTACGATCAGGGGCCTGACGGGGAAGACGATACTGGGCAACGTCCTGGTGGGGTATTTCGAGACTCGGCTCTTCAACGAAACTCCCCCCGGCCAGGTGCGCTACAACCCCCGTCTCAGAAGATCCCGGGTTGGCACGGGAGATATCGTCTTCGAGCGTTTCCAGTTCTACCTCAACCGCCATCCGTTGGTCACTACCGTAACTAGAGAGGCCTGGTAGTCATATGGACGGGAACCGGAACCGTGGATTTTCCCTGATCGAGATACTGGTCATAGTGGCCATCATCACCTCCGGCCTGTTGCCGGTTTTTTCGCTGTTTTCAGAGACGGCCAAACGGGTGTCGTTGAACGAGGACATAGTGATAGCCAACCTGTGGGCGGTCCAGCTCATCGAGCGCTACCGGATGGTTTCGTTCGAGAAGCTCCAAGCCAGGTTCTCGTCCCCGGTAGATGCCCCGTCCCTGCTGGTCACTGATCCGATCCTGAACGACTGGTGGAATGAGGACCCCATGACTGATAAGAGCCGCTGCTTCCTCCAACAGTTCGAGGTTAGCCTGGTGTTCGTACCGAACGAACTCTACCCGGACCGCCTGGGAAAGTTGCTCTGCACGGTGTCCTGGCACAACAAGCAGGGTAAGGTTCGCAACCAGGAGCGAATCCTCCTGGTGGAGAAATATCCATGAACCATTTCGTACACGGGCAGCGGAGAAAGACGGCTGGTGAAATTTCCGGGTTTACCCTGATTGAAGCCATTATCGGGACGGTTTGCGGTGTGCTCCTGATCATCACCATCGTACTCATGCTGATGTCGGGATTGAAGTTCTTCCGCACCGAGGAGGGGCGGACCAGTACCCTCCAGAATATCCTGCTGGCCTACGATCGAATCCAGGCCGATATCCGCCAGACCATCTTTTATCCGGCGCTCGAGCACGCCGATGTGATCGGGGTGGAAGATGGCGGCAGGGTGCTGACCCTGACGATTTTCGATAAAGAAATGACGCCGGTGTCTCCCGGTCAGAGGCTCGATGTCAACAGCAGGATAATTGTGTTTTCACTACAAGCGGTACCCGGTCGCTCCGATCTCTTCAACCTGGTTCGAACCGAGGACGGAGTGAGAACCGTTCTGAAATCGATACGGATTAGGGGGATTCAATTCGGCAAAGATATCCGGACGGTTCCGGGGGAGGAGCCCACCTCGATTCTCAAGATGTTTATCACGGCCTATTCGAAGGATGAAAAATTAGATAAAGTCGTTTTTCCGTTTATCTTCGCACTGGAACAGGAAACCAGTTACATGAGAGACAAGTACTGGCAATCCGGTTTTTAGGTGATTTCCCCACCCACCCTCAAGCAAGGAGCGTAGAAAGTGAGGGTCAGGCTTAACTTATTAACATAAGCGGTTGACACCTGACCCCATTAATACAATGGTTTGCCGGCATCGCCCAGGTTGAAGAGCAATACCTTTTCAAAATCCATGGCCGCCATCTGCCTTCCGTCCGGGCTGAGATCCACGCTGTTGACCAGTCCCGTAGGAATTTTTATGGATGTAATCGCTGACCGTGTCTGCAAATCCCAGAATCTGATCGTCTGGTCGGTGCTGCCGGAAACCAGCATACGACCGCAGGGGCTGATGTCCAAAGAGCGCACGAAATCGCTGTGCCCGCACAGTTCACCCAGTTCGGTTTTCGTTTCCATGTCCCACAGCTTGATGAAGCCGTTCCGGGCTCCCGATACGAGAATCCTGCCGTCCGGGGTGAAAACCAGGTCCTGCACCATGTGGTCCCGGGTGTCGAATGCAGCAATTGACTCACGGCTCTCCACATCCCAGAGAATGATTCTCTTATCGGAACCGCCCGAGGCGAGAATCCGCCCTCCGGGATGAAAGGCGACCGCTTCAACCATGTAATCATGCCCGTCGAGCACTCCGGCCTGCTGTGTTGTCTCCACGTCCCAGAGGATGACACGATTCCCACTGGAGGCAAGCAGTTTCCCGTCGGGACTGAAGTCGACGCAGTACACATATCCATTGTGTCCTTCAAGCGCCGCCCGTTGCTTATGTGTTTTCAGGTCCCACAAGCGGACCATCCCGTCCCAGCCGGCGGAGGCCAGAAGACGGCCGCCAGGACTGAAGTCAACGTCCACGATGTAGTCCTCTACGGTGTCTTCGGGAGAAGGTTCCCCGGTATCTTCCTCGTAAAGACCGGGAGGTGTCAGCGTGGCGATTTCCTCGTGTGTTTCCGTGTCCCACAGCTTGATATAGCCATCGTATCCCGAGGAGGCGATACTGCGCCCGTCGGGACTGAACTGCACCGTTTCCAACCCTTGCTCGTGCCCGTACAGCTCGATTGTCCTGTTTTTTTGCCTGATGTCCCATACCCTGATTGTCCCGTCCCAGCTCACCGATGCCAGGAGATCTTCGTCCGGTTTGAAGGCAAGGGATGTAACCGGACCGCGGTGTCCTCTGAGAATCCCCAGGGGCTCGTCTTCGTAGCTCAAGCTTACCACCACGGTCATGTCATTGCTGCACGAGGTGAACAGGGTGTAGTCGCTAGAAATTGCCAGGGCGCTGATATCGTCGGTGTGCAGGCGGCGGGACCTGGTCATCTCCCAGGTCTGGATATCCCAGTTTTTTACCAGCCCAAAACCGTCGCCGGTCATGAGCGCATAGCCGTCTGCATAGAACGCCACCGCGCTTACGCCGCTGTTGAAATCTTCCAGAGTCGTCTGTATTTTGCCTGTATTCACATCCCACACAGTGACCGTATCGGTTCCGCCGACGGCCAGCAAACGCCCGTCGGGGCTGAAGTCCACGGACTCGAAGATTGAGCCGGGCACGAAGTAAGAAGCAGCCACAGTCTTGTCTGCGGTATTCCAGAGCTTGACTTCTCCATCGTGGGAAACCGACGCCATGACTGTTCCTTCGGGATTGAACGTCAGGGCGCTGATGGAGCCCGCTTCCGTAGGGATGACCGCGTGGATTTTCCAGGTGCCGGTATCCCATACGAAGATGTTTTCAGTTGCACCGGCGGCGGCCAGGAGTTGCCCATCCGGACTGAAATCCACGGTGGAAAGCGAGCCCTGTATGGTAGCAAAGCCGGCTTTCAGCCGGGCGATCTCTTTACCTTCAGCCAGGTTCCACAGGCCGACGGTGCCCCCCTCCCAGTTGGCGACAGCCAGGATTGTTCCATCGGGGCTGAAGGCGCACGCTTCCATCATCCCGGCCGGGTTATTGATGCATTTCAGCTCGGGAAAGTGGTAGAGTTCGGCTTTCCAGATCTGCAGGTCCACGAATGGCTGCCGGCCTAATTTGAAAGCCAGTTCTTTCTCCTTAACCTGCTTATACAAATAGAGAGCCTTGTTATAATCGTTTCTCTCTTCGTAAAACCGTGCCCGGCTGACCTGGCTGTATACCAGGTTGGCCTCCGCTTCGATCATCGCCTCCTGTGCTTTTTTACGAGCTGCCCGTTCCTTTTCGAAAGCCACCTTCTTCATTTCCCTCTGCAGGGATTCCCCGATCAGGGCTTCTTCCACCGCCTGGCGGGCCTGCTTTTCATTGCAGTAAAAGTAGAAAACCATGAGGGATGATACAAAAAATATCGCCACTACAACTGCGGCGGCACCCGCCATGAGGCGGTTGCGGGATACCCATTTACGGCTCAGCTCCACCAATGAGTACTCCATGGTGGAGACCGGTTTGCCCGCCAGGTACCGCTCGATATCCTCCTTTAATTCGTCCACTGATTGGTAGCGTTTGTCCCGGTCCTTTTCCAGGCATTTCATGACCATCATGTCAAGCTCGGGACAGATACCGTGTGACGGCGCCCTGCGGGACGGATACCAGGGATTCGTCCTGATGACATGTCCCAGTATCTCGCCGGCAGACCGGCCGAAAAAAGGCGGAGATAAAGTCAAAAGCTCGTAGAGAAGCGCTCCCAGGGAGAAGATGTCTGAGCGCTCGTCCATCTCGTTTACCATCCCTTTGGCCTGCTCCGGAGGCATGTAAGCCGGGGTGCCGATAACGGAGCCGTCCATTGTCTTGAGGTGCTCTTCCGAGCCGGTAACCGTGTCAGTGATAGCAACTCCTTGTTTCCTGGTGTCCTCCCTATTCATGATTCGAGCCAAACCCCAGTCCATGATATACACCTCACCGAAATCACCTACCATGACATTGTCCGGTTTCAGGTCACGGTGGATAACTCCCCGGGAGTGGGCAAAGGACAGGCCGTCGCAGATCTTGAGAAACAGGTGCAGGACCCGGGTCTGTGAGAGCTCCTCATGGTGTTTACCGCTGCTTTTTGCGTCCCTGATGAGATCACCCAGGGACTGCCCTTTGATCATCTTCATGGTGAAGTAGACCCGGCCCGTGCCGTCCATCCCCAACTCGTGGACCGGGCAGATGCTGGGGTGCTCCAGCTGCCCCTGTATCTGGGCTTCTTCCAGGAAACGGACGACACTATCACGGGGCGGTGCAGCGCCTCCCCGCATGAGCTTCATAGCCACCTGGCGGCGGATGTCGGTGTCCAGGGTGTTGACGATGATACCCATGCCGCCCCGGCCGATTTCACGGACCACCACGTACTTCTCTTCGCGTCCGGACAGCCGGGACAGGGTGTCCGTCACTCTAGTTCCGGTTTGGGAGGATGCACCGCCATCACCGGTCGCGCCGGGCTCATCAGGAAGGCTGGATGACGGACCCGCCGCGCCGGGAAGATCAGATGCGGGCGGTTGGTCTGCCCTTGGTTCGCCTATGGATATGCCGCTTTCCACTCCGTGCTGAGCCCTGATGGATGAGGAAGTGCCCTGTTCGAAATCCAGGATGAAAACCGAGCCGTCGTCTTCTCGGACGAACGAATCTCTTGTTTCATCCTGGAATACCTCATCGTCGGATTGGGAGTTGGCCAGATCCTTTTCGTTGTCTTTCATTTATCGTTATCTTTCATCGGTGTCATTCCATTCCGGGTCACCGTTGTCTTTCATCGGTGTCCTTTGATTCCGGATCGGGATTGCTGAGTAGTTCAATTATTTTCAGGTCGTTACAAATACCTATCAGGGAAACCACCACGAAGATGAGCAAAAAGCAAGCCTTCAGGATGAGCTTCTTCCACCTGTTGTTTTCGATCAGGCGCTTCAGGGCAGGAACATGACCGAAGGCGATTTGCAGTATGAGCAGGGAGATGAACACATACAGAAGCAGCGTGAGTATACCCCTGGAGATGAACAACTCTTTCTTTTTTTTAGAGTGCTTACTCATTACTCCTTTTCCGGATCTTCATCCCATCCGAACCATCATCCCGGGAAATCATCATCCCGAGGAACCATCATCCCGTGATTGCGACGATATGATGGATGTGTCCTCGTGAATACCTTTCTTCAGGTACCATTTAAGCCGCCTTCCCGTATCAACGCTATATATGATTAGCACCTGCATTATTTCAATAGTACTCATTTGCAGCAACGTAAGGCAAGTGGTATATAATTGGTCAGATTGGTTCAGAACAGTGATGGCGATATACAATCGTACCAAAGATGATTAGCACCTGATGTAACATCTGTCATATCGGGAGATGATTCGGTAATGAAAACCATTGTCAAGGTGTGCTTGGGGATATGTAGTATCGTGTACGCAATTTCGGTCGTGTATGCAGGAGGCACGCTGGCCCTTAAGCCTTTTGACCGCGGCCGTGATTCTCAAAGTCAACGAGGAAGTGGGACGCCGACTCTTCCGCCTTTCGACCATGGCCGTGACGGCCAGGCGGGTACGGATCAAACAGACCAGGACCAATCGGATACGGACCAGTCGGACACCGAACAGGGAGTTCCTTTACGGGATCAAAACGACCCGGAAAACGGAGTTGTAGGCTCGGCTGCCTGCGGTCCCACAGCGTTAGGCATGGCCCTGGAATACTTCGGGATAGACGTGTCAACACAGCAGTTGATAGAGGACTGTAAGTTGGACCCGGAAATAGGAGCGACGATTAAACAGATCATTGACGCCGCCAACGAGTACCTTCCAAAATCGCATTTCAGCTGGGGTACGGCTTTTGGGAAAGATCCCATGACTTACCTTAAAGATAAAATTGCCAATGGCGGACTTGCCATCGTGCCAATAGAAGGGAAGTATGGTGATGGTAAGGAAGCGGTAGGCAGCGGGCATTATCTTCTGATTACAGACGTGAAGGATGGAAATATCTACGCCAACGATCCTTCCGGCGGCAGCAGGGTGGTAATCAGCGAGAATGACTTTGAAAATTTATGGGTAGGCAAAGAAGGCGCCGACTCCAAGAACAAACCCTGTGTGATTATACGGAAGTAACTTTGTTTCAGGTACAGAAAATCATGAACAAGTATTCACTGGAAAAAATAACAGCTGAGAATATTGATGATTTCTTTAAAGTGTTAGAGGGAGATATGTGTGAAAATTGCCAGTGCACATACTTCTACAAAGCAGGAGAAGATATCGATTGGCCCAACATCCGGCTGGAAAAAACGAGAAAATGGAGGATTGATATTACAGACAACTTTTCGGACGGGTATATTTTGTATAGTGAAGCAGAGCCCATAGGATGGTGCCAGTGCGTAGCCATAGAGTATATGCCCTATATCCAACACCTGCTAAACATATCTCCTGAAAAGGACCACTCGATAGTCTCATGCCTATTTTTGAAAAAAGAATACAGAGGGAAAGGTTTGGCTACGAAACTGGTTGAAAAAGTAATTTCCAAATGTCTGGAGGAAGACGTGGCCGTTCTCTATGCTATTCCCGCACAAGATGTTTTTTTTGAAGACTGTACAACGGAATATAAAGAAATGAATGCTCACACCGGTTATAAATCATTATTTGAAAAATTCGGATTTGAAATGTTTGGTCAAAGCAAAAGGTATTATTTCATGAAAAAATGTCTTAAATAGCACGCTCATTTTTCACAACCACCGCTCTCCCTGGTTTTCGGTGATGATGGATGCGGCTGAAAGGCCAATAAACGAAGACGTGAAGAAGGATTCGAATGGAAAAAATTTTTCGATGTCCGGGGTGTGGAACAGCCCTTGAGGGATGGCAGCCATCCGGGTGTGTCTCCTGTGGGTACACGATTCAACAATGTGATGGCGTTCTGATATTTACCAGTGATCCAAACCTGAATCTGAATGGGTCGGGGAACAGTTATATTGGGTATGACACCATTGCCGAGCGATACGACCGGACCCGCCACCGCGAGAAACAGATCAGGGAAACCGTTGGACGAGTCATCGCTGAAATCATCGGCAGCGGCAAGGTGCTGGCCGACGTCGGGGCCGGAACCGGACCACTGGCTGTAGAAGTAGCCCGGGCTGGGTGTCGAGTCATAGCCTGCGATATATCAGTGAACATGTTAAAGATACTGGCAACTAAGCAGAATACTCTATCTGAACGAGCGGTCATTCCCTGTCGGTGCAACGCTTACCGGCTGCCGTTGCTGGACGGAGCGGTTGACGCGGCTATGACCTCGGCCTTCTTGCACCTGGTGGAGAGCCCTGAACGCATCATCGAAGAGATCAGGCGGATACTGAAACCAGGAGGTATCTATGTCACGCCGTACTACGATCGGGAAGGACCGGAAGACGGCATCAACCAGAAGATCGTCCACTATTATTACCAGTTAATTGAAGAGAAAGGTGTTGCTCTCACTCAGAGATATGGATGGGGCAAAGAGGAGAAAATTGCGACCCTCCATAATATTTTCCGTTCCCACCGGTATGTAGAAGGAGATGAACTGACATTCCGGTTCCCCTCTACTCCGGCCTGGGAGATGGAGAAGATCGGTGACCGGGCCAACTCTGATCAAGTAGGGCTGGCAGAAGATGTTCATAACCGGATCATGGCAGAGGTCCGCCAGCGCCTGGTGTCGGAGTATGGAGAAGAGTTCGAGACCATCGAACAGGAGCAGACGGTCAGGATCAGCCTGGGTGTATATAGTGTTTAGCCAGGCATGATCTTAAAATGAAATAATACCCTGTATGAAACGTAAGGAGAATTGATGGAAAAGACAGAGGGCTGGAAAACGTATGAAGATATGGCCGGCACGAGCATCTATAAAGATGAAGATGATATTCTCAATCCCGGGGAACCATATCATTGGACACTGGGAACAGAACGTGAACTTTTTCGAAGCGTTGCCAGGGGGAAGAAACGGTTGCTGGACGTGGGCTGCGGGACCGCCAGATCTTGTTTGTTTTTAGCCCGCGAAGTCGAGACGGTGGTGGGAGTCGATCGATCCCCGAAAATGATAGAAATAGCTTCTAGAAAAGCCCAAAGAGCCGGGATTACCAATGTTGAATTCAGAATTGAAGATGCTGAAAATCTGAGCTTTCCGGACAACAGTTTTGATGTCGTTTTCTTCTGTGGTTCCCTGGCTATTGTTAATGATCCCCATAAGGCTTTGGTGGAAGCCTATAGAGTCTTGTCACCAGGCGGGAAAGTCGCCCTTGTAGAGCTTAATTGGGAGAAAGCGATTACCGATGATCCGGTCGGAGACAGATACTTCCATATGAAAAAAGATGGGTCCATTGGTCTCGTTTATACACAAAGGGGTATCGAGCCATCAAAAGATGCAACCATCCAGGGAACAGTATCCAGAGGTTCAAGCCTGGAAAGTGAGCTCATGCAGAAATTCGCGCAGACGAATGAAAAAACTCTAATGATAAACAGAGAATACGAAGATTTTCAACATCATATTATTGGAGCAGCGTATGACGAAGATCACCAGTTTACACCTTCCGAATTTCTAAAAATTGTCAGGAATGCAGGCTTCGATAATGTTGCTGTCAGTGGATACAGTTTTTTGTGTGAAATGCTGAGCAAGCACAATTTGATAACAGAATTATCATCTTATATGGAACGATTGTGCAAAGCGGAAGCAGAAATGAGTCATCTGGCAAAATTAGAAGCATCGGAGATGCTGTTTGTTAACGGGGAAAAACCTGAATCTATCATTTGAGTCGGATCACTATATTACGTTGGATGCAAAAACGTGCACACGACGAGAGTTTGCAATTGCATGGTTTTATGAGATTTTTCGCATCAATAAGTTAAGCGCTCGAAGTCAATTTCAGGCTGTCTAAAAAGTAATTTTCGTAACAATATTTACTGCATGTAACTATCTACAGATAGAGTCACCCCGAACAAGGAGTGAAAAAATGTCCCCAACAAGATATGCCTTGCTCAATATTGTCCTGATAATTTTAGCCATCTTTGTTGTTTGCCCCTCCTCCGTTCAAGCCGATGCCATGGAAGCGGAAGTGAGAGGACCCCGGTCAACTCCGGTAGAAAAAGCGCAGGATTCTCTTCCCCCAGGAGTAAAAACATATGAAAAATGGCGGGCAAGGGCCATAGAGCTCGGCTGGTCGCCTGAGCAGTATTCCTGGGCAGCCTATCAGGGATACCTGGCCAAATTTGGAATTAAAGCCAAGGATCCGGGCGGCAGGGACGTGCCCGATACCGATCTTAAACCAGACAATCCTCAAGAAAAAGTCAGTAAACCTCGGAATTCACGCTTCAAGCGTTTTCTTGACCGGTTGGCCAGGAAGCTGCGTAAGCTTTTTGGCCGACGCGACCGTGACGATAACCATGATGATACCAAAGATGATGGCGGCAAGAAAGATAGTAATAATAACGATGGTGACAAGAACGATGGCGATAAAAACGATGGTGACACCCATGATACGGGCCAACCTCCGTTTGATCTCAGCAAGGTCACCTGGCTGCACACCGATGTGTCCGGCTGGCCGGTCACGTCAAACCTCAAGGTGAGCGC
>CAYSPT010000032.1:0-3315 GCA_964432985.1 uncultured bacterium
TTAACTTTGACCGGCTCGTGCATTGCTTGTTATGCTGATTTCAGCTGCGAACAGCTTACGGCTGCGAACAGCTTACAGCTGCGAACAGCATGAATGATCTGAAGGGATATGGTGCGAATGAGGAAGCTGGTGCTTTTACTGGCGCTGGGAATGCTGCTTAATTCCGTCCCCGTTTGCGGACAGGGCGTTCCCATGAGTTACCTGCCGTTTGCCGACGCTCCCGAAGACATCACCGACCTGGACATCGTGGTGATATCTCCTATTCTCGATCCGGCCTGGCCCGGGCTGCCTCCCCCGGGATTTACCGGCCAGGCGGACCCGCAGGTACGCATCCGCTGGACCGTGGAACGTGAGGGGGGACCGCAGTATCCGGCCTGGGAGAACATGGTGGCTGCCACCGGGCGGCACCAGCAGCCCATCCGGGGACGGGACGGCGATCCGAAGGGAGACCTCTACCCTGTGTGGCGGCCCGGTCACTACACCACCACCACCCGGGCCTGGCGCTGGGTGACATACACCAGCATGACCATCCCCCCCATCACCATCAGGCGGGAGGAATCGGCCGGCCCGGTGCAGCGGACGGTAACCATCTACGACACCACCCCGCCGCGCATCCAGGTCCGCTTGTCTCAAAGTTACAGCGATGCCGCCGGTACGATAGACATCAAGGAAGACCAGCAGAACGGGTACGATGTCATCCGGGGAGCCACCATACATCAGGGGGTGTTGATCGTCCAGGGAGACGGATTCGACGGATCGCTGGTTCGGGACATGAATCCGTCCGGGAGGAACCTGCTGCCCATGCTGATGCTCAATGCCGGCACCAATCCGCCGGTGGACATAGGCCGGGCCATGGCTCAAAGCGGGATATGGCCGTCGGCCTGCTCCCGTATTCCGGGAAACACCGCCCACGGATTCCACATTTTCGAAGACATTCCCCTGGCGGTGGAAGCCCGCACCACGGACAATTACGAGGACTACGGTGAGAACCACGTCTACCTGTACCGGTTGGTTATCGAGGAGGACGACCCGCCGGCCCGGCGTTTCGGCCGATCCCGGCCGGCGGCGGTGGAAGGTGATTCTGAGGCCATGCAGCTCCAGGCTGGATTCTCGGGCTTTACCATCCTGGAGCCGTTCAAAGAGCCGAACTATCCGCTGAGGGAAAGCGCGCCCGATGAGCGGGAAGGTCCCGGCGGCGCCGGCCAGAAACGCTACCTGCTGAAAATC
This sequence comes from uncultured bacterium, assembly GCA_964432985.1. Lineage (GTDB taxonomy): Bacteria > Muiribacteriota > CAYSPT01 > CAYSPT01 > CAYSPT01 > CAYSPT01. The sequence goes on from CAYSPT010000032.1 coordinate 1,228, forward strand.
TGGGCCCGTGACATCGACTACGGAGCCTACCAGGACGGCCAGCCCAACGTCACCTGGGTAACCATTCCCGTCTATGTCCACGATATCACCCCGGTGTGCCAGCGGACCGCAACGGAGAGTGATGTGCAGGGACTCACCGTCAAGCTCTTCGGGCGCAACATAGACGAGTCCATCACCATTATCGAAGATCCGTTGGACCACCAGGTGACCGCTGCCGCCCCCAAGACCGTCCGGTTCCTGGCCAAAGGCGGTCATCTGGTAAACCAGGACCCCTTCGAGACGGATTTTCTCGAAGAAATAATCATGCCCGACGGAGAGATAATATCCATCACCGATTTCGGAAACATCTGCGCCGACACCGGTTCGGGGCTCAAGGACGCGCTCATGCTGCCCGAGCAGACCCGTCTGCAGATAGAGGTGCGGGCCCTGGACAATTACTCCATCGATCGGGTGGTCAACGACCAGGAGGGAATCCCCCCCGATATGCCGCCGTTTCTGCATTGGAGGATAGACGGCATGGAGAATCTGGACATTGGCGCCCTGGACTGCCCTACCGAGGTAAAGTTTCAGTTTGCCAACTACCGTCTCGGGCACGGATTCATCTCCCACGTGAGCTACCGGTTCCGCTTCGTGTTGGAAAGCCGTGACAAGGCCGGCAACGAATACACGTACAACTTTCCTATTTACATCTACGATACCCGGTATATCCACCAGGAAATCATGCAAAAGGCGAAGCCGGACAAAAGTGACGGAGAGGAAAACGAGGGTTCTTCAGGGGGAGAGGACAGTGAAACAGGTGAGACGGAAGGGCCATGAGGTGCGGAACAGCGGCGTGCGCAACGAAAAGGGCTTGAGCGCGATGAGAACATGGAGATTGTTCCTGTTGCTGGCATTGCTCCTCTGTACGGTAGGGGCGCAGGGTCAGCCGCTGCCTCTGAGCTATCAACCGTCGCGGGACGGTCCCGAAGATGTCACTGACCTGGACCTGGTGGTGTACTCAGAAGTGCTCAACGCCGGTTGGCGCGGGGCTGGCACCTTCGGGACGGGTGTGGCCAATCCCCAGGCCCGTATCCGCTGGATGGTCGAGCGCCGCCACAGCTCAATGAGTTCTCTCTGGGAGCAAATGGCACCGGCCATGGGTACCCACCGGCAGCCTGTCAATAACCTCACTGAAGATTCGAAAGGCGGCCTGTTCCCGGTGTGGCGCCCCGGGACATACCGTGTTTCCACCAAGGCCTCACGGATGGTGCAGTACGAGACATCATCGGGTGAGATGGTCCCGCGGGAGGAAGAGGCCGGCCCGGTGCGAAGAGACATCACCGTGTTCGACACCACACCGCCTCGCATTCAGATCCGGTTGTCGCAAGATATTAGCGGCTCGTCCGGAACCATCGACGTTATGGAAGCGCAGCAGGATGGTCAGGATGTGATTACCGGGCCCACCAGCCACAAGGGAGTGCTGGTGGTGCAGGGAGCGGGTTTCGACGGATCGCTGGTGCGGGACGGGAATCCTTCCGGGGCCAATGTCATGCCCACCCTGGTGCTCAACGCCGGCGACAACCCGCAGATCGATATAGGGGAGGTCATGGCAGCCAGCGGCCGGTGGCCGTCTTCCTGCTCGATGATTCCGGATTCCATCGCTTATGGATTCCACATTTTCGAGGACATTCCCCTGGTGGTGGAAGCCCGAGTCACGGACAACTACGAAGACTACCGGCACGACCATGATTTCTCGTATTATCTTCAAATTGAGCAGGATTCCGGCGGGCTCGAAAGAATGACTCTCTTGCGAAGCGGTATTCCCGCAGGCACCTCGGCTATTCTCCCGCGGGATGAAGACTATGCCCGCCTGGTAATACACGATCATTTCAAGGAGCCCAATTACCCGCTCAGGGAAACGATTCCTGATGAGACCGGCGAGGTGGCGCAACGGTACTACTTCCTGCACATCTTTGCCAGTGATCGAAACGGCTGCTGCCAGGGCGGCCAACCAAACATCTCCCGGGTGCGCATTCCGATCTTCGTGCATGACATAACACCGGTGTGCCATGGAACCGGGGGAAATGAACCCGGGCAAAATGAACCCGG
>CAYSPT010000032.1:3415-60599 GCA_964432985.1 uncultured bacterium
AAATGAACCCGGGCAAAATGAACCCGGACGGGGTCTCACTATCAGTTTTACCGGTCGTAACATCGATGAGAGTATTACTATTATCGAGGACCCGGTGGATCAAGAAATCACCGAATTATCGCCAAAAACCGTCCGCTTTATCATCAATGGGGGACACATCGTAGACAGTGAGCCCTTCGAAACGGAATTCCTCCGTGAACTGATTGTGCCCGGCGATGAGATATTGTCCGTCACAGACTTTGGTAATATTTGTGCAGATAGCGATTCGGATCTCAAGGAGGCTGTGTACCTGCCGGAGAAAACCCGGATACAGATTGCCGTATCGTGCCGGGACAACTATTCTATCGATCACCTTGTCAACGATACCGCGGGTGTTCCTCCCGATGTTCCGCCTTTCATTCACTGGCGGATAGAAGGGCTGGAGGGGCTGGACCCTTCGGCGCTTGACTGCCCCACAGAAGCCAAGTTCCCTTTTGCCAATTTCACGCCGGGGTACGGCTTTCTCGAGCAGGTGGACTACCGGTTCCGTTTCGTGCTGGAAAGTCGGGACAAGGCCGGTAACGAGATCATGCTTAGCTTTCCGATTTACATCATCGATACTCGCTACGTATTTCAGGAAATCTGGCATAAGGACAAACCTCTCGAGGAGCAGGACTGACCAGTATTGTTTGGATCATATTTCAACACTATGATTTCCTGAAGCCGGTCAGCGCGCTAAACGGAATCCGAACAGGTTGGCGGCATCTCTCGGAAGGTACATGAGATTGACGGCGTGAAGCCCGGCTTTCTGCCCGTCGATGGCCCCGCCGCCCCGGGCAACAGTCAGATTTTCAAAGGGGTAGGGGCAGGCCAGGAAGTCGCCGAAAAAGCGGATTACGGGGCTGGTTACCGTGGCCATCGGCAAACCGGCGGTGCCGACGGCCGAAACAAATCCCTCTTGCATAAAGCTGGCGGTGGTGGTCCGCTCAGTGGTCCACTCCCAGGCGTTTCCTATCATGTCATAGCATCCGCAGGATGAAACTGCCCTTGACGCTGTTCCCGTGAGGTGGAGCGAGTACTGGTTGCCGCTGCCGTCCGGGCGGTTTGTTTCCCCATCCGTGTTCACCGCGCCCAGGGGCAGGCTTCCGGGCCAGATATTGCAGGCTTCACTCCCGTCTCCCGGGTCATGGGCGTCCGGATCGGGGGTGCCGGCCGCGGCCTGAAACCACTCGGCAGCACTGGGGATCCGCTTGCCGATATCGGTGGCCAGTTGTTTCACTTCCGTGGGGCTGATCATCATCCAGGGCCCCGAGCCGTACCGTGAGACAGGCTGCCCGTTTTCCCCCGGGGAATTTTCGTAGATATCCATGGCAAAGGATCCCACCTTCACCATCCCCGGTAATGGAATACACGGGGCCAGGACCGTACCGTCCAGGATGTCGTTGGTCACTACCGAGGCGGGGATGATCCGGTTACCGGGGTTGTTGTGCAGGTAGCCGATGAGCTTTGAATGAGCGTGTCCCGACGGTACGGAAGCCGAAGCGGACAGGACAGTCTTAAATGTGCCCTGGATTGCAGTGGTCTTCACAGCAAACACATAGTAGTCGGTGCCCGGCCGGCGCTTCCCGGTGTCGAGTTTCGTGAAATCGAGAATCGAACCGCTGCGGTTTTCCAGGACCGCTCCTCCTACCACCACCCGCCCGGGAGTAATCTGCAGGCTGTTGTGGTCGCGGTAGAGTACCTCCACGGTGTAGCCTTCAGCCTTCATTATCTGGAGCTTGACCGAGGTCCGGGCGGCATCGTACTCGTCGGAAAGAGCGGTTACCGGAATAGAGTACTTTCCCGGGGCGGTCGAGCCGGGTATCGGGGTTTTCATCGAAAAAATCAGCTCCCCGGGCTGCACCTGAGGTCCGGGTATGTCCTCGGTAAACACCGCCATTCCCACGTCGAGTTTTCTCATGTTGGCGGTAACAGACCGGATTGTGCCCGGCTCGTCAAAGAATTGAACCGTTATCCGGATCGTCAACGGTGCGCTCCCTCCCGCAGAAATAATTTCAGGAGACACCGAAACCGCGGTAATCGTAAAAGGAATCACAGTCGGGTTGTTTTGCTTAAGCTTCTTTTCGTATGAGTCCAGCAGACGCAGCGCCGAGCGGTTGCCCGGAGCGAGCGACAAAGAGTGGTTGAGTGCCCTGACGGCCCGGCGAAGCTCTCCCGACCTTCCGTAGCAGAATCCGAGCCTGAAAAAGACGCCCGCCCGGCTGGGATTGATGTTCACTACCGTTTCGAACTGCTGCGCTGCTTCGCGGTATTTTTTCTCCCGGATCAGCTCTTCGCCGCGCTGGCGACAGACGGCTTCCAGGTCAATTCCAAAGGTGCGGCCGGAGGGCAAAACCACCATCAATACCAGGCAGAACAACAACGCTTTTGCAGACCTGATTGGAATCGACATTCTGAAATAATTTACCTCTCACTTTAAATATTATCTGCTGTTCACGGCGTAACGTCAAGTATCATGTCAATGAGGTCACCCGAGATGCGAGATGGTGTTGTTTTCGTTGCCTACCGGATGGTGGTTAGGACCATGTGGATTCCCCGCAACGTGGCGGCGCCTGATGAAGCCCCTACCGCGAGCAAGGTCCGGATCGCTTCCGTGATAACCGAGAGTTTACCGCCGCCAGCAAAACCAGCCATTCTCAATACAGGCTCTCCGAAGCGCCGCGAGAGGGCGAATTGCAGAAAACAACAGCTTATCCAGCCGGTGCGGTGGAGATTGCTACTCACCGATTCTGTCAGTGCCGACCGGATTGTCTTCGGGAGCAGGTCCGAGAAGGCAAGCACACCGGTAAGCACGTCGTCACCTTCCGGAGTCAGACCGTTACCGCAGCCAATGATACCGGTCACCGCAGCCGCCAGGTGATGTCCCGTGCTCAGAGCGTGTTCAAGCGCCTTTTCGTGCCGGTCGAGACCGTCTGTTGAAGGCGGCTTGAGGTGCGGGGTGATGGCAGAGCCAAGGGCACGCACACCCGTTGTTTTGCCGGAAAGCGGGGCCAGGGCAGCGTCCCATACCTCAGAACCTTCTGTGATGAGTACTGCTCTCCCCGGAAAAAGCAGTCCGTTTGTGTGCTGCTCCACCGGCAGCCCGGGATATAAGTGTCTGAGGAATTCGGGCGATACGTGTACAGAGCCGGGAACCCCTGGGGTGTCCCTAAGAACTCCGGGAGCATTCCTAAGGATGCCAGGAGCATTCACAAAGACACCAGGAGTGGTTGTTAGAATAGAGACCAGGTCATCATCGGTGGTGCGAATGGTAGCTGCGTGATCGTAGACTGCCGCCACGGTCCCATTCCACCCCGAGAAGCGGACCAGAGTTTTTTCCAGCCTGATAGCGGTTTCCTGCAATAGCATAGTCTGTACCGGTCAGCCCGGTTGTTCTCCCATCAGCCGAATTGACCGGGCTTTGACGAGCAGAAAAACGGTTTTCCCGGGAGCCAGTCCGAGCTCTTCAGCCGCCGGGGAAGTAATTTCAGCTATCAGTTTCTTGTTACCCGGTTTCGTACTCTCACCCGGTTTCGGGCTGTCATCCGGTTTCGTGCCGCCATCCGGTTCCTTGACCACCTCGACCCGTACGATAGCCCGGCCGCCTGTTTTCTGGATGCGGTCGACCCGGGCCGGCAGGACATTGCGAACGCTCACTGCTTCCGGCCGGGTGGTGGAGAGCACAATTTCCGCAGCTTTCAACCCCAGCAGCACGATGGCATTCTCCCGCTGGGGCAGTTCTTTGCTCCAGAAAGTCATCTGCAGGTTTTCAGTCTCCACAGTAGCCAGTCCGGTGTCGGAATTGCAGTGAACGATGCGGGCCGGAAAAATATTTTCTATGTGACTGGCCCCGGCCAGACTGAGAACGGCCGTGTCTCCGAGAATCGACTGGGGATCGCCGCGCCCGATCAACTTTCCTTCTTGAAGTACCAGAGTGTCGTCCGCCAGGTACAGCACCTCCGAAATGTCGTGGGAAACGTACAGCACTGGTATGTCGAAGGTCCGATTGATCCGTTCGATGTACGGCAGAATTCTCCCCTTGAGTTTGAAGTCCAACGATACCAGTGGTTCGTCCAGCAGCAGCATTCGGGGACTGGTGAGCAGCGCCCTGGCCATGGCCACCCGGCTTCGCTCCCCGCCGGACATGGAATCCGGCCGCCGCTTCAGGACGGTTTCGATCTCCAGAAGCGATATAACCTGCTCGGGCCGGATTACTTTACGGGAGTTGGGTAAAAGGTCGTATCCGTAGAGAATATTTTTCATCCCTGTCAAATGGGGAAACAGGGTGGCGTCCTGGAACACGTAGCCAATCCGGCGTTTTTCCGGGGGAATATTGATATTCCGGGCGGAGCAAAACAGCGTGTCGCCGCCCACTGCGATGGTTCCCTTGTTCGGATTTAAAACCCCGGCCAGGCAGTTTAAAAACGTGGTCTTCCCGGAACCGGAGGGACCGAACACGGCGGTAACTCCGTTTCCGGTTTCCCCCGCTGCGGTCAGGGAAAACTGACCAAGCGTTACCCGAATGTCAAAAATCAGCGACAAACCTGCTTCCTCCTCGTCAAGTACGAACTAATCAAGGTAGCTGTTGGGGCTATCATCTAACCTGCTTCCTCCTCGTCAAGTACGAGCTAATCAAGGTAGCTGCTGGGGCTATCATCTAACCTGCTTCCTCCTCGTCAAGTACGAACTAATCAAGGTAGCTGTTGGGGCTATCATCTAACCTGCTTCCTCCTCGTCAAGTACGAACTAACCAAGGTAGCTGCTGCTGCAATTACCACGGCCACGATGACCAGTCTCCAGGCCGGCTCTTCCGTACCGCCGGCATCAATTATCTGCCATATGGCCAGTGGAATGGTCTGGGTTTTTCCCCTGATATTGCTGGCGATCATGATGGTGGCTCCGAATTCCCCCAAACACCGGGCAAACGCCAGGATGGCGCCGGACACCACGCCCCGTACGGAGAGGGGCAGGGTAACGGTAAAGAACACTCTGAGCGGACCGGCTCCCAGCGTCCGGGCTGCGGTTTCCAGCTCCGGATTCACTCCCTCAATAGCGGTCTGTACCCCTTGCAGCAGCAGTGGAAAGGAGACGATGCCTCCTGCCAGAACGGCGCCCTTCCAGTCCAGGAAAAGGTTCAGTCCAAGGCGGTGGAGCAGTCCCCCCAGCGGCCGTCCGGGGCTCAGTATGATGAGCAGCAGGTAACCGGTGACAATAGGTGGAATAACCAGCGGCAGATTGAGGAATGATTCCAAAAGGCGCAGCCACCACCGGCGCCGACTCCTGGCCAGAAGAAAACCGAAAGCCAGTCCGAAGGGCACCATGATTATCATGGCCGCGGTGCAAATCTTCAGTGATAGCAGGATGGCATTGAGCTCGAACCGGGTCAAGGGGCCTCGCCCTCCTTTATAGGCATAAAACCGTGGTTAACGAATACCTGTCCGGCTTCGTTCGATGTCAGAAATTCCAGGTATTTCCGGGCTTGTTCCGGATTGTCCGCTCCGGTTACCACAGCCACCGGGTAGAGAATCGGTGAGTGCGCCGTTTCCGGGAAGGTGAGCGCCACTCTGATACGCTGACTGCTCAGGGCGTCGGAAGCATACACGATACCCGCCGGGCAGATGCCCTGTTCGACCCGGGCCAGCGCGGCTCGAACCGTTACCTCCCGGGTCGTCCGGTCATGAAGTGACGTCCACAGACCCAGGCTGCGAAGTGCTTCTTCAGCATACATACCGCAGGGGACTTTTGCCTGCGGGTCCCCCATGGCCACCGGTGTCAGATCGAGGTCAACAATGTCCTGCGGCGTCTGTGGGGCGGAGGGACTGTCCCGGGACACGATCAGCACCAGTGAGTTCTTCAGAATAATCCTGGCTGTGTTCCTGTCAATAAATCCGGTTTGTTTCAGGGAATCCATGTGCATCAGGTTGGCGGACAGAAAGATGTCGATACCGGCCTTGCCGGCAGCCTGCTCGATCTTCTTTCGGAGCATACTGGAGCTGGCAAAGCTGTTTTCGACGGGGATACCGGTTTTTTTCGTAAACAGCCGGCCCGCCTCGGCAACCGGCAGGGTCGTGCTGGCGGCTGAGTACACGATCAGAACAGGTTTGTCCGGTGATCCACAGCCGGTATGAATAATGGGAACAACGGCAACCAGAATCACTGCCGTAATACTATGCAGCCATCTGCACGACAACAGCCCTGTTATTCTCTTTGCGACGGTCATGACGGTACCTACCTCCGGATTCCCACCAAATAGCTATAACACATACGGAAATTCGTTTCCAGATGTTTCTTCTCCGTATGAAATATAGTTGACTTATCTTCTAAAGAAGCTATAAAATGACTAAAATTATAGAAACAAGACTTTTATGGAGATAGCAAACATGCTAAGAACGCGTGTTCTACTGATCGAAGACAACCCGGGCGATGCCCACCTGATTCGCAAAATGCTGAATACGGCCAACACCTCGGAAGCATTCACCGGTGGATTCGATCTTATTCACGCCGAATGTCTCACCGGCGGTCTTGAGCTGCTGAGAAATGAACAATTCACCATCATTCTCCTTGACCTCGGGCTTCCCGAAAGCAAGGGGCTCGATACCCTGGCGGGGCTGAGAAGCCAGGTATCCGATATTCCCATCATCGTGCTCACCGGTCTCAACGATGAGCAGGCCGGTATCGAAGCGGTACAGGCCGGGGCCCAGGATTTCCTTATCAAGGGACAGGTCAACGATATTCTGCTCATTCGCTCGCTGTTTCACAGTATCGATCGACATCGGATGATGAAAGAGCTGGCCCGGTCCAATGCGCAGCTAAAAGAGCTTCTTTCTGAAATGCAGCAAGACCTGGACGCGGCCGCACAAATTCAACGAAGCCTCCTGCCCGATTCCGCCCTGGAGTTTCCGGGGATCGACACGGCCTGGAGTTTTCGCCCCTGCGGAGCAGTGGGGGGAGACCTGTTCAATATTTTTCCTTTCGACGCTTCACACATCGGATTCTACATACTGGATGTCACCGGGCACGGGGTGCAGGCGGCGCTCCTATCGGTAACTCTGAGCAGGATGCTCACCAACTGGGGCAGTGGTGACAACCTGCTGGTAACACCCGGGGGGGCCATTCGTTCCCCGGCAGAGGTGCTTTCACTGCTTAATACCCGGTTTCACATAACCATACAGAATTCTCAATATTTCACCATGATTTACGGAGTTCTCGACATCGAAAACCGCGTTCTGCAGTATGCACGGGCCGGGCACCAGCCAATTCTTGTTAGTACCACGGATTCCGAAATACAGGTATGGGAAGAGGGAAACAGGCCGGTGGGGTGGCACACGGAGAGCGATTTCCAGGAATTTATAAAACCTCTCGCTTCTGGAACCAGGTTGTTCATGTACACGGATGGTCTCGTCGAAGCGAAACGGCCTGACCAGGAAGACAGGTTCGGACAGCATAAGTTGATCGACCTGATCAAGGAAGGACGGTCACGGGCGCTTAAACCCTGCGTGAACGGTGTAATCGATCATTTCGATTCCTGGATTGGCGACAGTCAAATCCAGGATGACATTGCCCTTCTGGCGGTGGAAATTAAATAATATGGCAGAAGACCTGCACGACAACTACCAGGATAAAAACAACTGCCCGGATGAAACCGAGCATCTCCGGGAGGAGTTGTTGGAAAGCAGGCTGGCCGGGGCGGTCTGTGAACTGCGGCGCCGGGAACTGGAGCATGTCCTTGATTCGGTTCCTGCCCTGATATTCTTCAAAGATACCGAAAACCGCTTTCTTATGGTCAGCCAGGCGCTGGCGGAAGCAACCGGGTTGTCCAAGCAAGAAATAGAGGGACAGACCGCGCTCGATATCTATCCCGGACAGGCGGAAGCCTACTGGCAGGACGATCTTGAAGTAATCAACTCGGGTATTCCCAAGAGGGACATAATCGAGCCTCTCGAAACCGTCTCCGGGTCGAGATGGGTCAGAACGGACAAGATCCCGTACCGGGATGAGGCGGGCAACATCGTGGGTATTATCGGGTTTTCGACCGACATCACCGACCTCATGAAAGCTCAGGACGCTGCCGAAGATGCACGATTGTTTACCCGTAATATCATCGACAGCTCCCTGGACATAATCGTGGCGGTGGACAAAGACCGGAATGTCATCGAGTTCAACAGCGCCGCAGAAAAGGCCTTCGGTTACACCCGCGAGGAAATGGTCAACGGTTCCGTGGGGGTTTTGTACAACAATCCGGAAGAAGGAATGGTCATCAACACGGCGCTTCAGTCCACCGGGCGATACGTAGGAGAGATCTCCAACCGGCGGAAAAACGGCGAAGTGTTCCCGTCGCTGCTCTCGTCTTCGATACTTCGCGACGGTAAGGGCAACATAATCGGCTATATGGGGATTTCGCACGATATAACCGCGGAAAAAGAAGCTGAAGAGCGGATCCGTCGGATTATGGAAGAGCTTTCCCGTTCCAACAAGGAGCTGGAGCAGTTTGCCTATGTCGCCTCCCATGACCTGCAGGAGCCGCTGCGGATGATCTCCAGTTACACGGAACTTTTAAAAATGGAGTACGGGAATAAGCTGGACGATGAAGCCAGGCGGTACATTGGCTACGCCACGCAAGGCGCTGCCCGTATGCGTGAATTGATCGATGATCTGCTCATTTACGCCCGGGTGGGTACCAGGGGAAATCCTTTCGTAAAGATTGACTGCGGAGACGTGTGTCAACAGGTTCTGAAAAATCTCGAAATTGCTATCGACGAGACGGGAGCACAGGTGACCTGCGGGTCGCTTCCCGAACTTGAAGCTGATAAAATACAGCTTGTCCAGCTGTTTCAAAACCTTATTGGAAACGCATTAAAATTCAAGGGAAAAGAGTCGCTGCAGGTGCGGGTGTCGGCCGAGCGGCACCACGGTGAGTGGGTGTTCGCAGTCAGGGACAATGGTATAGGAATCGATCCGGGACAGACTGAACGGATTTTCCTCATGTTCCAGCGGCTCCATGCCAGGAGCCGGTATGAGGGCACGGGGATCGGTCTGGCGGTGTGCAAAAAGATCGTCCAGCGGCACGGGGGAAGGATATGGGTGGAGTCGGAGCCCGGTAAAGGTTCGACATTCTTTTTCGCACTACCGGTTACATCCTGAATACCCGGGCAGACAACACAGGTGAAATAGAGGAGAACGATACCATGGAAGGCAGAGCAGTCGAAATCCTGTTAATAGAAGATAATCAGGGAGACATCGATCTGATTCGAAAGGCCATGCGGGACTACGAGGTGAGAAACAATCTCCACGTGGTGAGAGACGGCGGGGAAGCACTGGATTTTCTCAGGCGTACGGCGAATCATCCCGCTTCACCCCGTCCGGATCTCATCCTGCTGGATTTGAACCTTCCGGTGAAAAGCGGCCGGGAAGTGCTGGCGGAGATAAAGAATGACGGAACGTTTCGGCGGATACCGGTGGTGGTGCTGTCGTCATCCAAATCCGAGGAGGACATCGCAGCCTGTTATGATCTTCAGGCCAATTGTTTTATTACCAAGCCTGCGGGGATTGATGACCTGATGAAAGTGGTAAAAGCAATCGAGGATTTCTGGCTGGACATAGCCAGGTTACCATCCGGTGACAACATCTAAGGTGTGGATACGGTGTGAGTAAAGAAGCATTGAACGACCAGCTCAGAGCTGCCAGGACTTTCGGTAAAGCGAGAATCCTGGTGGTTGAAGATGATCCTGACACCATGGAGCGGTACAGGGAAATTCTTACATCGGAAGGTTACTCGGTCCGGGCCGTAGGGCTGGCTGCGGACGCCGTAGCCGAGTGGATGAAACAACCGGCGGATATTCTGTTGACGGATTTGTTTCTGCCGGACATGGGGGGAACGGCCCTCGCTTCCCACATTCTCGAGATAGCACCCGCTACCGGCGTAATCATCGCCACCGCCTACCCGTCGGTTGAAAGCACCGTGGAGTCTATTGAAAAGCAGGTTTCCGCCTATCTCATCAAACCGGTTTCACGTGAACGGCTCATGATAAGCGTGGAGAAGACCCTGGAGCGCATCAGTCTGCGAAAGGAAAAGGAACGGCTGCTGGGGAGACTGCGGGACCAGGTTGATGATCTGGAAGAGGTCCGGTGGCACAAAAAAAGGTATTTTTCGTTTATCGTTCATGAGCTCAAACGTCCCCTGCAGGCCGTCTACGGGGCCACCAGCGTCCTTTCCCGCAAGAAGTGGGATGATACCGAAGATATTTCCATGGTCAAGGTAATCCGGCGCAACGTTCACATGATGGTGGAGATGATTGAGAATATCCTTAAACTGGAGCAAACCAAGGCTTTCGACCAGATAACCGATTTTTCAGAGATGGCGGTGAAGCCACTGGTTGAAGCCATCGGAAAAAACTTCGAGACCGTTCTCGCCAACAAGGATCTGGTCTTCCAGGTTGATGTAGAGCCCGATCTGCTGATTACCGCCGACCTTGAAAAAATCGCTGTTATCTTTACCAACCTTATATCAAACGCTGTCAAGAATACCGCATTTGGAACGATCACGGTAAGCGGCTGCCGGGAAGGCGAAAAGGTCCATATCGAAGTTGCCGACACCGGCAGAGGAATGACGGATTACGAAAATCAGGTGGTTGAAGATGTGCTTCAGCGCTCCGATTTGCGAGGCATGCGCACGGATGGAACGGGTGTGGGACTCAGCATCGTCAGGGACCTGGTCTTTTTGCACGGGGGCGAGGTCTGGTGCGAGAGCACCGAGGGCAAGGGGACGACGTTTCACTTCACCATACCGCTGAAGTACATTCTCGTGGAGGAAAAAGGCAGCGTGTTGAAGGTACGGTTTGCCGGGCGGCGGCTCACTTCCCACGGCCGGTCGCTGCGTCAACTGGCCGAGGGGCTCCTTTCGCGCCAGGACCTGCTGGAGATCGTCATCGACCTGTCCAAGGTAGATTCTATCGCCAGCGACGATATTTCGGTGTTATTCAACCTTTACCGCGTATTCAAGAGTGAAAATAAAACTATGAAACTTATCAATGTATCCTGGCAGGTGCAGGAGCTTCTAAAGATGACCCAGCTCGATCAAGTCATGGGGATCATCCCGGAACAAGCTGATGATGTAACAGATTGAAAGGTACATGTACTATGAGTCAGAAATTCAAGATATTCCTGATTGATGACGACGAGGACGCCGTTATCACCCTGACTGCCGATTTGAGGGCGAAAGGGCACGACGTCACGGGATTTTCCAGCGTCCCAAAATTCCTGGAAAGTTTCAGGAAGTCAATTCCCCAGGTGGTTCTGGTTGACATGGTCAACATGGAAATGCCCGGCTGGCAGATATGCCAGAAGATCCGCAACACTACCGGCCTGGAAGAGGTTAAAGTGATCGCCATATCGGGAGTACTGGACCGGGAAGATGTAGGCAGGATGGATCTCAAAGCCGACGCTTTTTTAGAGAAACCATTGAATGCGGATGATGTGGAAAAGGCGCTGGCAAAACTGTATCCGAGCAAATGACGTCGGGGAACCGGAAAGGAGGTTGTCTGACATGCTGGAATCGTTGAGCTTTTACATTATTGACGACGAGGAGGATATCGTCAGGCTTCTCAAGGCCATCCTGGAAGCCCATGGACACCGGGTGGAGGGATTTACCAGCGTCAACAAGTTCTATGACCGCCTTATGCTCGAAGATCCCGACGTGGTCATGGTTGACATGATAAACAGGGAAGCTCCCGGATGGCAGATATGTGAAAACGTCAGGAACATAAGCGGGCGTGAAGATCTGAAGATAATTGCCATGTCGGGAGTGCTGGACGGGGAGGACGTCGACAGGATCAAGCTCAAGGCGGACATTTTTATCCCGAAACCGATTTCGGGCGAGGTCATCGAGCAAGCATTATGCACGTTGTTCTGCGCATCCGCTAGTTAAGTCTGAACAGTGATATTGACAAATAGCTTTTAGAGAGGTATTTAGCATCACATGCCTGAAAACCATGTGTCGACCACGACGTTGATTGCCGCCCTGACCAGGTTCTGGATCAGGAAAAACCGTATTCCCCTGGGATTGACCGCCCTGGTTCTGGTTGTAGGGGCATCGGCGTTGTTGCTGTGGCCTTCGGGGCCAGAAGGCCAGGAAACGAGCGTACTGAAAGCGTACCTGGCCCGCAAGGGCAGGTCGTCGCGTAAAGCCGCCGGGTATAAGGCTCCTGAGAAATCGGACGAAAGTGACCTGGGTGCCTGGATGAAGGGAAAACTGCCGGAGAAGGTCCGGGCTGAAAAGGAAGCTTTCGAGGTCAAGAAAGATACCACCATGCCCGAAGGTATGGATCCTCAACTGGCGGAAATGGAGCAGATGACCGTTCTGCACGACGGAACACGCGCGCTGGAAAAGAAGAACTACGATGAAGCGCTTCTGCTGTACCGGCAGGCGCTGGTGCAGGGCGGTGACAATTCTTTTGTCAAGGCCCACGCTTGGGGCGGCATTATGGAAGTCCACATGCAGCGTGGTAATAAATCCTCCTTCAAGGAGGCGCTTGGACAGTATTCCGACAGTATTCACGAGTTGGGATTCGCCAAGCCCGGTGAGGAAGGTTTCAGCCCCCTGGCCATGGTGGAGAGGATGGAGTCCTTCTCGACTAAAATGGACGAGTACAACCAGAAGATCGGAGAAGGTACCGCCGAAACCGAGATCCCCAAACAGAAACTGGTGCGGGGAATGGAAGCTTTGAACGATCAGTTCCAGCAGATTCTGGAAGAACCGTCGTCGAGACAGTAACGGTAAAAGCAGAGATTGTGAGGATGTGATAACCGTGAGAAAACGTGGTATGGCCCTGGTTATCATCATGGTCATCATCGGTATGGCCGGATTCTTCGCCCTGTACATTTACAACCGGTCCATGTCCGTCATCGAAAGGACCGTGTACAGCACCAATGACGAGCAGGCGCTGACGCTGGCCCAGGCGGCGCTGGAACGGTCGATTCTCAAGGTCCGGGACGAGATGAACGAGTTCGACCTCGATTTCCGAAGCTGGTTCATGCAGTTAAGGCTTCCCACCCTGACAGTGTCGGCGGGAGCCAGTGAGTCGTTCGGCTTGGCGGGGGGCGCCAAGATGAGCCTGGACCTGAACGCCACCCCCCTGGGCTCGCAGCTTTACAACGATCACAAGTACGATGCCTCCGACCTGGACCTGGGTCCTCTCATAGAGCACATGGGAGGCCGGGCGGAGGTGGAGGTAAAGGCCAGGGTGGACCGTGCCTGGGGCGTGTTTCCCGAGGACACTACCTACGAGATCGAGGGAATCTCCATCGGCACCGCCGCCATCACCGAGAGCGTGGCGGATTTTATCAAGGAGCTGCTGCCGGCGGGTGAGTTTAAATTCAAGCTGGACATGCCCCGTCCCGACATCGAACTCAAGGTTGAAATCGAGTACCAGGGTGTTCCCATCTACGAAGTTGACGTGGCCTCGCTTATCGGGATCGATAAGCTGCTCAACCCGAACAAACTGCTGGAGGATGCCGGTATCAGCCCGGAGCTCGAAATCGATTTTCAGGACCTGTTCGACAACCTGGTGGACAGTGCCCTGGACGGGGTGCTCCCCGCGGAAATCGGCCTGCCCAGTATCAACGTTCCCCGGGCCGACCTGAGCGTCGAGAAGGTGGGAGACGTCACCTTCGAAGTCAAGGTCACCTACTGGCCGACACCTGACAGCGAGGAGGGAAAAGTCACCCGGGAAATCCGGGCCATGAAAGAGTTCAAGGTGGCCGACTGCCAGCCGGTGGCGCCGCTGTACACCTTTTTCGTGGCCAACTCGGCCCTGGCCAACAAGTCCTGCAATGTGGACCCCGGGTGGGCGGGCAACGAGTACATTGATTTCAACCAGGGCGGCGTGATGGAAATTAACTCGTTTGACATCAAGAATTTCGTGGAAAACCTGGAGCAGATCAATTTTCCCGGGAAGGTTCGGGTCAACGGGACGCACCGCATGCCCATCAACGCCTGTTTCGTGGGCAAGGAAACGGGAATGGAGGGATGCGAAATATTCTCGCTTTTGGGCCATCCCGACCAGGGCAAACGCAAGGTGATCCCCGATTTCCGCTCCTGCTACATCTGGGAGTGGCGGTGGCGGCACTGGTCGTGGCCTCACATGGGCACACCCAACAGCTGGTTCACCATCCCCACCGCCGGGACAGAGAACAATCGAACCCACGCGTACGGGACTCTCTTTCTCAACGGCCCCCTGGGATTCAAGGTAGAGGGAAACCTGATCCAGAAATTCAGGCAGTGGGACTTTCTGTACGTGAAACCGTACTGGGTATGGACTCCTTTCGGCACCTACCCCATCCCGCCGTTTCCCATCATCTTCTGGAAAACAAATTATGAGGAAAAGAACCTGACCTTCGCGCCCAGCGAGTTCGCTGACAAAGCCAACCCGGCGGCGTTCGATCCTAATATGCCGTCGCACCTGCCGAAGAATCTTTATGCCCTGGACCAGTACCTGAACATCGCCTCGTACGTGTATCCCAGCGGGGCGGATTTTCTGGCGGACATGACCGACCGGTGCGATGAGCACGGGCATTTCGTCATCGACGGTATCAATTTCATTGCCGATTCGGTCCGGCTGCCCGACCTCACCGTCAAGGGGAAGGGTATGATCGTGTCGGCGGGCAATATCTACATCGCCGGCAACATCCGTCAGGCGGACGATAAAAATACCGTCCTTTCACTGATCGCCCGGCAGGGGGGGCTGTTTCACACCGGGGGAAACCACACCGTGGAGGCCGCCATCTACGCCAACGAGGGTGTCAGCACCAACGGTGAGTTGAAGATCAAGGGAAACCTGGTGGTCAACAAGTTCAACAAGGCCAGCATGGGGGGATTGACCGCCATCGAGTACATAGCCAGCAATACCCGGATGTCCATGACGTCGCTGCTTCCGGGGTACGGCAAGTACGATCCGCTGCGATACTACGTCACCATGGGAAAACCGTATTCCGTTTACAAAGAAGCCAAAAAGTTTTAGAAAGACCGTGGAATGAAACGATTAGGATCGACACGATTAGGATCGAAACGATTAGGATCGAAACGATTAGGATCTTGTTCCGACCGGGCCGTGACGCTGCTGGAGATATTGCTGGCGGTGGCTATTCTGCTACTGGCTATATTCCCGCTCATGGGGGTGTTCGATTTCGCCTCGGTGTCCACCAAGAAGAGCAAGACCCAGTCAGTGGCCACCGGGTTGGCCGTATCCATCAAGCAGGAGTGCCAGCATCTGCCGTTTGAAGACTTCGGCTGGTTGGCGCTGGAGAACCCGGGAACGAATCCGGTGGCGGTCCCGCCGGAATTTTTCCCCACTGCCGCTTCCGAGATTGAACGGTTCAACGATTCTGATAAGTACCCTGATTTTTCCTCTATCGTCCTGCTTCACCCGTATGTTGGCGGCAACAAGCATTTGATACGACTGGACATATCGATTGGCTGGAAAGATAAGAAGGGCAAACCGAAAGAGGTGCGGATGGCCACCTATATCATTTCGCAGAAGGTATACTAATGCTATCCCGGTGGAATGCATCCGCAGTTAAGACGGGAGGATACCGCACATGTGCTTCATGAACCGCAAAAAACGAGGTTTTTCGCTGCCGGAAGTCTTGATAGGCACTGTGATCTTCGCCATGATTGTGGGTACGGCATATTTTTTTCTGTCCTCGTCGATGAAAAAAACCCGGATTGTTGAGTGCGAACAGATGCTCAAAAACGAAGCCGAGTCCGTAATGAGGACCGTCATGAAGGATGTGTCATCTCTCATCGCACCGCCCATACTCGACGAAGGCAACGCGGACAACTTCTCCTACACCCTTCCCATCCTGCTCAAAGACGAGACGGTGGTCAATGTGGAGTACCGGGCGGTACGGGAAGAAAAGGGCACGCTCAGGATCACCCGCACCTTCAGGGACGACACCGGCCGGGTAGCCGAAAACGTGGAAGAATTCATCATCACGTTTGACCCGGCCAGTTTCAAAATCGACGTTTCCGTCACCACCGTGGGAGTCCCCGCGGGTGCCACCGACGTTCGGACCCACCGCCTGGCTCAAAGCGCGTTCATGAAACAGGAGGTGCTGGCTTCCCGGGCGAAATTCTGGGTCAGTCACAACCGCGACGGCGCCCTGGCCACCGAGGGGGGAATTACCCTGGCCCAGGACCTGGAGTCCATTGCCGAGCGCTTCGAAGAGAATATCGAGCAGATCATCGCCGAGGGTGAAGCCAGCTACCGCCGGGCAGTCACCGATCTGCAGGGCAGCTTGAACGAGCTCAAGAACCAGTCCATTCCCGATCTCAACAAGGGCCTCAACAAGTTCTACAAACAGTTCAGCAACTCCATCTTCAAGCCCGCTGAACGCAAAGCTCGCAGGTACGCCAGAGATCTTGGCAACCGGGCCAAACAGACCTTGAAAATAGATGAACTGAAAGCCATCAAGGCGGAAGCCGAGCGCAAGGCAGGTCAATCCAAACGAGAATTGAAAGATCTGGCTAACGCCATCGAGGGAAAAATCAAGACCATCGAGGCCATGGGTGACGTCCAGAAGCAAATCGACGGTCTGAAAGACAAAGCCAGGGAGAAGGGGTGGAAGTAATCGCGCATAAGCAGATCGACAGACTTAAAGAAAAGGCCCAAACAAAAGGATGGAAATAATTCATGCCCTCTGATGTTTCCACCTTCAATCCCGACCGTGAGTACCTGGCCAAGCTGTTCGAGGACCTGGAAACCGCCGACACTCCCAGGAAACTTGAGGTCTGCGCGAGAATCAGCGCTCTGGCGGAGGGCGAAGATGTCAATCCCCTGTACCGGTGTCTCAAGAACGAAACGGAACTCGAAGTAATCGGGGCCATGCTGATCACCGCTTCGGTGTTTCCTCCCCCGGAAGAGGCAGCCTGGATCGAACCGTTCCTTGAGCACCAGGACCGCAACGTCTTGATCCAGGCCATACGAACGGTTTCCACCCTGTATCCCGAGCGGTTTATCGACCGGCTGCGGACCATGTTTGACAGTCCGGACCCCACCATGGTGGTGGAGCTTGCACCGGTCCTCGCGGCTCACGACCGCGTCGAGGTGTACGACAGGATAAAGCAGATGCTGAAGGATCCTTCGGTGGCGTTTCGCACCATGGCGGTGGAAGCGCTGAGGAGGATCGCATCGTCCGAGGCACGAATCCTGCTTGGCAAAATGGTGAACGATCCCGATCACGAGCTTCGGCTCAGGGTGTCCCGGGCACTGGCTGAAGTGGATCTGGCCATCGCCCAGGCGGGCTTTGCAGAGGAACCGGTTCCTGTTCGTCCCCAGGTGGAACTGGACCACCTGGACGAGTGGAAACAGAAGCTGCTCGATTCCGATTACCAGATCAGGCTCATGGCGGTGCAGGGCGTAGGCACGCAGAAAGTGGCCGACCTGCTGCCGTTTCTCATGGGGCGGCTCCATGACGAGGACAGCAAGTACGTCATCGCCAGCCTGGTGAAAGTGGTGGCCGTGCTCGGGGGCTCCCGGGTTCTGGAACAGATAAAGCCGTTTCTTAAGCACGATGACAGCCGGGTGCGGGCCAACACGGTTGAAGCCCTGGGCTCCATTGGTGCCAAAGAAGTGTTCGACCTGGTCTTTCCCATGCTCAACGACGACGACGGCCGGGTCAAGGCCAACTCGGTCAATGTGCTGTGGAGCTTCTCTCAGCAGAAGATGCTGGAAAAACTTTTTAAAATGGTGGAATCGACTGAAGTCTGGGAACGTAGTTCCGCTCTGTACACCCTGGAGCAGCTCAACCACCCGAAAACCAAGCACTTGATAAAGAAGCTGCTGAGCGATTCGACCCTGGATATCAAGGTCCGGGCGGCCGAATTGTATGCGCAGATAGAGACGGGGATTTCCAAAGGGGGCAGGGCTATTTTCGACTCGGGACGGTTCGATGGCCTGGACGAGGCGGAATCCGAAATCATGGGCCTTTCCCACTCCGATTACCGCCGCCGCTTGAAAGCAGCCCTGGCGCTCTACGACATCGGGACTCCGGAGATCGTTCACCGCCTGGCTAATTTGCTCAAGATGGAAAAAAACGAGTACGTCATTGCTTCCCTGGTCAAAGTAATCGGGCGGTTGGGCAGCGAGACGGCTGTGGATATCCTGAAGCCCTATCTTACTCATGAAGACAACCGGGTGCGGGCCAACACGGTTGAAGCCATGGACATGACCAGAAGCAACCGCCGTTTCGAGATTCTGTCCCCGTGTCTGGACGACAAAGACGCCCGGGTGCGAGCCAATGCCGTCATGATTATCAGCCGGGTCGATCCCAAAAAGACCAGGAAAATCATCGAAACCATGATCAGATGCTCCTCCACCAGCGACCGGCTGGTGGGAGTGAGGTGCCTGGAAGATATCGCTTCTCCGGCCAGCATCAAGCTGCTCAAGAAATTAACCTCTGATCAGGACCATGACATCGCCGAGGCCGCCCGGGAAAGCCTGCGGAGGATCAAGGAGAAAAAAGGCAAGAAGAAAGCCGGTGAAACCGGATCGGTTGACGATGAACTGCTGAAGGAAGCCTCCGGAAGCTCTTCCGGGCAACAGGTAACGGAAAAAACCGGCAGCCGGGAGAAGTTGAAAAAACTGGTGTACCAGCACATTCAGAATTTGCAGAGCACGAATCCGGCAGTGTCCGGCCGGGCCCGGGAAATCCTGAGGGAACTGCTCGACAAATCCACCCTGCCGTACGTGGAAGATGTCCTGGACATATCAAGCAATCCCAGGATTATCCTCCCTCTCATGGAACTTCTCGAGGGGTGTCAACCGGAAAAGGCCGTGTTCCGCGCCATCCCCTACCTCAAGGACAAACGCGAGGAGATACGGGCGCAGGCCGAGCAGATCCTGATGAGAAACGATACCAGCGATATCGACACCCGGCTCATGGGCAATCTAAACTCCGGGGACAAGAAAGCCGCCAACCAGGCCGGCCGGGCCATCTGGTTCATTGTGAAACAGCGTCTCTTCCACCGGAATCAGGTCTGAATTTTGACTTAGTCTTGCGCCTGACGTTTATCTCCTATCCGAACGATAGCATAGATAATCGCTCCCCAGAATCCTGCCAGGAGCGTAATCACTATCCACAAACCGGAGCCGGTATTCCTGTTGCGGATGTCACGGTAGACCCACACCGCCATCAGGATGTTCACCACGGCACACAAAGCAAGAATCAGGAACAGCTTCTTGTGAGAGTGCTTGCAGTGTTTTTTCTTTCCGTGGGCTTTATTGCGCATACGTTTGATTTCAAAATGCCGCTCCTCCAACTCGATCTTTCTCATCTCGCGTTGAAAGTTCAGCTCCATTTCGCGCTCTTCCAGATCGAGCTCCCGGTGGCGCATCTCGAACATATGCTCAGGATCCATTTCCGCCCCGTCCTGCTTCTGGCAGAATGCCGCCGGCGAAGAGACCAGTATCAGCAGCAGCACAAACACCATGTATTTTTTCATGGGGTACCTCCTGTTCTTAACTTGTATTGTAATTGATTATACCTTTGTTGAGCAAGCGTCTTGCTGGCATCAATCAAAGCGGATATTTACGCTGAAACGCCTGAAAATCGCCGTTGACCTCCAGGTAACGGCCCGGATTCTCATGCAGGATTTTGAGCACCTGGATAAGGAGGCCCAGGTCCTCCCGGAAATAACTGGAGTCGAGATCTATTTCTCCCTGGTGCCAGTGCACGGTGGCATCGGTAATACTCGATTTCTGAAGACGGCTGTCCGGCCGCAACACAATTTTCAGGCTTCGGTGGGCGTTGCTCTGCTGCCCGGAAGAGACACGTATTTCTCCCTGCCGGATATCGTCTATTTCGGACCACGGTATACGGGTGAGGGTGCGTGAAAAGCCGGGGCGGGTTTTCATTCCGATTCCTCCCCGTGTGGCTTCAAGCAGGGTCATCGGGCTGATCAGGTTGCTGCCACCGGAGTAGCTGACAAGAGCCCCTACGATGATAAGGAACCACTGGCCGAAAATGTAACCGCCGTCGGAAGACTGCTCGGAAACGGGAATGACCAGGTGCAGAAAACCCATGTCAAGCCCGGTGAGCAGGGCTGCGAGACCCATGATGAAAAACAGGGCGCTGAGGCCGCGCGACATACGGATACGAAAAAAACACCTGTCTTTGGCCATAGTTCCTGCTCCTCTGATTTATTTCGATTATATTATATCCTATGTTTATCTGAAAATTCCTCTCGTTCGTGGCAGCTTCGCCTACCAGAATGCCAATCATCGTTCAGTGCTGACGTTTCTGCCCTCCAGCAAGGAGCGTAGAAAGCTGAGTTAGGGTTTATTCTCGTGGCCGGTGTGCCTCCCGTGGTACACTTGATTACGTTATTGACAGGTGTGCAGGGAGGGCTGCTGCATGAGGTTGCGTTTACCTGTTTTTTGGCTGGTGTCGGGATTGGCTCTGGTCGGATTAACCTGTTTCCTGGTCAGGTTGTCACCATCCTTTGATTATGATCTTTTTCTGAACCCCACCTCCATTTTCCTGCTTACGGGAAGCAGCATTCTCTCGGGAGTGCTCTATCTGTGGGTGGTCCGGCGGGTGAGAAAAGCGCAGGATTTGACGGTTCTTGGGGGAAGACGCTTCTCAAGTCGGGGTGAAGCCCTAATGATATGGATAATCGCCACCGGTGTCATCCTGCGCCTGCTATTCATCATCAGCACTCCCATGTGCGAGGACGACCACTACCGGTACTTGTGGGACGGGGCGGTATGGCTCCACGGGTACAACCCCTACGGTATCGTCCCCAAAGATGTACAGGACGGTATCTACAGCACCCACGGCGGTCCGGATGAAGCCCGGTTGCGGCTGCTCGCCCAGGAATCGGGCGATGTAATCAAGCGGGTGAATCATCCTCATTTACGAACCATCTACCCGCCGGTGACCCAAATCGCTTTTGCTTTTGCCTATATCCTCAAGCCGTGGAGCCTTCCCGCCTGGCGTCTGGTATTGCTGTTGTGTGACATGATTCTGCTCTTTCTGCTCATTTTCATCCTGCAGGATCTGGGGCTACCGATCCTCTACACGGCAATCTACTGGCTCAATCCGCTGCTGATCAAGGAAATCTACAACTCCGGGCACATGGATATTCTTATTTTCCCTTTTCTTCTGGGCGCCCTCTATCTGCTGTCCCGGAAGCGGTTCATCTGGTCCACGGTCTTGCTGGCATTGGGGGTGGCGGTGAAGGTGTGGCCGGTGGTTCTGTTTCCGTTGATCATCCGTCAGGCCGCAGCCCACAGTCGGCGGCCCGGAATCACTATACCGGTGATCATGGTGGTTTTTGCCGTGCTGATCGGCCTCATGATGGCGCCAATCATCCAGGCCGGGGTGGATAAAGATCTGGGTTTCGTCGCCTATGGGCAGGCCTGGCAGATGAACGATTCTTTCTTCATGATCGTGGAATGGGGTGTCGGTTCGTGCTTCAAAATCCTGGGGATGGACGGTAGTCACCGGCAGCTGGTGACCCGCTCCTTCTGCGGGGTGATTCTCCTGCTGGTGGTGCTGCTGGTGATCAAACGCCCGGCACAGCAGAGCGAAGAATATTATCAAAAAGCGCTGATTATTACCGCGGCGCTGTTCATACTGAGCCCGACCCAGTTTCCCTGGTACGCACTGTGGTTCCTGCCGTTTCTGGCCGTCAGGCCTTCATGGCCGCTCCTTCTTTACACGGTGCTGCTGCCGTTGTATTATCTGCGCTTTTATTTTGATTTAATCGGCCATGTCGGTCTTTTCGACTACGGGGTGGTATGGTTCCAGCACGTCCCGGTATGGATCTTATTAATTGTGAAATGGCGGAGGGACCGCAAGCCTGTTGGTACCATCCCGACTACCCTCGAGCAAGCAGGAAAGTAAGGTCAGGTCTTTAAGAAATACCATGAGAAACAAATCCAGGATCTCGGTAATCATTCCCACTCTCAATGAGGAGCAGTCTATCGGACATGTCCTGGATGCCATCCCTTCATGGGTGGATGACATTGTCGTGGTGGATAATGGCTCCACTGACGGCACCGCCCGTATCGCCCGACAGCGGGGCGCCCAAGTGATACATGAGCCGCGCCGGGGTTATGGAACCGCTTGTCTCAAGGGAATCGCCACTCTTAAACCGTGTGATATCGTGGTGTTTCTGGACGGTGATTTTAGCGATCATCCCGAAGAAATGGACCAGCTGGTGGATCCTATCTGGCAGGATGGCTACGACATGGTCATCGGGTCACGGGTGCTGGGAACGCGTGAATCCGGGGCTCTTACTCCCCAGGCTTGCTTCGGAAACTGGCTGTCCTGCGCTCTCATCAAACTTTTCTGGGGATACCGGTTTACCGATCTGGGTCCGTTCAGGGCTGTCCGCTGCAGCGCTCTCAGCCGGTTGAACATGCGGGACCGGGACTACGGTTGGACGGTGGAGATGCAGATAAAGGCGGCTCTTAAAGGTTTGAAGGTGCACGAAGTGCCGGTGAGCTACCGTAAAAGAATCGGCGTCTCAAAGATATCGGGTACAGTCAAGGGTGTGCTCTATGCAGGTACGAAAATTCTCTACACGATCTTTAAAGCCGCCTGGGATACACGGGGCTCACAGACGAATGCCGGCATTGCTCCGCCGGGGGGAGAGGTTTTCGCTGCCGGAGCACGAGATGGGAAAGACACGCTCGTTGTTTTCACCCGGTATCCGGAGCCCGGGACGACCAAGACCCGCCTCATACCGCACCTGGGAGAAAAAGGGGCCGCGGTTTTGCAGCGCCGGATGACCACCCATGTTCTGAACCGGGTGCGTGACTATCTGCGACACCCCGAATCCCGGCAATCATCTTCGTGTCAAAAAGAACGGGACAATGATCAGTGGAGCCACGGTGGTGCGGTGTCGGTTAAAATCCGTTTCGAGGGCGGGTCCGTGGCCCGCCTGCGGCGCCTGTTCGGGTCCGACTTCCGTTACCACCTCCAGGGAGACGGTGATCTCGGCAGCCGGTTGCATCGTGCTTTCCGGGAGGCTTTTGAATCGGGAGCGGGCAGGGTGGTCATCATTGGGACGGACTGCCCGGGAATTTCCCCGGAAACTATCGGCGAAGCCTTCAACCAGCTTCGACGTCACGAGATGGTCCTGGGGCCGGCGGAAGACGGCGGGTACTACCTGGTCGGGCTCACCAGGGCGGTTGAGGAGCTGTTTAAGAATATATCGTGGGGAACCGCCCGCGTGCTTGACCAGACCATCGCCGCAGCAGCCTGCTCGGGTGTATCGGTGATGCTGCTGGATCGCCTGGGAGACATCGACCGCCCGCAGGACCTGCCACTGTGGAACGAAGCCGAGAAGGAGGCAGTGACGGCATCGGGTTTACGCACTATTTCCTTCATTATACCTACTATCAACGAGTCGGGTAACCTGGATATTGTCTTGAAACGGCTGCTGCCGGTTGAGGACGGTGAAGTGATCGTGGTGGACGGGGGAAGCATCGACGGAACACCGGATGTCGCCAGGCGGCATGGAGCCCGGGTCATTACCAGCAGGCCCGGCCGGGCCCGTCAGATGAACGCCGGTGCCGCTGCGTCATCGGGCGATATACTGGTGTTTCTGCACGCCGACACCGTGCCGCCGGATGAGTACTGTCAATACCTCCGTCACGCTTTGTCCATACCGGGTGTGGCAGCCGGTGCCTTCGAGCTGAGCATCGGCGCCCGGGGCGGTGGTCTGCGTATGTGTGAACACCTGGTCAACTGGCGGTCGCATGTTTTCGGCCTTCCTTACGGCGACCAGGCTTTCTTCATGACCAGGGCTGTGTTTGACAGGACGGGAGGCTTTCCCGACATTCCCATCATGGAGGATGTTGAAATGGTCCGGCGCCTGAAACAGGTGGGCCGGATAGTCATCGTCCCGGTACCGGTGGAAACGTCTCCCCGGCGGTGGCAGAAGCGGGGATTGCTGCTCACAACCCTGATTAACCAGATTGTCATGGCCGGTTTCTTTTTGGGTGTTCCGTTGGGGCTTTTGTCTCTTCTGTATGGCCGTAAGGATAGTGTATGATGCCTTAGTATCCAGGCTATTAGTTTAATGATGTGGAGGAAGATACAGGTGCGTGAAAAAAATCAACCGGCTCTCCTGGTTGGAGAGCGGGTAACCGTGCGCAGCGCCGCCTTCGATGATATGCTGGCCACCAGGCACTACCGGTTTTCAAGAGCTTTGAGGAAATACGCCAATCCCGACAAACCGGTAAAGTCGATTGAAGAGGAACAAAAATGGTGGCGCGACGATATCGAATCGGGCCGTTGCGCCATATTTGCCATCTGCCTCAAAGACGACACGGTAATCGGTTTTATCAATGCTTTTTGCTTCAACGAGGAAAGGACCGACTGTGAGACGGGAATAGCGATCTTTCCTCCGGACAATTACGGCCGGGGTTACGGGGAGGAAGCGTACCGGCTTCTGCTGTCGTTTCTCAATGAAGCACATCAGCTGCATACTACCCACATCTATGTGGCCACAGAAAACGGAAAAGCCATCAGGCTGTATGAGAAACTGCAGTATGAAATAGAGGACACGGTTACCTTCGATGGTAAAGAGTGGTTCAAAATGAGGTACGATTTTTAGGACTGATACGCCTCGAAAAAGGACTGGATGACCGTGAGGTCATCCAGTCCTATCGGTTTTAATTACAGATCACTTATTTCTTTCTGGAGTGAACCTTTCGGGCTGCCTCCGCGATAAATTCAGCGGTAAGGCGGTATTTTTCCAGGAGCTGCTGGGGTGTCCCCGATTCACCAAAGGTATCAAAGATCCCCACCATCTCCACGGGGACGGGAATCGTGGTGCACAGCACTTCCGCTACGGCGCTGCCGAGCCCTCCATGTACCTGGTGCTCTTCCGCGGTCACGATGGCGCCGGTTTTCTTGGCAGCCTGGATAACCGCTTGCCGGTCCAGGGGCTTGATGGTGTGCATATTGATAACTTCCAGCTCGATCCCTTCTTTGGCCAGTGTGTCGGCTGCCTTGAGGGCTTCGGACACCAGAAAGCCGCAGGCGATGACCGTAACATCGCTGCCCCGGCGCATGGTGATTGCTTTGCCCAGGATAAATTCCGTCTCGGCGGTGGTGAGGGTCGGGTACTTGTTGCGGCTGCACCGCATGTAGACCGGGCCGTACATCTTGGTGATGGCCCGGGTGGCTTTCTCGGTCTCGTAAGCGTCCACGGGATAGACCACGGTCATGTTGGGAAGCACCCGGGTAATGGCCAGGTCTTCCAGGGCCTGGGCGGTTGCACCGTCCTCGCCGACCGTAATTCCGCCATGTGAGCCTACGATCTTGACATTGGTGTTGTTATAGCACACCGACAGGCGGATCATCCCGTAGGGCCGGTTGGTGATAAAGGCGGCGAAAGAGCAGGCGAAGGGGATGAAACCGGCCAGGCTGAATCCGGCCGCCGTTCCCAGGATGTCCTGCTCGGCAATCCCCAGGTTGAAGAAGCGTTCGGGAAACTCCTTGCCGAAATACTCCGCCCGGGTGGAGTCCTCCAGGTCTCCGGAGAGAACCACGATCTTGTCGTTTTCGTGTCCCAGCTGCTTGAGTGTCTCGCCGAATACGTCTCTGGTAGCTTGCGCGTCAGTCATGGTCCTCACCTCACATTCCAAGCTCGGAAAGCGATTGCAGCTCCGCCAATGCCTGCTCGAGCTGTTCGGCATTGGGCGCCTTGCCGTGCCACTTACAGTTTCCTTCCATGAAGGAAACACCCTTGCCCTTGACCGTGTGTGCAATGATGATGGTGGGCTTGTCCTTAACGGTCTTAAACTCGTCAAAGGCATCCATCAGTTTCCCAAAGTCGTGGCCGTCAACCTCGATCACATGCCAGCCGAAGCTTCCCCACCGGTCTTTCTGGGGCTCTTCGTTCTTGATGTCGTTGACGGGGCCGTTTTCCTGCACCTTATTGTAGTCAAGGATGGCGCAGACATTGTCTATCTTGTGATGCGATGCGGTCATGGCCGCTTCCCAGATCATACCTTCCTGGATCTCCCCGTCGCCCAGCAGGCAGTAGACATTGAAGTCTTTTTTACCGATACGGGCCCCCAGCGCCAGCCCGTTGGATGCGGACAGACCCTGTCCCAGCGACCCGGTGTTGAACTCCACTCCCGGTACCTTGTTGACCACGTGGCCCTGCAGACGTGAACCCAGGGTGCGGAATCCCTTGAGCTCTTCTTTGGGGAAGTAACCGGCGTTAGCCAGCGCCACGTACATGGCCGGGGAGCAGTGCCCCTTGGACATGATAAAGCGGTCGCGGTCTTCCCAGCCCGGATCGTCCGGCTTGTGCCGCATGGCATAGTTGTACAAAGTCATGAGAATGTCGATGCACGACAGCGACCCGCCCGGATGCCCGCTCTGGGCTCCGAAAATGGTCTGAAGGATTTCCTTGCGGACGTGCGGCGACCGCTCCTGTAACTCTTTGACCAGCGCTTGTTTGTCAGTCATGGCAGCTCCTTTACATATAATTGTATTTTCGCTGCCCAGTTTACGGCAATGGCTGACAGAGTGTCAATTATTCTTCATTGAAAAGCGTAGTGCTCAGGTACCGGTCGCCGAGGTCGGGTATGATGGCCACAATAAGTTTACCTTCACTTTCGGGACGGCGGGCCACCTCAATGGCTGCCCAGGTGGCGGCACCCGAGGAAATCCCAACAAATATCCCTTCTTTGAGTGCCAGCTGGCGGGCAGTTGCAAATGCATCTTCGTTTACCACCTTGACTACCTCGTCGAAAATGTTTTCATTAAGTACTTGTGGAACGAATCCGGCTCCGATTCCCTGTATTTTATGCGGGCCCGGCTTGCCGCCAGAGAGGATCGGCGAACCTTCCGGTTCCACCGCCACCACATGGAGCGACGGTTTGCGGTCCTTCAGAACCTCGGACACACCGGTGATGGTGCCGCCGGTCCCGATCCCGGATACGAAAACATCAACTTTTCCGTCCGTATCCCGCCATATCTCCTCGGCGGTGGTCTTGCGATGAATCTCGGGATTAGCCGGATTGTTGAACTGCTGGGGCATGAAGTAGCGGCTGTCGCTTTCAGCCATCTCCCGGGCTTTATCTATGGCTCCGGGCATCCCCTTTTCGGCCGGGGTGAGCACCAGTTCGGCCCCGAGGGCTTTTAAAATTTTCCGCCTCTCAACCGACATGCTCTCGGGCATGGTAAGGATGAGCTTATAGCCCTTGGCAGCGCTGACAAAAGCCAAGGCGATGCCCGTGTTGCCCGAGGTGGGCTCGATGATAATCGAGTCCTCATTGAGCAGTCCATCCCGCTCGGCAGCCTCGATCATGGCCAGACCGATGCGGTCCTTCACGCTGGAGAGCGGATTGAATGACTCCAGTTTTACCGCCACCCGTCCGGGAAGTCCCTTGGTGAGCCGGTTCAGCCAGACCAGGGGTGTGTTGCCAATGAGTTCTGTAATATCGCGTGCGATGTTCATGTTAATCTCTTCCTTTCCTAAACCATCAAATACTGTAGTCGGGAACGTAACTGTAACGAGCCTGATGCTCATGTTCCTTATCCACCAGTTCCTGAAACGTAGTGCCGTCGTACACGGCGGATATCGCTCCGCCTATTGTTCTCCACATTTCCAGAAACGCATGTTCTCCCCGCAAGGGGAAGGTCCTTTCCGTCCGGTCTGGAGTATCGCCTTCGGGGTCTACCGGTCCCTGGATGAACTCTACGATGTCACCGACTGTCATACGACCGGGAGGTCGGGCCAGCTCATACCCTCCCTTGCTTCCTCTTTTCGAAGTGACGAATCCGCCCTGCTTGAGTTGGTTCAGAATCACTTCCAGGAATCGGCAGGGAATATCCTGTCTGCCGGCAATGGCGGCATTTTTCAACGGTCCCTTTCCATAATTGAAAGCCAGTTCGAAAACGGCTCGCAGAGCATAATGGACTTTCTTGTTTATCAGCATTATTTATCCTTTCCTACTATTCCAATCGGAATTATAAACAAAAAGTTCCGCTCTCGTCAATCTTTTTTAAAAAAAACTCTTTGCCCGAATAATTCACGAATGTTTGTAGCGAGCCGCAGCAGAAGAGTGTGTGAATTGTTTGGGTTGCATGATGGAAAATTATTTTGATATACTTTCCTCTATCTCTACCGTTTATGGGTATGGATGATTTTTGGCTTTGGATGATTTTTGGCTTTGGATCATGCCGGTATTCCGAACGTCAGGCAGGGAACAAAACTCTTTTAAAATCGTTTTACATTTAAGGTAAAAAAAATTATTATTGGCAATAAATGACGGCAATAAAGGGGTGAATCGAGCCGTGGAGTCACAACAGAAAAGAGGATGGGTTAAACAAGCCGGCCAGAGGTGGATGTTCGTGAACCGTGCCTTGAGAAAAACAGCGGTAACCGCCGTGTGTGCCGGTTGGTTTTTTATGGCACTGGGCGGAAGCGGGAGTTTGGCTCAGGCCGTTTCGGATGAGCCTGTAGGGCGCGATTCCGGCCCCGGCCTTCCCGAGATAACAAAGCATTCCTCTTTGGATGATTTTCTGTTGTACGCGGCGGTCAAGAATCCGGGTCTGGAAGCTTCCTACAACCGCTGGCAGGCGGCCGAGGAGAAAGCGGTACAGGCGGGAGCTCTGCCGGATCCGCGGGTTACCTACGGGTATTATGTAAAGGAAGTCGAGACCCGGGTCGGTCCGCAGAAGCAGCGATTCGGCATTTCACAGACGATCCCCGGGGGTGCCAAGCGAGCGCTGAAAGCATCCCTGGCTCACCGGGAAGCGGCAGTTGCGAGGCAGCACTACGAAACGGCCCGGCTGGAGCTGTCCTACCGGGTAAAGGAAGCATACTATGAATACTACTATCTCGGGCGGGCAGTTCAGATAACCGGGGAAAACGTGACCCTTTTGACTCACCTGGAGCAGGTGGCCCGGACCAAGTACAAGACCGGTACCGCCCAACACACCGATGTCATCAGGGCCCAGGTGGAACTTGGGAAACTGGAAGACAGGCTCCAGTCGCTTCGGGATCTCCTGCAGCCGGCGGCGGACGGTCTCAACGCCGTTCTCAACCGCCCGGGCGGTACGCCCATTCCGTTGCCGGACTCTATTCCATCGGATCTGCCGGATATATCGACTGACGACGCGGTATCCGCTCTCAGGAACGCTAATCCTGACCTGAGATCGCTTGACCTGGTGGAGAGTCGGGAAGCGGCGGTTGTCAGTCTGTCCCGGGAGAACCGGAAACCGGACCTGATCCTGGGGCTGACGCTGATCGATACCGATTCAGCCGTCATGCCTGTTGTAGACAGCGGGAAAGATCCGCTCATGGCCACGATTACCGTCAACCTGCCGTTTTTCAGTCAGGAGGTCTACCGGGCCATGGAGCGGGAAGCCGTAAAACGTCACCGGGCAGCGGGATATGAGCGTCTGGACAGGGAAAACACCATCCTGGCCCGGCTTAAGATGGTCCTGTACAACTTCCGGGACGCGGGCAGAAAAATGGCTCTCTACCGCGATACGCTGATCCCGAAAGGAGAGCAGTCGCTCAAAGTGGTCCAGCAGGCGTTTGCTGCCGGAAGAAGCAGTTTTCTGGACTTGATCGACGCTCAGCGAACCCTGCTCGAGTTCAGGCTGGCCTACGAGCGGGCGCTGGCCGACCGGTCGCGACGGTTGGCGGAAATAGAGCTATTAACCGGTGTTGAGATAGTACGTGAGAGCGAAAGCTCTGCCGGTTCTAAATAAAGGTACCATGCCGGTTCGATAAACGGGCCGGCAAAAAGTTGAGAGGAAGTGAAAGTATCATGAAGAGCAAATGTATCATGAATAAAGTAGCTGTAACAGGTTCGGTTCTCGTTCTGCTGCTTGTAGGGGTGGTTGGTGCTCTGGTGGCCGAGGCGGAGGATGCAGCCGTTCCCCAGAGTATCTGCCCGGTGATGGGCAAGGCTATAAAAAGGGATCTGTACGCCGACGTGAAGGGCAAGAGGGTTTATGTCTGCTGTCCGGGGTGCATCAAGCTGGTTCAGAAGAAGCCGGACAAGTACATTGGGATACTCGAGGATGAGGGTGTCGTTCTTGAAAAGACGCCTAAGCCGCAGACGGTCTGCCCAGTAATGGGCGGTGCGGTCAACAAGGAGATGTATGCCGATGTCAAGGGCAGGCGGATCTATGTCTGCTGCCCCGGCTGTATACCCACCATCGAAAAGAATCCTGAAAAGTACATCAAGAAGCTTGAGGATGACGGTGTCGTTCTGGACAGGATCACCAAACCACAGACAATGTGCCCGGTAATGGGCAGCCCCGTCAAAAAGGACCTGTATGCCGACGTTGACGGTAAGCGGATCTATGTCTGCTGCCGGGGTTGTATCGGCCTGATCCAGAAAAATCCCGGGAAGTACCTGAACAAACTCAAAAAGGGTGGAGTGGAAGTAGAAGCCATCCCCGGAGCCGACGACGGTCACGAGGGTCATGATCACGGCAGTCACGAAGGACATGATGATCACGAGGGCCATGATCACGGCAGCCACGAAGGACATGATCATTAAATGGGGGTTTTGTGATGGTTAAACGGTGGACGGTCCGGATCGTTATCCTGGCGCTGATCGTGGCTGCTTTCTTGATCG
This sequence comes from uncultured bacterium, assembly GCA_964432985.1. Taxonomy (GTDB): domain Bacteria; phylum Muiribacteriota; class CAYSPT01; order CAYSPT01; family CAYSPT01; genus CAYSPT01. The sequence continues at coordinate 34,060 of CAYSPT010000032.1, forward strand.
GGCAGCGGTTCGGGAGCACTGACGGCAGCGGCGTTGTGCCCGGCCGCCAGGCACATATTCATGAAGCGGTACAGGAGGAAACCGTTCAGGTCCAGGACTGGACCTGCTCCATGCATCCCCAGATCCGCCAGCCGAAGCCCGGCAAGTGCCCATTGTGCTTCATGGATTTGATCCCGGTGAAGAAGGCTGAGACCGGTAGCAATAATCAGGAACGAACGCTGTCGCTTTCCGCTGCCGCCCGGAAACTGGCGGATATCCAGGTAGCAGTGGTGGAACGCCGGTTCGTGCCGGTAGAGATCAGGATGGTGGGTTCAGTTGACTTCGACGAGACCCGCCTGGCTCACATCACCTCCTGGGTTCCCGGCCGCCTGGACCGCCTCTTCGTGGATTACACCGGGGTGACGGTCAAGAAGGGGGACCACATGGTCTACCTGTACAGCCCGGAGCTTCTTTCGGCCCAGGCGGAGCTTCTGCAGGCGCTGAAGGCGGTTAAGGAGCTTGAAAAAAGCGGGTTGTCCAGTATCCAGGATACCGCCCGGGACACCGTGGAGGCGGCCCGGGTCAAGCTCCGGCTCTGGGGGTTGACCGCAGCGCAGATAGAAGGAATAGAAAAACGCGGTACCCCCTCCGACCACATGACGGTGTATGCTCCCATGGGGGGGATTGTCATCGAGAAACACGTGGCCGAGGGAATGTACGTCAACACGGGGACCAGGGTATACACTATCGCCGATCTCTCCCACGTCTGGGTTAAACTCGACGCCTACGAGACCGACCTGGCCTGGATCCGGTACGGCCAGCAGGTGGAGTTTCACACCGAGGCCTATCCCGGCGACATATTCATCGGTAAAATCGCCTTCATCGATCCGGTGCTCGACGCCGGCACCAGGACGGTCAAGGTCCGGGTCAACGTCCCGAATACCGACGGTCGGATCAAGCCCGGAATGTTTGTCCGGGCGGTGATCAAGGCCCGTGTGGCGGCCGCCGGACGGGTCATGGACGCCGAAATGGCCGGAAAGTGGATCTGTCCCATGCATCCCGACGTGGTCAAGGAGCGGGCGGGAGCATGCGACATCTGTGAAATGCCCCTGGTACGGGCCGAATCGCTGGGATATGTGTCGGTGACCGAACCGCAGAAAGCGCCGCTGGTCATTCCCGCTTCCGCCCCGCTTATAACCGGCAAACGGGCGCTGGTATACGTGGCGGTGCCGGACGAAGAAGGAACCTTTCAGGGCCGCGAGATCGTGCTGGGTCCCCGGGCGGGGGATTACTACCTGGTCAGAGAGGGATTACACGAAGGGGAACGGGTGGTGGTCAACGGCAACTTCAAGATCGACAGCGCTATCCAGATACAGGCCGGAGTCAGCATGATGAACTTAAATAATCTGAACCCTGATGCGCTGAACCCACCTGCGCTGAACCCACCTGCGCTGAACCCGGCGGAATCATTTACCGTGCCGGAGGTTTTCAAGGTCCAGGGGGGAGAGGTGCTTGACGCGTATTTCAAGATACAGTTCACCCTGAGCCGGGACAATGTTGACGCGGCCGTGGTGGCCGCCGGGATGCTGCTGGAAGCGCTGAAGGCGGTTGACATGGGGCTTCTTGAAGGGGACGCACACGGGGTTTGGATGACGGAGGAAGCCGACCTGAAAGCCAGCGCCGAAAAAGTGCAGTCCGCAGCTACCATAGAGGAAGCCCGTCACGGTTTCGCCCTTCTTTCCGAGAGCATGACAGCGGTAGCCAGGCGGTTCAACGTGCGGGGCAGTTCGGCGGTGCTCAGGTACCATTGTCCCATGGCCTTTGACGGCCGGGGAGGGTACTGGCTGCAGAGCAAGGAGGGCGTTGAGAATCCGTATTACGGTGAAATGATGTTCCGTTGCGGGGAACAGGTGGAGGTTATCTACGAACAGCCATGAATGAGGCCATCGTCCGGATCATCCGGTTCTGTCTGGAGAAGAAGATCGTGGTCTTCCTGGCGGTCCTTATCACCATCGTCTGGGGGCTCATGGCGGCGCCTTTCGACTGGGACCTGGGGGATTTGCCTCGTAATCCGGTCCCGGTGGATGCCATTCCCGACACGGGGGAGAACCAGCAGATCGTCTTCACCGAGTGGATGGGACGCTCTCCCCAGGACGTGGAAGACCAGATCTCCTATCCCCTGACGGTGTCGCTGCTGGGAATCCCCGGGGTAAAGACCATTCGCAGTTACTCCATGTTCGGTTTTTCCTCAGTGTACGTCATATTCAAGGACGACGTGGAGTTCTACTGGTCCCGCTCCCGGGTGCTGGAGAAGCTCAACAGCCTGTCCGCCGGTACGCTTCCCCAGGGAGTGCAGCCCATCCTGGGCCCCGATGCCACTGCCCTGGGGCAGGTGTTCTGGTACACCCTGGAAGGCCGGGATCCGGATGGCAACCCCGCCGGCGGCTGGGACCTGCACGAGCTTCGCAGCATCCAGGACTGGCAGGTCCGCTACGCACTTCTCTCGGCGGAAGGGGTGTCGGAAGTTGCCTCGGTGGGCGGCTTCGTGCAGGAGTACCAGGTGGATGTCGATCCCGACGCCATGCGGGCGAACAGGGTCAGCCTGGCCGAGGTGATTGCCGCCGTCACGATGTCTAATCTGGATGTGGGCGCCCGCACCATCGATGTCAACAACGTGGAATACATCATCCGCGGACTGGGCTTTGTCAAGGAACTGTCGGATATCGAGGATGCTGTCATCAAAGTCAATGACGGCGTACCTATCTACGTCAGGAACGTGGCCCGGGTTGTACTAGGCCCCGCCTACCGGCGGGGTGCTCTAGACAAAGAGGGATCGGAAGCGGTGGGCGGCGTGGTGGTGGTTCGTTACGGTGAAAATCCACTGGCGGCCATCAAGAACGTCAAGAGTAAGATCGAGGAGATTGCACCCGGGCTTCCGAAAAAGACTCTCCCCGACGGCACGGTGAGCCAGGTGACCGTCGTTCCCTTCTACGACCGTACCGGTCTCATTCATGAAACCCTGGACACGCTGAATACCGCCCTGACTGAAGAGATACTAGTCACGGTAATCGTCGTTCTGATCATGGTTCTGCACCTGCGAAGCGCCCTTCTCATCTCAGGGCTGCTCCCGTTGGCGGTGCTCATGTGCTTCATCGCCATGAAACTGTTCAGGGTGGAGGCCAATATCGTGGCATTATCGGGGATTGCCATCGCCATCGGCACCATGGTGGACATGGGGATCATCATCTGTGAGAATATTCTCAAGCATCTGAAGGAGTCGGACCCTGGTGAAAACCGCCTGGAGGTGGTGCTCAGGGCGGCGGGAGAAGTGGCCGGGGCAGTGCTTACCGCTGTTGCCACCACCATCATCGGGTTCCTGCCGGTGTTCACCATGGAAGCAGCGGAGGGCAAGCTTTTCAGACCGCTGGCCTTCACCAAGACCTTCGCCCTGCTGGCCTCGGTGATCGTGGCCATCACCGTCATTCCCCCCCTGGCTCACCTGATTATTGCCGGGAAGAACCGCTCTCCGAAACGGGAACCGCTTCTCAAACGCCTGGGTGGCAGGATCCCCCCGTGGTTGAAAAACACCGTTTCCCATTTCTTCACCTGGGCGGCGGCGTTGGCGGTGGCCTGGGTGCTTACCCGGCACTGGCTTCCCCTGGGGCCGGAAAAAGGCCTGACCCGTAACTTCGTCTTCGTGGCCGGTCTGATTGGCGGGCTCCTGCTGTTCATAAAGCTGTTCGGGTTCTTCTACCACCACATCCTGGGGTGGTGCTTGAGGCACAAAGCCCTGTTTCTGCTCATTCCCGTTTTCATGACGGTGCTGGGAGGGATGATCTGGCTGGGATTCGATTCTCTTTTCGGATGGCTGCCCCTCTCTGTCCGCTCAAACAGGGCCGTGACCGCGTTGAGTCACGCTCTGCCGGGGATGGGAAAAGAGTTCATGCCCCCCCTGGACGAAGGCTCGTTTCTCTACATGCCCACCACCATGCCCCACGCCTCTATCGGCGAGGTCCTCGATGTCCTGCAGAAACAGGACATGGCCATCAAGGACATTCCCGAGGTGGAGTCAGTGGTGGGGAAACTCGGACGGGTCGAATCATCACTGGATCCGGCGCCGGTATCGATGATAGAAACAGTCATCAATTACCAGCCGCGGTACATCCTGGATGACAGCGGACGGCTTTTGACCTTCCGCTATGATCCGGGGGACACCGATCTGTTCAGGGCCGCCGATGGCTCACCTCTGGCGGCGGCGGACGGAAAACCGTACACGGTACGGGGACGCTTCGAGCGGGACGGCCAGGGCAGGCTCATCCCCGATGAAGACGGCCATCCATTTAAGTTGTGGCGCCCGGCGCTTGAACCCGGTCTCAACGAGAACCGCGAATCCTGGCCGGGCATCACGTCCCCTGACGATATCTGGAAGACCATTCTGGAAGCGGCGGAGATACCCGGCACCACATCGGCCCCGAAGCTGCAGCCCATGGAGGCGCGACGCGTCATGCTGCAAAGCGGTATGCGGGCTCCCATGGGAGTCAAGATCAAAGGGCCCGACCTGGAGACCATCGAGCGGATTGGTCTTGAAATCGAGCGCTACTTGAAAGAAGTGCCGTCGGTGGAGTCATCAATGGTCATCGCCGACCGCATCGTGGGAAAACCGTACCTTGAGATCGACATCGACCGCCGCTCCGTGGCCCGCTACGGCATAACTATCAAGACCGTCCAGGACGTGATCGAGACCGCCCTTGGAGGAAAGAAGGTCACCACCACCGTGGAGGGCAGGGAGCGTTATCCGGTGCGGATCAGGTACCTGCGTGAGCTCAGGGACAACATCGAGTCACTGGGGCGGATACTGGTTCCGGCCCCGGACGGTAAACAGATTCCGCTCACCCAGTTGTCCGTCACCAGGTATGTCCGCGGCCCGCAGGTCATCAAGAGCGAGGACACGTTCCTGGTGGGATATGTCCTGTTCGACAAGCGGGACGGCTTCGCTGAAGTGGACGTGGTGAACCAAGCCAGAGATTACCTGGATGGAAAAGTGGCGGGCGGTGACCTTCAGCTTACCGGCGGCATCAGCTACACATTTGCCGGAAGCTACGAAAACCAGGTTCGGGCAGCCAGGAAACTGGCAGTGGTGCTGCCTTTGGCGCTCTTTATTATCTTTATAATTCTCTACCTGCAGTTCAATTCGGTTGTCACCACCATGATGGTGTTCTCGGGGATTATCGTCGCCTGGGCCGGAGGATTTCTGTTATTGGGATTATACGGGCAGAGCTGGTTTATGGATTTCGAAGTATTCGGGACCGGTATGCGGGAACTCTTCCGGGTTCACCCCATCAATCTGAGCGTAGCCATCTGGGTGGGATTCCTGGCGCTGTTCGGTATTGCTTCAGACGACGGTGTGGTCATCGCCACCTATCTCAAGCAGTCGTTTGCCCGTGAAAAACCGGCTAACGCCTGTGAAGCCCGTGAGGCCACCATCCGTGCTGCCCGGCGCCGTGTGCGGCCCTGTCTGATGACCACCGCCACCACTATCCTGGCCCTGGTCCCGGTGCTGACTTCCACTGGCCGGGGAAGCGACATCATGGTGCCTATGGCCATCCCCACCTTCGGCGGGATGCTGATTGAAGTTATAACCATGCTGGTGGTACCGGTGCTGTACTGCGCGGTTGAAGAGTGGAAACTATGGAACAAGAAGACAATCTCAAAAGGATAGGTAATGTAAGAACAGCTTTAGAACAGTCTTGCTTTCACATTAAGAGACCTGGAAAGATAGGATATTTACATGATCGGACGTTTTCCGCAGACGCGCCTTGGTGTTTACAAGGAATTGGCGCACTCAAAGCAGTTCTACCGGGTGGTCTTTGCCGGGGTGCTGGCCCTGGCCAGCTACCTCTGGGACCGGGGCAGCGCTTCACCGTCGGTAGCCGGAACATCCCTGGCGGTAGCCTCGCTGGTTCTCAACGGGCTGCCCATCATCTGGGAAGCCCTGAAAGGCCTTATCAAGCGGCAGACAAATGTGGATGAACTGGTCAGTCTGGCCATCATCGCCTGTGTCATACAGAGAGAGTTCCTCACTGCCGCTTTCGTGAGTTTCGTAATGGTGCTGGGTGGGCTGATAGAAGAGGTCACATCGGAGTCGGCCCGTAAATCCATCGAAGCACTGGTCAGCCTGTCGCCTGAAACCGCCACCGTGCTGATGGATGGAGAAGAGCGGACCGTTCCCATCGCAGAGGTGAAGGTGGGCGACCGGCTGTTGATCAAACCGGGTGAGCAGGTGCCGGTGGACGCCGTAATCAAACAGGGGATGACCGCCGTAGACGAGTCTTCCATCACCGGGGAGCCCATCCCACGGGAGAAATCCTGCGGTGACGAGGTGTTTGCCGGAACCCTGAACCAGAACGGCGTCATCGAAGTAGAGGCCACCGGTGTGGGAGAGGACACCATGTTGGGCAAGGTGGTCAAACTGGTGACGGAAGCGGAAGCGCACAAACCGCAGACCATCCGTCTGATAGACCGCTATGCCCGGTGGTTCACTCCGGCTATGCTGCTGTGCGCTGCAACGGCCTGGTGGTTTACGGGAAATGTGGAGCAGGCTGTCACGGTGCTGATCGTCGGCTGTCCCTGCGCTCTCATCCTGGCCGCGCCAACCGCTGTGGTGGCTTCCCTGGGGCGGGCCGCCCGCGAGGGTATTCTGGTGAAGGGCGGCCGGTATCTGGAAGAAGCGGGCCGCGCAAACGTGGTTCTGTTTGACAAGACAGGCACGTTGACCGAGGGAAAGCCTGAAGTGGATACAATCGTTTCCGCAGACGGTGTGGATGTGAACGAGGTCCTGTCATTCGCCGCCTCCACCGAACAGCACAGTACCCACCCGCTGGCCTGGGCGGTGCTCAAGGCCGCCCACTATGCGAAGGTAGTGGTGGGCCGGGCCGACGACATGGTGACGGAGATCGGCCTTGGTGTCAGGGCCAGGGTGAACGGCAGCCTGGTGGAAGTGGGAAGCTCCTACCTGGGCGGCGGTACCATGCAGGTGCCCGCCGGCCTAAGGGCGCACCTGGAAGCGTTCAAAGAAACAGGAGCTACTCCCCTGGTGGTGTACCGTGACCGTCGTCCGGTAGGAATTATCAGCGTGGCTGATCACCTCAGGGATTCCGCTGAAGAAATGATTCAGGGATTGAAAAACCTTGGTATAAAACGGCTCGGAATACTGTCCGGCGACCACGAGAAATCCGCCACACTGGTGGCCGAGAAGGTGGGACTGACAGACTCCTGGCCGGAGTTGAAACCCCACGACAAGCTTGCGGTCATCCACGATCTCCAGGCCGATGGCTGCACTATCATGTTCGTTGGCGACGGGATCAACGATGCTCCCGCCCTGGCCGCAGCCAATGTGGGGGTGGCCATGGGGGCCGCCGGTACCGACGTGGCCCTGGAGACAGCGGACATCGCCCTGATGGACGACGATATTTCGAAGCTGCCGTTTCTGGTGTGGCTCAGCCGGCGGATGCTTACCATTATCAAATGGAACATCGTCTTCGGGATGCTCTTCAACGCCGTGGCCGTTCTTGCCGGCGGCTCCGGCTTGCTGACTCCCATCATGGGAGCGGTGGTGCACAATATCGGCTCGGTCATCGTGGTGATCTCCTCGGCCAGTCTGGCCTTCGTGAAAGAGCCGTGGAACCATAATGACTAAATTAAAAAAAGCAATCGTCCTTCTTTCCGGCGGGCTCGACTCCACCCTGGCCCTCAGGCTGATGCAGGACCAGGGGATTGACCTGCTGGCGGTCAAGTATTCCTCTCCCTTTTGTACCTGTGATCAGAAGGGGCGGTGCTTCGCCCTTGAAGTGGCCCGAAACGCCGGTGTCCCGTTCAAAATGCTGCCCAAAGGCATGGAGTACCTGAAGGTCATCAGGAATCCCCGGTATGGACGCGGTAAAGGAATGAATCCCTGTATCGACTGCCGGATCTTCATGCTGCAGAAAGTCAAAACACTGATGAAAGAGACCGGCGCCGATTTCGTGGTCACCGGCGAGGTATTGGGGCAGCGGCCCATGTCGCAGCATCGAAAAGCCATGGACATCATCGAACGGGAGTCCGGTTTACAGGGGCTGATTCTGCGCCCGCTCTCGGCGCAGTTTCTGGCTGTTACCGAAGTCGAGCGGCGGGGCTGGATCGACCGGGAAAAACTGCTGTCAATCAGGGGCCGAAGCCGGAAACCCCAGCTCAAAATGGCGGGGGACTTCAACATGGACACCTATGCCTGCGCCGCCGGCGGGTGCATGTTGACCCAGAAGCAGTTTGCCATGAAAGTACGGGACCTGCTGGAGCACAAAACCAATGTTACCCTCAACGATATACTGCTTCTGAAAACCGGCCGTCATTTCCGGTTCGGAAGAAACAAGATTATCGTGGGAAGAAATGAAGAGGAGAACGATTTACTCGCAGCCCGGAAACAGAAGACCGATCTCATGTTCGAGGTTCCCGGCTGCGGAAGTCCAACGACCTTGCTTCAGGGCCGCAAATCCGAAGAAGCGATAGTATTTGCCGCCCGATTGACAGCCTTCTATTCGGACCATCAGGGTACCGCCGTCCCGGTGACATACGGCCGCAGCACCATGAACCGGACCCTGGTGGTGGGGCCTTTGAGCCGGTCGGAATCAGAAATTTACAACATAACGCTTAAGAGGAGGTAATCAACGGCTGAACCAGCCGGAAGCTGAAATATACAACATAACGCTTAAGCCCGGAAGCTCATGAAGTGGAGGTAATCAACGGCGTGAAAGACAGGTATTCGCGGCAGGTACTGGTTATTGGACAGGAAGGCCAGGAGAAACTGGCCCGGAGCTGCGCGGTGGTGATAGGCTGCGGAGCGTTGGGTACGGTTGCGGCCAGCATCCTGGTGAGAGCCGGTGTCGGCAAGGTAAGGATCGTAGACCGGGATTTCATCGAGTACCATAACCTCCAGCGGCAGGTATTGTTCGATGAAGAAGATGTCGCTTCCGGGCTGCCGAAAGCCGAAGCGGCAAGGCGCCGCCTCGAAAAAATCAACTCTGCAGTCCTGATCGAGGGAATTGTCGCCGACGTCGACTATACCAATGTGGAGAGTTTGATCCGGGGAGTCGACGTCATAGTGGACGGTCTGGACAATTTCGAAACACGCATGCTGATCAACGATGCAGCACTGAAACACGGCGTACCGTGGATATATGGGGGCGCCATTGCCACCTGCGGTATGACCACCACCGTCATCCCCGGTAAACCGCCCTGTTTTCGTTGTTTCACTCCCGATCCGGATGAACGGGGGCTTATCGAGACCTGTGACACCGCGGGAGTTATCAGTCCGGCGCCCTTTACCATTGGTTCTCTGCAGGCTGCCCAGGCGATCAAGTTGTTAACAGGTGCCGGGGAGATAAACCGTGTTGTCATAACCGTTGACGCCTGGGACGGTACTTTCCAGCATCTCAATATACTTCCCCGGGCAGACTGCCCGGCCTGCAGCGGCCGGTTCGAGTTTCTTGAAGGCAGGTCCGGGAAAAGAACCACGGTGCTGTGCGGGCAAAACGCCGTTCAGATCTCTTCACCGGGAACAATGGAGGTTTGCTTGAAAACTCTGGCAGCACGACTCCGGCCACTGGGAGACGTCACTGTCAACAAGTTCCTGGTACGGTTTTCAAGCGGTGGCCACGAAATGGTTGTTTTCCCTGACGGCAGAGCTATTATCAGCAGCACCTCGGACGAAGCATTGGCCAGGAGCCTGTACGCCAGGTATGTAGGAACATAATGACCGCGGTGGACGTAGTATAATAAAGAGTGCTGTGATGCACGAAGGTTTGACGACGAATCTTACCCAAGAAGTGTGAAAAGTAACGTTGAGGAGCAACGTAACGTTGAGGAGCAACGTAACGCAATGGATGAGCCATACATTACTGGTTGGATTGAATCGGATGTCGGAAAGATCCCGAGGGTAACCACGGTTTTGTCCGCAGCTGACCGGTGGGGAATGGTTAAATGCCGCCTGACCCTCGGGCGGATGAATTACAGGGTTGCGCCCGGTCTCTACGCCGTGGGTGAGCCTTCCAAAGATTCCCCCATGCTGGTCACCGCCAACTACAAGTACAGCTTCGATGTTCTGAGGAAAAACCTGGACGGACTCCATGCCTGGATCCTGGTGCTTGACACGAAAGGCATCAACGTGTGGTGCGCCGCCGGGAAGGGTACCTTCGGGACCGACGAACTGGTAACACGTGTTGAAGATACCAATCTGACCGGGGTAGTGCGTCACCGCCGCCTGATCCTTCCCCAGCTGGGGGCTCCCGGTGTGACGGCCCGCGAGGTCAAGAAACGCTCCGGTTTTTCGGTTGTCTTCGGGCCGGTCCGCGCTTCTGACATCATGGCGTTTTGGGAAAATGGGATGCAGGCCACGGCGCAGATGCGCACGGTCAGGTTCACGTTTCTGGACCGTCTCGTCCTGGTTCCGGCGGAATTCACAGAGTGGCTCAAGTACCTGGTAGCGGTCTGTGTGCTGGTTTTCATCATCGGCCGGCTGCTTCACGGTGCAGGCTCGATTCATCAGGCCAACGTCAATGGATTTAGATTTATTATGAATATTTTCGCGGCCTACTGTGCCGGGTCTGTGCTGGGACCGCTCTTGCTGCCCTGGCTTCCCGGACGGAGTTTTTCGGTGAAAGGTTTTGTATCCGGTCTTCTTGTGGGCGCGGGATTGTACTGGGGAGGACACCTGGGCGGCAGCGTCCTGGAACAGATGGCCTGGCTTTTTTTGATCTGTTCCGTTTCATCGTTTATCACCATGAACTTTACCGGAGCTTCCACCTACACCTCGTTGTCCGGGGTGATCAAGGAGATGCGCTACGCCGTACCGCTTCAGCTGGCAGGTGTCCTGGTCGGAGCAGGTTGTTTTCTGGCCGTGGTTTTCTGGTAGAAACAGGATCTATTTCATACGATCGTCCGTTGGCTGGATTATCGTGGGATTATTGAGAGGATAGCATGACTATGAGCCGGCTGCAGTACCTGAAAGACGTGGTCACTCTGGAGATGGATCCCGGGACCTGCACCGGGTGCGGGATGTGCGTGCAGGTGTGCCCCCACGGCGTATTCGTTCTGCACGACGGCAGGGTGTCCATAGAACACCGGGATTACTGCATGGAGTGCGGCGCCTGTGCCCGCAACTGCCCCATCGGGGCAATTACTGTTCGCGCCGGTGTTGGCTGCGCCTACGCTATCATTATTGGAGCCATCAAGGGAACCGAACCGGACTGCAGTTGCTGCTGCGGTGCCGACGACACCGATCCCGGGTGCTGTTGACCGGAATGACGTGTTTTAAGCTGACCCTCAAACAGCAACTTTTTAGTGTTACAATAGTAACGGTTTACTAATACAGGATAAATACTCAGGAGTGGAGTACCTGAATGGCCCGGGCAATTCGAAAATTCATGGCATTCTGCATCTGTTCAACCGGTGTTTTACTGCCTAACTCTCTGCGCTGTCTTTTCAGTGAGATACTGGGGTGGATCACCCAGTTCATCTACTTCAACTACTACACCATCCTTAAATACATCGTTAAAGAACTGAAAAAAGCTGCACGGGACGGCCAGGATGACCCACCGGCGGAGCAGACGGGTACAGATAAAAAGGAAGAATGAATAAGCAAAATAATATCCTGGAAGGAGCAGGCAGGTGAAGAAAGACGAAGTGGTGGTTCTTTTTTCGGGCGGGACCGACTCGACGCTCACCGCCGCCCTGGCGGCTGAGCACAATACACGGGTTCACCTGCTCACCTATCACCGGTTCAGCTTCTTCGACACCGCCAACACCGTCAAGAACTTCAATAAGCTGCAGGAGAAGTTCGGCGAGGACCGGTTTGACCACCGGATCATGCGTTACGACCGTCTTTTCAAGTATGTCTGCTACGAGCGGTATCTGAGGAACCTGTTTAAGTACGGTTTTTTACTTCTTTCCACCTGCGGCCTGTGCAAGCTGGCTATGCACGTGCGCACCGCCATGCACTGCCTGGAAAACGGTATAGGGAATGTCTGTGACGGCGCCAACAAGGGAATGCACCTCTTTCCCGCCCAGATGCCCAGAGTGGTGGACGAGATGAAACAGATGTACGCTTCGGCGGGAATTACCTACTCCACCCCCGTATTTGATTACGAGGGCCCGCAGAACGTGGAGTTCGCTGACCGGCTCCACATGGAGAAACTCCTTCCCGGCGAAGGGGAAGCTGATGAATCCTATCTTGAAACCATGAAAAAAACCACCGGCTATCATCTGCACCAGATGGGCCTGATGCCCTCGGAAAACGTCAAGGGGACGAAGATGGACCGGCAGATGCAGCCACGGTGCTTCCAGTTCATCCTGTCCAACATATTCGTTCACTGGTGGTATCTCTCCAGTCACTCCTACGAAGAGTACGAGCAGGCTGTGTACGATTTCTACCGCGACAAGATCGATTTCTTCTCCACGTTGCTTTCCCGGTACGCAGAAGAGCTTGAATCGTCCAAGATAAGCCGGCAGAACAAGCTGGCGCGGGTAAGGCAGGACTGACCGGATTATGTTCGAGACAGGATGCTGCGGAGCCGATTTCAACACCGACCGGACTACCTTCCTGGGATTACTGACCCTGGCGGTCCCTCTCCTGGCCGTCTCCAGCATCGTTCTGCTGCTCCTGCTGCCGATGTACGTGTTCGGAGCGAAGGGCAGAACACTGGTATCGCGTCTGACGGTAATTCCGAAATCCATCCTCACGTTGATCCAGGGCAATCCTCTGGCCCCCCGGTTACGCTGCAAGCTTTCTGGTGCGTTCTTTTCGGCTTCTCCCCGATTTTCAGGATTCGTTTACCGGTATTTCAACCTGGCATTTCTTTTGATTATCTGGTTGAGCTTTGTTTTGATTGCTGCGAGTATAATCTGGTGGCCGGTATGGCTATAAACCCGAATAATTCACAAACTCTTCTGCTGCGGCTCATAAATGACCACACCTACTTCGTTGCGCTTGAAAAATGTACTTATCGTACCTATGGGTACGACTCCGTGCATTTTCCTGCACGCGCCTCGTATCTGCGGCCATTTACATCACCTCGCTACGAACATTCGTGAATTATTCGGATAAAATGGATATAATGGTTTGCCAACAACTGAAAAAAGGAAACGTGAAGACATGACCACCTTCGATCCTGAAGCGATCAGGAAAGATTTCCCATGCCTCGATCAGATGATCAAGGGCAAGTCCCCGGTGTACTTCGATAATGCCTGCATGACCCTCAAACCCAGGCAGGTGGTGGAGGCGATGAACGAGTACTACTACCGCCACCCGGGCTGCCACAACCGCTCGGTACACGCCTTCGGGGAGATGACCACCGCCAGGTACACCCGGGCACGAAAGAAAGTGGCTGACTTTCTCAACGCCCACTCCCCGGAGCAGATTGTTTTTACCCGCAACACCACCGAGGGGATCAACCTGGTGGCCCGCTCGTTTCCGTTCAAAACAGGCAACGTAATCCTGACCACGGACATGGAGCACAACTCCAACCTGCTGCCATGGCAGTCGCTGGTGCGGGAAAAGGGCGTGGTCCACGATCTGCTGCCCTTGAATGGGGATTTCTCATTCGATTTCGACGGATTCAAGCAGAAACTGCAGCGGGGAGTTACCCTGGTCAGCCTGTTTCACACATCCCATGTGACCGGGCACTCTCTTCCGGTGGATGAGATCGTAAGAGAAGCCCACGCCCATGACGCCCTGGTGCTGCTTGACTGCGCCCAGAGCGCCTCCCATATACCCCTCGACGTGCGGAAGCTCGATCCCGATTTCGTGGTTTTCTCTTTCCACAAGATGCTGGGTCCCACGGGGATGGGTGCCCTCTACGTCAAGCAGGCGTTGATAGAAAAGCTGGCGCCGTTCCTGGTAGGAGGGGAGACCATCACTGATGCCGACTACCACACCTGTGTGTTTTCCCCGTTTCCCGAGCGCTTCGAAGCGGGGCTGCAAAACTATGCCGGGGTCATGGGAGCCGAGGCGGCCCTGGAGTACCTGGAAACGTGTGGCCTACCGGCCATCCACGAGCATCAGGTGTTGCTCAACAAAGTTATTTCCGAAGGGATTGCCCAGCTGCCCAGGATACGGATTATCGGCCCTCGGGATCCGCACAGCCGGGGGGGAATCGTCAACTTTCTCGTAGAGGGAATGGATTCGGGGGAGCTGTCCATCATCCTCAACCAGACCGGCGCCATCATGACCAGAAGCGGGATACATTGCTGCCATTCCTGGTACCGAAAAGAGGATCTTCCTCCGAGCCTGCGGGCATCGGTACACCTCTACAATACGCCGGCCGAGGCGGAGTTGTTCGTCCAGACGATCAAGGACATCGCCAGCTACTTTTAGCTCAAATTGTAAACAAAAACCCATACACATGTGATCCAAAGTTTTTTTCATGCCTGTAATCCGCATGAGGCTTTGCTTTTCAGTAAACTGGGCAATTTGTCAGGAAAATTTTCTTGTTTGACATGGGAACAATGGATATGTAGTATGCGTTTGTTAGGAATAGTTCCTGAAAATGGGCAGGAATGATTCCTAACTGAAGGAGATGAATCCCCCTGCAAAAAAAACTCCGAATGACCCGACAAAGAGAGATAATTCTCGATGAATTGCAGCGGGTGAATACACATCCCACTGCCTATGAGATCTTTGAGATGGTCAAGCACAAACTGCCCCGGATAAGTCTGGGTACCGTGTACCGGAACCTGGAGGTCCTGTCAGAAGCGGGACTCATCCGGACCATGACCGTGGGCAAGGCTCCCAGGCGGTTTGACGGGATGGCTGATTCGCATTATCACCTGGTCTGTGTTCGGTGCGGCCAGGTGGAAGACGTGGGGCAGGGGATGGTCGCCATAAAGGAGAACGGTCTTGAGAAGAAAAGCGGTTACCGGCTGATCGGGCACCGGCTCAAGTTTTTAGGTTTGTGTCCACATTGCAAGGAGAAACAGAATGGTTGAAATGTCACTTGTTGTACTTAAGGAGTTCTGGTCGGTACTGTGCGAGATGTCGCCGTACCTCCTCTTTGGATTCCTGGTCGCGGGCCTGCTGTCGGTGATGGTTAAACAGCAAACCGTGGAGCGCCACCTGGGCGACAAGACGTTGTGGTCGGTAGCCAAGGCAGCCCTGTTGGGGGCGCCGTTACCCCTGTGTTCCTGCGGTGTCATCCCGGTGGCCGCCTCGCTTCGGCAGCACGGAGCCAGCCGGGGAGCCACCGCTTCGTTTCTGCTGGCTACTCCCCAGACCAGTGTGGACAGCATCATGGTCACCTTTAGCCTCCTGGGACCGGTTTTCGCTATCTTCCGCCCCGTGGCGGCGCTTCTGAGCGCCATGGTGGGCGGTGCGGTTATCCTGTATATCGAGCATGAGAAGGTTGACGAAACGAAAGAAGAGTCAATGCCTGTCTGCACGGCGCCGTGCTGCGCCGGGGACAGCCAGCGGGGCAAACTTTACCAGGCATTGCACTACGGGTTCGTGACCCTGGCGGGGGACATCGGCCGGGCGCTGTTGATCGGACTATTCATCGCCGGCATCATCGCGGCATTCATTCCCGATAATTTTTTCTCGGGCATGATGGGTACCGGTTTTGTTTCCAAGCTGGTGATGATGCTGATTGGACTACCGGTCTACGTCTGCGCCACTGCGTCGGTGCCGGTGGCGGCAGCCCTTATTTTCAAAGGGATTTCACCGGGTGCCGCCCTGGTGTTCCTCATGACGGGGCCGGCCACCAATGCTGCGGCGTTCACCACGGTCTGGAAGATCATGGGCAAGAAAACCGCCCTGGTGTACATGACGACGGTAGCGGTCATTGCCCTGATCTCGGGAACCATTCTGGATCACCTGTACACCGCCCGGGGAGTTGCAGCTGCTCCCGGTATGGGCTGGATGCTTCCAGAATGGGCGAAAATCGCCTCGGCGGTCATCCTGCTGGCGGTACTTGGTGCGACAATGTTTCGCTTCGGGAAAAAGACCCCCGCAGCAGGTGAGAAAGATAGTGATGCAACGGACAGTATACGTGAAATGATAACCAGGGCAACGCTGCTGGTCTCCGGTATGACCTGCAGCCATTGCACCGCGGCGGTTACGCGGGCCTTACGGGAGCAGCGGGATGTTTCCGGTGTGTCGGTTGATTTGAAATCGGGCGAAGCGGTTATCAGCGGAAGAGGGTTTGAGATATCTGATCTGACCAGCGCTGTTGAAGAGCTTGGTTATTCGGTTAAGGTCAAAGAGGTTTCCGCCGGAGTGAATGAACAGGTTTCGGACTGCTGCTCTGGTTCTCCTCCGGGCGGGAAATGCTCAGACGCATGTTGTGGTGAATGATTAACTCGTTTAAGCAGTGGTAATCCCCGGTCGCCGGGGACAAACAAAAACTGATAACAAGAAAGGGAGGCACAGTACGATGGAGTTGAAGGGGACACAGACAGAAATTAACATTCTGACGGCGTTTGCCGGTGAATCGCAGGCCCGGAACCGGTACACTTTCTTCTCGAGCAAAGCACGCAAGGAAGGGTACCGTCAGGTAGCGGAAGTTTACGAAGAGACTGGCAACCAGGAGCGGGAGCACGCCAAGCGGCTTTTCAAACTCCTCAAAGGCGGAGATGTCGAGGTAACCGCTGCTTTTCCGGCCGGGATCATCGGGGCTACGACGGACAACCTGAAAGCGTCCGCCGGCGGTGAGAACCACGAGTGGACCGAGATGTATCCCTCGTTTGCCAAAACCGCGCGCGAAGAAGGATTCGATAGTATAGCCGAAATATTCGAGGCCATCGCCGTGGCGGAAAAACAGCACGAGAAACGGTTCAACGATCTGCGGGCCAACATCGAGGCCGGACGGGTTTTCAAGCGGGACCAGCCGGTTAAGTGGCGCTGCATCAACTGCGGTTACGTTTCCGAGGGTTCCGAGGCGCCCGAGTGCTGCCCGGCGTGCGCTCACCGTCAGGCCCACTTCGAGCTGTTGGGTGAGAACTGGTAATTCAATAAAACTTTTACAATTACATCATTAACTAATGACTGGATTGTATTAGAGAAAATAATGTATAAAAAGTTTGTCAATTTACATTATTATGTGCCAGTTATAATAAGAGCGAAAGCGTAAGTGAAAGGAGAGGCAACCAATGGCCAAGAAACTGGGGATCTACAAGTGTGAGGTTTGCGGAAACATCATTGAAGTGCTGCACGCCGGAGCTGGCAGCCTGTCATGCTGCGGCCAGAAGATGAAAGGTTTTGCTGAGAAAACCGAGGACGCTTCGGTGGAGAAACACGTTCCCTACATCGAGAAAGCCGATGTCGGATATAGAGTGAGGGTCGGGCAGAACCAAACTCATCCTATGGACAGGGGACACTACATCCAGTGGATCGAGCTGCTGGTGGACGAAAAAGCCTACCGGCACTTCCTGCAGCCCGGTGATGCTCCCGAAGCGTTCTTCCTGGTGGAGGGATCTGACGTCTCGGCCCGGGAGTACTGCAACGTGCACGGACTTTGGAAAGGATGATCTAATCGATGATCGGCGACAAGATGCTCGCAGCGATGAACGAGCAGATCAAGAACGAGTTTGAATCGGCGTACATCTATCTATCAATGGTGGCGTATTTTGCCGACCAGGGGCTGGACGGCATGGCCCAGTGGATGCGCTGCCAGACCCAGGAAGAAATGCTCCACGCTATGAAACTCTACGACCATATCCTGGAGCGGGGCGGGACGGTAACGCTTCTGGACCTCATGCAGCTCAAAACCACCTGGTCGTCTCCCCAGGCGGCCTGGGACGACGCTCTGAAGCACGAGCAGTTCATTACCGGTAAGATCAACGACCTGATGAAGCTGGCCATAGAGGAGAATGATTTTGCCTCCATGCCGCTTCTGAACTGGTTTGTGGCGGAACAGATAGAGGAAGAAGACAATGCGTCCAAGAACGCCCAGCAGATGAAGCTGGCGGGCGACTCCGGTCACGGGCTGCTGATGCTCGACCGCGAGCTTGGAGCAAGGGTTTTCGTGTATCCCCCGGCCGCTTCGGGCGGGGAATAACGGGGAATAGTAACAGGGAAGGGGCATAGAAAATCATGGGGATTAGATTCAACATCAAGGAAGTACTGGAAATGGCCTGCGAGATCGAGCGCAACGGCGTCAAGTTCTACACCAAGGCGCAGGAGTGTTTTTCTGATTCGAACGTACAGGATGTCCTGGGCAAGCTGGCCCGGATGGAGGTCGATCACGAAAAGACGTTCAAGACCATGCTCAATGACCTGACCGCCAACGAGCAGCAGCCCTCGCTGTACGATCCCGAGGGACTGGTGGACATGTACCTGCAGTCCCTGGCGGACGATCACGTATTTGACGTGGAAGAAGCAACCTGCGTATCGGTGGGCGGTGACAAATCACCGGCAGAGATCTTCAAATACGCTATTCGCAAAGAGCGCGACTCCATCGTGTTCTACGTTGGGCTCAAGGAAATGGTTCCCGAGCGGCTGGGCAAGGACAAAGTGGATAACATCATCCGCGAGGAGATCAGCCATGTGGCGGTTATCAAGCAGGAACTGGCCAAGCTGAGCGCCTCTTCTGAAGCGTCGGAATAGCGGAGGTGTCAATACGGTGACAGGCCCATTCAAGGCTGTACAAATTACTGACGACGTTTATTGGGTAGGCGCCATTGATTGGGCTGTCCGTGATTTTCACGGCTACCTGACGGGGCGGGGTACCACCTATAACGCCTACCTTATCATGGCGGAAAAAGTGACCCTGATGGACACGGTCAAGGCTCCCTTCAAAGACGAGCTGCTGTCCCGTATCGCCTCGGTTACGGACCCGGCAAACATCGATTACATCATCTCCAACCACTCGGAGATGGATCATTCGGGTTGTCTGCCGGCGGTGATTGACGCGGTGAATCCCGAAAAGGTGTTCGCATCCACCGTGGGAGCGAAGACCCTCAAGAAGCATCTGAACATCGAGCGGGAGATCACCTCAGTCAAGGACGGGGAAACCCTCAGCCTGGGTAACCGTACCCTGACGTTTCTCGAAACCCGGATGCTGCACTGGCCCGACAGTATGGTGAGTTACCTGGGAGATGAGAAGCTGCTGTTCTCACAGGACGGGTTCGGGATGCACCTGGCCACCAGCGAGCGGTTCGCCGACCAGATCCCCGACGAGATCATGGAGTGGGAAGCGGCAAAGTACTACGCCAACATCCTGCTCCCGTTCTCCCCCATCCTGCAGAAGCTGCTCAAGCGGGTCACCGATATGGGGCTTCAGTTCGACATCATCGCTCCCGACCACGGTCCCATCTGGCGGGAGGACCCCGGTGCCATCGTTACTCTCTATGCGGGTTGGGCGGCCCAGCAGCCGCGCAACAAGGCCGTGGTGGTGTACGACACCATGTGGGGAAGCACCGGTCTTATGGCCGCCGCGGTGTGCGACGGGCTGGCTAGCGGGGGAACCGAGGTCAAGGTGATGAAACTGCGCTCCGCCCATCGCAGTGATGTGGCCACCGAGGTCATGGACGCCGGCGCCATCCTGGTGGGCTCCCCCACCATGAACAACAACTTGTTTCCCACCATCGCCGATGTGCTGACCTACCTCAAGGGGCTCAAGCCCAAGCACAAGATCGGTGGGGCTTTCGGCTCATTCGGCTGGAGCGGGGAAGCGGTCAAGCAGGTGGAAGCCATGCTCACCGACATGAAAGTGGAGCTGGTTGGTGACGGAATCAGGTCCAGCTATGTACCGGGAAGCGATATTCTTGACCAGTGTTTCGAGCTGGGAAAGCAGGTGTCGGAAAGGTTGGCTGAGTTGGATGAGTAACTCGACAAATGATACTATCGATCCCCGGGCCTTGTGGACCCTGAGTTACGGAGTGTACGTGGTTGCCTCTCGCCTGGAGGAGCGCTGCAACGGCCTCATCGTGAACACGGTCTTCCAGGTGACGGCGGAGCCGCCCCGGATTGCGGTCAGCGTGAGCAAGAACAACTACACCCACGACATGATCATGGAGGGTGGCACCATCTCCGTATCAGTGCTTGAGGAGGACACACCGATGACGTTCATCGGTTTGTTCGGATTCCACACCGGCCGCGAGGTTGACAAGCTGTCGCAGACCTCCTTCAAGCCAGGTCAGACCGGGTGCCCCCTGGTAACCGAGAATACCCTGGCCGTCATCGAAGGGAGAATAATTAACTCCCTGGATGTGGGCAGCCACACCATTTTCGTGGCCGACGTGGTGGGAGGCGAACTGCTCAAACGCGGCACGCCCCTCACCTACGTGGTGTATCACGAGAAGAAGAACGGCAAGGAACCGCCAAACGCCCCTCTGTACCGGGGGGACGCTGGCGTATCAGACGACAGGGAAGAGGAGAGTGAATCAACCATGAAGAAATACGTGTGCGGCGTGTGCGGTTATACCTACGATCCTGAAACAGGCGATCCCGACAGCGGAATCGATCCGGGAACCGCTTTTGAGAACCTGCCCGAGGACTGGTGCTGCCCAGTCTGCGGCGTGGGCAAAGACGAGTTCGCGCCGGAATAGTACAGTACTGAATCAATAGCCAAAAACAAGCACCGGGTCTATCAATTACCGGATAGACCCGGTGCTCGTTTCATGTTGTGAATACACTTTCACTTATTCTGTATTGTTTTATCGGTTAATGCCGTGAATCCCCTGGCTTATAACATAGGGAGTTGTCAATCTTCCGGTACGATCTCAAGTATTACGGCCAGGTCTTCCGGCTCCAGCCTGAAAGCGGCGCCTTTCCCCTCGTAGAACCCGTGTTTCTCGATCATGTGGATATTCATGTCGGTGTAGGTTATTTCGCGTCCCAGTTGTGTGTTGCGCACGGTGGTGCTGGTCTTGCGGACGATCCTGGTGTCGCCGAAGGGGCAGACGAGCCTGCCCCGGTAGCTGTGCACGGTCACTTCCAGGCAGGAGCCCACATTGATGCACTGGCATTCGTCCTTGAAACCCGCATCACGCAAAAACTGCATCCTTTCGGCAATCTGCCGGTGGGTCAAGCCCATCCTTTTTACCCGGGCATCGTCGTCGATCAATATGTCGATGAGATTCCTTCTGTCGGTTCCCAAAAAACCGTCACGGCTGATCACGCCGGGCTGCATGGCTTTCTGGACGGCATCCATCTGGACGGTCTGTTTCATCTGGTTCCTCCAACTTACGTTTGGGTTGCTTCAAAATACATTTGGGTTCCCAAATATACTGCCGCTAACCGCCGATCAGGCGAACTTGTCATAGTAGATTCTCTCTTCCGGGACTCCTTTGGCGGTGAGCACATCCACACAGGCGGCCACCATGCCGGGGCTTCCGCAGAGGTATGCTTCCGCTTCGGGGCAGAATTCTATCATCCGGTCGAATACCGCCGTGTTCCGGCCCATCTCTCCTTCCCACCGGTCGTCGGCGTCGGGACAGGAAAGGGCGGGGACGAAGGTGAAATTGGGTAGTTTCTTTTCAAATTCCCGCATCTCGTCTACCAGGAACAGGTCTTTGCGGGCCCGGGCTCCGAAAAAGTAATGGGCACGGCGGTTGATCCTGTTCTCGGCCATGTGGAACAGGATAGAGCGGATGGGGGCCATACCGGACCCCCCGGCCATGAAAATGATGTCACGGTCGGTGTCTCTCAGGTAAAAGTCTCCGTAAGGGCCGTTGATGGTGAGGCGGTCACCGGTTTTCAGGTACTTGTGGACGTAGGTGGTGCAGATTCCGTTGGGCACCAGGCGGATTTCCAGCTGCAGGCTGTCTTTCATCGATGGCTGGGAAGCAATCGAATAGGCACGGTAGACCGGTTCGTCGGTCAGTTCGTACTCGGGAACCTCGAACTGGATGAACTGGCCGGCCTTGAATGAAATTCCGGTGGGTTCAAGGAGTTTGAGTGTCACTTCTTTTATGTCATAGGTCAGGTCTTTAAGTTCCACCACTTCAGCCAGGAACTGCTTCACCTTGAACAGCTTCTCGGGCACGGTGATAGCCATGTCCTGCTTAACCTTGATCTGGCATGACAGCCTGATGTTCTCTTTTTTCTCCTCGGGGCTGATAAATGGAAGCTCGGTGGAGAGGTAGTCACCGGCCCCGCCGGTTATCTTCACCTTGCACAGCCCGCATGAGCCCCGTCCCCCGCAGGCGGACGGGATGAACAATTTTTCCTCTTTCAACGTGCCCAGAAGAGGCCTGCCACCCTGTACTTCCAGTTTTTTTTCGTCGTTGATGGTCACCGTGACTTCGCCATAATTGGCGATGGTGGCGTTGGCGATAACGATCAGCAGCGCCAGCACACCGGTCAGGCCGCAGGTCACCCCTACAGCAACCAAAAGCTCAACCACGATAGTCACAAAAATCATTCCTCCAAAAGCTTTCCACACTCACATATCAGAGGGTGGTGCCCAAGAAAACAATTCATTTCTACAGGCTTACATCCATACATCAGTAACAATGCCTGTCAATCCCACCCTCAAGCAAGAAGCGTAGAAAGTAAGTAAATACATATCAATTTAAACTCATGATTCCTGAGAAGCCCATAAACGCTAAAGCCATGATTCCGGCGATAATCAACGTAATCCCGGCGCCCTCAAGACCCTTCGGTACCCGTGCGCGGGCCATCTTCTGCCGGATTCCCGCCATGGCCACGATGGCCACCGTCCAGCCTACACCGCTTCCCAGACCGTAGGCGAAGGCTGATTTGAGGCTGTACTCCCTGATGACCATGAAGAGGCTCACCCCCAGAATAGCGCAGTTCACCGTGATGAGAGGCAGGAAAATCCCCAGCGCCGCGTACAGGACATCGGACACGCGCTCGATGATCATCTCCACCAGCTGCACGAAAGCGGCGATGACTACGATGAAGATGATGTACTGCAGGTACACGAGATTCAGGGGGATGAGGACATGGTGGTGGACCAGCCAGTTGAGCGCGCTGGTGAAGGACATGACGAAGATGACTGCGCTTCCCAGCCCCAGTGAAGTTTTCACTTCGCTGGACACGGCCAGAAACGAGCACATGCCCAGGTAGTTGGTCAGCAGGATGTTGTTGGTGAATACCGCCGCCAGGAAGATGGCTCCGAATCCCATGTACTCGTTCACGCCTTGGAGCCCTCCTTCCCGGTTTCGTCCTGTTTCATGAGCACCCCTTTGACAATCCAGATGAACAACGCCAGCATGAAGAAGGCCCCCGGCGCCATGACCATGATGGCCCAGTTGACCCACCAGGACCCAAACACACTGATTCCCCAGATGGTACCGCTTCCCAGGAGCTCCCGGAAAAATGCGATTACGAGCAGCACATAAGCGTACCCGATTCCCGACGCCACGCCGTCAAAAAGCGAGGGAACCGGTGGATTGGTAAGAGCAAACGCTTCCGCCCGGCCCATGATGATGCAGTTGGTGATAATCAGGCCTACGTAGGGCCCGAGCTGCCTGGAGATTTCGGGAACATAAGCCTTGATAACGATATCGAACATGATGACATAGGAAGCGATTATGAGCACTTCCACCATCATCCTGATCCTGGCCGGAATCCGTTTCCGAAGCAGCGATACAGTGAAGTTGGAAAGCGTTGTGGCGAAGACGAGTCCGGCGCACATCACCACCGTGTTTTTGAGCACGTTGGTTACCGCCAGGGTGGAGCAGATCCCCAATATCTGGGCGAACACCGGGTTGTTGCGTCCCAGGTTGTTCTTGAAAATTCGTTTTATTCTGCCTTTTGCCACGTAAGACTGCTCCTTTTTCCCCTGCTGCTTTTTTCCAGCTCCCGGGCCGGATGCGGTTACTCTCCGCCTACGGCGATTACTCTTCGCCGCCGGAGCGGAGCGTATCCAGATTATCCGCGCAATGATTAAGAATATTTAAAACGGCGGTGGAAGTAATGGTGGCGCCGGTAATGGCATCGAACTCCTCGTGAGCTGCCGCTTCACCTTCCGCTTTCATGATGAGCCGTAACGGCTTATTTCTGAACTGCTCCTTGAACCAGGACTCGGCTATCCTGCCCCCGAGTCCCGGGGTCTCGTTCTGCCTGGTGAAATCGATACCGGTGATGGTTTTCAGGTCCCGGTCATAGCCGATAACCGCTTCGATGGTTCCCCACAGCCCGGCGCCGTGCCGCACGAAAACGCAGCCCTGCCTGTCACCCGAGGCTGTATCGACAATGTGAAAAATCCGTCCTGTAGTATCGCTGGTGTACATTTCCTTTACGTTGGCCGCGAAAAACCGCTCTACTTCCCGGCTGCCCGCCGGGAAGTCGATGTTGGCGGCGTACAGGACCGCCCGTTTCAAAAACAGCGACTCGTTGATGGTTATCCGTTCCCTGGTTACCAGGTGGACCAGCGAAACAGCAGTGATGAACACAGCGGTAACCACCACCATGAAGAGGATGGTGTGGACTCCTGTCCCTATGCTGACTCCCATTCCGAAACCGCTCGTTGACTGTTCATCCCCCATACCGCTCACTTCTTCGCTTTCCTGCCTTTGTAGGCTTTAATGGCTATGTCCCCGATGGGACCGAACATGTTGCCCAGCAAAACGGCGAACATCATCCCCTCGGACCAGGCGGAGAATGTCCTTATGACCACGGTCATGATTCCGATGAACGCTCCGTACATCCATTTGCCTTCCACTGTCCGGGGAGCGCTTATGGGCTCGGTGGCAAAAAAGAACAGCCCCAGCATGAACCCCCCGCTCAGCAGGGCGGCCAGGGGATGGATTGCCCCGGTGACACCGGTTTTCCAGAGTATTGACTGCACGGCGAGCATCCCGGCCAGACCCGATACCACGATGCGGTAATCGGCGGCTTTTTTCCAGACGATATACAAACCGCCCAGCACGATGAGCAGGGCGCAGGTTTCTCCCATGCAGCCGGCTGTCGTTCCCTTGAACAATTGCAGCCAGGAAACGCTTTGCCCACCGCTCATTACCCGCATGGGAGTGGCCTGGGTGAGGGCGTCCGAAGACCACCGGGCAAATCCGCCCGCCGCCGCACCGCCGCTGAGCAGCCCGGGGACCGCTTCGGCCCAGGAGGAGTTCATGTGTACGGGGAAGGTGATGTAGATGAACGCTCTGCCCACCAGCGCCGGATTGAACACGTTCTTGGCGTAACCACCGAACACCATCTTGCCGAAAGCCATCCCGACGACGATACCCACCACCGCCATCCAGAAGGGGATGGTGGGCGGTAGCGCAAGGGTAAACAATACGGAGGTGACGAAAACCGAGGAACTGACGGGCTGTTTCCAGGTCCTGGTGAAGGCGTATTCCGTCAGGTACCCGGCGGCGTTGATTACCGCCAGCAGCGCCAGGCAGCGCCAGCCGAAGAAATAGACCGCCGCCGCCGCTGCGGGTATGAGGGCGTAGAGCACCTGCTTCATGGTGGGCAGCCACCGCACTGCCGGCTGTTTCTTTTTTACCGGTTTAGGTGTTGGTGCTGGTTCTGATAGGTTATTTTTGCTTTCCGTCATGGTCCGTTAGTATAGCGAGGTGGGAAATACCTGTCAATCGCAGATAGCTTACCAGCCCACAAGAAAGCTATTATTTGTTGGATTTGCTGAGGGGTGTAGCTTGGTCATCGTCCGGTATGAGAGTCATCGTCCGGTTTGACCGGACGATCCACTTCACCGCGAACGGTAGTCCTGGTAGATATTTCGCCAGTAGCGGTACCGCTCGAGCGCTACTTTGACCTCGGGGCTGTTGATGGGATGGCCGGCCTGGAGAAGTTCAAGGTACTTTCTGTGCCAGGCTTCATACTGCTCTTTGACTTTTGAGCATTCGGACGAATAGCGCACGGGGCAGGATGGGGAGACCGGGTCCGGGGGAAGCTCGTCAGCGGGGGGCTGCAGCCTTTCAAGGACGTCGAAGCGCTTCCGGGTGACGTACCACTGCCTGTACACCGCTTCAGCTTCCTGGTAGCGTCCTTCGTCAACCAGCTGAGAGTACTCGTTCCACAGCCGTTCGCATTCTCTAAAGGCGACACTGACGTCATTCAGGTTGGACGACGGGATGTCCTGGTAAACGATCCGGGCGCCCACGTGGTCAGCTTCAAGGTCCAGATACTCCTTGTGTCCCTTGCCGGTGAGCCAGTGCACGAATCCGTCGAAGATCTCCTTGGCCACGCCGATCTGCATGGTGACCGTATAGGCCAGCAGTGAGCTGCCGGTGATCCCCTTGATGACCGAGGAGATCTTGGCGCAGGCCTTGGCGTGCTTCTTTTTGTCCGCGGCCAGGTCCAGTACATCCACGGCCCGGCTGAAAGTCTGATATTTTTCCATGCTTTTACGCCAGGTGCTGATTCCCGGCCAGCACTGGCCGAGACCGGCCCCGGCAGCCATCCCGGAAACCATCTGGAAGGTGCGGTGGCACAGGGAAAGGCAGTTGTCGGGATGGGGCGGGAGCTTAACCTCCCGTGGAAGTTTGATCGTCCCGCCGGATAGTTTGGCCCCTTGAGCAGATAAGGCCCCGGGAGCAGATAAGGCCCAGCGAGCAGCGACGGCGCCTCCGAGCGATACGGGGCGGAGAACAGCTGCGGGCGCGTGCAT
>CAYSPT010000033.1:0-7726 GCA_964432985.1 uncultured bacterium
CCTTCAAGGTGGAGAACGGCGGCGACGAGATCTTCGGTATGGCGGACCGTTTCGGCCTCTACAATGAGGTGTACGGCGACAACATCAACGGGACCCGGATTGCCAAGACTGACGACTACGTCATCAACGTGACCGATCCCGACAACCTGGAAGCCGTCATCAGGGCGAACCTGGGCAACCGCTCCACGGAGTTCGACTCCACCAACTCGAACTACGCGCTCACCCACAGCGGGATTGACCCCGACCTGGCCGGTGACGAGTCGGCTACCGCCGGCGGTATCGCCGGGATCAGCTTCACCCTGGAGGAGATCCAGATGAAGGGCGTGTACGCCTTTGCCGTGCACGACCACTTCTCCATCCTGGCGGAATCCGGATCGCTCACGCTGCAGGTCGGACCCAACGAGGGTGTCGACCACCGGGTGACGTTCTCGGTTGATGACATGGGGACCCAGGCACTCGGTATCACCGGCGGTACGCTGGACGTGTCCACCCAGGGCGCGGCCTTCGACGTCATCGACGCCGGGACCATCGACGAAGCGATCAACCGGGTGTCCAAGCAGAGAGGTAAACTCGGCGCCGTTCAGAACAGGCTCGAGCATACCATCAAGAACCTGGGCGTAACCAAGGAGAACCTGCAAGGTTCCGAGTCCAGGATCAGAGACGCAGACATGGCCAAGGAGATGATGGAATTCACCAAGTTCCAGATCATGCTGCAGGCCGGCACGGCGATGTTGGCGCAAGCCAATACCATCCCGCAGTCGGTACTCCAGCTGCTGGGGTAGTAGGGTGAGACAAAAGCCACAAGTCAAGCCCAAACCGGTACTCCAGCTCCTCGGCTAGTCGAGCACATAACAGGTTCCGGGCCGGAGGGGTTCGTTCCCCTCCGGTTCCGGGTCCTGTGACCTGCTTGCCCAAAATTCCAACAATATAAGGCATTGTACCGGACGGTCCGGTTTGAACGGCAGCCGGACCTGAAAGGATCGACAACATGATTTTCCTGGTGGTGACATTCTTGTTTTTCACCTTCATGCTCTTGCCCGGCAAGCGTCCGGTACCCCAAAAGGTAGCGGTAAGAGCCCAAAAGGTAGCGGTAAGAGCGCGAAGGTGGAACACAAGGAACAACCAACTGAAGCGATAGCAGCGATAGCAGTAATCTAAAAAATAAAAAACAAAGATGCATATCTCGTGAAAGGAGGTGTTACAGATGAGTGTAGAAGACATCAGGCCCGCCGACATACCTGCTACGGTTGCAGTGTCCTTACCTGCGCTGAAGGATCGGGACCGCTCTTCCACTCCTCCGCAGGCAGCTCCAAAACCAGAACCGGCTGACAACAGCCAGTCGGCTGCAGTTAGCCTGGCCAATCTCGAGCAGGCTGCAATCAACCTCCAGGAGCTGGCTTCGAAGTTCAATCGGAAGCTCCATTTCTCGGTCGACAAAAGAATTAACAGAATTTTAGTAAAGATTTTGGACAAAAATACCGATAAAGTAGTTAGGGAACTTCCTCCTGATGAAATTGTCGACATGGTGGCCCGTCTGAAGGAGTTTATCGGCACCATGTTCGACCGGATGGTGTGAGGACTATGTCCTCATTGGTGTGAGGAAGTGCACCCTCTATGAGGATGGGCCCTCATTGTATCCGGTGAAACATACGATAAAAATATATAGGCAGTAGCGCCATGTAAACATGGCAGTGCGCCAGGAAACACAATGGCGGAAAGAGGAGAGGAGAGGAGTCTATGGCGGAAAGCACATTCCAGATAGGCGGAATCATGTCGGGGCTCGACACAAATGCCCTGATAGACGCCATAATGGCCCTTGAGCGAAGACCCCAGGACCAGATGGTGGAAGAGCACGGACAGGCCATTATGAAGCAGGAGCTCCTGCAAACGGTGCAGGCCAATATGCTCGTGTTGCAGGGAGCCGCTTCTTCCATCGGTAATGCATCCACCTTCAGCACCTACGATATCATTTCCACCCTGGAATCCGTGGCCACCGCTACGGCGGGAAAGGGCGCGGTTGAGGGGGCATACGAGCTCTCCGTGCACCAGCTGGCCCAGGCCACCAAGGTGCAGAGCAACTTCTTTGTCCGGGGACAGGAAGGCGTTTCCTCCGGGGGAGGACTGAATCTAGGCGCCGCCTGGAACCTGGCCGGTTTTTCATCTGCTATCGACACGTCCCGGTTCATCAATATCGAGATGGAAGACGGGCGTTCGGCCAATTTCTCGCTGGACCAGGTGTCCCGTAAAAAGCAGTACGGAAGCTCCGGCGTCGTATCCTCCGGGGCGGGGATCAACCTGGGCGCCGCCTGGGATTCGGCCGGTTTCGCCCTGGCGCCCGACGATACGGGGTCCATTACCATTGCCACCTCCGGCGGTGTGTCCCGTACCTTCGACCTCTCCACCATGGTGCGGGACTACGGCGCCACGTCCTATGTCAGCTCGGCGCCGGTCACCACCGGCGGCAAGGTGGACACCACCAAAAAGTGGGACTCGGCCGGCCTGGCCACCGTTCCCACCGATGACGGCAGCATCACCATCACCATGGACAACGGCGACTCGGAGACCTTCCAGATTCAGAACAACGAGAGTATCGAGGATTTCCTGGACAGGGTCAACTCCAGCGACATCGTCGAGGTAACCCTGAGCTACGACTACAACGACGACACCTTCCGGATCAACAGCGACACCGGTGAGAAGTTCACCATCTCAGAGGACGGCACCACCGGATTTTTCACCGCCGTGAGCATCGACACCGCTCCTCCTGCGCAGGAAACGGGCTACGAGACCGTCCAGGGATTCATGGACGCGGTCAACGCCGACACCGCCCTGGGGGTGGAGCTTTCATATGACGCAGTTTCCGACACCTTCTCCCTGCGGAGCCTGAAAGACGAGACCCTGACGCTGTCGGAGACCGGGACCACGGGATTCTTCGAGGCCGCCGAAATCGACCTGGACCCGCTCGAGCAGAGCTCCGGCACGGTCCAGGCCTTCCTGGACGCGGTCAACACATCCTCCGACGTGAGCGTGAGGATAGAGTACGACGCCGCCTCGGACAGCTTTTCCGCCTACTCCCTGGACGGCCAGTTGTTCACCCTGACCGAAAGCGGATCCGGGGGATTCCTGGACGCATCCGGGCTGAAATCCACCCTTTCAAGCGAAAACGAGGTGGTGGACGGGGCCGGCACCCTGGACCTGAACGCCTCCTTCGCCGACGCAGGATTCTTCGAGGAACCCGAAGGCCTGGTGAGCATCAACGGTTACACTTTCGACCTGGGGGCCTACTCCACCGTGCAGGAGTTCATGGACGCGGTAAACACCAACCAGTACATCGACGTGACCCTGACCTACGATGACACCACCGACCGGTTCAACCTGGTTAACAACGTGGCCGGGGAGACACTGGAGCTCGAGGAGTCAACGGACGGGTTTTTCACCCAGGCCAACATCAACATGGAGAATATCTGGCGCACCAACCCCTCCGCCAAGCTCAAGGACGCCCACTTCCGCGAAGACATCCAGGAAGGGTCCGAATTCAGGATAAACGGCGTCAGCTTCGTGGTGGCCACCGGGGTGGACACCATGGCCAGCATCGTTCAAGAGATTAACCAGAGCGACGCCGGTGTCACGGCTTTCTTCGACCAGGAGCGAAACGCCCTGGTGCTCAACGCCGACGAGACGGGGAACAAATCCATTTCCCTCACCGAGGTGTCCGGCAACTTCCTCTCGGCGGTCATGCTGAAGGATTCCGCCTCGGACAATGTCGGGGTGCTCGAAATGGGGCAGGACGCCAAGTTCAGACTGAACGGGGCGGAGCTGACTTCGGACGTAAACACCTACAAGTATAACGGTCTTACCTTCAACCTCAATGGCGAGGGGACCACGGTCATCAACGCCAACCTGAACGTGGACGTGGCCGTGAACTCCATCGAAAACTTCATCAAGGCCTACAACGACGCTATCGGCTACATCAAGGAAAAGCTCTCGGAGAAGACCATCTTCAATCCCGCCACCGACGAGCAGAAAAAGATGGGGCTGTTGAACTCCAACATGTCGCTTATCTCCATCGAGGACTCCCTGCGCGAGCTGGTGGGGGGCAAGGTCGAGGGCGCACCGGACGAGTTCAACGACCTGACGGATGTGGGTATTACCACCGGGGCGGTGGGAAGCAGCATCGAGCGTATCATATCCGGCAAGCTGTCCTTCGATGCGGACGTGTTCAGGGACAAGTTCGCCGCCGACCCCGAAGCGGTCATGGAGCTGTTCACCAAGATCACCGAACGGGAGGAAAGCGAGAGCCCGGTTGGATCCATCAACGGATCGAACAAGTTGTTCACGCTCCGAAAAGAGAACGTCACTCCCGGCGCCTACGCGCAGGTAGTGGCTGACGGACAGGCGCTTTCCCGGGTGTGGGGGACCACGTCGCCCGGGGAAGGGGAGTACCGTATCGACGTGGCCAGCGGGACGATGCTGCTGGGCGAGGCTCCCACGGACAGCGTCAGCGTAACCTACACGCACAACCTGGAGTACGGGCCGCTCATGGGCCTGGGCTCGCGTCTCGAGGCTATCCTGAAGCGGGCGACCGACGCCGGTAACGGTATCCTCGAATCAGAGGTCCAGACACTGGAGGACCAGAAAGTAGACCTGGTGACCCGTATCGACCAGATGGAATACCAGCTGCAGCTCAAAGAATCCCGTCTCTGGGAAAAGTACTCCTTCATGGAGAACGCCCTGGCGGAGATGGAGCAGGACAGCCAGTACCTGCTGGCCTCGATCAACTCGCTTCAGGGCAACAGCAGCAGTAAAAAGAAGTAGATGACAGGAAGGATGAGAAACAGATGAATGAGGCCGCTGGTAGTATAATTGCCGGAGCCCAGGGCGGTCTGCAGGAAACCCGTGCCGAAGAAGTGCAGGATCCCCGGAGTGTGGCCCAGGAAGCCCTTGCTCTGTTACCGGAATTTACCTCACAGATGGATGAAGCCCTGGCCGACGTGGTTGATATGCTCAGGGTCCGGAAAGAGCAGGAAGCCATGGAACGCTTTGCGTTGCTCACCCAGGACCTGTACTGGCTCGACCTGGTTTTCACCACCCTGGATTCCATACTCGGCCTCGACCTCGACGCCCTGGCAGTGTCAGGCTCAAACGCCCTGGACCACCGGGCCCGCCTGATTACCGTTCTGGAAGAGATCATGGTGTCCATCGAATCACGGGATTACATCCTGCTGGCCGACCTGCTGGAGTACGAGTTGAGAGAAGAAATCATCTTCTGGCAGCAGATGGCCCCCGACCTGATCATGGAAGCCAACCGCCCTCTTCATTAAGGTCAGGTCTTAAATCTTGATATTTTTTTAATTTTACTGGCTGTTTCGGTCAGGCCGCCTGTAAGGCGGCTTGTTTATTGATAAAACCTTTGTAAGGAGACTGGTGTGGAGAACGTGACTGTGAAGGTGATTGCGGCGCGCTGCGGGGATCCGACTTTGCGGGCCGTGCTCGGCGGCCAGCAGGTCATGATCCACAGTCGCTACGATCCCCGCCGTGAAGCTTCCCGGCAGGTTGAAGCCAGTGGCATCGTGCCCGGCTGCCGGGTGGTGGTGTGTGGAGCCGGACTGGGATACGTGCTCGAAAGCCTGTCGGCGGTCAGAGGAAAGACGGGGAACATCTCGGTGCTCGTTCTGGAGCCGGTGGCGGCTTTCCATCACCTGCTCGAACAGCGGCCCGGAGACCTCCGCATCCTGGGAGCGGGGGAAAACGACCTTCCTTCCTGGATAACCGTGTGCCGGGGCAGCGTTGACGAGCTCATGTCCCGCGCCAGGCAGTTCCTGGCCCACACGTCGCCGTCCCTGGTGAGGGTCATCACCAATCCCGGTTACCAGCGGGTGGCGCCTGCGTGCATGGACCGGCTGACAGCCGGGATCTACCAGCGCATTCTCTACGAGGGGATGAACCTGATGACCGGATTTCTCCAGGGGATGCGCGGATTCTGGAACGTGGCCCGCAACGCCGATGCGGTGGCCGGCCAACCGGGAGTCAAGGAGCTGTTCGATCTGTGCCGGGGAGTGCCGGCCGCGGTGGTGTCGGTAGGACCTTCCCTGGATCACAATGCACCCGTACTCAAAAAACTCCGGGACCGGATGCTCATCGTGGCTGTTGACGGAGCCTTGAAACCGCTGCTGGGGTGGGGGATCAAACCGCACCTGGTGGTCGCCGCCGACGAGAATCCCGGTAACGTGAGGAAATTTACCGATCTCGGCCCCCTGGACGATGTCTCTCTGGCCGCGGTTCCCTCGGTGGACCACGGCGTGTTCGAAAACTTCCAGGGTCCCGTTTTCCTGGCGCACAATTCGTTTCCGGCCGGTTTATGGCTGAAGATGATGGGAGTGCGGCTGGGGACGGTGAGCGGCTGGGGAAGTGTGGCCACCTCCGCGTTTGATCTGTGTACCCGAATGGGCGCCGATCCGATTGTCTTTTTCGGACAGGACTGCTCCTATTCCCGGTGGAAGATATACGGGCGCGGCCAGGGCGTCGAAGAATTGTGGAGCGCCGACTTGAGCCGGTACCACACCCTGGAGAAGAAAAACCTGGACACCGTGCTCGCCAGCGGATTCCAGTGGGAGCGGGACCTGAACGGCCGGCAGATCCCTTCGGCCATGAAAATGGCCGCCTACCGGGATTACCTGGCCGGAATGATCCGGGATTCGGGACGTAACGTCATCAACGCCAGCGAGGAGGGCATCCTGTTCGGACCGGGTGTCGTCACCATGGAAGCGGCCTCCCTGGTGGACCGGTTCCAACCGCTTGGCCGCGATCTGGCTGCGATGGTGCAGGAACGCCACCGGCAGGGAGCAGCGGTTGGGCGCGAGCAGTTGGAAACAGGGCTCAATAGTTGTGCCCGGGAAATAGAAACATTACTTGAGGCACTCGAACAGAGCGGTAGCATATCCCGGTCTTCTCTGCAGAACGTGGTGAACAATCCGTTGGTCGACTTGATGATGGGGCCGACGGTACGGCTTCTGCTGGAAGGTCCCCTGGCTTCCGGGGAACCTTCGGAAAACCACCTGGCGTTTTTACGAAAGGGACTTGAAGAAGGTCGTGATGTTACCAGGCAGGCGCTGGCGCAACTGGAAGGGGGCAGTCCGTGTATTCCCGCAACTTGATTAAGGAAAATCAACATGGTACAATAAACGAACCTAGTGCTCAGGGGGGAGCATCGATTGGAGCAGTCATGTACCGGGACCCGACCAAGCGTTACAAAGAGATGCAGGTCAAAACGGTCAGCCAGGAGAAGCTCATCCTGATGCTCTATGACGGAGCGATCAAGTTTCTCAACCTGGGGATAGCCGGTCTCGAAGACAAGCGGTTCGATGTAGTCAACAACAACCTCATCAAGGTCCAGAGGATTCTCACCGAACTCATGATTTCACTCAACATGGACATCGGGGAAATTGCCAACAACCTGTATTCGTTGTACCAGTACATGTACGACAAGCTGGTGGAAGGCAACATCAAGAAAGACAAAGTCCCCATGGAACAAGTGATGGAAATGCTTCTCAGCCTCAGGGAAGTGTGGGAGTCAGCCATCAAGGAGATGTCGGTCAAGTCCGCCGGATTACAGCCCGCGCCGGCCGCCGCGCCGGCCCGCGGGGGGGGGGCCGGGGGGGGGCGGGGGGGGGGGGGTGGGGGGGGGGGGGGGGGGGGGGCGGGGGGGGGGGGGGGGGGGGGGGGGGGGGGG
>CAYSPT010000033.1:7736-44457 GCA_964432985.1 uncultured bacterium
GGAGATGTCGGTCAAGTCCGCCGGATTACAGCCCGCGCCGGCCGCCGCACCGTCCCCCGATGATTCTACCGAGCCCCCCCGCGGCTTCGATTTTATCGGGTAACCTGCCATGATATCCCTGTGTATGATTGTCCGTGACGAAGAGGACAATCTTCCCAGGTGTCTCGACTCGGTGAAGGATATCGTGGATGAAATCATCATTGTCGATACCGGCTCCGAGGACCGCACCGTGGAGATCGCCGAGAGCTACGGCGCGAAGATATATCACCACCCCTGGGAGGGAAGCTTCAGCGGCTCGAGGAACCACTCGCTCGAGTATGCCACCGGGAAGTGGATTTTGATTCTCGACGCCGATGAGACCATACCTCGGGAAGAGCATTCCAAGATTCGGGCGCTGCTTGAAAACAGCACCCACGACGGGTACTACTTTCTCAACCTCCAGCTGAGCGATTCGGCCGGAGCGGTGGCCGCCCAGCACTACAATCTGCGTCTATTCAAAAACGGGTTGGGAGTGCGGTATGAAGGCCGGGTCCACAACCAGCCGAACCTCGACGAAGACCGGATCTCCTGCACTGATATCCGTCTCCTTCATTACGGTTACGTCAAGGGTTATGCCAAGAAACAGCAGAAGTACGAGCGTTCGGCCGCCTTGCTCAAACGGGAGCTTCAGCTCGATCCCGAGGCGCACCATTACCGGTTTCATCTGGGTTCGCTCTACCATTTGATGGGTAAGCACGACGAAGCACGGGAACATTTGCTCATAGCTGCTGAAAAAAACGAGAATCTCAAGTACCGGGCAAAATCATACTTGATACTGGGCTACATGTGTTTCCAGGATAACGATCTTGAGGAAGCGATCCCCTATTGTGACCGGGCTGTCGAGGTGGTCCCGGGCTACTGCATCGCGCGGTTCCTCAGGGCGGAAGCCATGCGTCTACTCGGTAATCCGGGCGAAGCCGCCCGGGCTTTCAGGGATATCATCCGGACACCGGTTCAACCGCTCGATCCGTACTACGATCTCAAGGAAAACCGTGAAATCAGGGAGCTTTCCGCCCCCTGGAGACTGAATCTCTGCCATTGGGACCTGGGGGAAAAAGAAGAGGGACTCGAAGGGCTGCGGCGCCTGACGAGCAAGACCACTGCCAAGGTCTGGCAGGTGTGTCTGGATCTGGGAATGCTGCTCTTCAACGACGGCCGCAACAAGGAAGCGGCCCGGTGGTTCCACGAGACGCTTGCCCGGCAGCCCGGCAGCTTCAATGCCCATCTCCATCTCGGCCTGATCCACCTGAGTCAGGGTGACGAAACCGCCGGAGAACGGGAGATTCTCCAGGCGCTCGAATTGGCTCCCGAGGAGCCATCGGTCCTGTTGAACACCGCCGGTTTGCGGGCGCACCAGAACAACCATGAAGAAGCCGCGGCACTTCTGGACAGGTTGCTGGAGCAGTTCCCCGATAATACGGATGCCCTGTACAACAAGGCGCTTTCCCTGGAGAAGCTCGGCCGCGTACAGGAATGCGAGGAGTGCTACCGCCGGCTTTCAAGAATCATGCCCGATAACCTGGTCCTGTTCGACCGGTGGGCCGGTTTCTGCCAGCGCAGCGGCCGCTTCGAGCGGGTCCCGCATTTGCTCGGAAGAGCGTTGCGTCTCGACGGGAGCCGTTTTGATCTCCGTCTGCGCCGGGCGCGGGCGCTGCTCGAGCTGTCCCGGTTACGAAACAGTCTCCGTTACCTCAAGGAAGCCTCCGCGGAAGTTGCCCGTATCCTGGAAAGCGGTTCCGAGGAATCCGCCGCGGCGGCGCAGCTTCTGGAGGAAATCCGCCACCAGGCGGTCTCGTCCCCGGATCCTTCGAAGTGAGCACAATCCGCGACCTACGTCCTCTTTCAGAGATACCTGTCCGCTTGATTATCGCAAAATCCGTCGCGCAGAAAAAGTGTTGAACCGGGCAAAGTTTTTTCTTAATCACTTGCGGATGGAGGGGGACTGGAGTAGAGTGGAATATGCTTTTTGGGGGGAATTGCGCGGATCGGTTGTGAGGCAAGGGGACCAAAAAGCCTTGGTATCAGGAGGAGGTACACTATGTTTTGCCCGGAATGCAGGGCTGAGTACAGAGAAGGTTACACCGTCTGTTCGGACTGCAAAGTCGACCTTGTTGCGGAGCTGGAGCCGGAGCCCGAAACCGAATATGTTGAACTGGTTACCCTGATGTCCACCGGTGATAAAGCGCTGGCGGCAGTGGTGGAGTCGGTTCTTTTATCAGCCGGGATTACCTATTATGTCGCCGGCGCCTACAGTGCCGCCGGACGGCTCGACATCGCCAACCCTTTTGTAGAAAAGGTCAAGATCCACGTGCATCCCGAAGATCTCGAGGACGCCCAGGCGCTGTTGACCGACATGGAAGAGGCAGACACCACGTACGAGAACATCCCCGACGAGCTGGAGTAATCACGTACAATGAAACCTGCCGTCATCGTCATAGATATGCAGAAATTTTTCCTGCGGGAGCATCCCGATACCTTCCGTCAGAAGCTGTTGCCGAACATCGCAGGTCTTCTTGCGGCGGTCCGCAGCCGGGGGATTCCGGTTATCCACGTCATAACACGTTACAGCTCCGACAAATCAGACTGGCCTAAAGCCTGGAAAAAGCGGGGCAGCATCTGGTGCCTGGAAGGCAGCGGGGACGAGCGGATACTCAAGGAAACCGAACCGCTGCCCGGTGAGCCCCTGATCGTCAAGACCCGGTACAATGCATTTTACCGGACCGATCTTCACCGCACCCTGCGAGCGCTGCCTGCGGACATGGTTGTCCTGGCCGGTTACTCCAGTGACGTGTGTGTCCGGATGACCGCCATGGACGCCTACAACCGGGGCTACCGGCTGACCGTGCTTTCCGACTGCGTCCATTCGGCCCGTGAGGACACGGCTGTTTCTCTCAGGTATCTCGCCTGGTTGACGAACGCCCGCGTGCTTTCGAGTCAAGAATTTATCCATGGGTTTGGCTCGAACAATCGGGAACAGAGCACATGATTGACCGGTTCAGGTGGCGAAACAACCGCCGCGTGGCAAAGGTGCCGTGGTCATGAACGAGTATCAGAAAACCGTTGTCGATGTAATTTCCCGCTTGCCGATTCCCCCCTCTTCGCGCATTATGGAGGTAGGCTTCGGCAGGGGAGGGTATACCCGGCTGCTGCGGTATGCGGTTCCCGAAGGTTACATCGTTGGCTATGACCGTAACGAGCGGTTTTACTGGGAGGAAGCACCGGCCCGGAAGTTTCTCTCCGAGGCCCGGTGCGAAGATGTTTTCGACGCCGCGGAGCAGGAACAGGAGTCCTGTGACCTGGTGACCTTCGGAAGTGCCAACCCGGCTCTTCTCTTCTGGTGGCATTTCAACTGCTTTTCCCTGGGCACCTACAAGTCATTCGTGAGTGCGTGCGACCGGTGCTGTAAACAGGGAGGATTCCTGGTGGCCTTTTTCAAACTCGCCCGCTGCGAGTCTCCGGGACAGGAATGCTATGTCCGGGCCCTGGAGTTCATGTGCGAGGCCGAATGCCTGCGCCGGGGCGTCTCCTACCAGATTCCCGGCGGCACCGATATTCTCGAAGAAACGGCGGATATTCTTCGTAAGTCGGGATCGTACTCCCTTCAGGGAGAGGCTTTCATGAATAACGGTTCTCCTCCCCGGATGGTCATGTGCCGTGAGTTTCTCGAGAGCCTTGATCACCGCCGCCGCGGCCGCAAAA
This sequence comes from uncultured bacterium, assembly GCA_964432985.1. Taxonomy (GTDB): domain Bacteria; phylum Muiribacteriota; class CAYSPT01; order CAYSPT01; family CAYSPT01; genus CAYSPT01. Next base: position 11,475 of record CAYSPT010000033.1, read on the forward strand.
AAGGCAGTATGTTCCCGAGAGACAGCATGTTCCCGGATGACCTGTGGCGCCGGGCGAAGGAGCTTGACGCCCGGTCTTTCAATTATGGCCAGGAGTTCGGCTATAGCGGAGTTCTCGTAGCTAAAAAAACGAGGCGGGGAGAGCACGACGGTTTCACGGTTCCGGATGAAGTCCTTTGGTAAAGGATGTTCTCTGGTAGAAATAAGGGGCATCAATGGACCTGCTTAACATTGCCCGCGGCGTTGACGAACGTTTGTACCACGCCTGCAAGGCGGCTGACAATTGCGCCGACGTCATGCTTCACTACTACGAGAAAGACTACACGGTGGAGTATGACGAATCGGAAAACGAGAGCGGCTACAATCCCGGCTCCGGCTTGAGCCTGAAAGACTCTCCCGGCGCCATCAAGCTGCAGGTGGACGGATACTGCGACAGCATCGCCCGGGAGTACCTGAGCATGCTCTATCCGCAGTACGGGTTCGTCGGGGAGGAGTCTTTCGACCCCAACGAGATGCAGCATGATTATTTCTGGTGCGTCGACCCGATTTGCGGGTCTATGGGATACAGGAAGAAAACCGGGTTTTTCGGCACCTCCATCGCTCTTTTGAAGAAGAATACCGGTCCCCTGATCGGCGTCCTGAACTGCCCGGGGCTGGGTCTGAGCGGCATGGCTTCCGCGGAGCACAACAAGACCTGGTACGCGGGCGATTTCAAACGGTACGACGATGACGGCCTCAAGGTCATCATTTCGGCCAACCGCACCACCAGCACGCAGTTCAACCGGATGCTGGAAATCCTGAAACCGGCGGTGGTGGGATACGAGGAATCGGTGCCCACCAAGTCGATCCAGGTGCTGGCCGGCACCTACGATCTCCACTTCAACCTGCCCCTGAAATACGGCGGCGGCGCACCGAAAATCTGGGACCTGGCCGCCTCCTGCGTTTTCTACAACGTGGAAGGCATGGAGTACACAGATTTTGACGGTGTACCCCTCGACCTTACCGGCAACGCTCCCCACAAGTACAAAAACGGCTACATCATGGCCAGGGACCGCCGGGTACTGGAGCGATGCCTGGAGGCGTTTCAGCAGCTGAAAACCGTTTCGTAAACCGCATTGTTCACTGGGCACGCGCACGTCAATGTTGGTCTATTTATGGACTTACGTTATACTGCCGGTACCTTGGAAAGGATGTGTCCTGCTATGCGTAAGTCCGTATCTCCCGCCCTCTTTTTTACCGTGCTGGTCACGGTGCTGGTTTTTTACAGCGTGTCCGTGTCCGGCGGTACCAGCTTGAATTCGTCTGATTTCGTCAAGGTTACGGTCCCCGTATGGAAGCAGCCGCAGCAGGTGGTTGTAGAGTTCAAGTTCTACGAAAAAGATGAATTAGTATGTCGGCCGAGAGTTTCGGTACTCACCCACGATGAAGCCTGCGTATCGGTAGGTAATCAGGTGCTGATCGGCAATGACCGTGACATCCAAACCACCATGATAGGACACTCGATTACCGCCGTGGTCAGAGAGTACGGTGAAAAACGGTTCCACATGAAATTCCACATCGAGGAGAACACGTTGCCGGAGGCCGATCCGGACAAGGTCTCCGTGGGCAGGGGAACTTATGATTCCGTCTTCATCATGGAGGTGGGCAAGGAGTACACCCTGGTGGACCTGTCCATTGAAGACAAGCCAGGAAAAAAAGTTACCGGGAAACTGCTGTCGGCCACCCCGGCGCAATGGAAAAACGTTACCCCCGTATCGGTCTTCGGAAAAGACACCACCACCGGGTCCCTGGTAAGAGACATCTGCAAGCAGGCCGGTCTCACGCTGAATCTGGAGGTGGACCGCGAGAAAATCGAACGAATTTTCCAACGGGAGGTCACGGTCTTTTATACCGATGTACCCTGTGACAAAGCTCTGTACCAGCTGGGAAGGCTCTGCAATTTCTCCGTACAGTTCGACAAGAAGGACGCCGCCTGTATCATCTCGCCGGACGGCGATTCGCTCTCCATGATAATGGAGGACGACAGCGAGTGTGAATAAGCGGTATTAATAGGAGGTTCAACAATGATGATTCATTCTGGCGGAGTATTCGGTCTCGGCATCCTGGGACTGGTTCTGGTCATAGTCATGATCGTGTACATTATCAAGTCGCTCATATTGCTCGGGCACAGCCGGATGAGCGAAGGGATGCGGTTTTTATGGGTGTGCCTGATCCTGCTTCTGCCGCCCTTCGGCACTATTGCCATGTACTGTGTCCGCCCCGGGCTGAGACAGAAGCAGGAATGACTGTCTAATCAGTACTTTTCCCCATTATGGGAAAAGCGTTCCGTCTGCTGAAGATCAATTGGAAAACAAATTCATATTCTGGTATAGTGGTAATCGCAGTACCGTGACGGTAGAGCATGCTTGTAAGGAGGTCGCGCGATATGAACGAGGCGGCTTTTGGTCTCGGCGGCGGCGGCTGGCTGACCCTCGCCCTGATCAACGCGGGCCTTGCCCAGAGCAAGAACCGCAGTGGACTCAGCTGGTTTATCATCTCTTTTTTCATCGGTCCTTTTGCCACACTGATTCTTGTCGCTTTTTGCGATACATTGGCCGAGGGTCCCACACTGGAAAGAGATTCCTGACGCTGATGTTGTAATGAACAGTCCGGGTGCAGGTCGGGAGGTGCGCGAAGATGGACGCTGATCTGGGAAAACATATCAATAATCTGGGGATGGCCAACCCCGAAGAAGTGGAACGCTCCAGGAGAGCCATTCTTGTCATGGGAACAGACGCAGTAGGGTACCTGGTTACCTCGTACCGTTCTGCCGAATCCGAGCTGGTCAGGTGCCGGATCCTCAATCTGATCGGGGAGCTCATCATGCACGGGGCTCACTTGCCCGATGGATTTCTCGATGAGATCATTCTGCGCAAAGACGAGTGCAGCCGGCATGAACGGGCCACAATCTACAAGGAATTGGGCGTTTTTCTTGAAGAAGGGGCCAACTGGAAACTCTTCGAGCTCGGCCTGATGGACGCGGACAACCGGGTCAGGGCCAATGCCGTCGAGGGAATCGGCGTCTTTCTCGAGCGCTTCCCCTATGAGACCGCTCCCGTGGATCTGCTGGAAAAGCTCGCCGACGATGCCGACGCTCGTGTCAGGGTCAATGTCCGGCTGGTGCTTCACCAGATTTACGAAATGAAGCAGAGAAAGCTCGTGGAGGAGCTCAAGCATATCGCCCGGTACGGCGACGAAGAAGAGCGGGCGGGCGCCAATTTCGCCCTCAAGCGGCTGGGTAAGCTGAAACTGCTTCCTTCCATGGACGATCTGCGTACGCTGAGTATTTTCCGGCGGATAAACACGCGGTAAACCAGGCTACGCTGATGTAACTCTAGTCACTTCAATGACACCAGGTATTCTCCTGATGTGGCTCATGAGCGTCTTGAGCTGGGAGAGGTTCTTCACCGACAGCACAAAATTCAATTGCGCCAGGTTGTCCTGGTCAGCGTAGGCCTTTACCGAGTAGACATAGATGTTGTGGTTTGAAATGATGCTGGAGACATTGGTCAAGAGGTTCGGGCGGTCGAAGGACCGTATCCTGAGCTTGACGTAATAGGATTCGTCCTGCTGGGTTCCCTCCCACTCCACCTCCATCCAACGCTCGGGCTCGCGGTCCCGCTTGACGTTGTGGCAGTCCGCACGGTGGATGGACAGGCCGTGCCCCCTGGTGGTGAAACCGATTATTTTATCGCCGGGAACCGGGTTGCAGCACTTGGCGAACTTGATCAGCATGTTCTTGATCCCCTTGACGCTGACCCCGCCGACTGAGCGCCGCTGCAGCTTCCGTTCCGCAAGCGCCTTGAGCTTCTTTTCCTCTTCTTCTTCCTGGCGTTTCCTCAGCTCCTGGTCGGCCAGGGCTTTTGCTTTCGGGTAGAGGGCGTACACCACCGCCAGCGGCGACACGGTCCCGTTTCCCACCGCCAGGAAAAGCTCGTTCTGGTGCCCGGTCTTGAACTCCTCCAGGATCTTGTCCAGGCGTCCCGGCGCTATCAGCTTTTTCACGGACAGGTCCTTGCGGTCGATGATCTTGTGCGAGCGGGTCTGCTGGTAGACCTCGTTGAGGGAGGACAGAATCAGGTTCTGCCCCTTCTTCAGGGTCTCCTCCTTCTCCTGCTTGCGGAACCAGAGGCGGATTTTTTCGCGGGACCGGGGTGAGTGGACGAACTCGAGCCAATCCCGGCTGGGGTTCGGCCGCTTCTGCGTCAGTATCTCCACCATGTCGCCGTTCTGAAGCTGGTAGTCCAGGGGGACGATCCTTCCGTTCACCTTGGCGCCGGTGCAACGATGCCCAACCATGGTGTGGATCCGGTAGGCGAAATCAACCGGGCAGGCGCCGGCGGCCAGGTCGATGACCTCGCCGTGGGGGGTAAAGACGAACACCTCGTCCTGGAACAGGTCCATCTTCAGGGTGTCGATGAAATCGAAAGAGTCCTTCACCTCGCGGTGCCACTCGATGAGCTGCCGCAGCCAGGAGAGCTTTACCCTGAGCTCGTCGTCGGCGCTGCCGTCTTCCTTGTAATGCCAGTGGGCCGCCACCCCGGTCTCGGCCACTTCGTGCATGAGCTTGGTACGGATCTGGATTTCCAGGGGAATGCCGCTGTCCAGCACTACCACCGTGTGCAGCGACTGGTAGGCGTTGGATTTCGGCACCGCGATATAGTCCTTGATCCGCCCCGGCATAGGCTTCCAGATCTTGTGGACGATACCCAGCGCCCCGTAGCAGCTCTCCACCGTGTTGGTGACAATCCTGAGGGCGACGATATCGAATATCTGGTCGATGTCCTTCTCCTGTTTCTGCATCTTGGCGTAGATGGAATGAAGGTTCTTCCGCCGCCCTTCAATAGTCACCGGAATACCCGCTTCCTGCAGGTGGTAGCTCAGTATGTCGCGGGCCTCGATTATGGGCTGTTTCTTGCGGTCGATGGATATCTCCACCGCTTTTTCCAGCTCTTCATACACCCGGGGGTCCAGGACGCTGAATGCCAGGTCCTCCAGCTCCATACGGTAGCGGTACATCCCCAGGCGGTTGGCCAGAGGGGCGTATATCTCCAGGGTTTCGCGGGCGATCCGCTCCTGTTTCCGGGGCGGGAGATGATTGATGGTGCGCATGTTGTTGAGCCTGTCGGCCAGCTTGATGACGATGACCCTGATATCCTTGGTCATGGAGAAGAGCATTTTTCTGATGTTCTCAGCCTGGCGCTCCTCGCGGCTCTTGAAGGATATGGTGGAAAGCTTGGTCACGCCGTCGACAAGGTCCGCTATCTCTTCTCCGAACTCTTCCACCAGCTTTTCACGGTTGCAGGAGGTATCTTCCACCACGTCGTGCAGAAGCCCGGCGGAGATGGTCTTGACGTCCATCTTCAGCTCGATGAGTTCTTCCGCCGTCTGGTAGGGGTGGATGAAGAAGGGCTCTCCCGAAGCGCGGCATTGCCCCTGGTGGCATTCCTGGCTGAAGCGAATGGCTTTCTCCACCAGTGAGATGTCGGCCCGTGGGTTATACTCCAAAATCTTCCGGGAGAGTTGATCGAAGCTCTGGGTTTTACTCACGGGATGATTTTAGCACAGGAATTTAAAGATACGCAACCGATGCGAAGCATATGCTCCGCCTTAGCATTAAAGAAAGGTGAGATTTAGAAAGTTTTTACATTTTTTTCCGGATTTATCCATCTCTGAAAATACAGTCTCCGTAACGGTTATCGGCATTTCTTCCGAAAAACATTAGTTTTTTTTGAAAAAAAATAGTTGACGCAATTGACAACCTTATATTCATGTGATAGTCTTTAGTTGGCGGCGAGAGAGGCACAACAAAAAAAAAGCCGCGACGAAGCACAAAAAGGAAGCGGACCGGAAGAGAAGGAAACTGAGTTTTCCTTCTACAAGGTCTGGGATAAAACGGAAACTACAAGCCGTTCCCGGGAAAGGGAGCGGCTTGTTTTGTTGTTTTGATATTTAACAACCGAATACGAAGACGAATAGAACTCGGAAAAAGGCAAACCCGCTTAAAGGCGGGGACGCAAAGCTACAGGGTCTACGACGCTGCACATCTTTTGATGTGTACCATCTTGTGATGGTTTGTCATGACTGCCAGCTGCCCGGGGTTGAATCGGTTCGATACGGCCAACAACCCGTCCTTTCCCGAGGACGGGTTTTTTCGTCTACGGATGGACGAAAATGTCAGAAAACATATTAAAGTAGTAAATAAAGGAAATTGAACCCAACCCATACCAGGCAACTGGCAGGGTTGGGTTTTTTTTGTTGGCCGTGACAATTTGCACGAAAACAAGGAGGTTGTAAAAATGATCAGGATGAACACCAATATGTGGGCGAACACAGCATACCGGCACATGGGTTATCACGTCAACAGCCTGGGAACATCACTGGAGAGAATCGCCAGCACGTCGAAACTGAATTCAGCAGCTGACAACCCGGCCGGCATCGGCATTTATCAGCGGTGGATGGCCAGACTCGGCGGACTGACCGTGGCCCAGGAAAATGCCCAGAACGGGATCTCTATTCTGCAGACAGCCAACACGTCACTCGATTCCATCTACTCGCTCCTGAACGACTGCCTGGACCTGGCCATCGACGCCCAGGAAGGCACGCTGCAGCCCGAGCAGCGGGTACAGCTGAACACCCAGCTCGTGGCCAAGCTCGCTTCCATCGACGAGCTGGCCAACACCACCCAGTACAACGAGCACTACCTGCTGAACGTGCCGGACTGGACCAACGATTGGACCTTTGCCGCCGCGCCGCAGGGCGGCACCCTGAAGGTATACGTCGATGATACGGAAATTACCGCTGATCCCATCAACGGGTACTCCCTGGCCGGCAGCGTGATGACCATGAACGGCAATTCGATTCCCAAGTACTGGGAAGAAGTCGAGATCGAATTCACCGCTTCCGCCGCCACCCCGACCCTCATCCTTGGCAACACCCCCGATTATCTGAACAGCGTGGAAGTGCGGGTCAACAACGTCGTGCAGAGCAGAGATGACACCAACGGCTGGAACCTCAGCGGCAACACCCTCAGCTTCAACGGCACCGCTCAGCCCGGCGCCGGCGACGTCGTGAAAGTAACGTACAATGCCGGTTCCACCGAGACTCCCATCCAGATCCAGATGGGGGCCACGGGACACAGCTCCGAGCGCTACGAACTGCCGGTGGGCACGGACGTCAGGACCGCCGCACTGGATATCGACGCCATCGACATCACCACTATCGGCGACGCCGAAGATGCCGAGGACGCACTTGACGACGCCATCGATACCATCACCAACCTGCAGGCTATCCTGGGGACTTCCGAAGACTTCCTGACCGGGCGCATCGATGCCATGGCCGAAGAGTCAGAGCATGTTTCCGACGCCGCCAGCCGCCTCTACGACGCCGACATGACTATCGAAATCACCAACCAGACGCTGTATGAAGCAATGACCCAGGCGGCCACCAACGCCATAACTACCGCGAATTCACTGCAGGGAACACTGATGCAGTTACTCGGAATTACCTCACAACCTGATGGAGGTGAAGTGCTAGCGAAGCGCAAGGGCATCACTGTGAGGTGATGTCTGAAGGAAGCGTGGAGCAAAACCGCGACCTGACGGACAGAAACCGGATACGAGGCAGTCTTGGTTGGACGAGTGGGCAAATGACCACGAAGTCCATATCCATCAAGGGCCAGGGCTGTAAATTTGGCAGGTGTGCGGTGAAAGCGGTCGGGCTTACCCCGGGAGATCTGCATCGTGTCACGAAACCGTGACTGAGGATGCCGTGAGGTATCCTGACCACGGTGCAGAAGTCAGCAGAGGGCATAGTAGGCAAGTTTTTTTTTGCTGAAGGCCCGAACGGTATGGAGTGGTGAGTAGGACGTGCGGTTCGTGGATACCAGGCGGCAGAAAATCCGGGAAAATCAACCGGCCTTGTCTATGGAGAGTAGGGGTGAAGCCCCGATGGCCATGGGGAAAGGGACCGAAGTATACGTGGTACCGCATGAAACCGAAAGCCCGGCGTCAACTGAATACCTGATGGAGGAGGTATGCCAGCGAGACAATCTGAAGAAGGCGTTACAACGAGTCAGGAGGAACAAGGGCTGTCCGGGCGTTGACGGCATGACCGTCGATGATTTGCCGGGTTACCTGAAGGAGCATTGGTTGGATATTCGCGATGAGCTTCTGAACGGGACCTACAGGCCGCAGCCGGTGAAGCGGGTTGAGATTGACAAGCCGGGAGGGGGATTGCGCAAGCTGGGCATCCCGACCGTCCTGGACCGCTTCATCCAGCAGGCGTTGTTGCAGGTTCTACAGAAGCTCTGGGACCCTACGTTCTCTGATTACAGCTTTGGCTTTCGCCCGAGACGGTCCGCTCATCAGGCGGTGCGCCATGCGCAGGGGTACATTGCTCAGGGCTATCGCTGGGTCGTGGACATTGACTTGGACAAATTCTTTGATCGGGTCAACCACGACATGCTGATGGGGCGAATCGCCAAACGGGTAAAAGACAAGCGGGTGTTGAAACTCATCCGGGTGTATTTATGCGCCGGGGTAATGGAGAACGGGCTGGTCGGACCGATCGACGAAGGCACCCCTCAGGGTGGGCCGTTGTCCCCTTTGCTGTCGAATATCGTGCTTGATGACCTTGACTGTGAACTTGAGCGTCGTGGTCACCGGTTTGTACGGTACGCGGACGATTGTAACGTCTATGTTCGTAGCCGTCGAGCGGGTGAACGGGTGATGGAGAGCGTAAGTTCCTTTATTACCAGGAAGCTCAAGCTCATGATCAATGAGGGAAAGAGTGCGGTGGCTCGACCGTGGAAGCGGAAGTTTCTTGGGTTCAGTTTTACAAGCAACAAGGTACCGAAACGGCGCATTGCGCCGCAATCCTTGAAGCGTTTCAAGAAACGAATTCGGGAACTGACACGGCGCTCTCGGGGGATAAGCCTGGAACAGATGGTCCACCAGTTATCCCGCTACCTTGTCGGGTGGCGAGGGTACTTCGGTTTCTGCGAAACCAAATCCGTACTTCAATTTCTTGACTCGTGGATTAGACGTCGGCTTCGGTGTGTCGTCTGGAAACAGTGGAAACGGGGACGAACTCGTTTCAAGGAACTGAGAAGTCGAGGGTTTACAAAGGACGCTGCAGCTATGATTGCTGGAAGCCCTTATGGCCCCTGGCACCTCAGTTTATCGCCTCCCCTGAACCATGTGTTGCCAAACGACTATTTTGCGTCGCTTGGTCTTCCATCACTTATTTCAGTTTGATTGCTCAACCAGCCGAACCGCCGTGTACGGACCCGTACGCACGGTGGTGTGACAGGGAAAGCGGGTGACCGCCTACCTATGTCAATTGTCTTCCCCCTCTGAAAAAAGAAAAAAAAGAGACCCAAGCAAGTTTGTTGCTTTCTATCAAGTTTGTAGAACACCATTCAGTAACAAAGTCAAACAATCCCACCCTCTGGTTTGTTTCTGTCAATCCTTTTTTAATCCATAAGCCTTTGTGAGAATCTGTCAGGTGCCACACCTTGCTCAATTCTGGTAATTCGAAGGTCTCAACAGAGCCTTAACCTTGCTTCATCGGAGCTAAGGTGCAAGCGGAGAGTTGTAAAGCTAAGTCTCGAAGGTCGACAGAGTCGCCTTGATGAGGGTGGTGACAATCCCTCCGCCTGCACCTGGTATTCTCACTTATGCCGCCTCTTTCATGTGATATTTGACTGCTTTGCGTTCCTGGTAGTCTTCAATGTACCTACTTGAATCGCGAACAAGAGCATAGACAAGGATCAGGATCTTCTTCATTATGGCAACAAGCGCCTTCATTTTCGGCATTCCTCTATCGAGGTAACCCCGGTATCTACGGTACATTACGCCGTTCTTTTTTACCATGTTGATCGAGGCAAAAAAGAGCAGTTTGCGCAGAAGACTACGTCCTCGTTTTGAAATTCTTCTCTGCCCTGTTTTAGTGTTCCCTGAACTGATTTCATACAGGTCAAGACCGGCATACTTGAGGATCTCTCGTATCGTTTTGAATTGTGTGAAGTCTCCAACCTCGCCAATCAGGCCGGCGGCGGTTACAACGCCTACTCCCTTTATGGAAAGCAAGTACCGGCTGTACGGAATCTTTGAAAGCGCTGATTCCATTTGCGATTCAAGTTTGCTAATGTAGTGATTGGAGCGTTCTATCCAGGATAACAACGTTGTTATTTCAAGGGTAATGCCCTCCAGGCCTTCCTTGATCCCCACCGAGTCTCTGGCACTGTTCCAAAGAACTTCTGCACGATCCGGAGAAATTTGTCCACGACTGACTCGTTTAATTGTTACAGCCAGCTTATCCACTCCCAGGGCACTTAATGCTTGAGGAGTCGGATAATTACGCAAGAGATACCTGGCTGTCTTGCTGTGTAAGCCATGCATCACATGAATGAACTCCGGAAAGATGATGTAAACAAGACTTGTCAACTGGTTGAAGAAGCGGTTTCGTTGTTCCACGGCCCGTTCCCGTGCCTGGGTCAGTCGTCGAAGTTCAGCTGCAGCACCCCGAGGAATCACTACCGTCAGAGTATGTCCCAGGCTCATGACATCGGCGATGACTTTTGTATCCTTTGGATCTGTCTTCAGTGGGGAATTCCCCTGTAGTTCCTTGAGTCGTTTCGTGTGCATGGGGTTGATTTGGACAACATTCACTCCTTTTTCGCTGAGGAAATGGACCAATGGTTCGGCGTAGGGACCGGTGGGCTCGTATCCCACTACTATTTCTTCCAGGTTGTTATCTTTGCGGGCCTGTTCGATAATCCTCCAAAAATGGTTGAAACCACGGTTATTATTGGAAAAATCGAATGGCTTGATGTCTGTTCCATCCGGCCCGCGGTAATATCCGGTGTGTTTAACCGTAGCTATGTCCACTGAAACAATTAACCTTTTTCCCTTGACTTCCTGCTTCTTTCCTGCTCTAATAATGGATGCAACGTTGCTCATGGCTATGCTCCTTCCTTTATGACCAGCCGCTAGCTGGATCATCAACCAATTTTGGAAAGAGTATAGCCTTTTTTAGTGACTGAGTTCTCTTCTACTCCAATATAGCAAGCTGAAAAGCAAGTATAGAAAGGGGTTTTGGGAAGTTGACAATGTTTAAATCATGTGATAGTCTTTACATGAACAACAGGCAGGTACTGTCTGTGTGGGTTATATACGAGAGGCTGTACGTCTCACGGAATTGAGACGGTGAAGGGTAACACCTTCCACGAGCCAGGGAGCCAGGAACGCAATAAAAAAGCCCGCTCCCGCCGTGGGAGTCGGGCTTCTCGCTTTTACAACAGAATAAGAAAGATTTTACTCGGAAAAAGGCAAACCCGTCGAAAGGCGGGGACGCAAAGCTACAGGGTCTGCAGCGTTTTCGAACGCTATGACAGCCAGTTGCCCGGGGTTGAATGGCAAAAGCGGCCAGACCCGTCCTTCCGAGGGCGGGTTTTTCTATCACGGAAGATAACAATACATGCCCAACCCTGTCAGGCACCTGGCACGGAGTTGGGCTTTTTTATTGGGCTTCAACCGCCGGGAGGACCCTTAAATTGGCACTTACAACGGCATGGCCGCTTTGCAGGGAGGCAGGGAGGCGATTACCATGATAAGTATGGCGACAAATATGTGGGCGAATAACGCCTACCGGCACATGGGATACCATACGGATAATCTGGGGACGTCCCTGGAGAGGCTCGCCAGCACGAAAAAGCTCAACAGTGCTGCGGACAATCCGGCCGGTATCGGTATATACCAGCGATGGCAGTCCAGGATGGGCGGTTTGACGGTGGCTATGGAAAATGCCCAGAACGGAATCTCTATGCTGCAGGCAGCCAACACGTCGGCCGATTCGATCTATTCACTGCTCAACGATGCGCTGGACCTGGCCATCGATGCCCAGGACGGCACGCTGCAACCCGAGCAGCGGGCTGCGCTCAATGCCCAGTTTCAGTCGAAGCTGACCGCTGTTAGCGATCTGGCCAACACAACCAATTACAACAGCCACTATCTTCTCAACCAGACGGCGCCGCCAAGCGTGTTTGACCTGGGAGCGGCCGCCCAGGCCGGGAGCATATCCGTTTCTGTGGACGGCAATGCCTTATCGGAAGATGCGGGCAACGGCTTTTCGGTGGCGGGAGACCAGATCACCCTCAACGGTTCGGGAGTACCAGATTATTGGGATGAAGTGGAGTTCGGATTCACCGCATCTGCCGCCACACCCGCCATCCAGCTGGGGGCGCAGCCAAATTCGGCCAGCCAGCTGGAAGTCAGGGTGAACGGAGCCCTGGTCAACCAGAGCGACACCAACGGGTGGCAGCTCAACGGGAGCCAGGTGACCTTTACCGGGGCGTCGGTACCCCAGGCCGGAGACCAGGTCGACATGACCTTCCGCACCGGGGGAGGCCACTATCCCATCAAGCTGCAGCTCGGCGCCGTGGGGCACAGCAGTGAACGGATAAGCCTGGATATTCCAACGGATCTCCGTCCTTCGGCGCTCAACGTCGATACCGAGGAGATTACCACCATCAACTCCGCGGAGGATGCCGAGACGGCGATTCGAAATGCCATTGACACGGTGACCGATTATCAGGCGTCCCTTGGTTCGCAGGAGGATTTCCTGACCAACCGGATCACTGCCATGATGAAGGAGGCGGAGAATATCTCCGATGCGAGCAGCCGGCTTTCCGACGCCGACATGACAGTGGAGATCGTGAACAAAACGCTGAACGAGGCCATGGCTATGGCGTCTTCAAACGTGATAGCCACGGCCAGTAATCTGCAAACCAATTTGCTAAGTATCCTGGGAATCATCCCGGGTTAGAAATAATCTTGGATTATTCATCATCCCGGGTTAGTAATAATCTTGGATTATTAAGAGGCAGGGTCCCTGACTAGGGGAAGACGGGAAAAGGAAGAATAAAGAAGTATATAAAGATAATACAAAGAAGTAAGCATGGCAAAAAAGAAGTAAGCATGACAAAAAGGACCTGATAGGATATACTTTATACAGGTCCGGCAAAAGTAGGGAAGGACTTAATCAAGGAAGTTGCACGTTACAATAACAGGGAGGTGAAGTACATGCCGGATGTCGGCTCAATCTCTTCAGGCAGCGTTATGCCGCCCCCAGCAGCTCCAATGCCCCCACCCGACGCGGCTCCTGTGGATGCTGGTTATTCAGGAGCAGCGGAACCAGCCCCAGCACCAGCGGCTGACCAGACATACGAAGGTGTGGGTACCAACGTAGACATGGTGGCATAATTATTACGTAAAGATGTAATTATTACGTAAAGATGTAATTATTACGTAAAGATGTAATTATTACGTAAAGATGTAATTATTACGTGAAGATGTAATTAGTACGTAGTAACGTAATTGCGCAGTAACATAGTCCGGGGGATTTCCCCCGTATGCCAGACTGATGATTACGCAGGTAACGTAATTGCGCAGCTACTGTGTCCGAAGGGCAGCGTCGATACGCCGTGTATTTCCGGCGATACCGCTGATACTATGCACTTATGATCTCAGCTGCCCAATGAGAAAATGTTGTCGATCTATTATTAACCCGAATTCGGGTTAAGTGCAGGCTTTTAAAGCCTGCTCTTTTTTTTGGGTAAAATTCGAGTTCCCGCTATCCGATATTAGTAATAAGCATTGGATATGCAAAAAAAAATTACTATGTCTCACTAATCGAGAATAGCGGGAGGAAAAGGATTTGAAAGACCTTTCAAAACTTCTTGGGTTCCTTGTAAAAGTACTTCTCGTTGCAGTTGGCATCGAGTTTGCAGCTATTTACCTGTTTATGGACCGGGGCGAAGCTGTCCAACCGGGAATGAGAATCGAGAGAGAATGGCAAACCAGTGAATCGCTGCTTTCGATTTCCTCTCCCTCCGATCCCATGGAAACATTCGAATTGCTCGAGGAGATAACCAGGGCTGAGTATGCCCTCTCGGGTAAAACCTGGAAGGACGACGGCGAAGATGTTGAAATCGAAGAATCGCCGGCCAGCAAAGTTCTGTCGAAGGCCGAGGAAAAGCAACTGGCGGTCCAGGAAGAGCAGGTGTCCAGGGAGAGAATCGTCATGCACAAGGTACGGCGGGGTGAAACACTGACCAGCATTGCCCGTGCCTACGACCTCGATGTCAACACCATTCTCACGTCGAACGAACTTAAAGATCCCAACAAGCTCAAAGTCGGATTTGTTCTCAAAATACTTCCTAAGAAGGGATTTACCTACACGGTAAAGAAGGGTGATACGCTGTGGAAAATTGCCCGCACCTTCAACACCGGCTGGAAGGCAATAATGGCGCACAACGGCCTCGAGAGCGAGACACTCAATTCAGGCCAGAAGCTCATTATCCCGTGGACTCAGGATTCAGCCCAGCGTCGCAAGGAGCTTGAATTCGAACGCAAGAACCGGTTTTTCTATCCCATGAAGAGCCGTATTACTTCCGGTTTCGGGTGGCGTCTTCACCCGATCTACAAGCGGCGGATTCTTCACGCCGGTGTTGATTTTGCCGCCAAGACGGGTTCTTCGGTCAAAGCCGCCCGCTCGGGCAGGATAACCTTCGCCGGTTGGATGAACGGGTACGGCAAGATCGTCATAATCAAGCACAAAAGCTCGTTTACCACCAGGTACGCGCATCTGTCCCGTGTCTCGGTGAAAAAAGGAGATTACGTGACTGCCGGAAAGATCATCGGCAAGTCCGGCTCCACCGGGCAGGTCACGGGACCGCACCTTCACTTCGAGATACGCAAAAAGGGGAAAGCGATCGATCCGCTCCCCTATCTGCGCGGGAAAAAGATGCTGGCTAAAAGCGGCGGTTCCTCGCAGAGCATCTGATACGGTCTCACTTCGCACCTCCACACTATAGTGAAGGACCAGCGACTATCCTCGCTATTCTCATTAGAAGTTATACCTTTGTAGAATAATGATTATGATAGTTGTAACATCCTCTTTTATAATCATCTAATAAATGATGTGAGAGTAAAAATATAATTCCTCTCTTCAAGCTAAAAACTTGACATTAATATGTTTGCTTATTAAAATTGAATAGGCTGGGTGTTCTTATACACCAAAAAGCCATGTTTTATCGAAGAAATGGAGGACAGACCAGTGCGAGATTCGGCCAGATTTTTCCCGGGGGCGGTTATGACCCTGTGGATTACGGCGATTGCTTCTCTGGTACTGGCCGGGTTTAGCAGCACTCCGGCTGCCGCCAGCTGGACGGTAATGGTCTATATGGCCGGCGACAACAACCTCGAAGGCGGGCAGGTGGGCGTGGAAAATATCCGTGCCATGGAAAAGGTCCCGGCACACAAAGATCTCAACATCCTGGTCCAGTTCGACCGTCCCGGCGAAAACGAGTTCGGCTCCTTCAGCGGCGGACGCCGGTATCTTATAAAGCCCAGGGAGGAAGGCGCCGGCAAAGATGAGATTGCCTCGCTGCTGCTTAGTGAGCTGGGAACGGTCAATATGGGTGATCCCGCCACCCTGGTGGATTTCGCCAGGTTCGGTATAGAGCAGTACCCGGCTGATCACTACTTCCTCATTCTCTGGAACCACGGGACCGGCTGGGAAACTCTCCCTTACAAGGAAGCCCAGGATGCCATTAATTTTCTCGATGCCACGGCCGCGCCAGTGCCCGCCGCCGCTCCAAGGGATCTATCCGCTCCGGCGGTACTCTCCGCCTCGGCGGTACTCTCCGCCAGTGGTACCTATCAGTCGATTGCCTATGACGACGGGGCGAGAGATTCCATTACCGCCGTGGAGTTGTGGGAAGCATTCGAGCAAATCAGATCGATCAACAACGGCCGCAAAATCGATGTAGTGGGTTTTGACGCCTGCCTGATGGGAATGGCGGAGGTTGGCACCCAGATCGCTCACGGGGCCGGAATCATGGTGGCCTCCGAAGAGATAGCTCCCGAATCCGGATGGAATTATGAGCACTTTCTCAGGTACCTGGCCGCTCATCCCGATGCCAGCCCTCGTTCAGCTGCCCGGGCGGTAGTTGACGGATATGTGTCACTGTACCGTACCCTGTCACAGGAAGTGGTCCTGGCGGTGATCGACCTGGACAATATCAGCATGGTCCTGGACGGTATGCGCGAATTTGCCGACGCCCTCCTGGCTGAGCCCCGTCACGTACTGGCAGTCAGAAAAGCCCGAGAGCGGGCGAAGAAGTTTGATAATCAGTCATATCTCGACATGGTGGATCTGGCCGAACAAGTGGGCCGCCTTCTTCCGGACACACCGGTTCAAAAGGCCGCCAGCAAGGTGTGCCGTATCGGGAGGAACCAGCGGCTGGTGAGGCACGTTGACCGGGCGGGAATCAGCTTGCTGAAAGCGCACGGTCTGGCCATCTATTTCCCCATGCGGGAAACGAGCCTGGAAAAATACTCGGAGCTTGATTTTGCCCATCTCACCGGGTGGGACAAATATCTGGCAGCCCATTTTAGCCCGGGTGTAGTAGTTCTTAACGTTGTGGATTCGGCTCTCGACGACTCCAGCGGCGACGGAGTGGTTTCACCCGGCGAAGGTTTTACCGTGCGGTTCCGGCTGGAAAGAGAGCGCGACGAGCGCCTGGACGACCGGATAGTACAGGCGCAATACAGCCTCATTTCTGATGCGGAAGGGCTCGTCAGCGGTTTCGAACCTGGCCAACTCATCCTGAACAAAAACCAGGATGTACTGGAGATCGAGTTTCCCGGTGAGATCGCGGCATCCTGTCCCGTGGGCTCCACTGTCACCCTGAATTTTTCTGTTTCCGGGGACGAGGTGGCCACTGTTGATCACAGCCTGTCCATGACGGTTTCGCGGCCGTTTATTGCCAGCAGTGATGTCCTCCTCGTGGTAGGCAGTAAAGAGTCGGCCGCCGCGAGAGCGCTGACAGAAGATCTCAGCTCGCTGGGAGTCACCTATGACGTGTGGCAGCTTACGGTCAATGGACCGGTACAAACATCCATCCTGGACCAGTATCTCCCGGGAGTGATCATCCGGCCGGTTGAGAGCGCCACCGATGAAGATACTCAGCTATCCTCCACTGAACAGGGGATGCTGATCGATTATACCGGCAGGGGAGGATCTCTTCTCCTCTACGGGCAGGATATCGGGTACAAGCTTGGCGACACATTGTTCTTCTTCGATTTGTGCCGCACGGAGTTCGTACGCGACAACACAGGCATTTATAAGGTGGAATCGGTGAACGGGGAGTCCAGTTTCAGTTCGTCCGGGATCATCCCCCCGCTTTCTTTCGCGATTAACGGCGGGGACGGCAGCCAGAAATGGCCGGATGAATTGGACCCGATCGCACCGGCTGTACCTATTTTAAAATATGTTCCAGACACGGCAGATACAGAACAAAACAACAGAAGCCGTTATGGAGGAAGAGCATCCGGTTCAGGGGGATTACGTGGCAGCGGCTCGGCTGGAATAGCCATAGAAGAGCGTGGACACCGGGTTATTTGCCTTGCATTCGGTCTGCATGGCGTGGAACCGCTTGAGGCACGGCAGCACCTGCTGCAAGCCCTGGTGGCCTGGCTTCTTTCGGGCAGGGAACTCGAGGCTTTAATTGCACAGCCTGTCTCAGCGGGTGCCTCCCCGAAGATCCTGAAACGGTCTTTCAAACTGCGAAATAAAATAGAAGAAAAGCTGGTGTCGGATAGTGCTGCTGCCATCGAGCAGGGCGACCTGGCGCCTGTCCAACAACTCATCGAAGAGCTGTTGTCTCTTGAACCGGACGAGCGAAAACGGGCGGGCACGCTTGCGCGCCGCCTGGAGGAACTGCTTCTCTACTCCTTGACCCGGGCTGAATCCGGGTTAGTACCGGTATCAGTTGAAGAGGTCAACTCCTGTCTGGAGAAACTGAACGCAAACAGGTGAGGTCCCTTGAAGGATGACAACGGCTACAACCCGCTCTTTGCAGAAGAGATATTCATCGTCAATCTCTATGGTACAGACGATGAAATCAGGCGCTTTAGAGGGCTGATGGCCCGTAAAGAGGAAGCGAACAGCCTGGTTGCCATGGTGGAGCTGGTCGAGCACATCAAGCGCCGCAACCTCACCCGTCTTGACTGGCATTGCTGCTGGAGATGCCAGTATTTCCAGAAGTGCCGCATCCGCTGGTACCGGGAAGAAAAAGAGTTCCAGCAGCAGTGCTGTTCGTTGTGCCGCAATTATACCCCCTGCCTGTCAAAGTTTAAAAAAGCCTCTCTGCTGGTTAAGCCCGCCGAAGAGCCGGACATCCCCGACACTCTCGACAACTGATAGTAGTGTTATTCTCTTTATAAATAAGCTAATCCGCTTATTTCATGGGTTGTCGTTGCGAGGACGCAATCTCAAGAAATAAACGGATTAAAGTAAAAAGGCGGAATTTCGTATTGAAATTCCGCCTTTGTCGTGTCTGGTTGTTATGCCAGATGCAACATCTGCCTACAGATGCAACATCTGCCTAATTGTTATCCTGCTGCTGGCCGCCTCCCAGGAGCAGGTAGATGGTCTGGCTGAAATAATCATTGATGTCGTAGGTCGTAGCCATGGCGTCCTGCCAGACGGTGTTGGCCGAGTTTGCTCCCTGGGTGGCGAACGAAATCAAGCCGTAGGGCACGTCGATCCGGCAGGTGTACCCGGTGCCGCTGGCCCTGGCTTCAACGGTGTTGATGACGCTCGTCCCGGTGCCAGCACCGGTGGCCGTGACGTTGATGTAGGTGTTGGCAATGGGACTCTCGCCCAAAGGCGGTATGATCTTGCAGGTGACCGATTTGTGCTTGATATGCAGCAGCAGGTCCCCGTCCTCAATCCGGTGAATCTGGTTCGGCATGAGTTTGGGGACGGTCACGGTGCTGGACTCGTCAAAGAGAGGTTCCAGCGCCACCACGGTCACGTCGTAGCCGGGCAGGTAAGCCGGAACGGCCACTTCGAACCAGCCGTTGTTGGTAATTGCAACGGCGTCATCGTTCCAGCCCGAGCCTTTGCCCGTAACGGTGACATGTACCATGGTGGTCCAGTCGATGTAGTCTGCAAACTTGCCGTCCACCACGATATTGCCGCGGATGGTGGCGAGCATCGGGTCCATGAAAATGTCCTGGGTGACCGTCTGCCCGATCCCCACGGATATCTGGGGAGGATTTGCGGGGGGCGTGTAACCGGGAGCGGTTACCGCAACAGCGTAGCTTTCCCCGGCGGTAATTCCAGAAATGGTGAACATCCCGGTTTCATCGGTAGTGTCCGACCAGGAGGCGTTGCCGCCCACGGTGACGCTGGCTCCGTTTACCGGAATGTTTTTGCCCTTGCTGTTGTAGACGTGTCCCGTGAACACTCCGATGCCCGAAGCATCCACCCGTTCGATGTAAATGGTGGGCATGACATAGGTTTTGCCACTTTCCACCAAGGCCTGCATCTGGGCCGCCGCCTGCTTCGGTCTGACGCGCTTGGACGATACTTTGGCAGCGAGATGACCGCCTCCGCCATCGTCTCCACCGCCGGCGTCACCGGTACCTGGTGCACCACCGATAAGGGTGATTTGATAAAGGTATCCCTGTGAGTACTCGGGGATGTAGTATTGCATTTGATAGACGCCTACCGGGACGTCCGTTATGAAATAACGTCCGTCCATACCCTGGACGTTTTGCATGCGCACGAACTGAGCCGGGCTTCCCGCGGGGGCATTGCCTAGCGCTTCGGCCCTGACAGCGATGGCCGGAAGAGGACCTCCGCCGACGAGTTTCAGTTCTCCGGAAATAGCTCCATTGTCAATTCCGACTGCGTTGTTACACCCGGTTATGGCCAGGACGATTCCAAACAACATAAGGCTTCGTACCGCGTACTTGATCCGCTTTCCCATTCTGGGTTTCATGGTAGTGTAAGTTCCCTCCTTCTTTCCCGTTCAAACATGCATACGTGATGGACAGTTTTGTGGCAAAATTAGTCCTCTTTTGGAAATATCGGATTGATTCCCGTTAAACTTGAAGTAAAACTTCTTCATGGGGTTTGAAATTGTGCGTTAGTCAACCGATGGACATTGACCGGGAATGCTGCCCGTCGTATAATAGAGCAGGCAGGTTTCACCGCTTGGCTGCGCAACCTGCCGTATGGTAACAATTACCTGTGGTGCGTTTACCTGCTGCAGACCAGAAATATTTTCCGGAGGTGAGCCAACGGTGTCGGTATCATTGCCGGTGAGTATCCGATTACCGCGAGCAGGCACTGGGGCGGGGCGGTTCTTGCCTTCCTTTATAGTATTCCTCGTCTGTTTGTCCGGCATTCTGTTCAGCCTGCGGTTGTATTTCTTTTCGGATGTTCTAAGACCAAATGTCTTTATCAACAACGTGTCGTTGAAAGGAAGTACCAGGGGACAAATCAGCGAGCAGGTTTCTATTCTGTCCAGGGGTATCATGGCCGGGAAAATTCTACTCATCAGCCCGTACGGCTCGTGGTTGTACACGCCGTCCGAACTTGGCATCATCGCTCCGGGAAATGCCCTGGCGGAAAAAATCTGGCGTTACGGAAACGGGAGCAGTCTCTGGTCCCGGGTGCGGAACTGGTGGAGGACGATCAGTTCTCCCCTGTCTATTCCGGTATCGGTAGAGGTCGACTGGGAAAAAGTAAAGACCTCGTTGAAGCAGGTTGCCGACACCGTCGAGGTTGACCCGTCTCCTGCCCTGGTTTACACGTCCGAAGAAGAGGAAGGGATGAGAATAATCCGGGACCGCACCGGCCGGATGCTCGATTCACGCAAGACCATGGACCGTGTCGTCGAGAGCTTTCAAAAGACCCCCCAGGAATTCCAGCGTGAAGTGGAAGTTCTCCTGGCAGAAGTTCCCGCTCAGCCTGATTTCAAGATGCTGCAGGAAAAAGCGGGTCTGACCACTGAGCTGATCAGGTTTACGACACTTTACGACACCGGAAACGTACCGCGGACCACAAACCTGGCTCTGGCAGCGGGAGCCATCGACGGGTGGATTCTAGCTCCCGGAGAAGTGTTCTCCTTTAATGACGTGGTCGGCCCCAGGACAGCCAAACGGGGTTTCAAAAAGGCGCCCTCCATTATCGGGGGCCGTCTGGTGGAGGATATTGGAGGAGGGATTTGCCAGGTCACGACCACCCTGTACAATTGCACCCTGCTGACCGGTCTTGAGATTCTCGAACGGTATAATCATTCGATGTATTTCGAAGACAGTGCTTATGTTCCCCAGGGACGCGATGCGGCGGTGGTGTGGGGCCACAAGGATTTCGTGTTTCGCAACAGCCTGAACCAGTCCATTCTGGTCTCCGCGCTCCTTGCTGACGGTGAAATATCGATCGTTTTTTTCGGATCCGAACCGATCGACTTCGAAATCACGGTCTGGCAGGAAGGTCTCAGGATCCTCCCCCCGGACACCATCACAAAGAGCGATTATTCTCTCCCCCCGGGAACCAGCAAGGTTGAAAGCGAAGGCGCAACCGGCTACTCGGTAACCGTAAAAAATAAAACAATCTATCCGGACGGACGGACTACTTCATCAGTGGTTTCCAGGGACATCTACCGTTCGCGTCCCAGGGTGGTCCGGAGAGGCACCGACCGGTAGACGGAGGTGTTTGACCGTGAGTGATTCACCTGTAGATACAAGTACATGGCCCTCACCTGTAGCGTTCGCCTATCTAAAGGTCAAGGAAGAGACTGTAGATGAGATCTCCTCTGTGGAGTCGTTTTTATGGGCTGCCGAAGACCTGGCGCTGCTCTGTTCATACATAGTGCTCGCCGACGGTGTCCGGCTGTTCGAGGCGGGACAGTCGAAGGTACCCGTTTCATTGTGCGGCGAGGAGTTTGGAGAGGCCAGGACGGCCGGGGGAGCCACGGGTGCTTTTGTGTTGTTACAGCACGTCGTCCGCCTGGCCGCCGCATACGGGGATATCTCACGGCAGTTCTGTTTTCCGGACCTGGTCATTTCTATGGCTGGAAACCGGGGCTTGTGGGAAGACTTTTCCGCAGCCGGTATTCGTGCTTCCGTCCCTGGCCGTCCACCGGTTGGAACTGTAGTTTCACTGGTTTCCATCATCGAAAAGATCATGGCCGGTCTGGATGGCTGTGCAGCGGTGGAACTTCTGTCGGTGTGCCGGGGAGAAATCCTGCTGCAGCGGCAGGGGCCAGTCCTCCCGGTGATTTCTTTCAGGGGCCCACACGAGTCGGCTGTTTTGAATCCGGGATCGGGCCGAAGGGCCTTTGAAGCGTTGCTCCCGTCCGGAAAGATGCTGCTCAGAAACTCCGTACGTCGGATAGTGTCATCACTTTTCCCTTTCTGTATTGTCAGTGAATCTCCGGCGCTGGGACCGTCAATGTACCTGATGGAAGGATTGTCGGAGCGGGACGGCCGGGTGCGGTACCGGCTCTTTGGCGGGCGCAGTGCTGCGGGCGCAGCGGCTTCATCCGATCTGCGTACGGCAGCTTCGTGGTTCGGCCGGCGTCCTGCCCTGGCCGGGGATCTGGGGCGGTATTTACCAGCGGAGCCGGTGGTGCGAAAGTTTTCTGTTCTCACCCACAGCAGGGTGGATTGGGAAAAAAATGGCACCGCAGAGCTTCCTCCACCCACCCCTGGAGAGAAAGAGAGTGCCACCGGTAGTGAGCACGTGGTTGAACCTGGCATTTCTGTAATTGCGACGCTTTCTGAAGACGAGGTGTTCGCCCACGTACCGGCCACGGTGGTGGCTGATATTACCAACACCGGTACCGGCAGGGCACAAGGAGTGGTGGTGCAGCTTGAAGCTTCGGAAGCCTGGACTCCCTGGCCGGCGGAACATGGATACCGGTTTGATCTCAAGCCCGGTCAGCGCTGTACTCGTGGGTTCCAGCTTACAGCCAACGCTGAAGGCTCAGCAGCGCTTCCCGGCTTGATCGTTCAGCCCGGCTCGGGTACCCGGAACAAACTTCCGTCTCCGGTAACAATTGAGCCGGACCAGGTTGTAGTGCAGGTCTCGCCCATAGAAAGCTACCGCCATTTGCTGAAGAAGGTTTGGGAAGACACGGTTTTGACCGGGGAGGAAAAGCGGGAGTTGTCACAGGAACGGGACACGTTCAGCCTTTCCACCCTCGACTGTGAATCGGTGGAACGGGAGCAGAAGCTCAGGCGTTTACTGCTTCAGATCACTGCACTGGATACTTCCCTGGTTGAAGACATTTCGGACAACACAATGGTGCTTAAGTGCCACGATGTGGCTTTCGGCCGGTTCGTGTTTCAGCTGGGCAGAGTTTACCTGTACTTGAAAGGCGGTACCGATCTGGTATCAACGATTTCCGATACCCTGGAGTTGACATCCGATGCCCTGAAATCGGAGTTTCCATTGCGGCTCGATCTCGACCAGGTAAACGAGCTTGCTCCGGTGGAATCCATCATCGGAAAATGCCTGGAAGAAGCCAGGCAGCTCAGCGGCCCGCTGGAGAAACTCAAGGAGATTGTGGTGCGGATAATGGTGGAAACGCCCCTGCGGTTCCGCCTTCCTCCCGCCGAAGCGCTGACCGGTCTGTCGTTCATACTACCCCTGGACTCCTCCAGTTGCGAACGATTCGGAATCACGCACCTGGTTGGAGTCGGCGAAAGATCCTGGTCCGTTCGCCTGGCGGCTCTCCTGACATCAGGCTGTGATGAGCTGAGGGACCGCCTCGATTCGGCCGGTTTTTCCCGGCTGCAGGTGGACCAGATGGAGCCGGGAGAAGCGACAGCCTGGCAGAACCTTCTGGGGCCGGAAAGGTCCCGGTCCCTCGCCTCACCGTTGATCGATCTCGGCGTGGTGCGTCTTTCAAGCGGCGAAGAACCTGCTTCGTTGGCCGTCCTCGAAAAGCTGGTGGGAGTAGTCGGAAAGCGTTTAGAGAAGGATCTACCCACTGCCAATCATCTACCCACTGCCAATCATCTACCCACCGCCGAACGGCCAGCAGCCGCCGAACATACGCCAGCCGCTGAACGGCCAGCGGGCGAAGAGCAAGCAGGGAGAGGTGGGACCGTGTCGTCTCCGGCGGACGAAAGGGAGCCCCATTTGCCACCCGTCGATCTCGAAGCCACGTACCGCGAGGCGGTGCAGCGCGCCTGGTCTGACGACGTTCTCTCGGCTGAGGAGCTCAAAGAACTGTCGGGTCTCTACCGGCGTTTGGGGCTGCCGGAACAAAAGGCTTTATCTATCCTTAAGACCTGCCTATTCAGAAAAATACAGGCAGACCTGCTCGGGGTGCTGAAATATGCGTCCTTTCACCGCAAGGCGCATCCTTCATCAGGTAAGACACTCTTTAACGGTAAGATCTTCGACAGGGAATTTATCATGGTAGAGCTTTCGCCACAGTCCCTCAATTTTTACGTTCTGGGAGCGTCTCCCCCCTGGCCTCCGGTGTGGGAGGGTATGACACCGGTACGGGAACCGGAACCGGGACGCCACTGGTACCGTTTGCCGCTCAAAGTCATTCGGAACCTCGAAGCGGTCCGCACGCTGTTCAAGAAGTCCTACCTGCTGGCTCTGGGTGACGTGGCCGAAGAACTGCTCGCAAAACCGGAAACCGGGGGCACACTGACGGGGGCGGTGGAGTATCTCAGGACGACCATGGACTACAATCTCTCCCCCCGGTTCATCGGATCCTGGTCCAAGCTCATGGCCGGCGACTGCCGTTTCAACGAAGAAGACGGTACGCTGGTACTTAGTTTGTAACCTGTACTATTCTGTACGTCTACGTCGTCTATGGGGTCAGGTCTTGAATTTAAGCATTGAAACGCTAAAATTCCCAAGACCTGACCCCTGCTATAAACCAATGATCCCTCTAAACCAAAACCTGATCCCTATGTCTAAACATTCTTCTTGCTCTGCCGATACATGTTGAGAAGAAGGTGTAAAGAGGGGTATTCATGAAAGCAAGGATAGTCGTGCTTATCTGCTGCTCACTTCTGTTTTGCCTGATGACGGGCTGTATCTCCGAGCTGAGTTATATGGACAGGATGATCGCCGTAGGCGCTGTTGCTGTCGGCTACGGAGCCTTACAGTCACAGAGTGATGTACTGGGCGGGCCGATTACCGCCACTCCCGGACCCACCCCGGGACCCACCCCGACTACCGGCGGACAGCTTCCCTGGAAATACCCGGCGGATTCAGATACGCCGCTCTTCACCGTCACCCAGTTCAACGGCCCCTTCGTGCGGCATGAAATCTTCACCGACGGCACGACATCACAGCAAAAGGATTTCACGGTTTTCTACGGGATGCTGACTCACGCAAATCACTCCAGCAGTTGGGATGCAGACCGGGGTATCGGCTATAAAATTGCTTATTATGATGAGAACGGCAGGTTTCTGTTCCGGGACGAATTTATGTACGGGGTCGGCATAGATCATAACAGCACGGTTCCGTTCATGACAATGTACGAACCGGTGAGAGAGGACATCGCCGGCGCTACCATTGAAGAAATGTACGGTCTTTATGATGTTGATGAAGATGAGCATCTCTGGTACGGAAGCTTCGTCTTCTCGAACCTTTCGGTGTCCGCCCAGGGTGTGGCGGGAAAGCTCGTGCAGTTCGGAACGGGGCATGAGGATGGCGATGAAGACAAAGAGAAGGACGAAGTCGTTATCGTAGCCGCTTTTTACGACAGCAGGGGAAACATGGTAGATGTTGTCATCGATGATGGTGGCCCCAACCACGTGTGGGAGTGGGGTTTGTTCGGTCTGCCAGGCACCAATACAAAGTACACCATGGCCAGTTTCGACATCACATCCGACAAATCCTTCAGCACCTACACGCTTCACATCGGATTTCTACTGGAAGAATAAGTCAAGTCTGTTCGGTGCTCAATACTTCGACCTGATCCAGGCCGCTATTTCCTTCACCGTTGTTTCCACCGCCGGGCTCAAGGTCTCGTCGAACATCTCGCAGCGAAGCGGCTGTATCCCCAGCAGAGCGATGTTCACCTCGATGTGCTGCGTTACCAGCGAGATGACCAGCGACAGGGACATGGTGTGGGTGGAGGTGGAAAAATTGCCGATGTCCGCTTCCTCCACCATGTGCACCGCTCCCGGGGCCAGTTCTTCTTTGAGCGCCGCATCGACGAGTAGAATGTGGGTAGGATTCTCGTCTATAAACTTGCCCACGTAATTTTCGGGGACGGTTCCCGCGTCCACGATGAGCAGGTCATCGCGGTTGCCAGGGTTTTCCGCCAGAAGGTGGGCTACCCGGGGCCCGGCGCCGTCGTCTCCCCGGAGATCATTGCCGATACCCGCCACAGCCAGTTTCCGGCAGGGCGCCAGCCATCGTTGAAGATACGCCGTCACCTCGTCCCAGCCGTTGATGCTTATCTTGTTTTCCTGATCGGACATGCCTGTCCTCCACCGTTCCTTGAAGTATTACGTGTTCGATACCATGTGCGTGAAGCGAGCTATAACTGTATCATGGCGCTTCCGGCTGGTCAAGCAGAAACTCCCTATCTATTGACATGACGCCGAAAGACTGTATAATAAACGGCTGGACGGTGGTGTGATAGTACCGCCGGTAGGAGTTTTCCAACAGGAGTAAAGCGATGAGTGAAACCGTAGGCCGTGAATCATCCCAGGTGTGGATATCCGATTATCTTAAACCCGGGAGAATGGAGCTCGACCTGCAGGCTTCCACCAAAGAAGAAGCTATTCGTCTCCTGGCCGAGACAGTGAAGGAGTCGGACGAAGTCGAATCCTTCCCGGTGTTTCTCAGGGATGTCTACGACCGGGAGAAGATAGCCACCACCGGTATCGGGTGCGGTATCGGTATTCCCCACGCGCGCACCGCCGCCGTCAAAAACTTCCTCATGGTGTTCGGCCGCAGCAAACGGGGTATTCCCTTCGAAGCGCTGGACAGCCAGCCGGTTACCTTTATATTTCTGCTGGCTACGCCCCAGGACGGGCTGAAGGATTATCTCAAACTCCTGTCTCAGCTTTCCCGCTTCATGAAAGACAGCGGTTTCAGAAGCAAGCTGGAAACGGCCGAAACGGAAGACGACGTCATCGAACTTTTCAAGGTCAGAGAATACGGCCTGGCCGCCAGTAACCTTTCAAGCGACTGCTGATCTGCCTGAGCGACTGCTGATCTGCCCGAGCGACTGTTGATCTGCCCAAGCGACTGTTGATCTGCTTATTTCGCGAGTTAAAGCTCAGTACATTTTCAGATCGAGCGGGTCAGGAGACTGCGGTTTTTCGTTCTCTTCTTCTTCATCTTCTTCGCCCCCGGATTCACTATCCGGTGCCGTTCCCTCTATCAGCCCGGGAAGTTTGGGAAAGAACTCCTTGATGGCGTTGAAAATGTGTTCCTGCAGAACCTCGGCACCGCTGAGGGTAGCCGAATAAATCAGGTATTTTGCTTTAACCTGGAACGATTTATCCACGTTCAGGGGAGTGCCTTCATCCCCAAAGGTCTTACCGTAATGGTCGAGCACGGTTGAAATCGTGTTAGCCAACTGCTCCGGTACCATCCTGTCCTTGCACAGAAATATCCCGTGCTCCTCGATGGTGCCCGCGGGCTGCTGGGAACCGGCATCGTGCTGATGGGCCTGATCGCCATCGAGCGGCTGCGCCTGGTTACCCAGGTTCAGTTTATACGCGATGGCCGCGTTGGTGATGTCCTCAACCAGGGGGAAATGATCCACTACCAGGCTTATGGCCTGGCCTCCCAGCCTGGGCAGCCAGTGCGTCAGGTCGACGTAGACACTGGCCGACGCGTCATCGGGAACCATGGCCAGCAAGCGCCGCATCGAGGCATTGTTCAAGCCCTGCCGTCCGTGTTCGTCGGTGTCTTCCTGTCCCAACCGGTCCATGACGCCGCTCAGGAGGTCTATGTCGGTGGCGGCAACCAGCCAGCCGCCGCTCAGGCTCACGTGCATACTCTCCATAGCTCCAGAAAACGTGGTGACCGTACGATCGTTGACGGTGGTTGATTTCAGCTTGAGGTCCGGGAAAAACGTGGTCAATGATCCGGAGAGCAACAGGTTCAGCGCCCGGTTGAGCGATGATGTTTCCGGAACCTCCGACAGGATGAGCAGCCGGGTTACCTGCTGCTCTTGTGTAACCGCCACGGCGGTGGTGGACGGCAGCAGTGCCACCGCTTGCTGGAAGTCAATCAGCGCCAGCATGTCGAAAAACGGTTTGATGCTTTCCAGCACGGCCGCCATGACGTCGGCCTTGACCAGGAAGAGAATGGTGATGTTATCGGGAAGCGGTGCGATGAACCGCTCCAACTGGCCGCAGCGGGGCACGTCGCCGAACCGTCCGCGCAGCAGGTTCTTGACATGGCTGACATCTTTGGTCAGCTTCTTTATCCGGTTGTACCGTGAATGGATGGCGTTGTTGTCCGGGAGCAGTTCCAGTACCTTCTCGTATTCCGCCAGTGCCAGGTCAAACATCCCGGCCATCCGGTAATGATAGCTCAAAGACCGCAGGTTGTTGGCGAAATCATCGATTTCCACCGTTTCGCCGGCGGAGCGCTGCTCTTCGTATTTCCGCACCTTGGCTTGCAGCTCACTGATGGTGTAGATGACGCCGATTTTTTGATGTATCCGATTGTACTCCGGGTTGAGTCCCGCCGCTTTTACATAGCGGGAAAGCGCCTCATCGTAGTTGCCTTCTTCCAGCTCCACATCGCCGATATGGTCCAGCAGTTCGGGCTGCTCCGAATCGACGGCCACCGACTGGAGGAGATATTTGCGGGCGTTTTCCAGGTCGCCGAGTTTGAAATACGCCCATCCCAGGCTGTCCAGGTAATAAGGATCCTCGGGCTTGAGCGCCACGGCCCTGGTAGTCAGGTTCAGGGATTCCTCGTAATCGATGTCCAAGTCCGCGTACATATAGCCCAGGTTGTTCAGCGCGGTGGGATTGTCAGGGTCAAGCTCGATGAGTTTTTCCAGCGCTTTGACCGAATCGCGCTCCCCTCCCTGGGTGTTCAGGTACACCGAGGAGATGTGCTCGTAAATTTCAGGGATGGAGTCGTTGATCTCCAGGGCCTTGTTCAGCGTGTCGAGGGCTTCTTTGGTCTGGCCGCTTTTGAATAACACCCACCCCAGGCTGTCCATAAAATAGGGATTGTTGGGTGAAAGCTCGTTGGCCCGCTCTACATGGCGAAGCGCCTGGTCCGGTTTTACTCCCAGATTGGCGTACAGGTACCCAAGGTTGTTGTGGGCAACTGCGTCATCGGGGTCCATTTCCAGCATTTTCACGTACAGGATTTCCGACAGCCAGGGAGGGACATCCTTCTGTTCTTCCTGGTAGCGCTCCACTTCCTGCATATACCGGTCGACTACCTGTTGAATGAGGTCGGGGGCGTATTCGCCGAGTTGGAGCGATTTCTCTATCAGGTTCCTCGCGGCAACCTGCTGGTCGTGGTTGTCATGATAGACCATGAGAAACGCCTGCCCAAGGGCGTAGATGAACTGGGTGTGGGACAAGTCGCTGGCCCTCTCGGCCAGGTCTCTCATCACGTCGTGGGTGTCTCCCAGTCCGGGAACGGCGGCGCACAGGTAAGCGAAAACCAGGCGTTTCCAGGGCGGCGCGGCAGATTCGGTTTCGGGCTCTTCCTCGAGACACACGGCACGGATGCCCTGTTTCCAGGGTTCTTCCTGGTCCTTGATCCCCATTTCCAGGGCCACGGCGTGAATAAAAGCCATGTTGATCTTGGCGGTTTCTACATCTTTCAGAAGACCTTCCATCCCCTGGCTGATTTTCTGGAAATAGGCCAGTAAGTCTTTTGTATCGAAGTCCTGGCCCAGGTCGTTGTGGATCATTCGGGCCAGCAAATCGATGTGAAGGGCGATATCGTCGGGATGCTCCTTCATGATACGCTGGAGCGTTTCCAGGTTCTTGCTGACCTGGAGGGTGAAATGCTGCAGTTCCAGTTCCACAAACTCGACTTCGGTGCTGGTGAAAACGGTGCTGCCCAGATCGATACCGGTGAGCAGTGCTGCCCCCCGGCACGGGGTGGGGACCAGGACGGCCGCCAGTAGAAAAATTGCAGGAATCACCCACGTGAGAAAACGGTGCTCGGGAACTCGAATAGTCGGCATGATAGAAATCCTCCTGTCAAAAAATAACTGCGGACGCGACGGTTCTGTTCGTACTGTATCTTCCAAACGAATTACGGTCCAAAGTGGATTTGTTGTTCAATCCGCTTTCAGTATATGAGTGATTATAGCAGTATATAAAACAGGTGGCAAGTAAGGCGTCAGGCTGTCATTAACGGACGACAAAGCTCATGATCTTGTTCGGGACATGGATAACCTTGACCACGTTTTTGCCCTCCAGGTGCCGGGCCACTTTGTCGTCGCCCCGGGCCGCCTGTTCCACCACGTCCCTGGCGGCGTCTGCGGGGACCATCACGCTGCCCCTGAGCTTGCCGTTTACCTGGACGGCTATTTGGACCTCGTCAACCTTGAGGGCTTCTTCGTCCCATGAAGGCCAGGCTGCCTTGAAAACCGATCCCTGCCCACCGAAACGCTCCCAGAGCTCTTCGGCCAGGTGAGGAGCATAGGGATGCAGTATCCTGATTATCCGGTCGGCCGTGAGGCGCTTGAGCTCGGTGCTTGTGACCGCGTCGGCGTTCAGCTCGTTCATCAGCTCCATCATGGCGGCAATACCGGTGTTGAACTGGATGCGCTCGTTGTCCTCAGTCACCTTTTTTACAGCCCAGTTGAGCTTCTGGTACAGTGCCTTGTCACCGTCGGAAAGATCCGTCATGTTCAGAGTGCCGCTCTCGGTTTCTCCCAGGGGACCGCTCCCCGGCGCCACGTCCTTCATGAGAACATCCTTGATGAGTTTGCCCACGGCGCTCTCCAGCCGTCCCAGGAAGCGTGAGCTGCCTCTGATGGCTCGAGTCGACCACAGTATCTCGTGTTCCGGCGGGGCGAAAAACAGCATGGCCACCCGGGCGGCGTCGGTCCCTATCTCGTGCATTACTTCCACCGGAGAGACCGCGTTGCCTTTCGATTTCGACATGATGTCCCCGTGCTCGTCCAGGACCATCCCGTGGTTGAACAGCTTTGTGGCCGGTTCGTCCACCGACAGGTAGCCCATGTCGTAGAGCACCTTGGTGAAGAACCGGAAGTATATCAGGTGCCCGCAGGCGTGCTCCACACCGCCCACGTAGAGGTCAACCGGCAGCCACTCGTCGGCCCGTTCCCGGGTAAAGATGACCTGATCATTGGCGGCGTCGGGGTACCGCAGCTGATACCAGGATGAACACACGAAGGTGTCCATGGTGTCCTCGTCGCGCGTGGCCGCACCGCCGCACTTCGGGCAGGTGGTGTCCACGAATTCGGGGACGTCCGCCAGTGGGGAGCGTCCTTTGGGAATGAAATCGATGTCTCCTTCGGGCAGGACGACCGGCAGGTCTTTTTCCGGCACCGGTACGAGTCCGCACACCGGGCAGTGGATCATGGGAATGGGAGAACCCCAGTATCGCTGCCGCGACACCAGCCAGTCGCGGAGCCGGTACTCCACCGTGGCTCTGCCATAACCCTGTTCATCGCCGTATTCCGTCACCTTGTGGATGCCCTCCACGGAAGGAACGCCGTCAAACGGTCCCGAGTTGATCATTATTCCCGGTTCCACGTAGGCTTCTTCCATGGCTGTCGGATCCAGCCTGGTATCCGGGGGGCTGATGACCACGCGGATGGGGATATCGTACTTCCTGGCGAACTCGAAATCGCGCTGGTCGTGGGCGGGGACGCCCATGACGATACCCGTCCCATAGGTGGCCAGGACATAATCGGCTACGTACAACCTCACCCGCTCCCCGTTGAATGGATTAATGGCGTAGCGGCCGGTGAAGACCCCGTCCTTTTCCCGGTCGGCGTCAGAACGCTCGATCTGGCTTTTTACCAGGGATTTCTTGATGTAATCGTTTACCGACGCCTCGTGCTCAGTCCCTTGAGTCAGGGTCCTGGCCAACGGATTTTCCGGGGCTATGGCCATGAAGGTCACTCCGTAGATGGTGTCCGGTCTGGTGGTGAAGACCGAGATGCCGCCGGGTGATGTCTCCGTCCTGGAGGGTGTCTCCGTCCTGGAGGGTGTCTCCGTCCTGGAGGGTGTCTCAGAAGCGCCGGCCGGGGGCTCGATTGGGAAGTCGATCTCGGTTCCCTCGCTGCGGCCGATCCAGTTGCGCTGCATGGTGCGGACATTGTCCGGCCACTCATCGAGCCGGTCGAGTCCTTCCAGGAGGCGGTCGGCGTACTCGGTGATCTTGAAGAACCACTGCTCCAGTTCCTTCTGCTCCACTTCCGAATGACAGCGCCAGCAGCCCCCGTCCTCGATCTGCTCGTTGGCCAGAACGGTCTTGCAGTCCGGGCACCAGTTGACCAGCGCCTTTTTACGGTAGGCGAGCCCTTTTTCCCACAGCTTGAGGAAGCACCATTGGGTCCACTTGTAGTAATCAGGCAGACAGGTAGCCACCTCCCGCTCCCAGTCGAAGGAGATGCCCACCAGCTTGAGCGTATTGCGGGATATCTTGATATTGCCCAGAGTCCATTCCCGGGGGTGCTGCTTGTTCTTGATGGCCGCCTGTTCCGCCGGCAGTCCGAAGGCGTCCCAACCGAAGGGGTGCAGGACGTTGCATCCTTGCATAGAGCGGAATCGGGCCATCACATCGCCGATGGTGTAGTTTCTGAAGTGGCCGATGTGGATGTCGCCTGACGGATAGGCGAACATGACCAGCATGTAGAACTTGTTGTCCCCGGCGGGTTCCGGAGTAAGATATGTTTTGTCTTTATCCCATTTTTTCTGCCACTTTTTTTCCACTGCCTTGAAATCGTACATTTTGGTGAACCTCTCCTCAAGTCGTTGAATGGATCTTACGTCGTTGCACGGCTTGGCCGGGCAATCCGTAAATTACCATCTCTTTAAATTAAACGAGCTATATTTTTGGATTATCAAGTGTAGGATGATAAGCACATTCTGTCAAGGCCACAACCTGGTTTCCACAGC
>CAYSPT010000033.1:44557-45863 GCA_964432985.1 uncultured bacterium
GTGCCTGACGTGCTCAAGAGCTTTTTTCCATCAGCGTTGCGCTTAAATCCTGGAGAATCGTATGTGGGTGGTAACTTGGCATGGTATGTGAGTGGTAACTTGGCATGGTGTGGGTGTTGGTGATAGTATGGTGCGGCAGACGGGAGATACATTTATCGATGGCTGATTCGTGGAAGAATATCCTCTACATAGCCGATAACGGGAAGATCATCGGGGGGTCGGAGAAGAGCCTCCTTTTGCTGATCAAGCACCTGGACCGCAACCGGTATCACCCGTTTGCCGTTCTCTTCTCGCACGGCTCTTTCGAGGAAAGCCTTAAGAAGATGGGAGTTCCGGTCAAGGTCCTGCCGCTTCTTTCTATCGAGCGGAAGCGGTTCCCGTTGGTGTTTCTCTACGTTTTCTACCTGCTCAGCCTGGCTTATGGAGTCCTTCGGCTGTCCCTCTTCATCAAGCGGTACAACATACAACTGATCCACAACAACAAGGTGCAGTGTATCTTCTACTCCGCTCTCTCGGCTTGGCTGTGCGGCATTCCGCTGGTGTGGCACGAGCGCAACTTCAAGCGCCGGCTGGGCCGGTTGGGCGGTCTCATGGTGCGGCTCGCTTCCAGGATTATCGTTATTTCGGAGGCGGTGGGCGATGGATTCCGCGCTTACCTGGATGATGCGGCGAAGATGAAGGTCATCCACAATGGGGTGGAGTTGATGAGCGGGGATCTGCCGCCACCGAAGCTCAGGCAGACGCTGGGGATTCCGGCGGAAACCAGGCTGGTCGGCACCCTGGGACGGTTCACTTTCTGGAAAGGGTTCGAAGATTTCATCGAAGCGGCCCGGCTGGTGTTGAAGGAGAAGCCCGATACGATATTTCTCCTGGTAGGTGATTCCTTTGACCCGGAAGACGACGCGTACCAGGAGAAGTGCAAGAAACTGGTCCTCGATTACGGCCTCGGGGACAGTATTCGGTTCATGGGGTGGACGAACAACGTGGTGGACGTGCTCACCAGCCTCGACGTGTTCGTTCTCCCGTCGTGGAAAGAACCCTTCGGGAGGGTGATCATCGAAGCCATGTCCTGCGAGCGGGCGGTGGTGGCCACACGGGCCGGGGGGGTTCCGGAAATCGTGGTGGACGGGACCACCGGGATCATGGTTCCGCCACGGGACCAGGTCAAAATGGCCGAAGCCATTATCTACCTGCTGGACCACGAAGATGAAGCTCGGCAAATGGGAATCGACGGGCACCGGCGGGTGGAGCAGTGTTTCTCTATCGGGCAGCACGTGGAGCTGGTGCAGAAACTCTACGATTCGCT
>CAYSPT010000033.1:45963-59884 GCA_964432985.1 uncultured bacterium
GATTATTCCTTTAGCCGTTTTTTCCCATGTAAACTCCCCGGCGCGCTTGATCCCGCCCTGTTTCATGGCTACTCGCAGCGCTTTGTCTTCCAGGACGCGCCTGCACTGATCGGCAATGTCCCGGGGGTTGTGCGGATCGGCCAGCAGCTGGGTTCCTCCCGCCAACTCCTTCATCGGGTCCAGGTCCGAGGTGACCACCGGGCATCCGCAGGCCATGGCCTCCACCACCGGCAGGCCGAACCCTTCCAGCAGGGAAGGGAACAGGAGCAGTTCGGCGTGGGAGTAGAAGCGGGACAGATCGTCGCCGACGATACGGTCCATCAGCATGACGTTGTCCTGCAGTTGAAGTTTTTCGATGAGTTCGACTGTTTTTTTTCGTTCACCCCGCTTGCCGGGCGCGCCGATTTTGACGAGCTTCACGTCGTGGAAGCCGTCGGCCAGCAGCAGCTTGAAGGCGCGCAGGAGGTTATCGATGTTTTTCCTGGGTATTTCCGTTCCCACGTGGAGAATGTAGCGGCCAGGAGAAGTCTCATCCCATCCATCCGGTTTCTCCTCGCAGGGATGGAACCGCTGATGATCGACGCCGCTTCTGACCACCGTTATCCGCTCGGGCGGTACTCCCAGGTCCGTCACCTGTTTCCCGGTGAAACCGGATATACAGATGAGCCGGTCGAACCGTTTCAGCAGCCTGGTAAAATTTATAAAAGGCAGGGGGCGGTAATACCACGGGTCGCGGTCCAGGTGATGGATGATGCATACTTTGCGGTTGCCTAGCAGGAAGGCCGCGTTGGCTTTTATGGTCTTGGGATCGGTAAAGAGCAGAACGTCCCGTTTGGGCAGCGCAACCGCCAGGCGGGCCAGATGCCACAGGGCGGGGCCATAGTTGAGGTACCGGTTCGCAAACGGCCGGGGATTGATGTGGATGTGTTCGATCCCGGAAATATCCGCCAGCCGTTTGATCAGTTCTTTGTTGTAGATGTCGATGGCGTCGCGGCGGTACTCGGTGATAACGGTTATCCGCTCTGCTGCCTTTCCCCGGTAGAGCTCCCGGTAGAGCCGGAGAGTGTTTTCCAGCCGGAAGCACTCCCTGACCCGCTGGAGTCCTGCTTCTGAAAGCTCTTTTCTCAGCTTGGGAGTGCTGTGTATGGTCAGCAGGCAGTCGCAGAGCGATTCGATGCTTCCCGCCTCCGCCAGCAGTCCCGCCGGACCGGTAACCCACCGGTTTTCCTCTATGTCCGAGCACACCACGGGCGTGCCGCTGGCCATGGCTTCCAGCAGGGCGTTGCTCATCCCCTCGTGCCGGCTGGGCAGAACGAATGCGTCACACAGTTGAAGCAGATCGGCCACATCGTCCCGCTCGCCCAGGAAACGCACGTGGTCCTCGCAGCCGAGGCTTGTGGCCAGGGATGTCAGGGATTCGCGCTCGGGACCGTCCCCGGCAAACAGAAAGACCGTGTTGTGCCGGATCCTGATAAACCTGGCGATGGCCTTGATCAGGCACGAGTGTCCTTTTTTCTTCCTGAGGGTGGCCACCGTTAAAAAACAGAACCGGTCTTTCATCCCCAGCGTTTCTCTGAGGTCCTCTCCAGAGGTGGGGTCCGTGGAACTGCGGGTGTCCGTGGTGAGATAAAGGCTGGCGTCGATGCCGTTGGGGTCCGTGGAACTGCCAGTGTCCGCGGTGGCGAACCGGTCGGCGTCTATGCCGTTGGGGATGACGGTGATTTTGCTGTCACGAAATCCCCTGGCGGTCATGAATTCACTGACTACCGGGGAGTTGGGGGTGTACCGGTCTACCAGCCATGATGTGAGGCGGTCCAGCAGGACCAGGCCGGGGCGATGGATGTGCTTGTTGCGCACCGAGCAGATGACTTTATTTACCCCAAACAGCCTGGCAAACACCCGGGCGAACAGGTTGGCGTGGATGAGGTACGAGTTGACGCAGTCGGGCTTTTCACGACGGATAATGGATCGGAACCGGGACAGCACGGAAACCAGGTTCAGGAGGTCCCGCCTGAGTCCCAGGTAGTGCACGGTGATGCCGGCTTTTTCCAGCTCGTTGCCGACGGTGTTGTCGTCGGTGAGGGAGACGACGATATTGCGGTTGGCCAGCTTTGGCAGGATGTTCAGCAGCATCCGTTCCGCGCCACCCACACCCAGGCCGGTTATGACGTGCAGCACTTTCATAATGACCATTATCCCCTCACAACAAACTCATCAAGGCCAATTATACCGTATTTTTAACTCACACGTTCTTTCTATGCTCACAGAGTCGAGGGTGGTAACGTCAGCCTGGAACGATGAAAGATTCTGTTGTGGGCGTAGTGGTAATAAACGAGAATAATTCACAAACTATTCTCGTGCGGGTCGAAGGACAGCCATATAGTTTTCATGGTACCATTACGGACATGTCCGATAACAAGCAACTGGGTAAACTCAGAGAAAAACTCCTTTACGGTTTCGAGACCGAAGGTCAGCTTGAAACCGTAAAAGAGTTGTGGTCCATGGGCAGCGTAGAGGCGCTGGAGGTAATGGCCGATGCTATTTTGTCGCCCCAAATAGTTGTTCGGGGGGAAATACTAGAATTCATCAGCTTTGCCAAGCACCCGGAGATATTCGATTACCTGACCGAAGTGCTGGCTGGCTGCTCGGAAGCGGCGCTATGGAAGA
Source organism: uncultured bacterium (assembly GCA_964432985.1). Lineage (GTDB taxonomy): Bacteria > Muiribacteriota > CAYSPT01 > CAYSPT01 > CAYSPT01 > CAYSPT01. The sequence goes on from CAYSPT010000033.1 coordinate 48,631, forward strand.
TCCAGCAGTCGTTCGAGGAAAAGAACCTGAGAAGCAGGTTTCTGAGCAAACTGGACGGCCTTCACGACGACCTGACCGGTTACCCGCTGATGGCGGCGATACTGCGGTTTTTGGGCTACATTGCCGATCCCGAGATCATGGAGACCATCGCCCAGCTCATTTATACCGACGATGACGGCGTCCAGATGGCTGTTATCGACTCCCTGGAGTACAGCCAGCCCGACAAGTGCCCCCGCAACCTGTTCGCGGCCCTCAAGATGTTCGGACCGGAGGTGGCGCAGCGGGCGTTAGTCCTGATGGGCAAGCTGAAAGACCGCAACACCGTGGTTCCGATGGTTTACCTCCTGGGCGAGGTCGGTGGCCTGATGGCCGAACAGATCGTCGCCATTCTCAAAAGCTTCGACCGCAAGGAGCTGGCTAAAACCATTGTTACCTACGTCGGCGACGACAAGGCGAACCTGGACATGGAGCTGCTGCACTCCTGGATCGTGTTCCTGGAACGCACGGGCGACCTGGAGGGCGCCAGGAAGTTCAGAGAGCATTTCGGCATCGAGCGCGAGGTGCACCGCGAAGCCAATTCCGAAGCCACCAGCGGCACGTCGCTGACTTTCGAGTTAAAGGAGGCAGGCGAGTTTGCCATCCTGAAGCTCAAGGGTATCCTGGACCTCTACACCCTGTCCAGGATGGAAAAAGTGCTCAAGCTGATGATCCGCAACGGGCACGCACGGATATTGCTGCTGTGTGGGGAGTTGTCCAGGCTTGACCGTCACGCTGCGGCCTATCTGAGACGGATGGATACCAACCTGCGCAAGATGTTCGGCGGTTTCAAGTACGTTCGACTCGAGTGCCTCAACTTTACCGAAAAGAAGCTCCTGCTGCCTAACTCGGAGTTCTTCCGGGACGCCTCCTCGGCCTTTGCTTCGTTTCTTGAAGAACCTCAGCAGCAGGTGGTGAAACTGGAGGAGAGCCTGATGTCCAGCTGCGGTAGGAGCGTGGATGTGCGGTTCAGCTCGAAAGACGTCGAGAAGACAAGGGTGGCGGAGATTCTTTCCCGTGAGCAAAACTACCTCGTCCTGTCGTGGCCGGTTTTCGATGAAACGGACAGGTTCAAAGAGTTTGAAAACGATGACATTACCTTGATAATCACCGTGGGCGCCCGACTTCTGGAAGCCAAAACCAGGGTGTGTGAGCAGGACGAAGATCTTCCTCCCAGCATAAAGGTGCTTCTCCCCCGTACGGCCCGCACCATCGGCCGCATTTCCCATGCCCGGGTGGACTGCCGTCTTACCGTGACGGTGAGAAAGATTACCGGCTCCCAGCAGGTGGACAAATCGTCTTTCCCCGCCATGTGCACCCGTATCAGCGAGCAGGACCTGTTTCTGATGACCGCCGTCCCTCTCAAAGAGGATGCACAGGTAGTGATAACGCCTGACCAGTCGAAGATACGAATGGGAAGCATCATTGGCCGTGTCACCAGGCGGGTGGAGCTTCCAATGGCAAACAAGCGTTTCTACGAGTACACCCTGGGCTTTATTTCCATCAGCGGCCGGGACCTGGCTGTACTGAAGAAATATGTCTACAGCCTGATCTCCGCCAAATCCTGATTGGCTTCGGTCTGCACTGGTTTGCACACGGAAGAGTGAGTGGCATCAACCAAATCCTGATTGGCTTCGGGCATTTCCATCGCCCAGCGACGACGCCAATCGCAATTTCCGGGTTAACTCATATTCTCTTGATCCGTTATGCCGCCTGGTGTAGCATGGTAGTGTCATGAGTCAACCGCGCGGGAAACAGAAGAAACTGAAGGTTATTCACGTCATAACCCACCTGGACATCGGGGGTGCCCAGGACAACACGCTGCTGTCGGTGGAAAAGATGGACCGGGACCGGTTTGCATCCATCCTGGTGTCGTCCCCCGGCGGTGGTTTTTCGCAGCGTGCCGGGAGTTTCGGCGGCCGTATGGTCACCATCCCCAGTATGAAACGTGAAATCAGTCCGTTGGATGATATCAAAACCTTCACGTTCCTGGTGGACCTGTTTACCGGTGAGCGCCCGGATATAGTCCACACCCACGGATCGAAAGCGGGTATTCTGGGACGGTTTGCCGCCCGGGCCGCCGCTGCGGCCGTTGGGGACACTTCAGGGGTCGTTGGGGCCGTAGTCAGGGCACCACGCATCGTCCACACGGTGCACAGTTTTCCATTTCACCCGGGCCTTCCCCGGCCGCTGTTCTACCTGTACCTGTGCGCCGAGGTGGCGGCGGCCCGTCTCACTCACCGGCTGGTGTTCGTTTCCGCCCGCCAGGCCCGCCAGGCCGAAGCGCTGGGGATCAAATCTCCCGGGGGCAGCGAGATAATCAGAAGCGGTATCGATTTCGAGCGGATACGGTCCGGGGCGGGGCGCGATGTTCGCGGTGAACTCGGTGTGCCTGCCGGGGTGCCCCTGGTGGGCTCGGTAGGCAGGTTGTTCCCGCAGAAAGCGCCGGAAGTGTTCCTGGAAGCGGCCCGCATCCTCCGCGAGCGGGGACGGGACATGTATTTCGTGTACGCCGGTGACGGACCGCTGAGAGAGCGGATCGAATTGTTGCGGCGGCAATTCGGCCTGGATGACGTGTTTCACCTGCTGGGGTGGCGCAGCGATGTTCCGGCCATTCTCGACGCCCTGGACGCTTTTGTCATCTCGTCGAAATACGAAGGTGTGGGACGGGCCCTGACCGAAGCGCTGTACCTGGCTAAACCGGTGGTGGCCACCGCGGTGTGCGGAGTGCCGGAGCTGGTGGTGGATGGTGAAACCGGACTGCTGGTGCCGCCCGACGATCCCGGGGCGCTGGCTTCGGCCATCGAGCGGGTGATGGATGATCAGGTCCTGGCCCGGACCCTGGGCGGTAACGGGTCCGCCCGGGTTACCGCCGAGTATTCCGCCGAAGAAATGATCAGGCGCCTGGCAGCGCTCTACACTGAAATAACCGGCTGACTTGAAATCATCCCTTTTTATACATTATGCTGGCAGACCACGCGGGATGGAGAAAGCACACGGGATAGAGAAGGCCTGCGGGATGGAGAAGGCACGCGGGATGGAACAGGGAAAGATATGACCGGGGAAGAACCTGAAGAAGAAATAACTGAAGCCGAACAGGACCTATGCGGCCATGCGGCGGAAGGCCCCAAAGAGCCCCAGTACCGCCGCAAGCCGGCCCAGCCCAGGCTGCTGGTGGCCGGTCTCTTCATCGGCGACCTGGTGCTGGTGAACCTGGCGGTGGTTCTCACCTTCTGGGTCAGGTACCTGGGGGAGTTTCCCGCCAAGAACGTCCAGGCTTACTACAACATGGCGGTCTTCATAATCTTGCTGAGGGTGGTCGGATTTTTCGTTTTCGGGCTCTACCGCATGGATCGCCGGCGCTCGGTGATCGATCTTTTCTACCTGACCTTCCTGGCGGTCACCGCCAGCTCGGTGGTCATCGTGGCCGCCACCTTCATCTGGCGCCAATTCGCTTATCCGCGTACGGTCATCGCCATTTCGTGGCTCTTCAACATTTTCCTGGTGGGAGGTTTCAGAACCCTGGTCAGGGCGATGATCCGGTTTCCCATGGAGCCGCGCCGGGTCATGGTGGTGGGCGGCGGGGGCGAAGCGCGCACCATCGTCCGCGATATCGAGATGTACACCCCGAATGAGTACAGGGTCGTCGGTCTTTTAGAGCCGGCGGAACCCGATGGGGTCCACGAAGAAATCACCATGACCATGGAGAACCTGGAGCCGGACCTGATGATCCTGGCGCATCCCGGCCTGCCTGAGAGCGAGACGCTGGGTATACTGGAGGATTGCGTGGCCAGGGAGGTGGAGGTCGCGGTCCATCCGAACCTCTACGAGGTCCTGATCGGCCGGGTGGAGATAAAAGAGGTCGCCGGTATCCCCCTGATCGAGATCCGCACGGAGCCCCTTGAGGGCTGGCAGCGGCTGGCCAAGCGTATATTTGATCTGACCGTTACCGTCCCGGGGATCATCCTGCTGCTGCCGATGTGGCTGGTCATACCGCTTTTCATCAAGCGGAATTCCTCCGGCCCGGTCTTTTTCATTCAGGAACGGGTGGGGCTGCGCGGCCGGCGGTTCAACATTATCAAGTTCCGCAGCATGAAGGAGGGCGCGGAGGCCGCTTCGGGGCCGGTCCTGGCCAAGCCCGGCGACAAACGGGTGACGGGAACGGGCAGGTGGCTGCGGCGCTACCGCCTGGACGAGCTGCCGCAGCTGTTCAACGTGCTCACGGGGGACATGTCCCTGGTAGGGCCCCGGCCGGAGCGGCCTGAATTCGTCAATAAATTCATGGATGAAACACCTTCTTTCGGCAAACGGCTGGCGGTGAAGCCGGGTATAACCGGCCTGGCCCAGATTCACGGCCGGTACGACACCACCCCGGAAAACAAGCTCAGATACGACCTGGCCTACATCAACGGGTGGCGGTTTCTGCTGGACATCAAGATTCTGGTCCTGACGCTGCGGGTGATATTCAAGGGCAAAGGCGCGCTCTAACGGTTTGTTTTTCTTGACAATGGTGCCGCCCGCATGATACATCCGCTCGTGCCAAACATTGTGAAATGTTGAAAAGCGATACTGGTTTTTTAAGGTAGATGATACGTGATGCTTAAATCGATAAAGAAAATGCTCGGGTTGGATGATAAAAGCCCGGAAGGGCAGAAGGACCAACCGGTACCGGAGCAACCGGGGCAGCCTGCACCTGAAGTACCTGCGCATCCCACAGGGGTGGATGGGGAGAAAACAGACGAGCACCAGACAATAGAACAGCAGAAGGAAAGCTGGTTTGCCCGGCTGCGCCGCTCTTTGTCCAAGACCCGCAGCAGTCTGCGCGGCAAGATAATGGACCTGGTGGGAGCCTCTCACAAGGTGGACGAGGATTTCCTGGAAGAGCTGGAGGAAATTCTCATCCAAACAGACCTGGGAGTGAGAAACACGCAGCTGGTCATCGACCATTTCCAGGAAATCGCCCGCCTGGAGCAGGAAGTGGACCCGGAGAAACTTCTGGAGATCATCAGGGAGATGATCCTGACCATACTTGAAGACGAGCCGCCGCCGCTCATCCTGCCGGAGCAAGGTCCGGCGGTCATCCTGGTGGTTGGTGTCAACGGAGTGGGCAAGACCACCTCTATCGCCAAGCTTGCCTGGCGGCTTCAAAACGAGGGGAAACGCGTTTTGCTGGCCGCGGCGGACACCTTCAGGGCAGGAGCGGTGGAGCAAATGGAAGTGTGGGCTTCGCGGCTGGGTGTGGAGCTCATCAAGTCCTCTATCGGCGCCGATGCCGCGGCGGTGGCTTTCGACGCCATCCAGGCCTGCCGGGCCAGGGGGTACGATGTTCTGATTGTGGACACCGCCGGCCGGTTCCACACCAAGCACAACCTCATGGAGGAGCTCAGCAAGATCCACCGGGTGATCGGCCGCGAGTTTCCCGGAGCGCCTCACGAAATACTGCTGGTGCTCGACGCCACCACCGGGCAGAACGCCATCGCTCAGGCCAAGACCTTCCACGAAGCGATGAACCTGACAGGGTTGGTTCTCACCAAACTCGACGGCACCGCCAAGGGCGGTATCGTGGTGGCAGTCAAGGAGGAAATGCAGATTCCCATCAAATTCATTGGCATCGGGGAGAAGATGGATGACCTGCGCCGGTTTGATCCCGGTGAGTTCGCCCAAGCACTTTTGTCTTGACGAGTTCGCACAGACCGGTTGTCAGCCCCATCGTTCGCCCAAGCACTTTTGTCTTGACGAGTTCGCACAGACCGGTTGCATACTCCATCGTTCGCACAAGCACTATTGTCTTGACATATTGTAGAACCTTATCTATAATATGCGTCAATCAAGCGGCAATGCCTTAGATTAATGCAGAGCTGAATTATTTTTGTTTACGGAGGTTCGATATAAATGGCTCTTCCAAAGAGAAGACATTCAAAGACACGGCGCGACAAACGGAGAACGCACTGGAAGCTTAAAGCTCCCAATCTTTCTGCCTGCCCACGCTGCAGCGAGTTGAGAATTCCCCATCACGCTTGCCCTGCCTGCGGTCACTACAAAGACCGTGAAGTCCTCAAAGTGTAGTGCAGTTACGTATCGTGAAGGTGGCCTGATATGCGGATAGCTTTAGACGCAATGGGTGGAGATCACGCGCCTGCCGAGGTGGTAAACGGCGCGCTTGCGTTTGTACAGAATTCCGATGCCGAGGTCGTCCTTGTTGGGGACGAGACGCAGATCGGCGCCCTGGGGGTGGACCATCCCCAGCTCAGCGTCGTCCACTCCGCCGAGGTGGTGGGTATGGATGATTCACCCACCGAAGCGCTCAAGAAAGACCGCGATTTTTCCATCGTCCGGGCGGTGCGGCTGGTACGTGAAAAAGAGTGCCAGGGTATCGTGACCGCCGGCAACACCGGTGCGGCCATGGCTTCCGCGCTCACATTCCTGGGACGGATCAAGGGGATAAAGCGCCCCGCCATATCCGTGCCCACACCGGGCTTCACCTCCACGGGACTGCTCCTGGACGTGGGAGCGATGGTGGACTGTGACCCGGTGGAACTGTTCCAGTTCGGGATGATGGGATCGGTCTTTGCCAAGAATGTGCTCGGATTCGAAAGCCCCCGGATAGGGCTGCTCAATATCGGCGAAGAAGAGGGCAAAGGCAACGAAACAGTTAAGCAAGCGCACCAGCTTTTAAAGAACTCTTCACTCAACTTTATCGGCAACGTGGAAGGCAATCGTATTTTCAGGGGAGTTGCGGACGTTATCATCTGTGACGGTTTCGTGGGAAACATTGTGCTCAAGACTGTCGAAGGGGTCATCCGGTCTGTGGCCTACCTGATCAAGGACGGATTCAGCAAGACAGAGCTCCCGGTGGAGCATATGCAGGACCAGTTCGAGTGGATTTTCAAGCGCATGAACCACTCGGAGTACGGCGGGGCACCGCTGCTGGGGGTCAGGGGGGCCTGTATAATCGCCCACGGCTCAAGCCGTGCGCTTTCCATAACAAATGCCCTGGGTATCGCGCAGCGTTGTATCTGCCACGACGTGGTGGGCCGTATCGGTAGAGAGATAGAATGCGCAGAGAGATAGAGAAGGCAAGTGGATGGATAAGGCAGGTAGTATGCGAAGGCAGGTAGTTAGCTAAGGCAAGTAGTTAGCTAAGACAAGTAGTATGCGCAGGAAGGTAGTTGAACTGGCCATGGATTTTCGACTCACGCCGCAGCAGAAAATGATCCTGAAAGTAGTTCGGGATTTCGCAGAAAAAGAGATCATTCCCATCGCCCAGGAGTACGATGAAGAGGAAAAATTTCCCCTGGACGTTTACAAGAAAATGGGGAAACTGGACCTTCTCGGGCTGATCGTGCCCAAAGAGTACGGCGGTGCCGGGTGCGACACGCTCACCTACTGCATGGTGGTGGAGGAAGTGTCAAAAGCCTGCTGTGCCATCGGCGGGATGGTGGCCGGGGCCAACTCGTTGGTGAACGTGCCCATTCTGACTCACGGCACCGAGGAGCAGAAGCAGAAGTACCTGGTGCCCCTGGCAAAGGGCGACCTTCTAGGGGCCTTCGCCCTGACGGAACCCGAAGCGGGCTCAGACGCCATCAACCAGCAGACCACGGCCATCGACGCCGGCGATCACTATGTGCTCAACGGGGTCAAGTGCTTTATCTCCGGTGGTGACGTGGCCGAAGTGGTCATCGTCATCGGCAAGGTTTGCCGCCCCGGCCGTATCCGGGGCAAACTGACCGCGTTCCTGGTGGAAAAGAGCTTCCCGGGATTCTCGGTGGGCACCAAGGAGAAGAAGCTGGGAATCCGGGCCTCCGGTACCTGCGAGCTGGTGTTCCAGGACACCCCGGTACCCAAGGAGAACGTTCTCGGCCGCGTCGGCAAAGGCTTCAAAATGGCTATGGACACCCTGGACGGGGGCCGTATCAGTATTGCCTCCCAGGCGGTGGGGGTGGCGGCGGCCTGCCTGGAGGAGTCGCTGAAGTACTCCAAGGAACGCCGGCAATTCGGTCAACCCATCTGCAAGTTCCAGGGGATCCAGTGGAAACTGGCGGAAATGGCCACCCAGGTGGACGCCGCCCGGCTGCTGACCCACCGCGCAGCGGTGCTCAAAGACGCCGGGGAGCCCTTCGGGATGGAAGCGGCCATGGCCAAATTGTACGCTTCCGACGTGGCGGTGCGTGCCAGCCGCGAAGCGGTGCAGATACACGGCGGCTACGGCTACATGAAGGATTACGTGGTAGAGCGCCTGTACCGCGACGCCAAGATTACCGAGATCTACGAAGGGACCTCGGAAGTGCAGCGTCTGGTCATCGCCAACGCTCTGCTTAAGAAGTAAAACCTGCAAGGATTAGTAAAACACCTTTAGGGTTTTTAAGGAGGCCGTAAGCAATGCAGAAACTCCTCGAAGGAAAAACAGCGCTGGTCACCGGCGCCGCCCGGGGAATCGGCAAATCCATCGCCGCCGCCTTGCATGATGAAGGCGCCAGCGTGGTGATCTGCGACCTGGACGGGGAAGCGCTGGAGAAGACCCGTGAAGAGCTGTCCGCTTCGGGCGCAGTTGTGATCGCAATGGTGGCCGATGTGTCCGATTCCGAGACGGTTACCGGCCTCTCCAAGAAGGTTATCGGTGAGCTCGGCCGGCTCGATATCCTGGTCAACAACGCGGGTATTACCCGGGACACGCTGCTGATGAGGATGAAAGACGAGGACTGGGACCGCGTGCTGTCGGTCAACCTGAAAAGCGTGTTTTTGATGACCAGGGCGTTCGCCCGGAAGATGATGAAACAGCGCGCCGGGTCCATCATCAACATTTCATCGGTCATCGGTCTGAGAGGCAACGCGGGGCAGTCCAATTACGCCGCCTCCAAGGCGGGCATCATCGGTTTTTCAAAATCCGCCGCCCGTGAGTTCGCCCCCCGCGGAATCAGGGTCAACACCATCGCTCCCGGATTCATCGGGACCGACATGACCGACGTTCTTTCGGACGATATAAAGCAGACCATCATGAAGGACACCCCGCTTGGTAGAATTGGAACACCCGAGGAAGTGGCCGGGGCGGTGCTGTTTCTGGCCTCTGACCTTTCCTCGTTCGTGACGGGTCACGTACTGGCCGTTGATGGTGGCATGACGATGTGACCTGGCCCGAATTATTCGGGCCTTGAACCCGAATTATTCGGGTTAAATTACGGTAGATGTTCTACCGGGCCGCCGTCCATCCGGGCGCCGGCACCGGCGGAACAGGGAGGAGGAGTAGGAAATGTCCGATATTCTGGATACAGTCAAGAAGATTACTGCCGAACAACTGGATGTCGTGGAAGCCGAAATCACCGATAGTGCTCACTTCCAGGACGATCTCGGGGCCGACTCTCTGGACCAGGTAGAGCTGGTCATGGCCCTGGAGGAGGAATTTGACGTACAGATTCCCGACGAGGACGCCGAGAAGATCCGCACGGTCAACGAAGCCGTCAAGTACATCACAGAGAAGCTGGGCTAACAGGCAGCACCTCACAAAGTATAATTCAGGACTGTCAAAACACCAGGCCGACGCCTGGTGTTCGGCAGTTTGTGTAGGATTTAGCGTGGGTTTATGCTTGGGGTCAGTATGAGTGGGGTAAGGCTTAACTTTTTAACATAAGCAATTGCCACCACCGCATCCCCCACCCACCCAGTCAGGCTAGACTTTTTTACATTTGCGGTTGGCATCATCCATCGTGCGTTCAGTCAGGTCCGACTGTCTTGAAAAGTAATTAAAGTTTTTTATGGAAAGCCAGGTGATCGTGTGCAGCGCCGAGCGGTAATAACCGGTATTGGAGTAGTTGCCCCCAACGCCCTGGGTAAAGACGAGTTCTGTCAGGCCATCCGTGAAGGACGAAGCGGTATAGGCCCCATCACCCTCTTCGATGTTTCGGAGTTCGCTTCCCGCATCGGCGGCCAGGTCAAGGAGTTCGACACGACTCCGTATCTCTCGAAGAAGGAAGCCCGGCGGATGGACCGGTTTACCCTGTTCGGCGTGATCGCCGCGGACATGGCAGTTGAGGACTCCGGTCTGGACATGGAGCAGGAAAACCGTGACCGGATCGGTGTCATTATCGGCTCCGGCATCGGCGGTATCGGGACCTTCGAGGCCCAGCACGATGTGCTGAAGACGAGGGGACCGGGCAGGGTGAGCCCGTTCATGGTGCCCATGATGATCGGCGACATGGCGGCGGGGCAGGTATCCATCCGGTTCAACGCCCGGGGGCCCAACCTTGACATCACCACCGCCTGCGCCTCCGGCACTCACTCCATTGGCGAGGCGTTCCACAAGATCAGGCACGGACAGGCCGATGTGTTCATCGCCGGGGGGGCTGAAGCCTGCATTTCCCCGTTGGGCCTGGCCGGGTTCTCCAGCATGAAGGCGCTCTCGTTCAGAAACGACGATCCTCTTCACGCATCCCGCCCCTTCGACCGCGAGCGTGACGGGTTCGTGATCGCCGAGGGCGCCGGTATCCTGATCGTGGAAGAGTACGAGCACGCTAAGCGGCGCGGCGCCCACATCTACGCCGAAGTGGTCGGCTACGGGGCCACGGCGGACGCTCATCACATGACCGCCCCGGCCCCCGGAGGCGAAGGAGCAGCCCGCTCCATGGCCATGGCACTGGATGACGCCGGTATCGCTCCCGATGAGGTGGATTACATCAATGCCCACGGCACCTCCACTCCTCTGAACGACAAGCTGGAGACCATGGCCATCAAGACGGTGCTGGGCGCGGCTGCCCACAAGGTAAAGATCAGCTCCACCAAGTCCATGACGGGGCACCTGCTCGGCGCAGCCGGACCGGTGGAAAGCGCCGGATGCATGCTGATGATGGAGCAGGGATTCATCCATCCCACCATCAACTACGAGCACCCCGACCCGGAGTGCGACCTGGACTATGTTCCCAACACCGCCATCGAGTATCCTGTCAAGGTGGTGCTCAAGAACTCCTTCGGGTTCGGCGGGCACAACGCCTCCCTGGTATTCAGGAAAATCTAGAACAGCGCGCTTGACGAGCTTTGGCCGTCGCTGCAGGGGATACCTGCATCAGCCATCAGCAGCCGGCAGCGCGCGAATATAAGTGGAGTTAAACGACGTGACCGGTGCAAAACACGTGGAGGAACTCGAGCAGTACCTGGAGTACTCGTTTCGGAACCTGGACCTGATTCACGCCGCGCTGATGCACCGCTCCTACGCCGAGGAGAACAACAT